>JBMORE010000021.1:13424-33878 GCA_049322255.1 Myxococcota bacterium | reverse complement strand
CTGCCAGGCGTGGGAAGTCGGGGCAGACGAGCGAGGGAAGCGTCGCGCGTGCGTTCACGTGCAGAATCCAAACAATGTACGAATACGGAGCCTTCTTGCGTGCGTCGGGCGCGGCGCGGCGAGTGCCTTCGAAAACCTGTCAAGCGAAAAGGACACGAGAAACGCAAGTCGACAGGCTCGCCACAGAGCCCCCGCGTCCCTCGAAGCCGAGCGGCGTTCATCCGCCCCGGGGCGGAAAACGTGGGCTTGCACAGTGACGGCAGGCCCTCACTCCGTGAGCGCGGCCTTCACTTCGTCGACGTGCCCCTCGACCTTCACTTTCGGCCATACCTTCTTCACCTTCCCGTCGGGGCCGATGAGGAAGGTGGAGCGGATCATCCCCATGAACTTGCGGCCGTAGAGCGATTTTTCGCCCCAGGCGCCGTACTTCGCTGCCACCTGGTGTCCTTCATCGACCAGGAGCGGGAAGGGGAGCTCGTATTTGGTGGCAAACTTCTGGTGGCTCGCCTCGCTGTCCGCGGACACGCCCAGCACCACCGCTCCGGCCTTGGTCAGCGCCGAGTGCTGGTCGCGAAAGTCGCACGCCTCCCGTGTGCAGCCGGGGGTGTCATCCTTGGGGTAGAAGTAGAGCACCACGTGCTTGCCTTTGAAGTCGGAGAGCTTGTGGGTACTGCCGGTTTGGTCTTTGAGGGAGAAAGCAGGGGCGGAGGCGCCTTCTTTGGGTATGGGCATGGCGGCGTTATACCCATCCGCACCTCGGTTTTGGACCTCAACGTGCTCGCCCTTCCGGTGGAACAGCTTCTTGTCGCGGTGCTCGCTGCGGCCGTCTCGCCGGCGCCCTCCTCAGGGCTGAGCCTGGAAGAGTCGGTGGCGCTGGCACTTTCGAGGAACGAGCGGGCGCAGATCGCCTCGCTGCAGACCGAGGCGGCAGTGGCGCGGGTGGCCCAGGCGCGGGCTTTCTTCTTCCCCGAGCTAGTTCTCTCCGGCGGCTACACGCGTCGACCCGGCGAGGTGGTGCGCGACGTGGGAGGCACCCACGTCACCATTCAATCGCTCGACGCTCTCTTCACCACCGCCACCGCCCGCTGGACGCTGTTCGACGCTCGTGGCTTTCCGCTCTACCGCACCGCTCGCTTGGCCCGCGATGCCGCCCGCCTGGAGGAAGGCGAGAGCAAGCGGCTCTTGGGTTTCGAGGCCGCCGACGCTTTCTTGCGCACGTTGTCGACAGAGCAGGTTTACCAGGCCGCTGTTCGCCGCCAGGAGCTGGCCCAGACGAGCCTTGCGCAGGCGCGCCAGCGTTTCGCCGCGAAGCTGGTGAGCGTCAACGACGTCACCCGCGCCGAGCTGGAGCTCGCCACCGCCCAGCGCGAGGCCACCCTCGCGCAAGGAGAGGCCCGCGCCGCCGTGGTGCAGCTGGCATTCCTCCTCGACGCCGAGGTGCGCGCGCCGCTCGTCGTCCCCACCGCGCTTTTGGAGACGGCCGCGCGCGAGCTGGAGAGCGAGGCCGCGCTGTTGGCCAAGGCCACCGCCTCTCGCCTCGACATCTTTTCCGCCGTGGCCCGCGCCGAGTCGGCCGAGGCCTTCGCCAACGAGCCGTGGATGCGTTTTCTCCCCAGTGTTTCGCTGCGCGGGCAATACCGGCTCACCAACGAGCCGGGTCTCATCGGCCGCACCGGCGAGGGCACGGTGGGCGCCGATGCGAGCTGGGTGCTCTTCGACCAAGGCCTCGCCTTCGCCCAGGCCGACGAGCGCGACGCGGCCGCGCGCATCGCGCGTCTCTCCGCGCGGCTCACCGTGCGGGAGGTCGAAGTTCAAGTGCGCGAGGCGATCATCTCCCTGCAGAGCGCCCAGAGCGCTCTTGCCCAAGCAGCCGTGGCAGCGATCGCCGCTCGCAAGAATGCCGACGAGGTGGCCGAGCTCTACCGCCAGGGCTTGGCCAGCGCCCTGGAGGTCGCCGATTCATCGGTGGCGCTCTTCGAGGCCGAGGTCGCCCTGGCGCGAGAACGGTACGGCATGGCATTGGCGTACCTGAACCTGCGGGCCGCGATCGGGGTCGATCCGCTCGGTCGAGAGGTGGAGCGATGAGGACAGCGTCGATGCTCGCGGCTTTCGGGCTTTTGCTGTCGGCCTGCGCCGACCAGCCGGCGCCGCCGGGGAAGCCCAAGGGAGCGCTGGCTTTCCCGGTCGAGGTCATCGAGGTGGCGGCGCGCCCGGTGGAGTACGGGGTACGCGCGGTCGGATCGGTGGAGGCCTTCGAGCGGGTGCAGGTCACCGCCCGCGTGGCGGGTGTCGTCGAAAAGGTGCGGTTCGCCGAAGGGCAGACGGCCAAGGAGGGGGACGTCTTGGTGGAGATCGACCCCCACCGCCATCGGCTTTCGGTGCGGGCCGCCGAAGCTGCGCTGGCCAAGGCCGCCGCTGCCAAGGCCGACGCCGAGGCGGGGCTTTCCCGGCGGGAGGCGGTCGAGAAGGCCAACCCTGGCCTCATTCGGGGTGAGGAGCTCGAGACCTGGCGCACCCGTGCGCTCACCGCTGCCGCCGAGCACAGTGCGGCGCGGGTGGCATGGGAGCAGGCGCAGCTCAACCTACGCGACGCCTACGTGCGGGCTCCGGTGGTGGGGGTGCTCCAGACCCGCTCGGTGCAGACCGGCCAGTACGTGCAGCCCGGCACGGTGCTCGCCACCCTGGTGCGGCGGGAGCCTCTGCTCCTTCGCTTTCGGGTGCCCGAGCCTGACGCAGCCCGCTTTTCAGCCGGGATGGCGGCACATTTCCAGGTGCGGGGGGTGGGAGAGAACCTGGAGGCGCGTATCACCCACGTGGCCGATCTCGCCGAGGAGGGCTCGCGGATGGTAGCGGTCACCGCCGAGGTGGAGGACCACCGCAAAGACCAGCTGCGACCGGGCGCCTTCGCCGAGGTGACGGTGCCGGTTCCAGGCGGTGGCGCCGCTCCGGTCATTCCCCAGACCGCGGTACGCCCCAGCGAGCGTGGCTTTCTTGCCTACGTGGTCGAGGGCGAGGTGGCCAAGGAGCGGGTGCTCACCTTGGGCCTGCGCACCGCCGAGGGGCTGGTGGAGGTGAAGGACGGGGTGAAGGCGGGCGAGCTCTTGGCGGTTCGGGGGACCGAGGCGCTGCGCGAGGGGGCGCCGGTGCGGGTAACCCGCGCGGGAGAGCTTCCTGATGCGGGGGGTGGCGACGCGTCGCTGGGGGGCGTGAGGTGAACCTCACCGAGGTTTGCATTCGCCGGCCGGTGCTGGCGTGGATGCTGATGGGCGCCGCCGTCGTCTTCGGCCTGGTGGCAGCCAGCCGTATCGGCATCAGCCAGTTCCCCGACGTCGACTTCCCCACCATCAGCGTCGACGTCGCCTGGGAGGGCGCCGCGCCCGAGGTGATCGAGCACGACGTCATCGAGATTCTCGAGGAGGCGGTCACTCAGGTGGAGGGAATACGGTCGGTCACCTCCACCTCGCGGCAAGGAGCGGGCAGCGTCACCATCGAGCTCGACCTGGCGCGCAACGTGGACGCCGCGCTGCAGGACGTACAGACCAAGGTGGCCCAGGCGCAGCGGCGGCTGCCCATCGACATCGACCCGCCGGTGGTTTCCAAGACCAACCCCGAGGACCAGCCGATCATGTGGGTGGGCGTCTCGGGGCCGTACCCGCAAGCACTCATCTCGGACATCGCCCGCTACCGGGTGAAGGAGAAGCTCCAGACGGTGGCAGGGGTGGGCGAGGTGATGATGGGCGGCTACCTCGAGCGCAACGTGCGCATCTGGCTCGACGCCAATTGGCTCGACGAGCACCAGGTGACTGCGGGCGACGTCGTGGCCGCGCTCCAGCACCAGCACGTGGAGCTGCCGGCCGGCCTTCTGGAAACCGAAGGGCGCGAGGTCAACGTGCGGGTGATGGGCGAGGCGCTCGACCTCGAGACGCTGCGCAACGTCGTCGTGCGCCAGAAAGAGGGTGCTCTGGTTTATCTGCACCAGGTGGCGCTGGTGGAAGACGGCTTCGAGGACGTGCGCCGCCTCGCCCGGGTCAACGGCTCACCCGCCCAGGGCATGGGGATCAAAAAGCAGCGCGGAGCCAACGCAGTGGCGGTGGCGAAAGGCGTGCGCGCCGAGCTGGACAAGCTGCGTAAGGACCTGCCCCCCGACATGGAGCTGGGGGTCAACTTCGACTCCACCCGGTTCATCGAGGAGTCGGTGCGCGAGATTCAGCTCGAGATTCTCTTCGCGGTGCTGCTCACCGCGCTGGTGTGCTGGATGTTCTTGGGCTCGATCTCCAGCACCTTGAACGTGGTGCTCGCCATTCCGATGTCCCTCTTGGGGACGGTGGCGGCGATTTACTTCTTGGGCTTCACCCTCAACACCTTCACCCTCTTGGGGTTGGCGCTGGCGGTGGGCATCGTGGTCGACGATGCGATCATGGTGATGGAGAACATCTTCCGTCACGCCGAGAGCGGCAAAGACCGCGTCTTGGCGGCGCGCGACGGCACCCGGGAGATTACTTTCGCGGCGCTCGCTGCCACGGTGGCGGTGGTGGCCATCTTCCTCCCGGTCGTCTTCATGGAGGGAGTGATCGGCCGCTTCTTCCTCCAGTTTGGGGTGACCCTCTGCCTGGCGGTGATGTTCAGCTACCTCGAGGCGGTGACGCTGGCGCCGGCGCGCTGCGCCCAGCTGCTCACCTCCTCGCGCGAAGGGCGAAGCCGGGTGGGGCGGTGGGTGGACCAGGGCTTCACCTTCATCGAGCAAAAGTACGCCAAGGTGCTGGACCGTGGTCTGCGCCGGCCGTGGGCAGTGCTGGCGGGGGCGGCGCTGGTGCTGGGTGGCGCGATGTGGGTGCTGCAACGGTTGCCCGGCGAATTCGTGCCCTCGCAGGACCAGAGCCGACTGATGATTCGCATGCAGACCGCGGTGGGCAGCGATCTTCAGGAAACGGACCGGCTGTTTCGCCGCGCCGAGGCGTTCATCAACGCCCGCCCCGAGGTGCAGCGTGCCTTCGCCGTCGTCGGTGGCTTCGGCGGCAGCGGCGTCAACACCGGGGTGATGTTCCTCACCTTGGTGTCGCCTTCTCAGCGTGCCGTCGCCCAGAGCGAATTCGCTCGAGTCGTCCGCAAGGAGCTCAACTCCTACGCCGGCCTGCGCGCGGTGGTGCAGGACCTGTCGCAGTCCGGGTTCACTGCGCAGCGCGGTTTCCCTGTCGAGTTCTCGGTGCGCGGAGGTGATTGGGCGACCTTGGTCGCCCAGGCCGAACAGGTGCGGCAGAAGCTCGCCGCCAGCGGGCAGGTGGTCGACCTGGACACCGACTACAAGCTGGGGATGCCCGAGCTGCGCATCACCCCGGATCGCAACCGGAGCAACGACGTGGGGGTCTCGGTGAGCGAGGTCGCCCGCACGATCAACGCCATGGTCGGCGGGGTGCGGGTGGGGAAGTACTCCACCGGCGGGCGGCGCATCGACGTGCGTCTACGGCTGCTCGCCTCCCAGCGCACCCGGCCGGAGGACCTCGAGCGGCTGCGCGTGCGCTCTGCCTCGGGAGAGCTGGTTCCGCTCGCGGCGCTGATTTCTCGCGAGGAGCGCCCCGTGCTGCAGGCGATTACCCGGCGTGACCGCGAGCGCGCCATCACCATGTTCGCCAACGTCGCGCCCGGCCACGCGCAGGACCAGGTGCTGGCCTACGTCGAAAAGCTCGGCCGCGAGCTCCCCGCTGGGTACCGGCTGGTGTTGGGCGGCGCCAGCGTGGCCTTTCGCGAGTCGATGAGCTCCCTGTTGTTCGCGCTCTTTCTCGGAATCGTCGTCGCGTACATGGTGCTGGCATCGCAGTTCAACTCCTTCCTGCACCCGGTGACGGTGCTCACCATCTTGCCGCTGTCTGTGGCGGGCGCTGCGTTCGCCCTGTGGGGGAGCGGCACGACGTTGAACATCTTTTCGATGATTGGGCTTTTGCTCCTGATGGGCATCGTGAAGAAGAACTCGATCATCCTGGTCGACTATGCGACGCAGCTGCGCGGGCAGGGCAAGGGTGCCCTGGAGGCGATGCGCGAGGCCGGGCCGGTACGCCTGCGGCCGATTCTCATGACCTCGGTGGCGACGATGATGGCCGCGGTGCCGGCGGCATTGGCGCTGGGGCCGGGAGCCGAGGTGAAGCGGCCGATGGCGATCGCCGTGCTCGGTGGCATGGTTCTGTCCACCGTGCTCTCTTTGCTGGTGGTGCCGGCGTTCTATCTGCTCGCCGACCGCGCCAAGGCACGCCTGCACGGCTTGTTGAAACGGCGGGCGACCTCCAAAGTCCCGGCGGTGCGGTGACGAAGGGCCCGTTCGCGAATCAGTTGGCGACTTCGGGCGTGGGCAGGCCCTCGTGTGGCGCGGCTTCGGCGGCGGCCTTCGCCTCGGCGGCCTTCTTCGCTTCGGCCTCCGCCGCCTTCTTGAGCTCGGCCAGACCGGCTTCGAAGTCCTTGCCGATCATCGCGTCCATGCTCATGAACAACGACATCGCCTTGCCCAAGAAATCGTTCTTGCCGCTCATCGCCCAGGTGAGGGTCACCGTGTCACCCACGGGGCGCAGGGTGAATTCGGTGCGGTGGGTGGCGGCCCAGGGCTCGAGAAACTCGAGCTTGATGTCCACCCGCTCGTCTTGCTTGACCTCCTCGAGCGTCATGCGACCCTCGCCGACCTGGTCGTTGCCCGCCCAGGCATAGATGGCACCTTTGCCCGCGGGCGCGCCCTCGAAGGTCTTCTTCATCGCCGGGTCGAGCTTGTTCCAGGGAGACCACACGTCCCACCGGTGAAAGTCGCTCACGTAGGTGAAGACGATCGAGGCGGGCGCAGCGATGGTGGCCGAGCGCTCCACGCGAAACTCCGCGGGCCGGGTGGCGATGTAGGCGCACAACCCGCCGACGAGCACCACGAGCGCGATCAACACGTTCTTGAACATGGAAACCTCCCTTTTCAACTCACGGGGGACTCAACCGTAGCTGCGGATTGGCCGCGTTGTCGATCCACAGCGGTTGCGCGGTGGCGGTCACCAGGAAGTTTTGGCCGCGCCGTGACACCGACACCACCTTGCAGCTCGCTTTTTGTCCCAACCCCTCGTCGAGCACCTCGCAAGACCAGCTCGGCAGCGGCTGTGCTCCACGGACCAACGCCTGCATGAAGGCCTCGTAGTAGACGACGGCCGCGAGCACGCGCCCCTTCTTCGCTTTCGCCTGTGCATCGACCTTGGGAACGAAGAGGCCGTCTTTGGGCGCCGTCAATGCCCGCTCCGCGGAGCTTTTGGTGGTGAGGCTTCCGACGATCTCACCTCGTTGAACCCGCTGCTCGAGGGTGGCTTTCCAGCTCACCGCCCCATCCACCGGCGCGCGCACCTCTCCCTTCTTCACCCGGCCGCGCTTGGTCACCTTCACCAGCAGTGCATCTTGGTCGGTGTCTGCCGTGGCGAGGGCGGCGTCGACGGCGTTTGCCGACGGCTCGGGCTCGCCCGCATCCGCCGACGGAGGCGATGTCTGTACAACGACGCTACCCGCATCGACGACGCCCGCGTCTGCCACCGCGAGGTCGGCCGCGCTCGAGACATCGGGGCGGGTGGCGTTTGCGGATTCGCCCGCGTTTTTCCGCACGGGTGCGGCGACTGGGACGGCAGGCCCAGGTGGTACGTCTCGACCTAGCCACCAGGTGGCGGCGACCGCGGCCACGGCCACCGCTCCGAGAGCGATGACCAACGGCCGCGCCCGAAAACGCCGGTGGGCTCCCGGCTTGGCGGGCGCGGCGGAGTCAGACGCGTTCATCCCCGGCAGGGAAAAGTCCGGCACCAGTTGATCGATCCCAACCTGCGCCGAGTCCGCACCCGAAGGGAGCGGTACGGCGCCGCCCCCGGCCAGACGCTGGCGCGCCTGTTCGAGCATCTCCAGGGCCTCGGGGTTTTGCGGGTCTTGCTCGATCATCGCCTCGAAGTACGAGGCGGCTTCTGTGTACCGGCCCTGGCGGTGCATCTTCAGGCCACTCTGAAAGAGGGCACGAAGACCGTCGTCCCACTTCTTTCGCGGAGCCCAGGTCGAGCCCTTGGCCGCCTCGGCGACCTTCGTGCCAGCGGGAGCAAGAAAGCCGTACGCCTCGAGCTGGCGAATGAATTGCCCCAGGCTGTCGAGGCTGACCGGGATGCCCAGGTGCTGGCCTGATTCCACGGCTTGGGCGTAGGTGCGCTGCCCGTCGAGCATGCGCGCCAAGGACAGCTCGAAGTCGTAGAGCGGGAACGTCTTGGCCGAGGTGGGGTTGGAGACGTCGAACAACGAAGAGGACGCCCGGCGGGCAATCTTCAAATCGGGCCGGAAGAGGGGAACGACGTCCTCGCCTTGTGGAAGCTTGGAGGCAGGGGCCACAGGCCCCACGGACGAGGCCGGCGCGCTCGACGGCAGCGCGGACTCTTTGAGAATGCCGAGGTTGGCGAACTTGCGCACCAGCGGTCGAAGCTGCGGCTCGCTGGCGTCGACCCCGCCGGCGGTCGCCCGGGCCAAAAGCTGTACCTCCTCATGGGTCAGAGGCAGCTCATCGCCCGTACGAGAGTGCACGACGCTGCCGCCGGAGGGCGTCGTCACCACACGGTAGCCTTCTCGAAGAACGAAGAGCGACATCAGTTCACCGTCCCCTCTTGAGCAGCCGTCGGATGGAGAGTTTCCTGGCACCGGCGAAGAGGTACCAGGTGACCGCGGCCCCGAAGAGGCCGGCAGCGCTGACCGCTCCGATGAGGCCCAGCACCGGAACGCCGCCCCAAAGCCACGGCTGCGAGGCGAAGGCGATGAACATCCCCACGATGAAGCCGCAGGTGATGAGCCCCAAAAAGCCGATCGCCGCCAGGGTGCGCAGGTTGTGGTTGACCTGCCGGAGCTCCTCGGAGCGCACCGACACCGAGAACTTGCCCGACTCGAGGTCGAGCATGATTTGGGTGAGCTGCATCGGCAGCTCGCTGGCCACGCTCTGCAACCTCAGAAGCGTCTTCATCAGCCCGCCTTGCAGCTGCGCGGGGTCGTAGCGGTCTGCGAGCAGCTCTTTGGCGTAGGGAAGGGCGACCTCGCCGATGTTCAGCTCCGGCGCCAGCGTGCGCAGCATTCCCTCGGTGGCGATCGCCGCCCGCGAGAGAATGGCGTACTCGCGGGGAATGCGAATGCGGTACTTCACCGCCAGGTCGAGCAGGTCGCGCAAGAGATTCTTGGCGCTGATCTCCCCCAGGGTCGTCGGCACGTACTGCCCGAGCAAGCCCGCGATGTCGTTGCGAAAGCCGACCAGGTTGGCGCGGCTGTCCGGCACGCCCACCCGGTAGAGAATGCGGGCCACCGTCTCGGCGTCCTTGAGGGCGATCGCCAGCACCAGCTGCACCAGCGTGTCTTGCATCTGCTTGGTGAGCCGGCCCACCAGCCCGAAGTCGATGAGCGCCAGCACCTCACCCTCGAGGACGAACATGTTCCCCGGGTGGGGGTCGCCGTGGAACAGCCCGTCTTCGAACAGCTGGCGGAAGGCGCCCTCGATGATGTTGCGGGCGATTTTCTGCCGATCGTGCTGGGTCAGGTCGAGCTGCGACACCGGAGTGCCCTCGATGAACTCCATCGTCAGCACCGCGCGGCTGGTCAGCTCGTCGTAGACCTTGGGGATGCGGAAGTGCGGCCGCCCCAGGTGGTTCTTATAGAACGCGCGGATGTTGGCGGCCTCGTGGAGGAAGTCGAGCTCCTCGTGGATGGCGCGGTCGAACTCCTCGATGATGCCAGTCGGGGTGTAGACGCCGACTTCTTCCACCACCGCCTCCAGCGCGCGCGCCAGGTAGTGCAACACCGAGAGATCGGAGCGAATGCGGTCGCCGATTCCCGGCCGCTGCACCTTCACCACCACCTTCTCTCCGCTGGGTAGCTCGGCCTTGTGCACCTGGGCGATCGACGCCGAGCCCAAGGGCTTGGGCTCGAAGGACTTGAACAGCTCCTCCACCTCTTTGCCGAAGGCGGAGCGGATCTGTTCCCGCACCTGCTCGAGCGGAAAGGGGGGGACGTCGTCCTGCAGGCTCTCCAGCTCCTCGATGAACTCGGCGGGCAACAGATCGGCGCGGGTGGAGAGCACCTGCCCCAGCTTGATGAAGGTCGGCCCCAGCTCGTTCAAAAACAGCCGGAACCGCCGGGCCACCGACTCGCGCCGCGCCTCGACCGATGGCTCGACCTTCTCCTTGCGCCCCAGCATGCGGCCCACGCCCGAGCGCTCGAGGAGGTCGGCGAAGCCGTGGCGTGTGGCGATCACTGCGATCTGTCGCACTCGGTTCAAGTCTTGAAAGGCTTCACGAATCACTCCTGGGTCAACTTCTCACGCCCGCTGGGCCGCGGCAATTTTGGGCGGTAGGGTACGGTTCGTCCATGCGCTTCAAGTTCCTCCACGCGGCCGATTTGCACCTGGACAGCCCGCTGCGCCTGCCTGGAGCCCCAAGCACGCTGGCGTCGGCGACGCTCAAGGCCTTCGAGCGCGTCGTCTCCCTTGCCTTGCGGGAGAAGGTCGATTTCCTCTTGCTCGCGGGCGATCTCTTCGAGGTCAAGGACCGCTCGGTGCGCGCGCGGCTTTGGCTTCACCAGGAGCTCTCCCGCTTGCACCAGGCAGGCATCGCCACCTTCATCGTCCACGGCAACCACGATCCGCTCTCGGCCGACCCCGGGGGGCTGTCCTTGCCTTCTTCGGTGAAGGTCTTCGGGGCCGCCTGGGAGGAGAGCGAGGTGCGCCGCGGTAAGACGCTCCTGTGCCGGGTGCAAGGCATCTCCTACGAAAAAGAGCGCGTCACCGAGAACCTCGCCGCCCGCTTCCATCGCGTGGGCGACGAATTCACCGTGGGCTTGCTCCACGCCAACGTCGGCGGCGTGGGCGCCCATGCCAACTACGCGCCGTGCGCCCTGGCCGACCTCGCCGAGAGTGGGCTCGACTACTGGGCCCTGGGGCATGTGCACACCCGCGCGGTGCACGAGCTCGGAGGCGGCCGCCTCGCCGTCTACCCGGGAAACCCTCAGGGCCGGCACGTCGTGGAGACGGGGCCCCGGGGCTGCATGCTGGTGGAGGTCGAGGGCCGCAAGACCCACGCTCGGTTTGTGCCGCTCGATGTCGTCCGCTGGCACCAGGTGGCGCTGGAGCTGTCCGCGCTGGACACGCTCGACGGGCTTCTCTCAGCGGTGGAGGGTGCGATCGCCGACGTCTGCGTGCCCGAGGACGGCTGCGAAGCCCACGCGGTGCGGCTGACGCTGACCGGGCGCGGGCCGCTGCACGCCCAGCTCGCCAAGAGCGGAGCATTGGCCGGGCTGGAGGAGACGCTGCGCGAGGTGCTTTCACGGCGGGAGGTGCCGGTGCTGCTGGAGGGGGTGCGCGACATCTCGCGTCCCGAAGTGGACCTCGCCCAGGTCGTCGCCGCCGGAGGCCTTTCGGGCGTGGTGGCCGAAGCCTGCGCGCAAGGTGTCGCCCCTGCGCTGTGCGAGGCGCTCTTTGCCGATGAGGAGCTGCGCCGCCTCGACGCCGCCCTTGCCCGTGCAGGGTTGGCCCGCACCGCCGATCGGGGCGCCGAGTTGATCGAGGCCGCCGCCTACCGCGCCCTCGAGCTGCTCTTGGAGGAAGGCGGGTGAAGATTCAACGCCTGCAGGTCGACGGCTTCGGCCACTTCCTCAATTACAAGGTCGAGCTGGCCCCCGGTCTCAACGTGCTCGTCGGGAGCAACGAGGCGGGCAAGAGCACTCTGCTCGCCTTCATTCGCGCGATGCTCTTCGGCTTCGAGCGGCGAAACCACCCCCAGCGCTTTCAGCCGAAGAGCGGAGAGCTGGGCGGCTCCCTCGAGCTTTCCACCCACTTCGGGCCGCTCACCGTACGCCGAGTGGCCAGCCGCCGCCGTGCGGAGGGCGAGCTGGTGGTGCGTGGTGCGGACGGGGCACCTCTGCCCGAGTCACGTCTGCCCGACGCGCTCGCCCACATCTCCCGCGAGCTGTTCTTCGAGGTGTTCGCCTTCGGTCTCGACGAGCTGGCCTCGTTCGAGCGGCTGGCAGCGCAGGGGAGTGTCGCCGAGGCGCTCTTCGCTGCTGGCATGCAGGGTGCCCACCGCTTGCCCGCCGCGGTGGCGACGCTGCGCCAGACCTGTGGCGAGCTGTTCCTTCCGCGGGGAAAGAAGACGGCCCTCAACGTCACGCTGACCGAGCTGGAAGAAGTGCAGGAGCGTTTGCGCCAAGTGGGCGACCGTCCCGCCGAGTACCAGGCTGCCCGCGCCCGGCTCGAGGTTTTGGACGGCGAGCTTTCCGACGCCGATTCCCGTTTGGTGTCGGCACAGCGTGAGGAGGACGCGTTGGCGCGCCTGTGCGGTGCGCTGCCCAAGCTTCAGTCGTTGGCCCGGGTCGAGGCCGAGCTGGCCGCGCTGCCCGACCTCTCTGGCTTCCCCGAAGCAGGGGTGGCTCGACTGGAGGAGCTCACCGCCCGGCAGAGCGCCGCCCGCACCGAGCGCGACAAGCTGGCCGCGCAGCTCTCGATGGCCGACCGCGAGCTTGCCCTTCTGGCCAAGGCGGCCAAGGGCGAGCTGCCCGAGGAGGAGCTGCGCTTGGCGTGGGAGGCCTTCACTTCACGGCTGCGCGAGTACCGTGCCCTCCCTCCCCGTGCCGCTGCGCTGAAGGAGCGTCGGCGCCAGCTCGATGCTGCCGCGGTCAGCCTGGGGCTTTCGACCCCGGTGGCGTCGCTGGCGGAGCTGGACTTGGGGACCGCCGCACGAAGCTCGTTGGCGGCCTTGCGAGACCGCGTCACTGAGGCCGAGCGGGCGTTGGCGTTGCGCGACGAAACCGCTCGCGCCTCGAAGGCCAGCCGTGAGCAGGTGGAGGAGGAGGTGCGCCGGCTCACCACCGAGGTGTCCAAGCTGCCGGCCACCCCAGCGGCGCTTTTGCGCCGTGCCCAAGCCGCCCTGGAGCGCTTGGGACCTGCGCGGAACGAGCAGGCACGCCTTGGGGACTTGATGCACGACCGGCGCGCCCAAGCCCAGGCTCTCGAAGCCCAGGTCGATCCGGAGCCCAAGGAAATTTTTCCTGCCTGGGCGCTGGCGCTCTTCGTGCTCTTTCTTTGTGGTGGCTCGGCTGCCGCGTGGACCCTCTGGGGAGGAATGCCTGCGTGGGGCGTCACGGGGGCCTCGGCGGCCTTGCTCTTTCTGGCCGCCCTCGTGCAACGCCGGGCGGCCGCTGCCCACCGGGAACAGCTTGCTGCCCACCGCGCACGTTCGGCGCTCCGCCAGTCGGAGCTGGGGCGGCTGCGCTCTGAGTTGACCGAGCTACAGACCAAGGAGGCCATGGCGTCGAAGGAGGTGGCGGCGCTGGCCGCCATTGCTGAGCTGCCCGCCCACGCGAGCGCACAGGAACATGCGGCCCGTGCCGAGGCAGTCGCCGACGAGCTGGAAAAGGTGCTCCGCCGCGAAAGCTTGGCCCAAACGATGGAGGCCCACTCGGCGCAGCTGTCCACCGCGGTTCGCCTGGAGCGAGACGCCAAGGCCGACCGAGACGTCGCCGAGGCCTCGCTCTCCCAACTGGTGCGCGAGGTCGACGCGTTGGTCGTCCCTCGTGGCTTTCCATCAGGCTTGAGCGCCTCCGCCGCGATGGATCTGTGGAACGACGCCGCCGCGCTCAAACAGCGCCTGCTCGATTTGACCGCCGAGGAGCGGGCGCTAGCCGCCGAGGAAAGCTCGCTCTCCGCCGTCGCCACCGCGGTGGTGGAGGCTGCCGTCCGCGCCGGAGTGGAGAACGCCGCTGCGCGCGGGCCAGAGGTGGCCGCCAACGCGCTGGGCTCGTTGCTCAAAAAGGGCGAGGAAGCCAAGGAGGAGCGACGCCGTCTTTCCACCGCGCGTGAGACGATCGCTGCCCAGCTCGCCACGTGCGAAGGGAGCTTGGTGGAGCACACCAGGGCTGTGGAGGCCCTCTTGGCGCAGGGAGACTGCGGCGACCCCGAAGCTTTTCGGGTTCGCGCCGAGGCGGCGGCCCGCTTTCGCGAGGCGAGGGCTGCTGCGCGGGAGCTCAGCTCAGCCGTGGAAGGCGCGACCTCGCTGTCGGTTGCGCTCGCGCGCGAGCGGATTGCCGCGCTGGGTGGGGAGGAGCAGGTGGCCGCCCAGCGCTCGGCGGTGGTTTCGGAGCGAGCACGCCTCGAGGCCGTGCAGCGCACCCACGTCGAAGAGCGTGCGCGTCTGCGGCAGAAGGTGAGCGAGTGGGAGGCCTCGGAGGAAGTGTGTGTGCTCAGGGAGCGCGAGGAGTGGCTTTGCGCCCAGGCATCGGAGCTGGGTGCGCGCTACGCCGTCGACCGGCTGGCGCTGGGCCTGCTCGCCCGGGCACGCGCACGCTTCGAGAAGGAGCAGCAGCCGAAGGTGATTCGGCTCGCCTCGGGCATCTTCAACGAGCTCACCGGCGGCCGCTACGCGCGCGTCTTCGCCTCGGCTGACGGGGAGCGGGACTTGCGCATCCTCGACGGTTCGGGCCGGGAGTGGGGCGCCGACCAGCTGTCGCGGGGCACGCGCGAGCAGCTCTATCTGGCCTTTCGGTTGGCGGTGATCGAGGACTTCGGTGAGGTGAAGGTGCCGCTGCCGATCATCGTCGACGACATCTTGGTGAACTTCGACCCCGACCGGCAGCGGTACGCGATGCGCGTCTTGGCCCGGCTCTCCCGCCGCCACCAAGTCATCGCCTTCACCTGCCACCCGCCGCTGCGCGAGCTGTTCCGCTCCGAGGGCGCCCAGGTGGTGGAGGTCGCCTCGCGCCAGCAGCTCACCTTGGTGTCCGCCTGAGGAAGCGTGGTGCTGCTGGGCGAAAACAGACGTTGCCCAGAGATGGCCAGCGCTCCGCCCCTCAATGCGCACATTCGTCCCGTCGACGCCTTGGCTCCACGGGGAGGTCAGCGGAGGGAAGCTTCAACGCGAGACGAGACGCGCGAGCCGCCCATTGCCTCCGATGCCGGCGGGGCTCAAACGAGTCCGCTTCGTTGGCTAAAATTCCATCGACGTTTGGGCAAGCGAGGCTGAGTCAGGAGGGCCCGGCGACGACCAGCCATGGCGCGCCTCGTGGATTGATTTCGATGGGAGCGGCCCGCAGTTTTTCTGGTTCCAGCCACAAGCCGGGTCGTGGTGCCTTGTTCCGGCCATCCATCTGGTCTTCGCAACGTTCATGGCTGGGGCGTGAGATCAGTTCGAAGAGGCTTTGAGGCAGCGTTCGTGGTCGCGGTGCCAGTACCCCGATCAGACCGCAATCCGTAGGCCGCGATGGTGTGGCTCCAGGCTCCTGATCCGATCAGCGAATGTAAAAAGACCTCAATGTTTTCGTACGCCCAAGCGGTGAGGGTGTCGGGGTGGGGTGGTACGCCTTGGCTCCATCAGGGAGGTGACGAGGTGGACAGACGGGAGCTCGGCAAGGAGGCGGAGGACGCGGCGGTCTCGTTTCTCACCCGCGCAGGTTACGAGGTGAAAGAGCGCAACTTCTTCTGCCGTTGGGGAGAGGTGGACGTGGTGGCGGAGAAAGGCGACACCGTCTGCTTCGTCGAGGTGCGCATGCGATCGACGGCGGCGTGGGGTGACCCATCGCACACGGTGACGGGCGCCAAGCAGCGGCGGGTGGTGAAGGCGGCGCTGCACTTCCTTCAGCAGCACCGCGTTCGCAACCGCATGGTGCGCTTCGACGTCATCTCGGTGGTGGGCAAGGGCAAGGACGCGCTGGTCGAGCACATCCCCGACGCGTTCGACGCGGGGATGTGAGAAGTTCCTCGCCGTGCCCGGCCGTCTTTTCCTCGTCGCCACCCCCATCGGTAACCTGGGAGACCTCACCACCCGTGCGGCCGACACCTTGCGCGCGGTCGCCTTCGTCGCCTGCGAGGACACCCGCCGCTCCCGGGTGCTGCTTCAGCATGTGGGCCTTTCCAAGGAAACGGTGAGCCTGCCGGCGTTCGCCGAGGGCGAGCGGGCGGGGCGGATTCTCGATCGAGTGGAGGCGGGAGAAGATTGCGCCCTCGTCACCGACGCGGGCAGCCCGGGAATCAGCGACCCAGGAGAGAAGCTGGTGGCCGAGGCGGTGGAGCGGGGCCTTCAAGTCGTCCCCATTCCCGGGGCCACCGCGCTGGTGGCGGCGCTCTCGGCGTCGGGGCTGCCCAGCGGACGCTTTCACTTCTTGGGCTTTCTGCCGCGCAAAGGGCCCGAGCGCCAGTCGATGCTCGAAGAGGTGGCGGCGCTTTCGGCGACGCTGGTGCTCTACGAGTCCCCCCGGCGGCTCACCGAGACGTTGGTCGAGCTGCAAGGTGCCTGGGGCGACCGCCGCGCGTGCGTGGCCCGCGAGCTCACCAAAATCCACGAGGAGCTCGTCCGCGGAACCTTGAGAGAGCTGGCCAAGCGCTTCGAGAACGTCGAGGTCCTCGGCGAGGTGGTGCTCGTCGTCGAAGGCCGGCGTGGCCCGGGGCGCTGGAGCGAGGAGGAGGTGCGGCGCGCGCTCGCTCAAGGGCTTGCGCGGGGAGAGAAGCTCAAGACGCTCTCCACCGACATCGCCCGCCGCGCCGGGTGGGTGGCGAAGGAGGTCTACCGGCTGGGGCTCAAAGCCTAGAAATTGAACGAGGCACTCAGGTCGAGGCGGAAGATCGAGGTCTCGGTGGCCCGAAAGCGGCGCGACACCATGTCGGTGCGCCAGTCGAAGTTCGGGTTCAGCTCGATGGGCACCTGGGTGATGTCCACCGTGCCGTTGGGACCTTGGCCACCTGGGCCGGCGAAGTCCTTGCCGATCGTCTCATCGGTCAGGTTGTGCTCGGTGTTGTAGAGCAAGGCGGCGCTCGCGCGCAGGTGCACGTACTCGGCAGCGTGGGCCACGATGCCGAACTGGCCTCCCAGCTGGAGGTGGTCCTGGGTGTAGAGCAGCTTGGCGAACAGGTCGCTCATCTCGTTGTAGTAGCGGCCCTCGGACACGTAGGTGACGTACCCGCGCAGGTCGATGGCGAACTTCTGGTGCTTCGAGGGCAGGTCGTAGGCGTTGAACTCCGAGCCGAAGACGATGCCGCCCACGTGCGGCAGGCGGATGCCGGTGTCCGAGCGTGTCCACTGTTCGGTGTTGCAGTTCTCGGGGCGACCCATGGTGCGCGGGTCGGGGTTGTCGCAGTTCGAGTACCAGCCCGGGCCGCGGTAGGCGAGGGTGTAGTGGATTTGGAAGTACGGGTCGGCGACGCCCACGCGGCGGGAGAGCGAGGTGTAGAACTTGTACTTGTGGTGGCGGTCGCCCAGCGCCCCCGCCGAGTCGCGCGCGGTCGTCACCGTCGGGTCGAGCATGGCGGTGGTGGGCGCGGTGTAGTCGATGCCGAGAATCCAGGTCGGCTTGGTGTCGTCGCGTCGCTGGTTGAAGAAGGCGTACGCCAGCCCGAAGGTCATGTCCCCTAAGCCGGCGCGGTAGCTGTCGGTGGTGTCGCCCACCTCGAAGAGCGGCCGTTGCCCGGCACCGGTGGTGGGGCAGCCGGGGTCGAGCAGTTCGCCGTTGGCCTGCAGACAGTTGTTGGAGATGGTGGAGTTGTTCGGGCCGGTGTTCGAGTCGAAGCGCCAGCGGCGGTGCTGCTGAAAGACGATGGGAAGCCCGTAGCGGAACTCGAGGTCTTGCCAAAGCCCCAGCCGAAGGTCGAGGTTCAGCCGCGAGTCGATGCCCACGTAGCGCAGCTCGGTCACGTCCTCCAGGGTGCCCTGCTGGTGGAACTCGCGGACGATTTTGGTGCGGTGCTGGGTGCGCTCGTAGCCTACGTCGAGGAACATCCCGAAGGGGTCCTTGGCGTCGAAGGAGGAGGCGATGCGGGTGAGCTCCGCGGCGCTGGCAGGACCGGCGAATGCGCCCACAAGCAGCAGCGCGCCCAGACGTCTCATCGAACAGCCGTGCATTTGATGGTGTAACCCCCGACAACGACAGGGTTTGATGGGGCCCCGACGCTAGTCTCCCGCGGCGGAGGGGTCAAGAAAGGCCACCTCACGGCCCAGACAGCGCTGGGGCAAGAAGCCCTTGTAGGCGGCGGATCTCGGCCTCGAGCAGGGGTTTGTGCGCCGCCAAGACGCTCCGGCGGAAGCTCTTGTGGCTCTGGAACGGGTCCATCACTTTGCCGCTCGCGTTCTCCAGCTGGTAGTGCAGGTGGGGCGCGAAGGAGCGCCCTGAGTTTCCCGACTGGGCGATGACGTCGCCTTTGGCCACCCGCTGACCCACCCGGAGGGAGCGGGGCAGCTCGGAGAGGTGGAGGAACACCGCCTTACGTCGCCCGCCCGCCTCGGAGAGCTCCAGGCAGTTGCCGTTGGCGCGAAAGCTCCAATTCTTGCGGGTGATGGTGCCAAAGAAGGTCGCCTTCACCGGGGTGCCCACCGGCGTTTTGAAGTCGACCCCCTTGTGGCGGCGGCCATCGCGAAGCAGCGAGGTGATTTGCTCGTACTCGTCCAAGGGAGCGTCTTCCAGCCGCTCTTCCAGCTCCTCTCCCGAGGGCGTAAAGAAGCGGGCGAAGGCGGCACCGGGAGGCTGAAAACGAAATGCCTCGAAGGTCTTGTCGTGCTTTTGGCTGGTCAGCCGTACGGCATGCACCAGTGGCTCTTCACCCGCACGCGGTTGGAAGAGCACATCGACTGCGTCTCCCTTGCGCAGGTCCGCGGGGACTTGGACCCACCAGACCAGGGCGCGGGTGACGACCTGGGTCAACGCTTCGCCGACGTCGCGGCCCACCGACTCCACCAGCGCGGTCTCCAACGGCCCGTGGAGGGAAACCTGTGCGCGCTTTAGCCCGGCGGCGATCAGCGGATCAGCCGGAGGAGGGGGCACCGCCGGCTGCGCCACCTCGGAGACAGCGACAGGAGGAGGAGCCGGCGGCGCGGGCGGCTCCGGTGTTTTGCGGGTGAGCCAGAAGATGAAGCCGGCGGAAAGACCTGCGACGGCGGCGATGGCGATGACTTTGCCGACCGGGCTCTTCTTCGGTGGCTCTCCCAGCGTAGGCAGCTCAGGCATCGGTCAGTCCTCTTGTCCTTCGTCCCGCAGGCCGAACTCCTTCATCTTCGTCTGCAGCGACTTTCGGCTGATTTGCAAAAGCTTGGCCGCGCGGGTGACGTTGCCGCCGGTTTCTTCGAGCTTCTTGGCGATGAGGTCTTTTTCCAGCGCGGCGGCCTTCATGCGCACGATGTCTTTGAGCGAGGTCTCTCCGGGCGCGGTGGGCGCTTCGGCGAGGGGGGCCGGCGCGGAGGCAACGCCGCCCTGGCGCACCGGCTCGGGCAGGTCTTTGGCGCCGATGAGCGGCCCGTCGGAGAAGAGAATGACGCGCTCCATGAGGTTCTCCAGCTCGCGGATGTTGCCCGGCCAGGGGTAGGCCTGCAGCACGGCGAGCGCTTCGTCGGCGACGCCTTCAATCTTCTTGTTCAGCTTGCGGTTGTACTTGTCGAGGAAGTGCGAGGCGAGCATGGGAATGTCGCCTTTGCGCTCCCGCAGCGCGGGCAGGAGGATGGGCACCACCGCCAGCCGGTAGTAGAGGTCTTTGCGGAAGCGCCCCGCTTCGATTTCTTTTTCCAAGTCGCGGTTGGTGGCGGCGATGAGGCGCACGTCGACGCGGGTGGTCTTGATGCCGCCCACGCGCTCGAACTCGCTTTCTTGCAGCGCGCGCAGGAGCTTCACCTGCATCTCCACCGGAATCTCGGCGATCTCGTCGAGGAAAAGGGTGCCGCCGTCGGCGAGCTCGAAGCGGCCCGGCTTGGAGGTGACCGCGCCCGTGAAGGCGCCGCGCTCGTAGCCGAAGAGCTCCGACTCCATCAGGTCCTTGGGAATCGCCGCGCAGTTGATCTTGATGAGCGGCTTGTCGCGGCGTGCCGAGCCGTCGTGCAGCGCGGTGGCGATCAGCTCCTTACCCACGCCGCTCTCCCCGGTGATGAGCACGGTGGAGGGCGTGTCGGCCACTTTGTCGATGACCTTGTAGATTTCCTGCATCTGGGGCGAACCGCCGATGATCGCCGCGCGAGCCTTACCGTCGGCCTTGACCCACTTCTGGGCCGTCTCGTGGGTGCGGGCGGCCTTGGCGATGACCGCCTGAATCTCGGCTTGGTCGAAGGGCTTGGTGATGTAGTCGAAGGCTCCCAGCTTGATCGCCTCCACCGCCGAGTCCACCGTGCCGTGGGCGGTGATGATGATGACCGGGACGTCGGGGTGGGAGGCATTGACCGAGCGCAACAGCTCCATGCCCCCCACCTTGGGCATCACCAGGTCGGTGACCACGATGTCGGCGCCGTTTTTTTCTAGCTCCGCCAGCCCCTGCTCGCCGTCGGCGGCGGCGGTGACTTCGTAGCCGGTGCGGCGCAGCATCGTCGCCAGCACCTTTCGGAGATTGGTCTCGTCGTCGACGACCAGGACCTTGGTCATGAGGCGCCGAAGACTACTTCGACTTCAGGGGGAGAAAGAATGTTTGACAGGCAACCTAAGCAATCCCTAGGG
>JBMORE010000021.1:0-13324 GCA_049322255.1 Myxococcota bacterium | reverse complement strand
TCGCCAGCACCTTTCGGAGATTGGTCTCGTCGTCGACGACCAGGACCTTGGTCATGAGGCGCCGAAGACTACTTCGACTTCAGGGGGAGAAAGAATGTTTGACAGGCAACCTAAGCAATCCCTAGGGTGCCGGCCCCTATGAAAAGTTCCTCTCTGCTGGTTGCTTTCCTTCTCGTCGTCGCTGCGGGGTGCGTCACCCCTGGGCTCTACACCTCTCCGAGCGCCATCGGGAAAGGCAACCTTCAGGTGGGCATCGAACCGGCGTTGGTTGGGGCCGCCAACACCAGCGGCTTCGCGTTCATTCCCATGGGGAACCTTTCCTTGCGCTACGGCATCTCGGAGCGTTTGGAGCTCGGCGGGCGCATTGGTGCCACGGCGATCGAGCTGTTGTCGAAGTACCAGTTCTCGGATCCGACGAGTGATGGGCCGACCATCTCGATCGCTCCGACCGTTGGAGGCTTCGCCTTGGCGAGCGGTGGCTCCAGTGGCGGTGCGACCTCGTCCGCGTCGGTGGGCATGTTTGGACTTCAAGTTCCCGTGTTGATTGGTTTCAAGACGGGCGGCGGCTCGGAGTTCTTCGTCGGCCCGCGAATTCTCGACTGGTTGATATTCTCGTCAGCCGGCGGCAGCGTGGGCGGAACAGGCAGCTCCGCCTCCGCCACCTTGAACGTGGTCAACCTGGGCACATCGGTCGGTTACTATGCCCGCGTGAGCGAGGGGTTCGCGCTGGTTCCCGAAATCAACCTCCTCTATCCCGTTTTCAGTACGGCCGGAGTCAGCGCGGGAGGGCAAAGCGCCAGCGGGAGCAGCGGTTTCGGAAACGGGCTCTTCTTTCAGTTCGGCCTCGGTCTCGTTTTCGGAAAAGGCGCGGTGGCCGCTCCTGCTACGGGAGAGATGACCGCCCCACCTCTTCCTACGGGTAGCTGACGCGCACGCCGCTCGATCTGCGTGCAGGTGACACGCCGACCGTCAGGGAGTTTGGGTCCAGGCGAGGTCGAGCACGTTGCCGCCACTGGGCACACCTTGCACCACCACCGGGGTTTGGGCAGAGCTGGTGGCGTTCTCGGTGCGAATGACCTCGAAGCGCTGGTCCACGCGCCAGTCAGCGATGGCTGCGATTTGTTGCGAGTTGGGTGACCACGCCAGCGCTCTGAAGTCCTGTCCCCCATCGCGGGGGAGGGTGGCGATCACGCGGCTGGCGCCGGAGCCTCCCGTGATGGGCACGGTGTACAAGTCGAACATCCCGGGCGAAACGTAGTCGGCGGTAAAGGCAATGCGGGTGCCGTCCGGGCTCCACAGCAGGGGTGCGGAGACGTTGGGCCCGCCCACGCTCGAGGTACCGCTGGTGAGCAACGCGGGCGCGAGCGCGCCGTCGACCGGCAGTCGATACACCTCATACGCGTTGGCGATGAGGGTGTCGGCGCTGAAGGCCAAGGAGGCCCCGTTGGGAGACAGACCGAACGCTCCCAGCTGAGCGTTTCCGCTGGGGGAGTTGGCGAGGACACGCAGGTTTTGTCCGTTGGCATCCACCTGGTGAAGGCGGAATTTCCCTGAGTCCGTCGTCAACTTGGCCTTGAACAACAGCTTTCCAGCGACTGTCCACTCGAGCATCGGCTCCACGCCGATGTTCGCGGTGCCGGTGGGTGTTCCCACGGCCGCCTGGCTCACCGCGACGACAACGGAGGGCGCCGTGGCGTTGCTGAGGTCTGCGATGTACAGCTGCACGGCGGCGTTCACCTCATAGTCGCCCACCACTGCCAGGTAGCGGGAGTCGCGCGACCAGCAGTAAGCGAGCGGCCCAAGCTCGCCGTTCGATTGTTGACCGGTGGGACGCAAGGGGGTCGCTCTTGCGGGCGTCCCTCCCAAAAACGGTACCACCCAGATGTCGTACACCCCAGCGGCGTCGAGGTCTGCCTCGAAAGCCAGCCAAGCTCCGGAGGGAGAGAAGCGAATCGATCGCACCCGGCTCCCACTGGGAACTTGGACGATGCGAAGTGGATTCGAACCATCGGGGTTGGCCAGCATCAGATCGAAGCGCCCCGCCTCGACGGCGTCGGTACCCACCACGATTTTGCTGCGATCGGGCGAGACGGCAAACGCCGACACCTGTCCAGGCAAAGGAAGAGCGACCAACCCCGTCCTGCCCAGTCGCTCGACGCCCACGGTGAGAAAGTCGCCGCGGTACCACACGGTGCCACTGAACCCGGCGTCAACGCCGCCACCGCCATCTCGTACGCCTGCGTCCCTTTCTCCCCCATCGTTGGGGTTGCCACCATCGTTGCTACCATCCGAGGGTAGACAGACGCCCTCTTGGCAGGCCCCGCTTTCACACACCTTGCAAGCTGCCGCCAAGACGCCGCAGGCCGTGGGCTGATCTCCGGGCTGGCACTGGCCCTCGGCATCGCAACACCCCGGGCAGTTGGACGCCAGGCAGCGCGGCGCGCGGGTACCACAGGAAGACGCCCAGACCACCAGCCCCCCTGCGACGATCGCCGGGAGCAACCAACGAAGAAATCGCACTCATCGCTCCTCTCGAGCCGTTGCGAACGAACATTACTCCCACTCGCGCCTTCGCGCCCGTCGGCGTACGACGAGCTTTCGAAGCTCCTCGACCCACAGCACGAGACTGGCCACGCCCCCGATGGCGAAGACTTCACCCAGGCTGAAGGGCACGGTGTGGAAGACGCTGCCGAGCGGCCGAAAGAAGATGACCGCTCCCTGAAGAAGGTTCCCTCCCAGCAGCCCTCCGATCAGCCATGGATTCTGAAGGAGGGTCGGGCTCAAGGCCGTTCGGCGCTCGGAGCGGCAGCTCAAGACGTTGAACCACTGGCAGACGACCAGAACGGTAAATGTCTCGGTTTGGACCTGAGGGAAGGGCACCCCGGCGGCCTGGCGGTAGATGAACCAGCCCAGGGTCGACACGGCCATGGCGGGCACCATGAATGCGACGCGAGAGAGCAGGTGCCGGGTGATGATGGGCTCCGCCCGAGGAACGGGCCGCTCTCGCATCTCGTCCCCCTCCGCCGGCTCCATGATCAGGGTGACGGTGAGCATCCCGTCGGTGACCAAGTTGATCCAAAGAATCTGGACCGCCAGGAGTGGCGGCGGATAGTCGAGCAGGAGCGCGGTCAAAAGAACGACGACCTCGGCGATCGAAGTCGTGAAGAGGTAGAGGATCAGCTTTTTCAGGTTGCGGTAGACGACGCGCCCTTCCTCGACAGCCGCGACGATGGTCGCGAAGTTGTCATCGCCGATCACGATCTTGGCCGCTTCCTTCGCGACCTCCGTTCCCGTCACGCCCATCGCGACGCCGACGTCGGCCTTGACGAGAGCGGGAGCGTCGTTGACGCCGTCGCCAGTCATGGCCACGACATCGTGGCGCTGTTGGTAGGCGTCCACGATGCGAAGCTTCTGGGCGGGGTGGACGCGCGCGAAGACGGAGATCTCATCGATGCGGGCGGCCAGGTCGGCGTCGGACATCTGCTCGAGCTCGCGCCCGTCGACGGCCACGTCACCCTCTCTTGCGATTCCCAGCTCCCGTGCGATGGCCTGTCCCGTCGCCTTGTGGTCGCCGGTGACCATGACCGGCTTGATCCCCGCTTCGCGGCAGCGCGCGACGGCGTCTTTCACCTCTGTCCGAGGTGGGTCGATCTGCCCCACCAGCCCGAGCAGGTCGACCCGATCGCGAAAGGCGTTGAACCCAGCACGACCGTCGATCTCGGCACGGTCGACCACGGCGAAGGCGAGAACGCGAAGGGCCCGCGATGCCATGCGGTCGGCCGCCTCGTGCAGAGCACGTCTGGCGTCGTCTGAGCCTCGCGACAGCTCGAGCACCATCTCGGGGGCTCCCTTGATGATGACGCGCGACCCAGTAGGCGTGTCATGCTGAGTCGCCATCATTTTCACCGCCGGATCGAACGGGAGCTCGGCGCGCCGCGGACAGCGAGCACGAAGCTCCAGCGGGACGACACCTCCTTTGATCGCCAGCGTCAGAAGCGCGACCTCGGTGGGGTCTCCGATCGGGCGCCACCTCGGTTCCGCGTCCTCGGGCCCTTGAAGCTGCGCATCGTTGCAGAGCACGACTGCTTCCAAGAGCTCGCGCAAGCGCTCGTTGTTTGCCGGCTCTGTCTGGCGACCATCCACGAGGAGCTTGCCGATGGGCTCGTAGCCGGTGCCCGTGACCATGATGTCCGGGCCCCCCGGCAGGTAGATCGCCGTCGCCGTCATCTCGTTCTTCGTGAGTGTCCCCGTTTTGTCGCTGCAGATGACCGTCGTCGAGCCGAGCGTTTCGACGGCAGCCAAGCGCCGGACGACCGCCTTTCGCCGCGCCATGCGCTGGACTCCCACCGCGAGCGCGATCGTCATGGCCACGGGTAACCCTTCGGGAATCATGCTGACGACCTGACTGATGCCGACCATCAGGATGTCGCTGAACGGAATGCCCTGAAGGAAGCCGACCAGGTTGACGAGGATGAACAGGCCCAGGGCAGCAACGATGATGTACCGGCCGAACTGGCCGATGCGGAGCTCGAGGGGTGTCTTGGGTTCCTTCGCCTCTTCCGCCAGCGCTGCGATGTGTCCGAGCTCAGTCGCCAGTCCCGTCGCCACGACGACGACCCGCGCGCGACCCGCCGTGACGTGTGTGCCCGCGTAGACCATGTTCCGGCGATCTGCGAGGGGAGTGTCGGGGGCGAGTGGAAGGTGGCTCTTGCTGACCGGAACCGACTCCCCGGTGAGCGCAGCCTCGGCGATTTGAAGCGCGGCGCCATCGAGCAGGCGGGCATCGGCAGCGACCGCATCACCCGCCTCGAGCAACACGACATCTCCGGGAACTGCCTCGCGTGCATCGATGATCAGCTCATGCCCGCCACGTACGACGCGCGCCTTGTGCGTGGCGAGCTTACGAAGGGCCTCGAGCGACCGCTCGGCTCGCCCCTCCTGGAACGCACCGATGACCGCGTTGAGCAGCAGAACGGCGAAGATGACGGCTGCGTCTTTGACGTGTTCGAGCGCGAGGGCGATGCCCGCCGCAGCGAACAGCAGATAGATGAGTGGGCTCTTGAATTGGTGGAGGAAGACCGAGAGGAGGGTGCGCCGCTTCGGCTCGCGCAGGGCGTTGGGACCGAACCGCGTCAACCGGCGCCATGCCTCCTCGGGCGAAAGGCCCGACGTCGCGTCCGACTCCATTGCGGCGATGGCCTCAGCGGCATGAAGCGCGTGCCACCGGCGGTGCCCGTTCGGCGCTGACCCTGCGCCCGCGCCCGGCGAATTCTCGAACGGTGTCGTCATCACGGCGCTCGTAAAGGTGGGTGCAAGAAGGACGCCTGACGATGGCTTTGCCTGTCAGGTTCTCCTTTGAGCTGCCATAGCACGCGACCGCCCGGGATCAGGCTGGCGAAGTTTCCATCGTGCAGATGGCGTCGGGGTGCTTGATGCGCAGGATGAGCGCCTCGAACACCCGAAAGGGATGGTTCATCTTGTTCGCGCCCAGGTAGGCGGTCACCATGTCCTGGGCCAGGGCGATGTCGAGGTTCTCCCGCCCGGTGGAGACCACCACACCCGAATCGTCCCGCAGCCGGTTCGACTGGAACACCCCGTCGAGGGCCAGCTTGCGAATGGTTTCAATCTCCAGGACGCCGGTCTTCTCGTAGATGCGGTGGAGCAGCGAGTACAGCCGCGGTGCGAGCACCACCGCATACGGGCCGTAGTGTCCCTGCTGGTTGAGCTGGCGCGTCGCTTCCACGACCGCGTCGTACCCGCGACCAGGCATCGACCAGTCGCCCAGGGCCACGGTCAGCCGGCCGCTCGCATTCATCAGTCCCTCGTGGTCCAGCTTGGTGTCGCCGTAGAAGATGAGCTCATCTTCCTGCTGCGCGCACAGTGCCGCCGCCCCCGCCGCCGCCGAGACATCGAGCGGCATGTTGTGCGAGCGCGCCGCCTCGATGTCGCGCCAGTGGAGGAGGAAGTCCTTGTAGAGGATGGGAATGGTCTTGAACCTTCTGACGTCGGCGAAGACCTTGGCCGTGTCCTGCTCGCCCACGATGTCCACCGCTCCGGGTGACACGCCGGTGTATTCGTCGTCCGGCACCGTCTGCACCCCGGCGCCCAAAGGGCCGTAGAGATCGAGCAGCCGCCGCCCCACCAGCGACCTGCGCGCCACCTGAATGACGGTTTCGTTGAGCCGCGCCCATTCCTCCGGGCGGAGCGGATTCTCGGCATGTCCCAAGAAGTCAGCCATCACTCGCTCCCTCTTCCTCTTAGGAGAGGGTTGGGATGAGGGGCCTTCAGCGTCAACCCTCGACCGGCCCAGTTTTGAATTGCCCGACGGTCTGCACCCCGTAGAGTGCGCCACCGAGCATGGCTTTGATGAATCAGCCCTCCGGCGCCGCGGCTCCCGAGGTCGTGGTGCCACAGCCCGCGGGCGCGACGCCACAAGCGGTGACAGGAGGTCGCGGTGCCATCTTGGTCGCTGCCGGCATCTTCCTCTCCCGCATCGTCGGCCTTTTGCGCCAGCGGGTCTTTGCGCACTACTTCGGCAACTCGATCGCCGCGGCGGCCTTCGCGGCGGCGCTGCGCATTCCCAACTACCTGCAGAACCTGCTCGGCGAGGGCGTGCTCTCGGCGTCCTTCATCCCCGTCTACGCGGCGCTGACGGGCAAGGGCGATCGCGAGACCGCCGACCGGGTGGCAGGAGCAGTGTTCGGCCTGCTCGCGCTGATGACGTCGGCGTTGGTGGCGCTGGGCATCGCCATCGCCCCGTGGCTGGTGACGGTGCTCGCTCCGGGCCTCGAGGGGGAAGGGCGCATCCTCACCATCACCTTGGTGCGCATCCTCTTCCCCGGCACCGGCTTGCTCGTCTTCTCTGCCTGGTGTCTGGGCATCTTGAACAGCCACCGGAAGTTCTTCCTCTCCTACGCCGCGCCGGTGGTGTGGAACGTCGCGATCATCGCCGTCCTGGTGGTGTTCGGCGGGCGTGCGGAGCTCTTCGCTCTCGCCGAGTACACCGCCTGGGGCGTGGTCGCCGGCAGCTTCCTCCAGTTCGCGGTGCAGCTGCCGCAGGTCTTCCGGCTCCTGGGGAGCTTCCGGCCGTCGCTCTCGGCGGCGCTGGCTCCGGTGCGCCAGGTGCTGAAAAGCTTCGTGCCCGTGGTGATCGGCCGGGGCGTGGTGCAGGTGAGCGCCTATGTCGATCTGGCGTTTGCCTCGCTCATCACCGAGCGGGCGATCTCCGCGCTCGCCTACGCACAGACGATCTACCTGGTCCCGGTGAGCCTGTTCGGCATGGCGGTGTCCGCCGCGGAGCTGCCTGAGCTCGCCCGTGAGAGCGAGGCGTCGGAGAAGCTGCGCGAGCGCCTCTCCGCCGGTCTTGGGCGCATCGCCTTCTTCGTCGTCCCCAGCGCGGCGGCGTTTCTCTTTTTGGGCGACGTCGTCGGCGCGGCGCTCCTGCAGACTGGCCGTTTCACCGCCGCTGATACCCGCTACGTGTGGTTCATCTTGATGGGCTCGGCGGTGGGGCTGCTCGCGGCCACCCAAGGGCGGCTCTATGCCTCGGCGTTCTACGCGCTTAGAGATACGCGCACCCCGCTGTACTTCGCTCTTGCCCGGGTGGGCTTGGGAGCGGGGTTGGTCTTTTACGCGGTGCGGTTTCTCCCTGCGCAGCTCGGGGTGCCGGTGGAGCTGGGAGCGGCCGGCATCACGGTGGCGAGTGGGGTGGCGGGCTGGGTCGAGTACGGGCTGCTGCGCCGCGCCCTGGCCCGAAGAATCGGGGCGGTGAAGCTTCCTTCGGGGAGGCTGGTCAAGCTGTGGCTTGCGGCGATGTCGGCGGCGGCGATCGGCGTGGGGGTGAAGGTGTCGCTGACTCACGTCTTCGGAGTCGATGCCGCCGTGGCTTCTCAGTGGGGCTCGTCCTTTCTTCCGCCCCCTCGGCTGCACCCGGTGCTGTCGGCGTTCTTGGTGCTGGGAGCGTTCGGGGTGACGTATTTCGCCGTCGCTCAGGCTCTGGGTGTTTCGCTGTGGAGACGGGGAAGTAGGCGCCCCTCACCCTAACCCTCTCCCGAAGGGAGAGGGGATCGGCCGGGTTGCTCACACCCTCGCGCGTGGATAACCGCATGGCATGAGATTTCGTTGGGCGGTGGCGGTGATGCTTCTTGTCGGCTGCGTCCACGAGATGGAGCTGCTCCCCGCGACGCCGGCGCAGGCGGTGGTGGGCTACGAAGGGGTGGCCCGCACCGAAGTGGAAGGGGTGAAGGTGATGGTCGAGGGCGCGGCGTGGCGCGGCCGGCCTTCCGATCTCGAGGCCTACCTCACTCCGGTGCGGGTGAGCATCCAGAATGAAAGCAACCGGCCCATCACCATCCGCTACTCGTTGTTCGCGTTGGAGACCTCGCTGGGCTTCCGCTACAACCCGCTTCCGCCGCTGAAGGTACTCCAGGAGGCCTCGTCCTCGTACCCCGCGCAGGTGGGCCTGAGCGTCGGCATCGCCTACCCGTACCCCTACAGCCACTTCTACGTCTCGCCGTACTACGCCCACTACTACCCCTTCTTCGCCCCGTGGCCAGGGTCGTTTTTCTATGACCCCTTCTATTACGACCGGTACTACGGGTATTGGGTCGAGCCTCTCCCCTCGCGCGACATGATCGAGCACGCGCTCCCCGAAGGAGTGCTGGAGGCGGGCGGCCGGGTCTCGGGGTTCCTCTACTTCCAGCAGCCCAGCCCTGAGGTGAACGCAGTCACCTTCCAAGCCAAGCTCGTCGACGCCAACACGGAGGAGCAATTCGGGGTGGTGGAGATTCCCTTCGTCGTCGCGCGTTGACGACGCTTGGGCAAGTGACGCCGACGGGGTAGAACTCCCGCGCCGTAGAACCGCTTGGGAGATTCGCACCGATGAAAAGACTGCTCGTGGTGACGGCGTTGCTCGTCGCGCAGGTTGTGTACGCCCAGACCGAGGCCGCGCCCGCTGCCCCCGCGCCCCCGGGCGCTGCCGTGGAGGAGGTTTCCACTGCGGCGCTCGCGCCTGCGCACGATGAGCAGACCTTGTGGGTGAGCAAGAACGTCTGGCTCGAGGGGTACGCCAAGCTCGGCTACTTCTGGACGGAGGCGAGCGCCGACGACGCGCTCATCGGCTCGAACAACGGCTTTCGGCTCGCCAACGCGCGGATCGGCGCGGGGCTGGAGCTGAGCCAGCAGCTTATCGTCTTCGCCTCGTTGGATGGCTCGGTGGCGCGGCGCAACGAGGTCGATCCCCTGCGCGGCAACCGGGTGGTCGACTTGAAAGACGCCTACATCCAGTGGGCGCCCTCGCGCTTTGCCCGCCTGCGCGCAGGACAGTTCAAGGCGCCCTTCAATGCAGAGACCTTGCTCCCGGACAACGCCTTGCCCTTCGTGACCCGCTCGGTGGTGACCGACGGCGTCGCTCCTCCCGAGGGCTTCACCCGTGCTGGGCTGACGCTGGATCGGCAAGTGGGGCTGGAGGTCGGCTCGGAGCGTCTCGGCGGCCCAAGCGGCCTTCGCTACACGCTGGCGCTGGTGAACGGCAACGGCCCCAACGTGCTCGACAACGACAACAACAGCGTCACTCCGGTGGCGCGGGTGGCGTACGAGCGGGGAGAGACGTTCTCGGTGGGCGCCAACGGCTACTACAACCAGGCCTCGGAAGGGGTGCGGCCCAACCGCCTCACCAGCAACCACCTGGGAGCGGGCGGAGACGTAACCCTCAACGTGGGCGGGCTGTCGGCCTTCGCGATGGTGGTGTGGCGGCAGATCGACCACACCAACAATGCGCTGCCCACCGAGTCGGGGTTGGGGCTGGTCGGCTCGCTGCGCTACGTCTACCACCGGCTGGAGGGCGGGGTGCGCTACGCCCAGTACGAGCCCAGCAGCGCCGAGCCCAGCGACCGGCTGACGGAGCTCGCGGTGATGATCGGCTACCGCGCCAAGAAGCTGCCCATGCGGCTCATCGCTCAGTACACCTTGCGCGGGGAGGAGAGCCCGGTGCAGGTGAACAACAACAGCATCGACGGGCTGCTCCAGGTGAGCTGGTAGGGCGGAGAGCGTATGAAGAGCATTTTTCGCGTCCGGTATTTGGTGCTCTTGTTGGCGGGGTGCTCGTCGTCGGCGCCTCCGCGGGCGTCGGCGGTGCGCATCGAGAGCCGCAGCCAGCTCATCGGCGGCCAGCGCGCGCTGGGAGAGGTGGGGGACTTCAAGCTCTCCAACGGCATCATCCACGCCATCATTCAGGACGTCGGCCACTCCCGCGGCTTCGGGGTGTTCGGCGGCTCGCTCATCGACGTCGATCTGGTGCGGGGGAGCAAGGCGAGCTCGGCCACCGGGACGGCGGGCAACGACTGGTTCACCGAGATGTTCCCGGCCTTCTTCCTCGAGGCGATCGAGCCTCAGAAGGTCGAGGTGCTGGCCGACGGCTCAGCGGGGCCGGCGATCATCCGGGTGAGCGGGCAGGGGAACGACTTTCTTTCCCTCACGCGATCGATCAACGACCTGGTCCTGCCGCCCACCCCCCTCGACTACACGGTCGACTACATCCTCGAGCCGGGGAAGCAGTACCTCAAAATCGTCGTCACTCTCACCAACGCAGACAAGACGAAGGAGGCGGGCTTCCCCCTGGCGGTTCCGTTGGGGTTCGTCACCTTGCTCGGCGAGGGGCAGCGACTGTTCGTGCCGGGCAAAGGCGGCTACGACATGCGCTTTCGCCTCGAAGAGGTCTACAAGGGGCCCTCGAGCTTGGAGGCGTTGCCCGGCGAGGTGACGACAATGGTCGCCACCGAAGGCGAGGGGGTGTCATACGCGGTGGCGGCGGCGAATCCCCGCGGCGACAACTATATGGAGACGGCGAGAAAGCGCGACCCGCAGTTTTACCCGGACGCGAAGCCAGACTCGCTCCTCATTCCCATGGCGTTTTCCTCTTTCTTGGGCACTTTCTGGGGCATGCCGCCCAAAGCGCTGGCGCCGGGGAAGAGCTACAGCTTCGCTGGCTACTTGGCCGTAGGCAACGGAGACGTCGCCTCGGCGCAGAAGGTCGTCTACAGCATCAACGACGCAAGCGAGGTCGACGGCCGCACCCCGACGCCGACCGGGACGATTTCCGGCCGCGTGCGCGAGGAGCTGACCGGCTCCGCCGTCGCCGGCCTGACCGTGGTGCTCCAGGACGACCAGGGGCACTACGTCTCTTCGGCGCGCTCGCAAAAAGACGGCAGCTACACCGCCGCGGTGCCTCCGGGCCGCTACCGCGCCTATGCGGTCGACTCGGTGCGCACCCCGAAGCTCTCGGGGGAGTACGTCGAGGTGGCGGCCGACGCTTTGGCGAGGATCGACCTATTGGTCGAGCGGGCGGCGACCCTTTCGGTGACGGTGCTGGACGAGCGGGGGCGGCGGCTGCCGGCGAAGATTTCGATCGAGGCGGTCTACGGGCACGTAGGCGCCGAGCCGCCGCGCAGCTTCCTCTACAACCTGCGGGTAGGAGAGCGCATGCGCCCCTCCGACTTCGACGCCGACACCGACGAGCCCCAGACACGGCGCTACCTCGAGAAGGTGTTCTTCGCTCCCCACGGCACGGCGGGGAAGGCGATTCGCCCCGGCAGCTACCGGGTGTGGGCCTCGCGCGGGCCGGAGTACGACCTCGCCTCGGCGGACGTCGAGCTGAAGGCCGGAGAGCTGCGCGAGCTCTCCTTGACGCTGCGCCAGGTGATGAAGACGCCCGGCTACGTGAGCACCGACTTTCACGTGCACTCGGTCAACTCGGTCGACTCGGAGATGAGCTCGAGCGACCGGGTGGCGAGCTACGCGGTAGAGGGGGTCGACTTCCTCTCTTCGACCGACCACAACTTCGTCACCGACTTCGCTCCCACGGTGGAGGCGCTGGGACTGCAAGACTGGGTGAAGACCACCGTCGGCCTCGAGCTGACCACTCTGGAGATGGGCCACTTCAACGCCTTCCCCCTCGTTTTGGAAAAAGGGGCGGTGACCCACGGCTCCTTCAACTGGTTCCGCCGCCCGCCCGGAGAGCTGTTCGCCCAGCTGCGCAGCCTGGGCAAGTACGAGGGGAAGACCATCGTGCAGGTGAACCACCCGCGCGACACCATCCTCGGGTACTTCAGCCAGTACAACATGAGCGCGTACACCACCGAGATTTTGCCTCCCACCAGCGCCTTCACCCTCGATCGCACCATCTACACCCCGGAGAGCTTCTCGCTCGACTTCGACGCCCTCGAGGTCTTCAACGGCAAGCACGCCGAGCAGCTGTTCCACTACCGTGTGCCGCAAAATCCCGGCAGCGGGCCCGAGCCCACCTTGCCGTTCTGCACCCCGGGCGGGCCGGCGGAGTGCATTCAGGCGGTGGGAGAGATTCTCGAGCAGACCTTCGAGGGCTCCAAAGTCAACCCGGTGTATGCGGGCGCGCTGGAGGATTATTACACCCTCACCGCGCGGGGCCGGCGCCTCACCGCGATGGGCAACAGCGACTCGCACAGCGCCAAGGCCGAGGCGGGGTTGCCGCGCAGCTACGTCTGGGTCGGGGACACCGCCGACGGCTCGATGATGGGGCTGTCGGAGGAAGCGGTGATGGACGGCATTCGCACCCAAAAAGTGGTGGTGACCAACGGGCCGTTCGTCGAGCTGTTCGTCAACGAGCAGCCGGTGGGCAGCGAGGTGGTGGCGCCCGAGGGCAACGTCACTGTGCGCATCAAAGTGCAGGCGGCACCTTGGGTGGACGTGAGCAAAGTCGTGCTCAAGCGGGGAGGGAAGGACCAACAGAAGATTCCCCAGGTGGTCGCCGAGTACACGGTGGCGCCCTCGGAGGAGCTTGTGCGCCTGGAGGAGACCAAGGAGCTTTTCGGCATTCCCGACGACTCCTTCTTCGTCGTCGAGGTGAGCGGAGAGCGGCCGATGTGGCCGGTGTACACCCCGCTGGAGATCGCCTCGATTCAGCTCAACGAGATCATCGGCTCCTTGGGCGCCACCTTCGGGTACACCAACAAGTACGGCAAGTACCGGCCCGTGCAGGAACAACAGATCAAGCCCTTCGCCTTCACCAACCCGGTGTATGTGGTGCGGGCGAAGAAGCAGGCGCTGGCAGCCAAGCGCTTGGTGCTGCCTTTGGGACAGACCCAGCCGCATCAGCCAGCAAAGGTTCCCGACCTGCGCCGACTCTTCGGCCAGTTCCACGCGGACCTCGAATAACTCCCCTCTCCCGGTGGGAGAGGGCAGGGGTGAGGGACCCGATCCTTGCCAATCAAAATCCTCCTCCCCCTCCTCCTCACCCACGCCGCCGGCTTTCACAAGCGCACCGTCCTCACCGTGCGCCCGCGCGAGCTCG
>JBMORE010000020.1:5800-34165 GCA_049322255.1 Myxococcota bacterium | reverse complement strand
CCGCTCAGGGAAGCGAGCCCGTTACCGCGGCATCCGGAAGAACCTCTTCGACCAACGACGACATGCCGCCCTCGTCAACCTTCGGGCCCTCGCCTCACTCGACCTAACCGGGTCAGCTCTCTAGCGCAGGGCGGTGGCCGCTTCGCCGACGTCGGTTTGCGGCAAGCCGTCCACGTAGGTGACGAAGTTGCCTAGCTGTGCGCTCACCCGCGGGCCGGGAGTGACGACGCCGGTCAAGTTGAGCGGGTCCACCGCGGCGAGGTGAACGACGTGCCCCGTCGTGGGCGCGCGGCGCACGCTTCGGGCCAGCTCCACCGCTTCGGGGAGGGCGAACTGCTCCCCCGCGAAGCCGGCGAGGAAGCGGCCCCCGCGGATTTCCCCCCGCGCCTCCAGCCGGCGGTAGACGTAGAGGAGCTCACGCCAGCTCGGGCACAAGGGCTCGCGTAAGACCAGGTCGCGAAAGACGATGCCGTAGCGGTGGAGGAAGAGCTTGGCCAGCCGCTCCTCGAGCTCGCGGCCTTCACGCAGCTCGGTGGGCAAAAGGAGCGACCAGCGTCCCGGGCCGCCTCGCCGCAACGCTTTTTGCCGCTTGCGCGCCTTGGGCGACTGGAGCACCCGCAGGTTTTCCACCGCATCGGCGGTGACGAGCCCGAAGGAGAGCAGCTCCCACAGCGCGTCCTCCACCTCGGCGGGCAGACGGCGACTGGCGGCGACCAGCTCGGTGAAGAACGAGGCTCCCCGCCGCTCTAGCGCTTCGGCAACGTCCCGCGCGGGATGAGAGAGCTCCTCTGGCAAGGGGCGCGCCCCGTCGGCGAGGAGCGCGCGCGGCCTGGCCGCCGACAAAAGCCAGTCCATCTCCTCGCGGCGGACGAAGGTGATGGAAGCGCTGCGACCTGGTAGAGGGCGGTGCACGGGCACGACCACCCTCTCCCTCTGGGAGAGGGTGGGGGGCTCGGCCACCGCGCCGCGACGGGGGCCAGGTGGGGTCGACCGGCTTTCTTTCAAGGTGAGCCGGCCCCAGGCGACCTCCCCGCTCCAGCAGGCGCGCTCGAGCAGCTCGGGCAGGTACTTCATCCGCGCGGGCAAAAGCCACTGCTCCCACGCCGCCGCCGGCGCCTCGTAGCCCTGGAGCAGCGTCACCGCCTTGAGCAGCCCATTCGTTCCCCGCAACGCTTCATCCGGCTCGAGGTGATGCCAGCGGAAGAGGAAGCGCATGAAGTCCTGTGGCGAGAGGGGCTGAATCTCCGCCCGCAAGCGCCCCACCGTCTGGCGGTGAATGCGCTGGAGCAGCCGGCGGTCGCACCACTCAGTCTCCCTCTCCCTCTGGGAGAGGGTGGGGGTGAGGGGCGGAAGCTCGCCCATCTTGGGGTCCCTCACCCTTGCCCTCTCCCACGGGGAGAGGGGAGCGGGGCGAAAATGGCCGCGGAGGACTTGTCCTTCCGACTCGAGCTTGAAGAGCGCCTGCTCGACCTCGGCGTGCGGAAGGGCCACTTGGTGCGCCAGCTCGGCAGCGGTGAGGGGTCCGACCACCTCCATCCACCCGCGCACCACCGCCAACGCGGCCACCTCCCGCGTCACTGGTCCATCGCCCGGCAGCGACTGAAGCGGCGGAGAGAGCTCTGCCTCGGGAAAGAGCGCGCGCAGGTACGCCACCCGCTCGGCGGCCACGGCGAAGGTTCGCTCCTCACGGGTGAAGGTGGCGGCGCGCTGGCACGTCGCGAGCTGAGCGAAAAGCTCGCGCACCGGGGAGCCGAGCACATCGACGTCGGCGAAGCACAACTGCAAGAGCGCATCGTGCAGCTCTTCGGCATCGCGAAGAGGCGGCCGCGCGTCGGATACCACCTGGGCAATCGCTTCGGCGTCGAGGGCTCCGAAAGCGGCGGCGTCGGCGGGGGGCAAGGTGCGACGGACGCTGACCGCGCGGGCCCTTCGCTCTTCCAGCGGCGCTTCGTCGAGGTAGGTGTAGGGAGCGGAGTTGAGCATCTGGTGGGCGAGCACCGAGGGCTCGGGCAAGTCGACCGCCACGGTGCGAATGCGCCCCTCCTTCATCCCCTGCAGCACCGCCTTCAGCCCGTCGACGTCCATCGCCTCACGCAGACAGTTGTCGAGGGTCTCGTTCACCAGCGGGTGGTCGGGCGGCTCGATTTTCTCTCCCCCGTGGTTGTCCTGGCAGCCCACCTGGGCGGGGAAGACGGCGGCGAGCAAGTCTTCCGCGCGGGCCCGTTGCAAGTGGGGCGGCACCCGTTTGCCCATGGAGAAGCGCGAGAGGGCCAGCGCCCGGGTGGAGTTCCACCGAAAACGGGTGGGGAAAAGGGGCGTTTGCAGCAGCGCCTGGGTGAGCACCTCCTCCACGTTGCTCGGGGAGAGGAAGTCGAAGATGTCCGCCAAAGGAAAGGAGTGTTGCTCGCCCAAGGAGAGGAGGATGCCGTCGTCGCTCGCCGCCGCCTGCAGCTCGAAGTCGAAGGTGCGGCAAAAGCGCTTGCGCAGCGCCAGGCCCCAGGCGCGGTTGACGCGGCCTCCGAAGGGCGCGTGGAGGATGAGCTGCATGCCGCCCGCCTCGTCGAAGAAGCGCTCGGCGACCACACACTCCTGGGAAGGCGCCGCCCCCAGCGCGCTCTCAGCCGCGCGCAGATAGCGCACGAGGAGATCGGCGCAAGCAGGAGACAGGCCCAGCTCCTTCTCCAGCCAGCCGGGCGCGTCCTTTTGGGAGAGCACCGCCTCGCGCAGCTTGCCCACGTGCGCCGAGAGCTCATCGGTGCGCGAGGGCGCCTCTCCCCGCCAGAAGGGCACGGTGGGCGCCGCCCCCTTGGCATTCTCCACCCGCACCGTGCTGCCCTCGATGCGGCGAATGCGCCAAGAGGTCGAGCCCAAGAGGAAGACGTCGCCGGCCATGCTCTCGACGGCGAAGTCCTCGTCCAAGGTGCCGACCTGCTTCTCCTCCGGCTCGGCGATGACCGGGTAGGTGAAGGTGTCGGGGATGGCGCCGCCGTTGGTGAGGGCGGTGATGCGCGCGGCCTTGCGCGGCCGAAGCCAACCATTCACCCGGTCACGGTGCAGGTGCACCCGCGAGCGCCCGCGCGAGGTGGCCACGCCCTCGCTGACCATGTGCAGCACCTTCTCGTACTCGTCGAAGGTGAGGTCTTGGTACGGCCAGGCGCGCCGGAAGAGTTGGTAGAGCTCGTCCTCGTCCCACTCCTGGGCGGACACCTCGGCCACCACCTGCTGAGCGAGGATGTCGAGCGGCTTTTTCGGCATGCGCACAGCGTCGAGGTCGCCCTGCCGAATCGCCCATAGAAGCGCGGTGCACTCCACCAGCTCGTCGCGGGTGAGGGCGAAGAGAATGCCCTTGGAGATGCCTCCTTTGTAGTGGCCGGCGCGACCCACCCGCTGCAGCGCCACTGCGATGGCCCGGGGCGAGCCCAGCTGCACCACCAAGTCCACCGCGCCGATGTCGATACCCAGCTCGAGGGAAGCGGTGGCCACCATCACCGAGAGCTGGCCGTTCTTGAGGCGCTCTTCGGCGGACAGGCGCAGCTCGCGGGCCATGCTCCCGTGGTGAGCGGCGGTCTTCTCGTGGCCTAGCCGCAGGCCCAAGTCGTGCGCCACCCGTTCGGCGAGCCGGCGGGTGTTGGCGAAGATGAGGATGGTGCGGTGCTGTTGGGCGAGCGCCTCGATGCGGTCGTAAATCTGCCCCCACATCTCGTGGGTGGCGACCGCCGACAGCTCGTCCTCCGGGGTTTCGATGCGGATGTCCCAGGGGCGCAGGTGGCCCACCTCCACCCGTGCGCAGCCGCTCTGAGCGGGCAGCTGGCCGGTGAGGAAGGCGGAGATTTCATCCAGCGGCCGTACGGTGGCCGACAAACCGATGAGCTGCGGGCGCTTCTGGGTGAGGTGGGAAAGGCGTGCCAGCGAGAGGGTGAAGTGCGAGCCGCGCTTGTCGCGGGCCAGGGCGTGGATTTCATCCACCACCACCGTGCGCACCGCCTTCAAGGTGGCGCGGCTCTTCTGGGCGGTGAGGTAGAGGTAGAGCGACTCGGGGGTGGTGATGAGGATGTGCGGGGGCTTTTTCACCATCGCCGCGCGTTCGGAAGCCTTGGTGTCACCGGTGCGCACCAAGACGCGAATCGGCTGGGGAGAGAGCCCCACCTCGCGGGAGAGCGCGTAGAGCTCCTCGAGCGGGGCGAGCAGGTTCTTCTGCACGTCGTTGCCCAGCGCCTTGAGCGGAGAGACGTAGACCACCCGCGTTTCATCAGGGAGCGCGCCTTCCAGCGCCAGGCGGAACAGCTCGTCGAGACAGGCGAGGAATGCCGAGAGCGTCTTGCCCGAGCCGGTGGGAGCGGCGATGAGCACGTCTTCACCCTCGCGGATGAGCGGCCAGCCCCGCACCTGAGGCTCCGAGGGCTCGCCCAGGCGGGTGAGGAACCAGCGGACGACCAGCGGGTGGAAGGCGGCGAGGGAAGGCGGCGCGTCGGCGACGAGGTCGCTGAAGTCGAGCGGCATCTGCGGGGAGCGCATCAACGCTCAACTGAACAGAGGTTCAAGCCGATTGCAACTCGTTCGCCGCGTGGGGCGCGGTCGTCGGAACGCTTGGAGACGAGGGAGAGCGTCCGGTCCGGCCACTCAGGGCATCAGGCTCTCTTGGCAGAATTGACCAAAGGGCAGCACCCGCACCGCCGTTTCCTCGTTGCCGTAGTCTTTGGTGCCAAGGTGCACCTGGTAGAAGCGCGGGATTTTCGTTCGCTCGCGAAAGTAGTACGCCGCGGGACTGGGGGCGGTTTCGCCGTTCTTGCACTCCACGGCGAAGACCGGACGTTTGTCCTCGAGGACGACGAAGTCGATTTCACGCTTGTCGGTGTCCCGAATGAAGCGAAGCTCCATTGAGTGCCCGAGTGTGTCCTCCCTGAAATGGCAGTACTTGAGCAGCTGTGAGGCGACCAGGTTTTCGAAGCGCGCGCCGGGGTTCGGATTTGCCGACCAGTCCCAGAAGTAAAGCTTCTTCTCCTTCTTCACCGCACGGATTTTCGCGGCCCCGAAGGGAAGGATGCGAAAGCACAGGTAGAGCCTCTCGAGGATGGAAAGCCATCGCTCCACGCTCTCGTGAGCTACCTGCAGGTGATCGCTCAAGCTCCTCACCGAAAGCGGCGACCCCACGCGCTCCGGCAAGGAATCCATCAGAAGCTCGATGAGGCTGACCTCTCGAACGCGCTCCAAGTCCCGCAGGTCTTCGCGGAGCACCCTCTGCAGCCGCTCTCGCTGCCACCGCCGCCAAGCGGTTTCCGATTGGCGGGCCAACGGCTCGGGAAAACCGCCGAAGCGCAGCAGGGACTCGACGTCCTCCCGGCTCGGCTCACTCGTCATTTCCCTCAGTGAGAAAGGATGGAGCCGGAAGTAGTGGTACCTGCCCAGCAGGGAGTCCCCGCCTCGACGGTAGTAGTCCAGCCTCGCCGACCCGGTCACGATGAAGCGCACCTTCGACTTGTGGGTGTCGTGGAGGCCCTTCACGAGGTTTCGCCAGCGGGCGAACTTGTGGATCTCGTCCAGAACCAAGAGCGGCTGGCGCGGAGGGAGCTCGCCTCGCAGCAGGGCGGCCTTCGCCGGCTGAGCGTCCCAATTGAGATACGCTGGGTGGTCCTCAGCTGCCGGCCTATGGTTCCCCTCCCTGAGGAAGCCCAGGGCCAGCGTCGTCTTCCCTACCAGCCGCGGGCCTCCGACGAAGGCCATCTTCCCTTCCCGCAGGTCTCCCCAGATCGCATCGACGAGGTACCTCTTGTACGGAAGCTGCCGCATGAGTGATTTCAGGCTAATCTTAAATTACTCATGAGTAAATTCAGGTCGACCCCAAAACGCTCATTCTAGGTGGACGAGGGGCTGAGCAGTTATCGATGCGTGTCGTTGGCGCCGGGCAGGGCGAGACCTTGGGAGGCCCCAGCCGTCGACTGAACAGAGGCTCAAGTCGATTGCAACTTCGTGTTTACCGGCCGTGGAGCCACTTGGCGGCGTCGAGCAGGTGCCGCTGCTCGGTGGGGCTCTCCTCGAGCACGTGGTTCTTGCTCGGAATGAGCGCGAGCTTGGCCTGCCCTCCCAGCTTCTTCACCAGCGCCTGCGCGGCCTTGGGGTTCGCCAGGGGATCAGCATCACCGTGAATGACATACAGCCGACCATCCGGCCGCACGCCTTGGTCGAGCAGCTTCTGAATGGTGGCGAGGTCTTCGGCCGACGCGTTCATCGCCTGCGGTCGCGCGGTGATGTCCTCCAGCGCGACGTGGTGAGCGAGCTTCGCCGCCGCCGCTTGGTCGGTGGTCAGCACCGGCACCCCCGCCGAGGGCAGCGGGAGGTCTTTCACCCCCGGCACCTTGCCCACCGCTCCCAGCGACTTGTTGAGCACGCTGCCGGTCATTTCGAGGAAGGGGGCCTGGGCGATGACCGAGACATCCTTGGGCATCTGCGGACCGTCGAGACGAATCTTCCCCGCCGCGTTGAGCACCCAGGCACCGATGGCGCCCGGCCCGCCGCCCATGCTGTTGCCAAAGAGCACGATTTGCTGCGGCCTTCTGCCGTATTCCTTCGCCGCCACCTGCTCGGCCATCGCCGCCACCGCCGCCACGTCGCGCGCCACCCCGAAGCCGCGGTCGATGCCGCCCTTCTTTCCTTGGGAGTACCCCGCCCACTGGTGGTCCATCACGATGACGTCGTGGCCTTGCTGGTTGAGCAGCTGAATCTGCTCGTAGAAGTTGCGCCCGGTCTCTTGAAACCCGGGGGACACCACGTACACCTGGCCCGAGGGTTTCCCGATGGGCTTCCACCGCTGCCAGAAGATGTCCCGCGCTTCGATGGGCTGCCCGTCCACCGAACCCTTGGCCTGGACGAAGCCTTCGGTGACCTCTTGCGGTTTTCTGTCGAAGCGCGCCAGGGCGATTGCCTTCTCTGCACGGAAGGCTTCGAAGTGGGGCACCGCGTCCTTGGACAGGGTGGTGACCTTCGCGCCCCAGGCCTTTTCCTTGGCCTTCACAAAATCCGCGAGCCGCTTTTCTTCGTCGGCGGTCGAGAGCCCCGGCTCGAAAGCGGTCGTGAGGCGATTGAGCATCGCCTGCCGATTCGCCCAACCCTTCTTGCTCGTCCACCCCGCCGGCTGGTGCTCGTTCTTGGGGATGCCGTCTTTGTTCCCTTGCACGTCCTCCAGCCCGCGGACGAGGGCGGCGATTTGCCCACGGCTTCCGTATGGAGACTTGACCTTCATCGAGCCCTCCCGCTGCGAGCGCCATTTCCAGGCGACCGGGCAGCGATACTAACCGTCTTTCGCAGCCCTATCGAAGCAGCGGCTGATCAGCGTGAACGAACTGAAACCACCTGAGCTGGTCGACCTCCGGGTTTCCAGAGGGCGGGTTCAGCCGCGGCGATTCCGCCTTCCAGCGCGCGCGGTACTGGGCCGCTGCGGAGCGCGCTTCGTCGAAGTAGCGGGCCCGCTCGATGCGAAGTTGGCCTTCGCCCATGGGTGACTCGTGGTCTCCGGCGGAGAAGCTCTGCGCCGCCTCGGCGAGCGCCTCCACGGTGAGCTCGATGGGCTTGACGTCGGTCATCGGCCGCTCGATGTGGCGCCACACTCCGGTCATCCACTCCAGGCGGTAGGCGGGCACGAAAGCCTCTCCGTGGTCAGCGACGAATTCCACCGCCGAGAGCATGAGCTCGAGGTCTTCCTCGGTGGCGTAATAGGGCAAGGACAGCCGCACCCAGCCCGGCTTGATGCCCAAAATGCCTTTGGCGATTTGCGCGCGGTAGCGTTCGCTCTTGGCGCGGTCAATGCCGAGCAACCGGTGCCCGTAGGGGCCGGCGCAGGAGCACCCGGCGCGGTTTTGAATGCCGAAGAGGTGGTCGAGCAACACGCTCACCAAGTCGTGGTGCAGCCCTTCGATGTTGAAGGAGAGAATCGCCAGCCGGGGCACCTCGAGCGGACCCAAGAGGCGAATGCGTGGGTGGCGCGACAGCCGCGCCAGCGCCTTGCGGGCAATTGCTTGCTCGTGCTCGAGGATTCGCGTGGGGCCAATCATCTCCTTCACCAGAAAGCCGATGCCCGCGCGCAAATCGCCCACAATGGCCGGCGTGCCGCCCTCTTCGCGCTCCTCCAGACGGGTGACGTAGTCCACCGAGACTTTCTCGAAGGCCGCCACGTAGTCGACCGTGCCGCCGCCCGGCCGCTCGGGGACGCGCGAACGGAAGAGCTCCTTGGCGGCGACCAGCACCCCCGAGCCCTGGGGGCCGCCGATGAACTTGTGGGTGGAGAGGAAGAGGGCGTCGAGGCGCGCGTCGGGGTCGGCCGGGTGCATGTCGATGGGCACGTACGGACCGGCCGCCGCGTAATCGAACACCGCATACGCGCCGCCCTGGTGCAGCACCCGCGCCACCTGGGGGACGTCGGTGAGCACCCCGGTGACGTTGGAGGCCGCCGAGAAGGCGCCTACCTTGAGCGGGCGTTCGGCGTAGCGGGCCAGTTGCCGCTTCAAGTCGGCGAGGTCGATGCGTCCCTCGGCGTCGAGGGCGATTTCCACCACCTCGGCCACCGACTCCAGCCAGGGGAGCTCGTTGGAGTGATGCTCGTACGGCCCGACGAAGACCACCGGCCGCTCGGAGGGAGGAAGGTGCCGGGAGAGGCCGTAGACGCGCTCGAGCGGCTCGGAGATTTTGAAGCCCAGAAGGCCCACCAGCTTGTTCGCCGCCGCGGTGGCGCCCGCGCCCACGAAGAGCGCCACATCGTCGGGGCCGGCGTTGACCGCGCGCCGCACCACGCGCCTCGCCTCCTCGCGCAGCTCGGTGACGATGCGCCCGGTGGAGGACACCGCGGTGTGGCTGTTGGCGTAGAAAGGGCGCACTCGGCGAATCCATGCCTCGACGAAGTGCAAGTAGCGCCCGGTAGCGGTGAGGTCGGCGTAGCACAAGAGCCGGCGCCCGAAGGGGGTATCAATGGCCGCCCGCCGCCCCACCTCGTTGTGGCGGATGAAGGCGGCGACTTCCTCGAAGGTTTTCATCGAGCTGCTTTTATCCTGGAGCGGGGCTGAAAGCGGGCGCTTTAGCGCTCAGCACGCGGAGGCTTGCCCTTACTCACCCAGGAGAACGTGAGGCCCCCGAGCATGTTGGGCTCGCCGTCGATGAGGGCGAACTTCACGAACGGCCCTGCCTGAAAACCCGGAGCCACGTTGAGCGCTGCGCCCAACGCCGCATCGAACCCAAACCCCAGCCCCCCAGCCGACCAAGTGGGGTGGGCGTCGAACCAGAGGTTACCGAACAGGTGGCCCTGCCCGCCGGCTCGCCCTCCGGAATGAACCCAATATTCGCTGTCGATGAGGCGCACCCGCGCGCCGACCCCTCCGCCCAGCGCGGTGCCTTGGTCGAGCAGCAGCGCCTGGTCGTAGAAGAGGCCGAACACCTCGAGCTGCGGTGAGACTCGCTTGGTCCCCCATACGGGAAGCTCCAGCTTGAGCGCCCCGCCGCCGCCTATCTCCACTTTCCGCGTGGGGGAATTGAGCTGAAAGGAGAACCCTGGCTCGACGTGCAGTCGAACAGGTCCCTCTTGGGCCCGCGCCGCGCCCGCCGCCAAGAGCAGCGCGGCCATCGCTGCTGACGACCGCATGGGCAACCTCCAAATAAAGGTAGATTCATGCCTGCTCGGCGGCACGCGACGATGGAGGCAAGAAAGAGAAGTGGACGACCTGCCAACTGGTTTCTGGGCACGCCGGGGACTGGGGCGGCCGGAGCTTCGCGCCTGGGCGCTCTACGACTGGGCAAACTCGGGCTTCGTCACCACCGTCATCTCCGCCGTCTTTCCCATCTACTTCGCCAAAGTGGCAGCGGCCGACTTGCCTTCGAGCACGGCCACCGCGCGCTTCGCCACCGCCAGCACCATCGCCTTGGTGTTGGTGGCGGTGAGCGCGCCACTCCTGGGCGCCGTGGCCGACTACGCGGGCGTCAAGAAGAAGCTCCTCTTGGGCTTTGCCTGGATGGGAGCAGCCTCGGCGGCGGCCCTCGCCCTGGTGAGCCGCGGCGACTGGCTCTTGGGGGCGGTGCTGTTCATCGTGGGCAACGTGGGGCTGGGAGGAAGCTTCGTCTTCTACGACGCCCTCCTGCCGCATTTGGCCAAGGACGAGGAGCTCGACACCGTTTCCAGCGCCGGCTACGCGCTGGGCTACTTGGGCGGCGGCTTGCTCTTGGCGCTCAACCTGGCATTCATCCAAAAGCCGCAGTGGTTCGGCCTCTCCGGAGCCGACGCGGGCGCGCGGCTGGCCTTCCTCACCGTGGGCGTGTGGTGGGTGATGTTCTCCCTCCCCTTGCTCTTTCGCGTGCACGAGCCACCGCGCAGGCTCGAGCCCGACGAGCGCCCGGGACAGAACGCGCTCAAGGTGGCCTTCACCCGCCTCGGGGAGACGTTCACCTCCCTCAAGAGCTTCCGCCACGCCTTTCTCCTGCTGGCGGCGTTCCTCCTCTACAACGATGGCATCGCCACCATCATCCGCATGGCGACCATCTACGGCACCGAGGTGGGCATCGACCAGGGCACTCTCATCGCCGCGCTCCTCCTCACCCAAATCATCGGCGTGCCCTTCGCCTTCGCCTTCGGAGCGCTGGCCAAGCGCATCGGCGCCAAGCGCGCCATCTTCCTTTCGCTGCTCGTCTACGTAGGGGTGAGCGCGGTGGGCTACTTCATGCGCACCGCCACCCACTTCTTCCTCCTCGCCGTGCTGGTGGGGATGGTGCAGGGCGGCAGCCAGGCCCTCTCACGTTCGTTGTTCGCCGCGATGGTGCCGCGCCACAAGTCGAGCGAGTTCTTCGCCTTCTTCGGGGTGTTCGAGAAGGTGACCGCCATCTTCGGGCCGGCGGTGTTCGCCGCCACCGTGTACCTGACCGGCTCCAGCCGCTCGGCGGTGCTCTCGGTGGTGCTCTTCTTCGTCGCCGGCGGGCTGCTCCTCATGAAGGTGGATGTCGACGCGGGCAAGCGCGCCGCGCAGGAGGCGGACCGCGACGCACGCCTTCCCTCTCCCAATGGGAGAGGGGAAGGGTGAAGGAACGTTCCCGGAGCTTACGCCCCTCACCCCAGCCCTCTCCCATGGGGAGAGGGGGGCGGGAGAGAGGGCGCTTGATCCGTTCCGGCTCCACGGATATGCATGTATTCCGTCATGCGGATTATCTCGCACAAAGACTCTCCGCGTGCCGCCGCCCGCGAGCTTCACGAGCTGCTCAAGTCGATGGGCCGCCGGCGTTCTTTGCGTGACCCGCTCCTCGGCGCCATCGAGAAGACCGGCTTCACCCCGGCCCAGGTTCACGTCCTCGCCTGGCTCGGGTCAGACGGGCCGTTGCCGATGAGCGAGCTCGCCCGGCGCCTGGGCATCACCGAGAAAACCATGACCGGGGTCGTCGATCGGCTGGAGCGAAAAAAGCACGTGACCCGCGAGCGCGACACCCAGGACCGGCGAGTGGTTCGGGTCAGGCTCACCGCCCAGGGGCTGAAGGTCGCGCGCGTGACGGAACGTCACCTCCTCGCCGCGCTGGAACGTCTCATGTCCTTGCTCGCAGCGCCCGAGCGCGCCGACTTCCTACGCGTGATGCACAAGCTGCTCGAACGTCTGGCCGCCAACCCCTCGACCCCAAGGACCCTTCGACCATGAAAGCCCGCATCGTCTGGAGTCTTGCCGCCTTGGCCCTGTTGGCCGCCGTCGGTTGGCGCATCGCCAGCGCACGCAGCGCGGCCGCGCATGTCGAACAGCGACCGGCCGAGACGCTCCTCATTCAGACCGCGCGCGTGTCGCGTGGCCCGATGACCGAGCAGCTCGAGCTCACCGGAACCATTCGGGCGGCCCACGAGGTCGACGTCTTCTCCAAGGTCGGAGGTCGAATCGCCAAAACCCATGTACAGGTGGGCGACCTGGTCAAGGCGGGCGCGACCCTTGCCACCATCGAGCACCGGGAGATTGCGCTCCAGGCCAAGGCCGCGCAGGCGCAGCTCGAGGTGGCCAAGGCTGGGCTGGCAGGAGCCCAAGTCACCTTCGACCGCACCGAGGCGCTGGTCAAAGTGGGTTCGGCGCCTCAGGTGCAGCTGGACGGGGCGAAAACCCAGCTCGCGCTGGCACGCGCCCAGGCGACCGCGGCCGAGGCAGCGGCGGCGCTGGCGCAGCAGCAGGTGGAGAACGCCCGCGTCGAGTCGCCCATCTCCGGAACGGTGACCAAGAAATCGGCCCAGGTGGGAGCAATGGTTGGACCGCAGGCGCCGCTCTTCACCGTGCAGCAGCTCGCCCAGCTCAAGCTCGACAGCTCGGTCGACCCCACCGGCTTTGCGCGGCTGCAGAAGGGCCAGGACTGTGTGGTGAGCGTCGACGCGCTGCCCACCGAGCGTTTCCCCTGCACGCTGTCGGTGCTCTCCCCCTCGCTCGACGCCACCACTCGCCGCGCGGCCATCGAGCTTGCCCTGGAGAACTCCGGGGGCCGGCTCTTGCCCCACATGTTCGCTCGCGCCGTCATCACCATCGGTCATCAAAAAGACGCGCTCCTCGCACCTCGCCCAGCCGTGCTGGAGACACCCAAGGGGCCCGTGGTGTTTCGGGTGACAGGAGACACCGTCGAAGAAGTGAGGCTGACCCTGGGCGCACGAGATGTGAGCCACGTCCAGGTGCTTTCCGGTTTGGCGGAGGGCGACGAGGTGGCCATCAGCCACGTGGGTGACCTCACTCCGGGCATCTCGGTGAAAAAAGCCGCCCAGCCCTCCGAGGGTCGCTGACATGTTTCTCTCCGACGTCTCCATCAAGCGGCCGGTCTTCACCACCATGGTCACCGTGGGGCTGATGACCCTGGGGCTGTTGGCCACGCGCAACATCGGTGTCGACCTCTTCCCCGACGTGAGCTTCCCCATCGTCGCGGTCACCACCCTCTACCCGGGCGCCGGCCCGCAGGAGGTGGAGCAGCTGGTCACCAAGCCCATCGAGGAAGCGGTGGCGTCGGCCAGCGGGGTGGAGGAGGTTCGCAGCTACTCGCGCGACTCGGTCTCCACGGTGGTCATCATGTTCAAGCTCGAGGCCGACGTGAAGGCGGCCGCCTCGGACGTGCGGGAGAAGATTGCGCTCATTCGCGCGAAGCTCCCGCGTGACGTGCACGACCCGCTCATACAACGGGTCGACCCCACAGCCATCCCCGTCCTCACCTATGCGGTGGCCTCGAACCGCTCCCCGGGGGAGACGCGCCGCTGGGTGGAGGACACCCTGAAACCTCGCTTCGAGGCGGTGAACGGGGTGGCGTCGGTGAAAGTGAGCGGAGGCCAGGAGCGGGAGATTCACGTCTACTTCCGCGCCCGCGCGCTCGAGCAGCTGGGCCTGTCGATGGCGCAGGTGTCTTCGCAGATTACCTCGGAGGGCTTCGACCTGCCCGGCGGCCGGGTGGTCGAGGGCGCCCAGGAGCTGAACGTGAAGACCGCGGCGCGCTACCGCTCGCTGAACGAGCTGCGCGGGCTGGTCATCGCCACTACCCAGGAGGGCGCCCAGGTCCACCTCTCCGACGTCGCCGAGGTGGTCGACGGCTTCAAGGAGGTGCGCAGCCGCAACCTCCTCGACGGTCAGGAAGCGGTGACGCTGGAGATTCAGAAGCAAGGTGGCAGCAACACCGTGGCCATCTGCGACGCGGTGTACCGGGTCATCGACGGCTTGAAGGCCTCCGGGGGCCTGCCGCCGGATGTGAAGCTCATCAAGGCCGTCGACGCGTCGGTGTTCATTCGCCAGAACGTCGCCGACGTCACCGAAGCCATCGTCTTCGGAGGGGCGATGGCCATTCTGGTCATCTTCCTCTTCATGCTCGACTGGCGCTCGACGCTCATCTCGGCGTTGGCGCTACCCACCTCGGTGGTGACCACCTTCCTGGTCATGTGGTGGCTGGGCTTCACCTTCAACATGATGAGCCTGCTCGCCATCTCCTTGGCCATCGGCCTGCTCATCGACGACGCGGTGGTGGTGCGCGAGAACATCTTTCGCCACATGGAACGGGGCGAAGACCCCATCACCGCCGCCCGCAAGGGCACCTCCGAAATCGGCCTGGCGGTGATGGCCACCACCTTCACCATCGTCGCCGTCTTCGTTCCCGTGGCCTTCATGGGCGGGCTGGTCGGCCGCATGTTCAGGCAGTTCGGCCTCACCGTGGCCGCCGCGGTGCTCGTCTCGCTGTTCATCTCCTTCACCCTCGATCCGATGATGTCCGCGCGGGTGATGAAGCCGATTGCCCACGGGCACCAGGAGCGGCTGCGGCACACCTTCTTGCTGGGGAGCATCTTGCGCGCGTTCGAAGCGCTCGACCGCTACTACCGCGGGCTGCTCGAGTGGGCGCTGCAGCGCAAGAAGACCGTGGTGTTCGGGGCGCTGGCGCTGTTTCTGGGCTCGCTCATGCTCACCCCGCTCATGGGCAAGGAGTTTTTCGCTCCCCAAGACCGGGGTGAGTTCCGCATTCTTCTCGAGCTGCCCGCGGGCACCTCTTTGGCCAAGACCACCGAGGTGACCCAGGCCGTCGAGCAACGCGTGCGACAGCACCCCGAGGTTCGCCGGTTCTTCACCGCCCTGGCGCCCAACGAGGAGGCCAACAAGAGCTCCATCCGGGTGTACACGAGCAAGAAGAACGAACGGCGGGCCACGCAGATGCAGATTCAGGAGGACTTGCGCCAGCGCCTCAAAGGAATCGAGCCGGGCCTTCTGGTCACCATCGCCGACATCCAATTCATCGACGGACCGGCGGTGGAGATGCCCATCACCTTGAACGTACGCGGGGAGGACTACGCCCAGCTACAACGGGTGGCCACCCAGGCGCTGGAGGTGATGAAGAGCGTGCGCGGCGTCAAGGACGCCGACATGAGCTTCCGCGGCGGGAAGAAGGAGACGAGCATCGTCATCAACCGCCCGGCGGCCAACGACCTGGGCGTCTCGGTGGGAGTCTTGGCTCAAACCGTGCGCTTCGCCGTGGAGGGCGAGGTGGTGGCCAAGTTCCGCGACGGCGAGCGCGACCATGATGTGCGCATTCAGCTCCACCCCGAGGACTTGCCCAACGCACAAGCGCTCAGCCAGCTGACGGTTCCCGCCACCGGCCGCCGTCTGGGCGCACTTGTCGGCTCCTCTCCTTTGGCGGCGATGGCGGCGATGGGCCCGAGGCTGGTTCGGCTGGGGGAAGTGGCCACGCTCACCCCCACCACCGGGCCGGCGACCATCGAGCGCATGAATCGCCAGCGCCAAATCATTCTCACCGCCAACGTCGCCGACCGCTCCTTGGGCGATGCGGTGGCGGACATCGAGGCCAAGCTGGCCACCCTCGAGGGAACCCAAGGCATCGAGTTCGTCCACGGAGGCGCCACCCAGCGCATGCAAGAAACCTTCGCCAACATGGGAATGGCGCTCCTGGTGGCGATTCTCTTCATCTACTTCGTGCTCGCCTCGCAGTTCGAATCGTTCATTCACCCCTTGACCATCATGCTCGCGCTGCCCCTGGCGATGGTGGGCGCCTTCCTGCTCCTTTTCCTGGTGAACCAACCCATCGGGATGCCGGCGATGATTGGAATCATCTTGCTCATGGGCCTGGTGACCAAGAACGCCATCCTCCTGGTCGACTACACCCACGAGCTGCGCCAGCGGGGGCTGGGGTTGACCCAAGCGCTGCTCACCGCCGGACCGACCCGCTTGCGGCCGATTCTCATGACCTCGGCGGCGATGGTGCTGGGCATGCTGCCCACGGCCATCTCCACCAGCGAGGGCAGCGAGTTTCGCGCCCCCATGTCGGTGGCAGTGATTGGGGGCGTCATCACCTCGACGTTCCTCACTCTGCTCGTGGTGCCGGTGGTCTACACCTGGCTCGACCGGTTCACCTCCAAGAGTCGGCAGCAAGCTCCCCTCGCCGAAGCGCCCCTGGCTGCCGCAGACGCCCACCTCGTTCCCGCCCCGGCCGTTCGGGCGTCTGCCGAGGAGGCCTGACCATGGCTCGCGCATGGCTCGTTCTGACCATTGTCTTGGCGCTGCCGGTGAGGGCGCAACCGGTGCTGACCCTGGAGGCGGCGCTCCAAGGAGCCAGCGAGCGAAACCTCGACTTGAAGGCGGCCCACGCCCGGCTCGCGCAAGTGCGAGAGGCTTCTCGCAAGGTGTTGGCCGCCTACCTGCCGCAGCTGTCCGTCGGCGGAACGTACACCCGCAACTCGGTGGAGGCGAAGATTGCCTTGCCCACCGGCTACTTCATTCGCGACGTGGTACAGCCGCAAGGGCCGGTGTTCGATCCCGGCCAGCCCGTCTCGGCGGAGAACCCGCCCGGTCTACAGACCTCGCACGTCCTTTTCCCTTCAGGCTTCGTAGAGGCGGAGATTCAGCCGCTGAACCAGCTGGGGGCGCAGCTGCAGCTACAGCAGGCACTGGTGGTACCGGCGCTGTGGCCAGCGCTCTCCAATGCGCACTTGGGAGAACAAGTGGCGGCCCTCAGCGTCGAAGCGGCGCGGCGGGAGATTCTCTTCGCGGTGGTGCAGGCCTACTACGGCGCCGCGGGGCTCAAAGAGGCGTTGGCCGTCCAGGAGAAGCTCTTGGAAATGAACCAGGCCCACGAGAAGGACGCCCGCCAGCGGTACGAGCTGGGTGCGGCGCCGAAAATCGAGCTTTTGCGCGCGGAGGTGGACCGAGCCCGCTCCGAACAAGATGTCGAGCGGACCCGCAATGCGTATGCGGGAGTGAAGAGCTCGCTGGCGACGCTGTTGGACCGCGATGCCGATTTCGAGGTGGAGCGGCCTCCGCGCCCAGTGCTCGAAGCCACGGAAGGCGACCGGCCCGATGTCGAGGCGGCACGGGTGGGCGTGGAGCTGGCCGACGGGCTCCGTCGTGGAGTGTGGTTCAAGTACGCCCCCAGCTTGGGCCTCACCGCCGCCTACCGGGTGAGCAACGCGCGCGGCTTCACCGGCACCTACGACACGTGGGCGGTGGGGGTGGGGCTGCAGTGGCTCCTGTGGGACGGAGGGCTGCGGGAGTCCGAGCTGCGCGAGACGGCGGCCAAACAAGAGGAAGCGCAGGCGCTGTGGCGCTCCGCCCAAAACAAGGCCAAGGACGAGCTGCGGCGCGCGGAGCTCGACCTCAAGAGCGCGCAGGCGAACGAGAAGAAGGCGGCCGAGGCTTTGGCGCTGGCACGCGAGTCGGCGCAGCTCGCCCAGGCCGCGTACACCTCGGGCGCGGCGACCTACTTGCAGGTCTCCGATGCCAACACCGCGCTTCTGGCGGCCGAGCTCTCCGCCATCGGCGAGCAGCTCAATGCCCAGCTGGCCATGCTGCGGTTGGCCAAAGCCGCAGGGGGGTTCCCCTGACGAGCTCGTCTCAGCTGGTCCGGCGGCGCCGCGCCCACCCCAACGCCACGGCGAAAAAGATCAACGGGGCTGCCGTTCCGTTCGTGGAGCAGCCGCAGCCGCTCTTCGCCACCCCAATGTCTCCGCCCTCCCCCGCGTCTCCTGCCCCATTCCCGGCGTCTGGCGCGTCGCCTGCGTCACTCGCGCCCTCTCCCGCGTCGCCTGGGCCAGCACCCGCGTCCCCCGCACCGCCGCCACCGGTACCACCGTCATTGGAAATCCCACCATCGGGTGGAGTCGTCACGCCATCGGCCTCGTCGTCGTCTACCGCGAACGCGCAGCCGGGGTCATCGGGGTAGTCAACCTTGCCATCGCCGTCGTTGTCTGTGCCGTCGGCACAGGCGGGGATGTCGGCCTCGCTGGTATCGCTGGCCGAAGTACAGCCAGGGTCACCAGGGAAGTCGGTCTTGCCGTCACCGTCGTTGTCCGCCCCGTCCGCGCACGCCGCCGCCCCGACCTCGGAGTTGTCCACGAAGGAGCTGCAACCCGGGTCGTTGGGGTAGTCGACCTGGGTGTCTCCATCGTTGTCCGCCCCATCGGAGCACTGGGGCACGTCGGTTTCATCGATGTCGTTGGCCGAGAGGCAGCCGGGGTCTGCGGGGAAGTCGGTCTTGCCATCGCCGTCGTTGTCGTTTCCGTCCGAGCAAGCCGCCACCCCACCGACGCCCTGGACGACCACGGGCGCGGAGGGGGCGCTCTCGAACTCTCCGGGGGCTTCCACCGTCGCCGTGACCCGCTGGCCCGCAATCAAGGTGGGCACCGTGACCGAGAAGGTGCCGCCGGCGGCTGAGACTCCCGAACCGGCGGGGTTGCCGTTGACGAAGACACGCACCATCGAGCCGGCCGCTTCGGTGGTGGTGCCGGAGACGGTGGTGGCTCCTTGAGTGATGGGGGCGTTCACCACCGGAGGGTCGCTGCGCGGCCTACCCACGGCCACGGGCGCCACCCCGAAGAGCGCGTCTTCGAAGTCCTGTGCGCTGCGGGTCCAGGTGCTGAGGTTCGATGGGTAGACGCCCGGCACCGTTCCCGTGGGAACATCGACGTCGAACTCCAGGGTCAACACGCCGCTGGCGGCGATGCTGGCTGGCAGGAGAGGCACGCCCAAGAAGCGCAGGCGGCGGCCCATCTGCGTCGGGTTCTGCGTCACCGCAGCGCCGTCGACCATCGTCGTGCCCGCCTTGTACGTGAAGCCCGCGGGCAGCTCGACCTCCACGTAGCAGCCGACGCCGGAGCAGCCGGTGAAAGAGGCCGGCCCTGTGCCGACGTTGTTCACCTTCGCCGTGTAGTGAACGGTGCCGGGTGCGACCGCAAGGTAGCTCGGCGCAGCAGTCAAATCGAGCCGCATCACCGCCACCGAGGCGATGGTGGTGAACGCGGTCGCCACGAAGCCGGGCGCGGGCAAAGCCTGCGAGGTGTAGACGGCGCGGTTGGTGGCGGTGTTGTTGGCGGTGAAGGTGACGGTGAAGGTGTTGGTTGCTCCGGGCGCCATCGTGCCCACGTTCCACACCAAGGCGTCCTCGACCGCCGGGTTGGGGCACCCCGTCCCGGCGTTGTCCAGCGTGTACCCGGCGGTCGTCCCTGCGGCGACGAAAACCTCGTCGGCGGGGTCGTAGCAGTCGCGCACCACCACGTTCTGCTGCGCCGCGGTGGAGAGGTTCTTGACCTCGATGGTGTAGGTGAGCGTGCTGCCGCTCAGCGCCAGTACCTTGTCGACGGTGTTCTCGAACAAGAGGTTGAGCATCACGCAGGAGGGCGCGGGCAAGAAGTAGCGCCAGGTGTTGTCCTTACCTCCGCCAGTGCCGTTCTGGTCACGCGCCGAGGCATCGCCGCCGGTGACTTCAGCGCAGTTGACGTCCATGCCGGAGGCGGGGTCGAGCGGCAGCCCCTTCACGCGCAGCGAAATCTCCGCGTAATACTCGTCGCCGACCACCAGCTCGCCCAGGGCGAAACGCACCGCGTTCGTCCTCACGCCACCATCAGCGCCCGAGGGCAAGGGGTTGTCGGGGCTGAGGTTCCACCCGAGGAGCGCTCCGGTTCCGTCCACTGCGGGCACCCCGACGCGCGTGGGGAGGCCCGGGTCAGGCATCACCTGGGTGCTCAGCGGGGGCGTGTTGCCTGCGCCGCGCCGACCGATTTCACCGCCGGTGGTGCGAATGCGCTTCCACGGACCGACGTTGCCGAGGAACTTGGCGTTGGCAGTGGAGATGGCAGCCGTCGGCGGGTCGATGCTGGCCTCCAGCTGGTACCAGGTGTCTGGGCCAGCCACCGCCGAGCCGTAGCCGATGCCCAGGTTGCCGACGTGCTCGGGGGTATTGCCCTGGCCGCCGTTGACCGCAGCGCCGACACCCAGCGCCATCACCTGCGCCAAGTCCCAAGCGTTGTGCGCGTGGACGGGCGAGGCCACCCCGAGGATGTTCTTGAGCCCGCCGGCGCCGGTCGGCTCGGGGCTCATCACCAGCCCGTTCTGGAAGGTGAGAAAGCCGGTGGCCGGCTGGCGCGAGGTGCGTGGGTCGGTGGAGAAGAAGACGCCGGTGTCGGCGTAGAGCTGCGACATCGAACCATTGGTACCAGTCGTACCGCCGGGCAGCGTGGCGTAGTTGCTCGGGCCGCGCGGGCCGACACCGTCCGCGGCCAGGCCTCCGCGGTGGGGCGAGACGGTGTTGCCGTTTCTGTCGATGATGCGCGCCCCCACGACCTCGGTGTTGCCGGGAATGTAGTCGGTGATGTAGCCGCCCAGCCCGCGGTAGGCGCCGTTGGGCACCGGCGTGAACTGGATGACGAAGGTGAGCACGTCGCCCACCTTGGTCACGGTGTCGGTGCCGCCGTCGCCCGCGGGTCGCCCCGTCTGCGGGTCGATGAGTGCCACCGTCTGGCGGCTGATGCGCTTGGCAGTGGAGACCTGCGCCACGCTGTCGGCGAAGGCGACCCCCGCGGCGACGAGGCCGGCGAGGGCGGCGGCAACGGCGGTGACCTTCACGATTCGTCGCATGGTTTTCCTCGATTAGTTGATGCCGCCGATGCCGCGCGGAACGATGACGTACACGGTGCGAACGTCGAGCGTGGTGACGCCGTCTCCGACCACCTCGAGGTTCACCTTGAAGAGCTGGTCCGTGGGCGCCGGCGGCATGAAGTCGTTCTGCGCTTGGAACTTGAACTTCACCGTGCTCCCGGTGGTGACGTTCCTGAACACGTCTCCGGCGATGGTGGCTCCGGCCGGCGGAGGGGGCACCGGGGTGATGAGCTTGATGAAGCGCGCAGTGTCGAGATTCGGCAGCCGCACCGGGTCTCCCTTGGCGACCGAGGAGATGTCGATGGTGCCCAACGAAGCGAGCGACTTGATGGCGTCGAGCACCCGGCTGCCCAGGCCGCTCCCGTCGGTATTGACGTCGAAGACCAGCGCACACTTGCCGGTGGTGCCATAGGTGGGTTTGGGCGACGCGTTGACACCGGTGGGACACGAAGGCGGGGTGCCCGACGCGGGAATCATCGCGTTCGTCGCGGCGGCCAGGTCTTCGAGCTGCGAGCGGGCATCGAACGCGGTGCCGGCGTTCTCCAGGCTGTTGATGCCGATGACCCGGGCGCCCATCTTGTTGAGGGCGGCGAGGGACGCGGCGCTGGAGTGTGCGCCGAAGCTCCCTGGGTATTCGCTCGAGTCGTGGGAGCGCGCATCGGTGACGTGAACGATGATGGGCAACGCGTCGGGACGGAACCCGGCCCCACCCAGCTGCCCGTGGCCAGCCGTCGACTGGAAGCCGGGCTGCCAGTCGTAGGGCGGAAGGTCGAACGCGGGCAGCCCCAGGCCGGCGGCCCACTGGTAGAGCGCCTCGTACCCGGATTCGGGCCTGTCGTTGCCGCCGGTGGCGGGCAGCAGCGCGTTGATGCCGCTGGAGACTTGCGCGTCGTTCTGGGTAATGCGCTGGACCAGCCCGTACGGCCGGTCGCCCGGGAGCCCGAACGGGTCGTACGGGAAATCGGCGAAGCGCCCCACCCCGAACGCCGCGTTGGGAATCTCCGTCCGCACCCCGGCGAGGATGGAGCTGAGCGACGACTGAATGTTGGCAATCTCCTGCTCCATGCTGCCCGTGGTGTCGACGGAGAAGAAGACGTCGGCCTTGCGCAGGCTGGTGGTGAAATCGAACGCCGCCTCCACGGGAGGGTCGCCGAAGGGGAGGACGAAGTAGAAGTCGCCCGGCGGAATCTGGCTGGTGGCGTCGCTGGGGTTGGTGCCGGCGACCCGCTCGACGATGTCCGGAACGCCGTCGCCGTCGGTGTCTCCGTTGAGCGGAGAGCTCTCGCCCGGGTCGACGACGCCATTGCCGTTCGGGTCTTCCACCTTGTCGGGGACGCCGTCGTCGTCCGAGTCGAGGTCCCGGAAGTTCGGCGCCCCGTCGGCATCGGTGTCGACGGGGGCGGTGGCCAGGTCTGCGTCACCGGCCTCGACGGCGTCGGGAATGCCGTCGCCATCGGTGTCGGTGTCGAGCCGGTCGGGCGTGCCGTCCCGGTCGGTGTCCACCCCCTCCGGGCCCTCGTGAGCATCGGAGATGGTGTCGCCGTCGGCGTCGGACACGGCCGGGTCACTGCCGCCGCCCGCACCGCCTCCTCCCCCTCCACCCCCGGTATCCCCACCACCGCAATTGCAGCCCGCGCACAACAGCGCCAGAAGTGCGAGCGCCAACCCGGTCTTCATACCCATGGTCACCTCCGGAGAGACTCTGGACGGCGATGGCCCAAAGCCCCCGCCAAGTCAGACTTCTGACACCGCTTTTCGGCCACTGAGCCTCAGCCCCGGCCCGGGCGTGAGCAGCGTGGCCAGCTGCATTCCGTAGCTGATCTCCAACCCGCCGTCGACCACCAGGGTCTGCCCATTGATGTAGCCGGCGCCTTCAGAGCACAGCCACTCGATGACGGCGGCAATTTCGTCGGCGCTCGCCACGTGGCCAGCCGGGAGGACGGTCTTCACCTTCTCCTCCAGGGTGGAGAAAGCCTCGCCCATGTAGAAACGCGCGGAATCGGTGTCGATGTAGCCGGGGTTGACCGCGTTCACCCGAATGCGCTCCGGGGCAAGCTCGCATGCCAGGTACTTCACCAGCACCTCCATCGCCCCTTTCATCGCCCCCAGGAAACCGTGGAAGGGCAGCGGCATGCGCGAGTCCATGCCACTCACCGCGACGATGGACGCATCTTTCTTGCTCATCAGCGGCGCCGCCAGCTGCGCCAAGTAGACGAAGGACTTCACGGTGACGTTGAAGGTCTTTTCCATCTGGTGGAGCTTCATGTCCAGAAGTGGCACGAAAGCGGTGGAGGCGGCGTTGGCCACCAAGACGTCGAGACGTCCGTACTCGCTCTTCACCCACTGCACGACGGGGGCGAGGCTCTCTGGCTGAAGCTGATCCGCCACCCGCACCGTGCAGCGACGCCCCAGCGCGCTGACCTCCTGCACCAACGACTTCGCCGCACCTTCATCGCGGCGATAGGTGGAGACGATGTCCAGCCCCGCCTTGGCCAGCCGCAGCGACACCGCCCGCCCCACCCCGCGGCTTCCTCCGGTAATCAACGCGACGCGCTTTTCCATACCGGGTGATTACACCACCCTCGCCTGAATGCGAGGGGCTGGGCATATTCCTAGCGAAAACGGCGGCGCACCAGCGCCAGCGCGGCCAGCACCATCAAGCTCGCGCCCACCGTGGCGGGGCCGCTGGCAGCCGAACAAGCCACGCCGGTGAGCTCTCCTTTGTCCGCCCCGTTGAGGCTCCACTTCGCCGTGGAATTGTCGTCGCACTTGGTCGCTCCGTCGTAGGTGATGACCACGATGTTCGAGCCGGCCTTGATGGTGGTGGTACCCGAGCTGGCCTCGTTGGCGCAGGTGCTTGGGTTGAGCACTTCGTCTTTGGTCTCGGCGCTCACCACTCCCAGCTCCGAGCTGCCCATCCGTCCAGAGCCGTTCCAGGTGGTCGCATTGCCGTCGCGCTGGATGGTGCCCTGGTAATCCCACGCCGCGGAGAGGGTCTTCACCGCGCAGGTGCTCTCGTCGAGGTCCGTGCCCTCCGCCTTGGTGTCGACGTCGAACCTGGTTTCCTGCTGGGTGCCCGAGACGTCCAGGACTCCGTTGAAGGTCGCCTTGCTGGTGACCGTGTTGCCCTGGCAGGTTTCCGAGCGCTCCATGCCGAAGTCCTGGTAGGTGAACCGGCCGGTGGTCGAGCCCGCGGCTTCGCTGTTCTGCACCGCCTTGCCAAACCACTTGACGCCGTTCTTGTCCGTGCAGCCGCCCTCGACGGTGAGGGTGTTGCCGCTCTGGGTACGCTTGGGGCAATCGGGGTCGAAGCTCGAGCTCGCGTCGGCCGGAAGCTGGGTGGCCAATCCGATGGAAGCCAACGGCATCGAGGCCTGCACGTAAACCATCGGAGCGCTGACGCTCGCCCACGTCTTCGCTTGCGCTTCGGTTTCCACTGTCGCCGGTTGATAGCTGTCGAGCAGCGGAGCGGCGGTGCTTCCTCCACATCCGAGCAGTGCGACGGCGGCGAGTACGCACAACGAGCCGGCAATCTTCATTTGGCTTCCCCTCTTCGAAGTGAGGCGGCCCGTCTACTCGTCGGGGCGATCGTTGACAAGCACAGGCGCTTCGCCGCCGTCGGCGTGCCCGCGGGCCTTGGCGGCCTCCATCATCTCTTGCAGGGTCATCACTTTGCCTGCGCCCGGCGAAGCCTTCTCCCCTGCTGCCTCCTCCCCTTTCGTCTTGGGCGGCTTGGGGTCGGGGAAGGCGGCGTACACCGGAGCGTCGCGCAGGAAGAAGTTCACCGGGCCCAAAGAGAAGGTGGGAACGTAGGTCATCACCAAAAGGCCCACCGCGAGAATGCCCACGTACGGCAGCGCGCCGCGAATCACCACCCCGAGCGGCTTTTTGAACACCGAGGAGGCGACGAACAGGTTCATCCCCACCGGCGGGGTGAGGTAGCCAATTTCCAAGTTGATGATGAAGATGATGCCCAAGTGCACCAAGTCGAGCCCCAGCGCGTGGGCGATGGGCACCAGAAGCGGCGCCAGAATGAGCAGCGCCGAGATGGAGTCCATCAGGCAGCCGACCAGGAGCAAGAGCACGTTCACCGCGAGGGCGAACTGCAGCGGAGTCATGTTCTTGCTGGCGATCCACTCCGCGGCCGCGTCGGGCACGCGCCGCTCGACGAGGAAGTCGTTGAGGCCGAAGGAGAGCGCCATGATCATCAGCAGCGCGCCCATCGCCACCCCCGACTCCAACAGCGCGTCGTAGAGCTGGCGCAGCTCGAGCTGCCGGTGAATGCCCAGCTCTACCACCAGCGCATAGGCCACCGACACCGCCGCCGCCTCGGTGGGGGTGAACAGCCCCGAGTAGATGCCGCCCAAGATGACTCCCGGCAATCCCAGCGACCAGAAGCCCTCGCGGAAGGTGCGCAAGACTTCCTTGGGGTCGAAGGGGGTGGTGGGTTGCTTCTCCCGCACCCCGGTCCAGACGGCGTAGGCGGCGAGGAACGAGGCCAAGAGCAGCCCGGGCACCACCCCGGCCAAAAACATCTCCCCTACGTCGACCGGCGCGGTGTTCGACGCCACCAGCGCGTACACCAGCATGGGGATGGAGGGCGGAATGACGATGCCCAAGGAGCCCGCGGCGGTGAGCAACCCCAAGGAAAATTCTTCCCGGTACTTCGCCGCTGTGAGCGCGGGCAGCATCAAGCTGCCGATGGCAATCACCGTCACCGGGGAGGAGCCGGAGATGGCAGCAAAGAACACGCAGGCGAACACCGTGGCCACCGCCAGCCCGCCGGGCAGCCAGCTCACCAGCGAGCGGGCGAAAGCAATGAGCCGGCCGGCGATGCTGCCTGCGCTCATGATGGCGCCGCTCACCACGAAGAACGGAATCGCCAAGAGCACGTTCTTGGTGGAGAGGTTGGCAATCTTCACCACCAAGACTTGATAGCTGTCGAAGGTGTCGTACCCCTCGCCCAGCAGCAAAAAGCACAGCGTGGCCACCCCGCCCAAGATGACGAAGAGCGGCTCGCCCAGGAGCACCAGCACGAGCAACGCCCCGAAGATGGCCAGCGCGGTCAGGCCGCCTGAAGCGGGGCCGAAGACGAGCAGCCGCCAGAGGAGCGTCACCACCGTGAGGACCAGCGCGGGAAAGGCCAGCCGCTTCAGGGCCGCGCTCACGGCTTGGTCTCCGGTGTTGGCGTTTCTGCCGTGAGCCCGCGCGCCTTCCGGTAGGCGTCGGCGAGAAAGCGCAGCCCCATGGTGGTCAAGGCGAGGGGCAGCACCGCGAAGGCGAGGAACTTGGGAATGGGCAGGCCTTCGAAATCACCCCCCGCGCCGCCGGTCTCCACGTAGATGCCGTAGTGGTAACCACAGAAGCGGAACGCGAGCACCCCGAGCGCCAGCGTGGCCGCCGCCGCCAACCCGTCTCCCGCCACCCCTACCCAGCGCTTCATCGCGCCGGAGAAGAGCCTCTCCGCCGCGTCGACTTTGAGGTGCTTGCGCTCGCGGGTGGCGATGGACGCCCCGAAGAAACCCACCCACAGCGTGAGCACCAGAGCCAGCGTCTGTGCCCAAATGACGCCGCCTTTCACCAGCAGGACGAAGGCCCAGGAGAAACCGAACAGGCCCGCCGGAAAAAGCAGCGCCCACAGCGCGGCCTTCGCGTAAGTCATCCTGCCCTGGGTAGCGGTGCGCAGCGCTCCCAGCGCAAGCCCGTAGGCGATGAGCGCCACCACCGAAAGCTTCACCGGCGTCTGCCAGGCGTGGTCGGCGGCCACCCGGTGGAGGACGTCGGCGAAGACCACCACCGACATCACCAGAAAGCCGGCCACCACTCCGGCCTTCTCCACCTTGAGCCACAGCTCGTCGAGCCGGCGAAGGAAGCTCAAGCGTGCGCCTACTTCTTCTTGTTCTTGCGGAGCGCGTCGAGCGCGGCCTTGGCCTTCTTCACCAGCGGCGCCGCCGCCTTGCCTTTACCGGAAAGCCACTTGTCGTGGCTCTTCTCCGCCAGGGCGGCGAAGGCGTTCTTCTCGTCTTCGCTGAGCAGGTGGACCTTGATGCCCGCGTTCTTGAAATTGTCGAGGAGCAACGGCGCCAGCTCCCGCACCGCCTTGCGCCCGCGCTGCGCCTCCCCCTTGGCGTCGGCGAGGAGCAGCGCCTGGTCCTTGGGGTCGAGCTTGTCGAACCAGGCCTTGTTCGCCACCACTATCCCCGGTTGGTAGATGGCGTCGACCAGGGTGAAGTCGGTCACCCCCTGGTACCAGGAGGCGGCGAAGGTGAAGAGCGGGGTGTTGTCGAAGCCGTCGACCACCTTGGTCTGCAGCGAGGAGAGCACCTCGGTCACCGCGATGGGCACCGGAGAGGCGCCGAAGGAGCGGTACATCTCGATGTGCACGTCGCTCTCCTGGGAGCGCATCTTCTTCCCCTTGAGCGCGGCAGGCGTCTTCACCGGGCCGAAGGTGGTGCCAAAGGAGCGGTAGCCGTTCTCGGCGAAGAAGAGGAGGACGAACCCGCGCGAGGCGAGCAACTTCTTCACGTCCTCGAAGAGCACCTCGTCGATGACGTGGTCGGCCTCCTTCTCGCTGCGGAAGAGGTAGGGAAGCTCGAAGAGCGCCAGCTCGGGCACCAAAGTGGCCAAGGCGCCGGTGGAGCCTCCCCAGATTTGAATCGCCCCGCGCTTGGTCTCCGAGGCGGTGACGTTCTCGTCGCCCAACGCGCCGCCCAGGTAGGGCTTGACGCGAATGCGCCCTTCCGAGCCCTTCTCCACCCGGTCCTTGAAGGCCTTGAGGGACTCGGACCAGGGAGTCCCATCGGGAGCGACGGTGGCCAGCTTGGCCACCACCGGGTCGGCGAAGGCGGAGCCAGCCGCGAGGAGGGCGAGGAGGAAAAGTCGTGGCATCAGAAGAGCTCCGCCGCCTTGGTCTTGAGCTCGGCGGCCTTCTCCTTTTCGTTCTTCGTCTCCGGCTCCAGGCCGGGAATCACGTCGTCGGGCGCTTGCATCACCTCGTCGAGCAGCTTTTCGAAGAGCGCTTTGTCCTGCTTCTTCACCGCGTAGACGTCGGCGAAGAGCACCTTGGTGCCGATGTAGCCGGGGGCGAGGGCGAGGGACTTCTCGAAGTACTCCTTGGATTTGTCCATGTCCCCGCCGGCGAAGCCCGGAGCCACTCCGTAGAAGGCGCCGAAGTAACGGTGCACCGCGGCGTGGAAGAACTTGCCTTCGGGGTCGAGCTCGAGAATGCGATTCATCACCGAACGAATCTTGTCCTTGTTCCCCAAAGTGGTGGCAAAGCCCTTGGCGCGCGCCCACTTGCCCAAGGAGGAGGCGTACCAGTAGGCAGCCTCGATGGACTCGTCGCCCAAGAGCGCCGCCGCCTCCTCCACGCGCTTGCCCGCAGTGACCGCCTCCTTGAATTGGGCGTTGGCAGCCGCCATGGCGCGCTCGCCTGCGGCCACTCCCTTCTCGAAGGTGGCGAGATAAGCGTCGCTCTTGTCGCCCTGCTTGCGCACGTGGGCGTCGGCGAGGAAGTAGTAGGCGCGGGCGAGCTTGGCCCAGGTGGCGGCGTCGTCGGCCTTGAGCGCCAGGGCTTTTTCCCACGCTGCAATGGCCGCCTCGAGCGACTTCTGGTCGCCGCGGCTCTTCCACGCCTCGTCCCCCGCGGCGATGTGCGCCTCGGGAGTCTCCCCTTGGGCCGCCTGGACTTTGGTGCCGGTGTCCTGCTCTTGCTCCCATGCCGCCTTGCGGCCAGCGCTGCATCCAGCGGTGAGAATCAACGTGCCTGCGAGGGCGACCAAGGTCGTCTTCATCGTCGACAGCTCCGGGTAAAAGGGACGCGGCCTTATAGGTGCTTAGCGGGGAACGATCAATGCACACCATCGGACTCCGGGTCCGTGAGGGGCCCGTATTTGGACCGCGAGGCATTGGCAGCTGCGGCGGCGTCTTCTCCAGAGAAGATCTGCCCAACGTACTCCGTCATGGCCCGCTCGACCTCGGACGC
>JBMORE010000020.1:0-5700 GCA_049322255.1 Myxococcota bacterium | reverse complement strand
CACCATCGGACTCCGGGTCCGTGAGGGGCCCGTATTTGGACCGCGAGGCATTGGCAGCTGCGGCGGCGTCTTCTCCAGAGAAGATCTGCCCAACGTACTCCGTCATGGCCCGCTCGACCTCGGACGCGCCGGACCTCTTGCCGGCCTTGAGCCACTCGCGAAGCTTCCGGCAGTAGTACTGAACGAGCAGGTTGTGAACGACGTGGAGATGGGAACGCCCACGCGCTCGAGCACCTTGAGGCCGCGATAAACGGTCCGGACGGAAGCACCCAACTCTCTCGCGACGCGAGGAACGACCACGGATTGCCGCTCCTCGGGGAGCTGCATCAACCGAAGCTGCCGCGACAACGAATCTCCCCGCCCCATTCGGGGTCCAAGCCTAGCAGATTACGCCGTTCTGGCTCCGGTTCGCCCTCATCCCCCCTTCGACCTCGACGGCAAGAACCGGGGGAACGGAGACGAAGGTCCCTCGAGTGGCCGGCCAATCTGCTTCGCGCCAGACGGCAGCATCGGCCCCTCGCGTCTCGCCGCCGACCCTGAGCACATAGAGGACGTCGGGCACGACCCGGTGCTGATTGTCCGCACAAGGCGGCATGTAAGGGAGCCTCCCTCCGACGAACTCCAAACGTCCCTCAAGCCGGGGCCACGTTGACGGCTCCTCGGCGCGAAAGCCGACAGGAGTACGAAGCTCGACCGGAAACTTCAGCGGCAAACGTAGTCCGGTCGATTGGTCGCGAATGACGGGCATGACACATCAAATGCTGCCAGCGGCCTTTAGCTTTCACAACGAACGCCCGGCTGGTTCACCGCCCTGCTTGAAGCGCTCCTGTTGCCTGGTGAATGCCTGGCTCGCTCAGATCGAGCACGGGCACGGGAACTCGGTTATCTCTACGCCCCTTACCCTTTCCCTGTCCCAGCGGGAGAGGGGGATACCTATGAGAATCGCCATCACCGGCGGCACCGGCTTCATCGGCAGCGCCCTCGTCCAGCGGCTTCTGGCCGAGGGACACGAGGTGAAAGTTCTCTCCCGCCATCCGCAGCGGGCTCGGCTGCCCAAGGGCGCCAGCGCCGGCTTCTTCGACGCCTTCCTCCCTCTCGAGGAAGGACTGCTCGACGACATGGAGGCAGTGGTGCACCTGGCGGGCGAGCCGATTGGCAGGCGCTGGACGGCGGAACACAAGGAGCGCGTGCGCCAAAGCCGCGCGGTGGGCACCCGCTCCATTGCCGAGGGGGCGGCGCGCGCGAAGGTGAAGACGCTGTTGAGCGCCTCGGCGGTGGGCTTCTACGGGCCGCGGGGCGACGAGCCGCTCACCGAAGAGGCCTCCCCCGGCACCGACTTTCTCGCCCAGGTTTGCCAGCGATGGGAACAAGCGGCGACGCCGGCGAAAGAGGCCGGAGTGCGCGTGGTGCATCCGCGCATCGGCACCGCGCTCCACCCCGAAGGCGGGGTGCTCGGTCGACTGCTGCTTCCTTTCAAGCTGGGCGCTGGCGGCCGGCTGGGCTCGGGCGAGCAATATATGAGTTGGATCCACCGCGACGACCTGGTCTCCCTCCTCGTCTTCCTCTTGACGAAAAGCGAGCTCGCCGGTCCGGTGAACGCCACCGCGCCCCACCCGGTCACCAACCGCGTCTTCACCAAGACGCTCGCGCACGCCCTGCACCGTCCGGCCGTGCTGCCTGCTCCCGCCTTCGCCCTCGAGCTCGCCCTGGGAGAGATGTCCACCTTGCTCCTCGACGGCCAGCGCGTCGTGCCCAAGCGCGCCCTCGATGCGGGGTTTACCTTCGCCTTCCCCCACTTGAGTGGAGCGCTGGAAGACCTGCTCGGACATGCCCAGCCGCTCCCCGCAGGGCTGGGCGGCGACGGGCACGCGCCGGAGCACGAGGTCGCAAAAAACTAGATGTCGACTCGCGCCTCTCCGTCGCTCCGCCGTCGCGATTTGCTAGCCTTCGCCGTCGATGTGGCCTGCATGGAGCGGTTCGGAAAGACGACGGTTCCTGTGGGCGACGGCCTTGGCGCTCGCGCTGAGTTGGCCGGGCGATAGAGCGCTCTTCCCCCTGAAGCAGGAAGCGCTGCTCTCCATTCCCGCCGAGGCCGTGGAGATACGGGCAGTGGAGGGAGGGTTTTCGCTCCGCAGCTCCCAGGTGCAGGTGTTTCTGGGCACGAACGGTCTGGAGGTCGGGGGTTGGCGGTTCGACTTTGGCGACGGCGGCGAAGCGCCCACGGTCGAAGGCCACCGGGTGCAATACCGTCGCGCCGGCGGCATCGTCGAGTGGTACCAGGCCAATGCGCACGGGGTGGAGCAGGGCTTCGAAGTGCCCCGACGTCCCCAAGGCGACTTGGTGCTCTCCGCGCAGGTGGAGGGCCCAGGAGCTGTGACGAGGTTGGAGGATGGGCTCGCCTTCGGTCAGCTGCGGTACACCCACCTCGCCGCGTACGACGCCCGCGGAAGGCGCCTGCACGCCCGGATGGAGTGGGATGACTCCTCGCGAAAGCTGGCCTTACGGTTGGACGGCGAGGAGCTGGCACGGGCGGACTTCCCCGTGACCATCGACCCGCTGCTGTCCACGGCGAGCTGGACGGTGGACCCGACGGATCAAGCAGGTGCCAACTTCGGGTACTCCGTTGCGAGTGCCGGGGACATCAACGGCGACGGCTACGCCGACGTGGTGGTGGGCGCTTTCGGCGAAGGCCGAGCATATCTTTACTTGGGCAGCGCCGCCGGCTTGTCCGCCACGCCGGCGTGGACAGCCGCCGACCCCACGAACCAGACTGCCTCCTTCGGGTACTCCGTCGCCGGGGCGGGAGACGTCAACGGCGATGGTTATGGCGACGTGGTGGTGGGCGCGCCTCTTTGGGACGGCACCCAGGCGGGGAACGAGGGGCGCGCGTACCTGTTTCTCGGCACCGCCGCCGGCCTGTCCTCCTCTCCCGCGTGGACCGCGGACCCAACTGACCAAGCGGGTGCTGAGTTCGGCCACTCCGTCGCTGGAGCGGGTGACGTGAACGGTGACGGCTATGGGGACGTCGTCGTGGGTGCCGAGCTGTGGGACGGTCAGGCGGTAAACGAAGGCCGTGTCTACCTCTACCTGGGCAGCGCCACTGGGCTGTCGTCGACGCCGGTGTGGACGGCAGACCCGACGGACCAAGCCAACGCGGGCCAAGACATCGCCGTCGCTCGGGCGGGCGACGTGAACGCAGATGGCTACGGGGACCTCCTTCTGGGTGCTCCTTCCTGGTCTGGACAAGAAGCAATCGAAGGTCGCGCCTACCTCTACCTCGGGAGCGCTTCGGGGTTGTCCTCGGTGCCGGACTGGACCGTAGACCCGACTGACCAAATCAACGCGTACTTCGGGTACTCCATCGCAGGAGTTGGTGACGTCAACGGAGACGACTACGGCGATGTAGTGGTTGGAGCTTTTGGTTGGAACGGCCAAGCGACGCTGGAGGGTCGTGCCTACTTGTATCTGGGAAGCGCCGCCGGCTTGTCCATGACGCCCACTTGGACAGCGGACCCGACCGACCAAATCAGCGCGTACTTCGGGTCCTCGATCGCGGGAGCGGGCGATGTCAACGGCGACGGATTTGCCGACGTGGTGGTGGGCGCGAGCAATTTGGATGACCCCGAAGCGAACGAAGGCAGTGCCTTCTTGTATTTGGGCAGCGCCATCGGGTTGGCTTCCACGCCGACTTGGAGTGCAACCCCAACCAACCAACCGAATGCATTCTTCGGTAACTCCCTTGCCGGCGCCGGCGACGTCAACGGAGACGGCTTTGGCGATGTGGTGGTAGGCGCATTCCGCTGGAGCGGACAGGGGACCAACGAGGGCCGCGCGTACGCATACCTGGGCAGCGCCACGGGCTTGTCCTCCACTCCTACCTGGGCAGCAGACCCAGCGGACCAAATCTCGGCGGAGTTTGGGTTCTCGGTGGCGAGCGCAGGTGACGTCAACGGCGACGGTTATTCCGATGTAGTGGTGGGCGCGCCTCTTTGGGACGGTACCCAGGCGGGAGACGAGGGGCGCGTCTACCTCTTCCTCGGCTCCGCCATCGGCTTGTCCACCACGCCGACATGGACCGCCGACCCCACAGACCAAGCGGGCGCCGAGTTCGGGCACTCCGTCGCCAGCGCAGGCGATGTCAACGGTGACGGCTATGCCGACGTGGTGGTGGGAGCCCACGGTTGGGGCGGACCGAACGGAGAGGAAGGCCGCGCGTACCTCTTTCTTGGCAGCCCCACCGGCCTGTCCTCGACACCCGCGTGGACGGCAGACCCGACCGACCAGGCTTTCTCCGTTTTCGGTGGCGCTGTCGCGGGGGCAGGCGACGTCAATGGTGACGGCTATGCCGACGTGGTGGTGGCGGCCCACGATTGGGATGGCGAGCAAATCAACGAAGGACGCGTCTACTTGTTCCTGGGCAGCGCAGCCGGGTTGTCGCCTACTCCCGCCTGGACTGCCGACCCCACCGACCAGAACGCGGCTCACTTCGGTTTCTTCGCCCTCGCTGGCGTTGGAGATGTCAATGGCGACGGTTATGCCGACGTAGGAGTGGGCGCACACAACTGGCGCGACCAGGCGACCACTGAGGGGCGTGCCTACGTCTTCTTGGGCAACGCCACCGGCCTTTCTGCCACACCATCGTGGACCGCAGACCCCACGAACCAAGCAGGCGCACAATTCGGCGTCTCCATCGCCGCAGCCGGTGACGTGAACGGCGATGGCTTTGGCGACGTGGTGGTGGGCGCCTACTTCTGGGACGGCCAAGCCTCGCGTGAGGGCCGGGCCTATTTGTACCTGGGGGGCGCCTCCGGCCTGTCTTCCACTCCCGCGTGGACGGCCGACCCAACCGACCAGGTCGACGCCTTTTTTGGAGTCTTCGTCGCGGGAGCGGGTGACGTGAACGCCGATGGCTTTGGCGACGTGGTGGTGGGCGCCCACCTGTGGGACAGCCAGGCGACGAACGAGGGCCAGGCTTACGTGTACCTGGGCAACCCCAGCGGGCTCTCCCCCACCCCCGCCTGGACGGCCGACCCGACGGACCAGACGAGCTCTGGCTTCGGCGTCTCCGTCGCGGGAGCGGGTGACGTCAACGGCGACGGCTTTGCCGATGTGCTGATAGGCGCCAACGGTTGGAACGGCTCGATGGCGGACGAGGGCCGCGCCTATTTGTACCTGGGTGGAGACAGCGACCTTCCAGGCCTCGACCGAGGATTGCGACAATTCCAGGCCGACGGCGTGACACACCTCGGTGTGGGTGGAAACGTCAACGGCAACTCTTTCGTCGCTCAGGGGCTTGCTCCCCAGGCCTGGAGCGTCGGTGGCCGGCTGCGTTTGGAAGTGGAGCCCAAGCGTGTCGGCGCCGCCTTCGACGGAACGGGAACGGCGCGCTCCACTCCGGTCATCGGCGGGCAGCTCGCATCGGTCACCGTCTCCGGGCTTGTGCCTGACGCTGGGTACCGCTGGCGGGCGAGAGTGGTGGATCCTGTGAGTACCCAGTACGGCCGCTGGGTTTCCTTCGGCGGCAACTCCGAGGCCGAGCCCGACTTTTTCACCCGAGGCATCAGCGCAGCGGTCGACGGAGGAACTCCGCCCGACGGAGGAACAGCGAACGATGGAGGCTCCGAAGTCGATGGGGGAACCACTGCGGACGGCGGCGCTTTGACCCCTCTCCATCTCCGCGTCGGCTGCGGCTGTTCGGCC
>JBMORE010000019.1:12467-34228 GCA_049322255.1 Myxococcota bacterium | reverse complement strand
CGCTTCCCGCTTGGGCGCGCGCCAACGGCGGCGAAGCACCTGTCCATCCTCACCCCCTCATCGCCGACGCAGCGATGCCAGGAACTTTGAGCCAACTGGGATGGAGCTCCATCTCCAACAGCTTTTTCGCCAGTTGATGCAGGGTGCGGTGACCGGGGAACCAGGGAGCGATGGGAAAGGCCTTCACCGGCGCGCGCAAAACGGCCTTCTCGATGTCTTCGAGCATGAAGGTGTTGTGCACCCAGCCGCGCCCGCTCTGGATGTTCTGCAATGTGGAGCTGGGGTGCCCGCCCCAAGGAACGGTGCCCAGGCCGTATGCCGCTCCCGACCAGGTGTTGACGCACACCGAGCCGTAGCGCAGCTTCTCAATGGCTTTTTCCACCGCCGGGCCGTGCTCCGCGTGCGTCTTGGGGTGCACGATGAGGCTGCACGCCAACGTGCCCCACACGTGGCGATTGACGAAGTCCACCGCCGCCTCGAGGAATTCCCGCGGGTCGCCACCGGCGAGCGCCGTCTCCGAAAGCACCGGGCTCCAGGGTTCTTGGGAAAAGACGGTGTCGTCGAGCCGGGTGGCATCCACATCGAGCAGGAGCGCGTAAGGGAGCGCTCCTTCTTTCTCGGTGCCGATGAGCCGCACCTTCGCGCGCCCTTGAGAAAGCTTCGTCCAACGCTCTGGTGTGCCCGGGTAGTAGGCCTTGCGTGGCCCGGCGCGCTCCAGGCCGGCGGCGACCAAGTCGATGAACCGCTGCCGCTGGCTCCAAGACCGGGAGGTGACCAGGAGCTTGGCCGCGGTACAGTTGAAGGAGGCGTTTTGCGCGACCATGCCCGCGACGTTGGTGCCCTGGTAGGCCAGCTCGCCTTCCTCGTAGGGGCCGGGGACGACGATGACCGGCGTGATGTTGCCCAACTCGCAGGAGATGCCTTTTTGCAGGAGGGGTTGGTTCTTCTTCTTGCGCTCGTCGTGCTCGGGTCCCGGTGGGCCCCACACCATGACGTCGAGGGTTTTGTCCGAGCCGGTGATGTGCACCTCGTCGACCAGCGGGTGATTGACGAGGAAGCTCCCTTCTTCGGCGCCGCCGTACACCACCGCGAAGTAGCCCTGGTCGATGGGTGCCTGGAAGACGCGCTCGAGAAAAGGGCCGACGTAAGCGTTGACCGGGTTCATCTTGAGCACGCACACCATGCCCTCGACGAACATCTTGTACAGACAGTCCATCGGGGGAATGGAGCTCACGTTCCCCGCGCCCAAAACCAGGCACAGCCGGCCCTGGTGCGGTTTTCGGTAGAAGGAGGCCTGGTGCTCGCGCAGGTTCTCGGCGGTGACCCCGGGCTGCATGTAGACCTCGGCCTGTTGCTTGGCGAGCAAGACGGCGTCGAGCGAGGTGGTGGGGAAAACCTTCACCGCCAGCCGCCCGTCCGGGAGCGTGCGCAGCCACGAGCGATCGATGCGCGGTGCTCCCAGGCGTCGGATGTCCTCGAGGGACTCGAGGAGCAGCCGCACGGTGCGTAAGGTAATCATCGGCCCGAGCAGCCACTCTTCGCCCGAGAGAGGAGAATGGAAATCGATGCCCTTGGCGGCGCAGGCGGCGCGCACGCATTCTTCGGCGACGGTGCGGTAGCCCTCGCGCACAGACTGAAGGAGGCGAATGCGTGCCTCGAGGGACAGGCGGGCGAACGGGCGAGCGCCCTCCTTCACGCGGGCAAGCGTCTTGTCCAGCTGGGAGAGAGGGGTGGAGGAGGGAGCAGCGACGGAATCCATGAAGGTCCTTCGCACGAACAACCGCCGCGCACCTTACATTGCGTCACCATCGGTCAGGAAGCGCTCGAGGCTCTATCGGCTCACTTCGGCGCGAACCGCGAGCACCTCGTACACCACCCGGACACAGCCCTGGTAGGAGCCCTCGACGCGTCCGATGCCGCTCAAGGTGTTTCCGTCTTCCGAGACCACGGCGTCGAGGCGCGCGCGCGCATTGCCCAGCGCCATCGAGCCACAGCTCACCTCCACTTTGCACTCGGATTGGTGCGTCGAGCAGTGGACGAGGCCCTCGACCGGAGACACGTAGCGGCCGTGGGGATCGAAGTCGAGCGGGTCATGGCTCTCTTGCTTCGCGCCTTGGCAGGTGCCTTCGGTTTCGAGGAGACGGAACGTGGCGGCGTACTTGCCGCGTAACCGGGGACAGCGCGCGCCCTCCTCTTCAGCAGGTGGAGGAACGAGACCGCAGGAGGTTGCCACCATCCCGAGGCCGAACGACATGAGGATTTTGAACAGCACCGGCCTGCCTCCGCCCTCCCCGCCCTCGACATCCCCAAATCATAGTGACCCTCGCTCCCGCCAAGCACAAGGTGAGGAAGGTGCGCCTCTTTCCTCCTCTTTCCTCCGGCGTCGTCAGCCGAGCTTCAGCGCTCGAAATCCACGCCCACTCCTGCGCCGGCGTATACCCCGCGTACGAGTGTGGAATCGGGTTGCGGAAAGAACACGGTGCCGCCTGCGGCTACGGCGTAGAAGGCGGGGGCGAAGCGAAAACGTCCCTCGCCTCCGAGGGCGTAACGCGGGCGCACGCCCACCCCGATGACCGAGGCGCGCAGGGTGGCCAGCCCCCTTCCCCCGAGGATGCGCATCGCCAGCGCCGCGTCGGCGTCGGTGCGGCCAAAGGAGAAGTACTCACCCGCGGCGGAAAAAGAGACGAACGGCTCGGCTGGGGGGGCCGCTTCGCCGCCGCTGGCGATTCGGAATTCGGCGTAGCCGGAGAAAGCGTCGGGCAGCTGCTCGGAGGCGACCGGTTCGCCAGCGAGGCCGGTGCCGGCAAAACGCGCCAGCTCGTAAGCGGGGCCGAACATTCCGTGACGGAAGCCTCCGCCTTGTTTGCGCGCTTCGAACTTTCCGCCCAGCCGCAGGGGCCCGGTGGCGCCGTCGACCGAAAGACCGGCCACCGCGCCCAAGTCGGCCGCGGGCACGAAGATGCGCGAGCCGATGCCGGCGAAGGCGAACACCTGCACCGCTCCGGCGCGATGGAGCGCGGCGTCGAAGTCGAAATGCATCAGCGTCACCGGGGGCGCGCGGCCGCCGGCGACGCCGGCATCGTGGGCCACTGAGAAGGAGAGATGGTAGCGGTCGAAAGCAGCGGGGTCTTCCCCGAGGATGCGGCCCATGTCCGCGTCCACTTCCGCGGCAAAGAGGCGGGCGCCCAAGAAGTCGCTGGCGAAGAGCTCGGTCTGGGTGGGGCCGATGGTGAAGGAGAGGCCCGCCGCCGCAGGGTGGTAGTCGGTGTTCTCCCGGTTGGAGTAACGCGCCACCAGATGTCCGTGCCCTAGGGTGTAACCCTGTGCCGGGCCGGCCCAGAGAGAGAAGGCGGAGTCCTCCTTACCGATGCGCAGCTCGCGAATCAGCTGGCCGTAGTCGCTCGTCTGGTCCCAGTCTTCCCGGCGCAGGAGCTGCCCGTAGTCGTTGGGGCGCTGCTCGGGAGGGTCGTCGAAGACCCGCAGGCGCAAGGTGGCCCCCAGCTCGAAGGCGAAGTCCTCGCCCCCGTCGAAAGCCAAGACGGGCGTGGCGTGGCCGAAGAGGTCTTGCTGGCCGCCGGGAGTGCCGGAAGGAAAGGTCTGAAAGAGCGTCTCCAACGCGCCACGGAAGTGCACCGCGCCGGTTGCCGCCGGCGGACTCTCCGTCGACGGCGGCTCTGCGGCCGGCGGAACGTCGGTTTGAGTCGAGACAAAGGCGAGAAGGACGGCCAGCGCAGTCACAGCCGAAGCTTACCCAACGCCCCGGCGGATCTCGCCGGTCACCTCTTTGCTGCCACCGAAAGCTGGTAGACCGACCGTTGCCCGGCTTTGTTCCACACCAAGAGGGTTGTTTTCCCTGCCGCCTTTGCATGGAGGCTCACCGCCGAGCGCTCGTGGATGCCGACGTCGACCACGTCGGGGTTGCCTACCGCGATCCGGGAGATGTCTGACGTCAGGTTCAACAATCTCGACTCCCCCGCCATCATCTGCAGGTCGTGGCTCTCCTCGTTGGACGCCAAGAGGGTCGACGGGATGAGCAATGCGGAGCCAGTGAAGGCGGCGCAGATGAGCAACGCCAACCAGGGCTGCGCAGGCGGACGCCGGGCAGACACGGTGAGCATGCGGATTCTCCGGTTGAGCTCGGTGGCGGCCATCGCCACCAGAGGAGGCTGCGCCGGGCCGAAGCGGTGCAACTCGGCCATGTCGACCAACACGCGGGGATAGTCGCGGGGAGCATGAGCGAATACCCGCTCGTCCACTGCATCTTCACAGGCCGACCGCAGCCGCCGGGTGAGGGTTCGCGCCGCAGGGTACAAGGGGAAGAGCACCTCGACCCACCGGGCCAGAGCAAAACGCAGGTGGTCGCCGCGAGACAAATGCACCAGCTCATGGCGCAACACCAAGCCGACGGCCTTTTCGTCGAGGCTCTCCAGCGCCACGCGCGGAACGACCACCGTGGGCCGCCATACGCCTCGCAGGTGAGGGATGCCGCCTGCCTCGGCGACCCCCACACCAGGAGCCGTCAGACCCAGCTCGTGTGCCAAACCCTCCACACGCGCGCGCACCCAGGGCGGCGGCACAGAAAGCCTTTCCCCGCGGCGCTGGCGAACCAGCGCAACCATCGCGCCGAGAGCTACCCACAAGAGCCATCCGCCCCCTACCGCTTCAAAGAAGCCCAACCGGTAAGGCGCGGACTGCACCGCCGCCACCGCGGAGGCGACCAACGGCGCTGTCGAAGCCGGCAGCGCAACCCCCTGCGCCACGCTCAACGAGCGCAGCTGCGGCAAGGCGAACGAAACGGTCGAAAGGGCCAGGACCAGCGTGAGGGCCGAAGCGCGCGAGAAAGGCTGCGTCGCTTCGCGCACCGACCAGCTCAGTAGCGGTAGCGCCACGTAGGCGCACAGCACGCCCCAACCCAACTCTTCGAGGTTCATGGCTTGCTCCTCTTCGGTCCCAATACCTGGTCGATGCGCGCGCGCAGGCCCTCGAGCTCGTCGCGGGTGAGCGCCTCGTCTTCGATGAGCCCGACCACCAAACCGTCGGCCCGGCCGCCGAAGAGCCGGTCGACCAAGTCGCGCACGTGACGCCGTCGAACGCCTGAGTCCTCCACCGCCGCCCGGTACAGGTGAGCGCGGCCTCCTTGCGGGTGCGGCGCGTGGGCGATGTAGCCCTTCTGCTCGAGAATTCGCACGATGGTGAGCACGGTGGTGTACGCCACCTGGCGCTCCATCCGCTCCATCAGCTGCTGCACGGTGGAAGGCCCGTGTTGCCAGAGCAGCCGCATCACCTCGGTTTCGGCGCGCGTGAGGAGGGGAAGATTTTTTCGACGAGCCATCAACTAACAACATAGTAGACGACGAAGCCGCCCGTCAACTATGGCTTTAGTTGTTGCGCCCGTCGTGCCGGCGCCCGGCGGGGCTGTGCGTGCTGGGACGAGGAAAGCACCAGCCACAAGTCGCCGCCTTGGTGCTCCCCGGCGGCCTGGTACAGCGAACCTTCGCGGCCCAGGGTGTACACGGTGGAGAGCGGAGGCACTTTCACCTCCACCTTGGCCACGCCCTCCTTGAGCTCCTTGAGCTGGAAGGTGGCGACCTTCTCGTTGGGGAGCCGGAGCTGCGAGGGCGCTTGGGCCACCACCACCTTCTGCACCGAGAGCCGGCGCAGCGAGCCGTACTTCTTGCGCTGGGCGAGCTTCTTTTGCATCGGCGCCAACGAGGGCGGGTCGACGAGGTTTCCTTCCATCGAAGCGAGCACCACCTCGGCCAGCACCTCGACCTTCGGCCCCTCGGCGAGAACGGCGAGGGGTAGGAACAGCGCTCCCAAGCAGAGCGCCCGGCCCAGCGAAGACGTCACAGCTCTCCTCCCTTGGGTTTGGTCTTTTCGATGCCCAGCTCCTCGTTGGCCGCCTCATCGCCCTCGTTCTTCTTGGGCTCGTCTTTTTCGCGGACAGGCTCCACCGTCCAGACGATGGCGTCGCCGCTGTCGGTTTCCATCACCACCGGGGCCACGTTCGCCGAGTCGTCGATGCGCACCGTCTGCACCTCGAGCCGTTTTTGGGCGTAACCCACCGGGGTGCCCCCACGCAGGAGGAAGGGCAAAGCCACCAGCATCACCACCGCCGCGGTGGCCAGGGCGGTCAGCATCGTGCCCCGCTGGTAAAGGAACATTTCCGAGAGGGAAAGCTTGAGCCGCTCGAGGAAGGGCGGCTTGTCTGGGGTGATGCGGGCCAGCACCTTCTGGGAGAAGTCTTTGAAGTCCACCTCGTCGGCGAGCATCTCCATGCCCACCCGCAAGAGCCCCGATTCGGCGCGTAGGTCGGCGGTGCGCATCGTGCACTCCTTGCACACGGCCAGATGACGCTCGACCGTCACCCGGTCGGCGGGGGTGAGCTCTCCGTCGATGAACGGGGAGAGCTGGGGAATGAAGGTCTGACAAGCAGGATGGGCGGCCATGACGAGGGCAGAGACGAGGGGGCTTCTTCGTTATTTCATTCGTTTCCTACCCCGCTCTTGGCTTCATCCAACTCGAGGTATTCACTCAGAATTTTTTGAACCTTGATGCGTGCGTGGAACAGGCGGCTCATCACCGTGCCCTTGGGGATGTCCAGGGTGCGGGCGAGGTCTTCGTAGCTCATGCCTTCGATTTCGCGCAGCAACAAGATGGCGCGGTGCTTTTCCGGGACTTGGGCGAGGGCCTCTTCGATTTTTTCGGCCAGCTCGCGGCGCAGGGCGCTCTTTTGGGGGTTGGTGCCCAAGCGGGAGCCCAAGGCGCCCAGGTTCGCCTCGGACGCGTCGTGGGCCACCGAGTCGTCGTACTCCACCGCCTCGCGGGCACTGCCCCCGCGCTTGCGAATCACATCGATGCACACGTTGACCGTGATGCGGTAGAGCCAGGTGTAGAAGGAGGCGTCGCCCTTGAAGTGGTCGAGGTACTTGTAGACCTTGACGAAGGCCTCCTGAGAGACGTCGAGCGCCTCTTCTTTGTCCCGCAGCATCCCCAAGGCGACCGAATAGATTTTGCGCTGGTAGCGCTCCACCAAGAGCTTGAACGCCCGCTGATCGCCGCTTCTGACGCGCTGGACGAGGGTGAGGTCGTCGGTGGCCAAGGCGGCGCGACGATACGAGGGCCGGCGCCGGGGGGCAAAGGCAAAGCGGAGCTCGATTGCACGAGCACCAGGCGGCCCAAATCCGTGCTGGCTGCAGCGCCTGAAGGAGCTCTCCGCGCGAGAAGGCCAGGGAATCCTACGCTCGTTGGACGTTTTCCCCTTGGAGATACATTCAAGCGAGCCGTTGTTGCGGCCCGCCTTTGATTTGGCGACCGCCGTGGGTCGAACCGTCTACGACAGTCTCTACCTCGTCTTGGCGATTCAGAACGAAGGGCGCTTCGTCACCGCCGATCGGAAATTCTACGACGCCATGACGGGAGCGTTCGGCGAACATCTCCGTTGGGTCGGCGACCTCGAGCTGGGCCTGGCCTAGAAGCCGAAGCCCAGGGTGAAGCTGGCCGAGGGCTGCCACCGGTTTTGCGGAAGCAGCAACCGGGGGGCGTGGTGGAAGTAGCCCAGCGAAAGGTTGAGCTCCCCGAGTAGCTCGAAGCCGCCCCACACCGGCCACAACGCGCGCACCGAGGCGCCCAGCTCGGGGCCGGCGGTTTCCACCCCGGTGACGCCGGTGCCGGCGAAGTCGAAGCCCGCCCCGTCTTCTCCCACTTGAAGCTCGGCGAAGCCGAAGCCCACGCGCGGCTGCAGCCAGCCGATTTGGGTGTGCCAGTCGGTGAGCTTCCACTTGCTGCGGAAGTGGGCAATTTCCGGCGCCGGGTCGTTGTGGAGAAAGCCCGAGCCGGTGCCGCAGGCTTCCAGGCCCAGCAATTCGAGGGGCGAAACCTCGAGGCACAGCTCCGGGTGGGCGCTGGAGCTGGAGGCCCCCACGCGCAAATTGGCGTAGCTGCGCGGTGCCCGCTCGTGCCGCTCACCCGCCACCGCCGCAGGCTCGGCCGCCCGGGCCTGGGCAGCCGCGAGGAAAAGCAGCATCGCCGCGAAACGCCGCATCGTGCGGCGACTGTACGCCGCTTGGACGGTGGGGCGCCAGGCGGCAGGCCGACCGGGCGCGGACGGGAGAGCTCGTAGTAGAGAAGGAGGCATGGACCGTGCTGTCTGTTTTGCCGCCGCGCTGTGGGGAGCGCTCGCGTTCGCTGCGCCGCTGCGAGTGCGCGTGCTGGAGAAGGAGCGCCTGGACGTGGCGCGCCTGAAGGTGAGCGCAAAGGTGGCCTGCGACGGCGTCGCGATGACAGGCGGCGGCGAGCTCGCCTTGCGGGCGATGGGCACGGAGGTGGAGGTGAACGAGGCCTTTCGCTGCCAGGAGCTGTGGACGACCGAGGCCACCGTGCGCACCGAGCGGCTGACGCGCGTCTTTCGCGGCCGTCTTCGGGTCGCCGCCGCCGGTGGAGGGCTCACCTTTCTCAACGAGGTCGAGGTGGAGGAGTACCTGCGCGGCGTGGTGGGCGCCGAGCTGGCCGGTCCTCCCGCGGCGCTGGCCGCCCAGGCGGTGGTGTCGCGCACCTTCGCCCTCGCTTCGCGCGGTCGCCACGAGCTGTACGGGTACGACGTGTGCGACCTCGCCCACTGCCAGCTCTATCTGGGCCGGGAAAAGGAGCGCCCCGACGTCGACCAAGCGGTGAAGACGACCGCGGGCGAGGTGCTCTACGTGGGAGGAGTGGTGCTGCGGGCGGCGTACTTTCACTCCAGCTGTGGAGGGCACACCAGCGCCGCCGCCGACGTCTTCGCTGAAGAAGGGGCGGTGGGCGGAGTCAACGACACCACGGCGCGCGGGCCGTGGTGTGCCGCTGCGCCTGATTTTCGCTGGCAGTGGCGCATGGACCGGCCCTCGCTCGCCCGGGCCCTGGGCTTGAAGAGCCAGGGCGCGGCCTTCGAGGTGCTGCGCCGCGACCGGGCAGGCCGGGCGGTGGAGGTGCGCTCCTTCGGCACGCGCTTTTCCGGCGTCGACTTTCTCGCGCGCATCGGGAGGGCCTTCGGCTACCACACCCTCAAGGGGATGAAGGTCTCGGCGGAGGAGGTCGAGGGCGTGGTTCAGTTTCAAGGCCACGGCTTGGGCCACGGGGTGGGGCTGTGCCAGCACGGCGCGCTGGCCATGGCGCACCAGGGCCTCGATTACCGGCGAATCCTCGCCCACTACTTTCCCGAGCGCACCGTGGCCAAGCCCAAGCCCTGACCAGACTGCCGGGCGTCTCCTTGGCTGCTCTCTTTGAAGGAGCGGCGAAGTTGCACCCCGCGCGGCGCAGAAGAAACCTTGGCGGCAAGGAGGAGCAGAACATGAGACGCCTCTTTGCAGCGCTGCTGTTGGCAAGCACCAGCGCCCTCGCCCAGGCTCCGGTGACGTACCAGGAGAAGGAGCGGCCCTCGCGGCTGCTCGACTTGACCGTGCTCGCTGGCGGCGGCGTGGAGGGTTTCACCGGAAGCATGGCCAGCGAGCTCGAGCCCGGCTTCGCCTGGGGCGCCACGGTGGGCATTTTTCCTTTTTCCTACCTGGGGGCGGAGTTGGCTTACACCGGCGCGGTGCATGAATTCGACCTGAAGACCAACATTTCGGGCGGCGCCGGTGGAGGGGCGGACGTGGTGCGCAACGGCGGGCACGCTGCCTTGAACGTGGGGCTGACCGACCAGCCCGTCCAGCCCTATGCGCTGGCCGGCATCGGCTTTGAAAGCTACGAGGTGCTCAACCCCATCCTCGGCTTCCAGGACGACACCGTAGGCTACGTGCCGCTGGGGGGCGGGGTGCGTTACCGGTGGAAGAGCTTCACCGCCGACGCGCGCTTTTCTTTCAACGTGCTCTTCTCCAACGCCTTCGCCCTCGAGGTAGCGCAAGGGGTGGTACTCGCCCAGGACGCGCGCAACGGCACCCGCTGGGACGGCGCCGTGCGGATGGGCGCGACGTTCTGACGGCGGCGTTGGAGTAGGGTGGGCCCTCGATGCGGCAGGCTCACCACACCCTGGAGGTGCATACCCGCGGCCGGGGCATGCACGTCGTCACCCACGAGGTGGCGCGCTGGCTCGAGGCGGTGGGCGCCGCCGAGGGGTTGCTCACGCTTTTCATTCAGCACACCTCGGCGAGCTTGCTCGTGCAGGAGAACGCCGACCCCGCGGTGCAGGCCGACTTGGACCGCTTCTTCTCCCGGCTGGTGAAGGACGGCGATTCGCTTTTCCTCCACGATGCCGAAGGGCCCGACGACATGCCCGCCCACGTTCGCGCCGCCCTCACCCAGACGCAGCTCTCCATTCCGGTGCTGCGCGGAAAAATGGCACTGGGCACCTGGCAAGGCCTGTATGTCTTCGAGCACCGCACCGCGCCTTACTTGCGCAAAGTGGTGCTGCACTACCTGGGGAGTTGAAGGCGCGGCGGCGTGTCTCCGCCTGCCACGCCCACATCGCAGCGGGCTGTGGGGGAGGGCCACCACTTCGCGCCTTGGTCCCGGTCGACGTCAATCATTCCAGGTGTTTCCGAGCGCTTCGAGCTGGTCTTCGCCTTGCTCTGTCGCCCTCACGGGGTGCGTGGTCGGCCCCCGAAGCTCGGAGGAACCATGAGCAAGCGCTCCCCCTCACGCAGCTGGCCTCTGTGGCCGCTCCTCGCCGTCCTGGGTGGATGCGAGGGAATCATCGGCGAGCTGGGTGCTGGCGTTTCTGGGCAGACACCGGAAGCCTCCTTTCTCAGCGCGCCCGCGGCGCCCGCGCAGACCTACCTCCTCACCCAGAAACACCTCCGCCGAACACTCCTTCGAAGCTTCGGCATCGAGCAGGTGGAGCTGCGTTACGACGAGCCTTCGCTGGGGATGTACGAGTCCAACCGGCTGGCCGCGGCCCATTCGATGATCGACTTCCAGGGCTACTTCTCCGCGACGGAGAAGCTGGTCCTCGACCACTCGGACAAGCTCTTCGTTTGCGACATCGCCCAAATGGACGACGCCTGCCTGGGCGCGACCATCGCGGCCGTGGGCAAGAAACTCTTCCGCCGAACGCTCACCGCCGCCGAGGTGGAGGGCTACAAGGCGATTGCCGCATCGCAAGGGCCGACGGAGCTTCTCCAGGGAGCGCGCTACGCACTGGTCGCCCTGCTCAACTCCCCTCACTTTCTCTACCAGAAGCTCTACGGCGTCGGCGGGCGGTTGACCGACATGGAGCTCGCGAGCCGGGTGGGTTTCTTTCTCCTCGGAGGTAACCCCGATCTCGAGCTCATCGACGCCGCCGAATCGGGTGCGCTCTCGACCCCCGAGGGCCTCGCCCAGCAGGTGGACCGGCTGCTCGTCGACTCCGTGCTCAGAGAGGAGCTCTTCGCCGATGCCTTGTCAGAAATCTGGCGGGTGAACCACCTCGACGAGTCGCTCACTGCCGGGTACTTCCCTAACGAGCTTCAGGCGCTCCAGAACAGCTTCACCCAGGAGTTCAAGCGCACCGCCGCGGCCGTTCACCGAACCGGCGACTGGCGAGGGCTCTTCCGATTCGATCGCACCGTGGTGAACAAGTCGCTTGCGGAGCATTACGGAATTTTCCCCGCTCCGCCCGATGACTCGACCTGGCGAGAGGAGCCGATTCTGCCGGCGCGGAGCGGGTTGTTGGCCAACGGGGCGATGATGGTCGCCCACTCGGGGGGCAAGTACACCTCGACCATTCACCGGGGCCTGTTCATCCTCAATCATCTGCTGTGTCGAACCATCTACGCCCCCGCCAACCTCAACGATCTCATTCAGAACAGCGGGATTGAGCTCTCCGACTCGGACACCGTGGCAGAGCGCGTCCAAAAAATCGGCGGCACACAGCCTTGTGGCAGCTGCCACGGGCAGTTCGACCCCTATGGTCTGGTGTACGAGAGCTTCGACGCCTTCGGGCGCTACGCCACCGTCCGTGACGGAGCCCCGGTGGAGGCGCGTTCGACCATCGACGGAAAGACGGTGGAGAGCCTGCCGCAGCTCGCCACGGTGCTGCTCGAGAAAGAGGACCGGCTCGCCGCCTGCTTCTTCCGCAAAGTGCGCACCTACGGAACCGGAGCTCAGGTCGCCGACCCGAGCATCGACTTGTTGGCGGCGCACGGTGTCAGCGCAGAGCGCCGCTTCGACTTCGATCAGCTGGTTCGAGCCATCGTGCTCCACGACTCCTTCCGGTTCATCGCCCCCAACCCCAACAACGAGCAGACGCCATGACCATGCGAAAACTCGCCAGACGCAGCTTCCTCAAGGGCAGCCTCGGAGGGCTCACTGTCGCCTTGGGCCTGCCGACGCTCGACTGCTTCCTCAACGGAAACGGCACCGCCTATGCACAGGGAGCTCCCCTCCCGCTGCGTTTCGGGACCTGGTTCTGGGGGCTGGGGTGGCCGGCCATCGGCGGAGCGAACGACGATTTCCTTCCCACGGGAAGCGGTGCGGGGGCTGCCTGGTCGGTGCCCGCCGGCCTGAGCCACCTGGCCGCCTTCAAGGAGCACCTCACGGTCTTCACCAACTACTCCTACACGGCGGCAGGCTCGGCAGCGCACATCCCCTCCCGGGGCTTGTCGCTCTCCGCCTCACACAACCCGGAGTACGTCCTCGACTCCGGCGCGAGCGGCTTTCGAAACCAGAGCATGCCTCACCCGAGCATCGATGCGCTCATTCACGAGAGCTGGGCCGCAACCCTCAACACCCCGCACTCTTTTTTGAATCTGTCTCTCCGCGTCGGCAACCTGTACGAGAGCTCGAGCTCCTGGAACCGGGGAGGAAGCTTTCGCTCCTTCTACAAATCGCCGGTCGACCTCTACAACATGGTCTTCGCTCCGCTGGCGGGCGCTCCTCCGCCCGAACCGTCGGGAGCGCCCTCTGCTTCGGTGGTGACCAACCGCTTCCGAAAGAGCGTGCTCGACGTCGTCGCCCCCGAGCTGAGCGCCTTCTCCAAGAGCTTGGGAAAGGCGGATCAGCTCCGGCTGCAAGCCCACCTCGACAGCGTGCGCGAGATGGAGGGCCGGGTGGCGGCCCTCGCCCAGGTAGACGGAGGGGTGCCTGTGGCCAGCCAGTGCAGCTCCGCTCCCGTCCCCCAAGCGTACGCGTCGGCAGAACAGCTCACGCTTCGAAACAAGGTGATGGCAGACCTCTTGGTCTACGCGCTGTCCTGCAACCTCACGCGGCTGTTCTGCTTCGAGCTCACTCCCACGCAGTGCAGCGGCACCATCCCGGAGATTGGGCTGAGCAGCGGCGAAGGGGTGCACGACGCCTACTCGCACGCCGACACCCCCGACATGCGCCGCTATTGCCAGTTCGTCATGCAGAACCTGGCGTACCTGGTGGGCAAGCTCAAAGAAATCCCCGAGGGCTCGGGCACGCTGCTGGACCAGCTGCTCATGGTCGCCACCAGCGAGTGCGGCCCGGTGCACTACCATGACTACCACCCCTACCTGTTCATCGGGAAAGCCGGCGGGCGGCTGAAGGGGAACTACCACTCGAATCGAGGAGATCGAAGCAACAACGAAGGAGGCCGGGTGCTCTTGACCGCCGCGCACGCCGTCGGCGTTGCTCTGCCGAAGCTGGGAATGCCGTCGACACCCGTGACCGGAGCCGGCGGCGGCGTAACCGCGAACTACGAGGTGACCAACCCTATCTCCGAGGTCTTGGTGTGAGGCGGATCGAGGGTCGCCTCTTGTGGCCGGCCCGCGCCGTTGCTGGCTAGAATTGCGGAGGTTCTCCTGCGCTCGAGGTTGCTCCTGGTTCATCTCACCCGGGTTCTGGCGGTTGGCCTGATGGTCGCTGGCGGCGCGGCGTTCGGCGCCGACGCTCCGGTCGCAGCCGGTGAACCGTGGCTCCAGCAGGCGAAAGTGTATTACGACGGGCTCGAGTTCGACCGCTGCCTCGAACGGCTCGAGCAAGCGGGGCGCGAATCGGCCAGCTTCGAGGTCCTCGCCGAAATCGAGCTGTACCGGGGCCTTTGTCATTTCAACTTGGGGCACCGCACCGAGGCGGAGAGGTACTTCGGCCTCGCCCTGCAGCTCGACCGCCAGGTGCAGCTGCCGCCGATGACCAGCCCCAAAATTCACGCCGTCTTTGCCGAGGTGGTCAAAGCCCTTCCATCTGAAGCGTCTCCTCCCGAGGCGCCGGCGTCTCAAAGCAACCAAACCCTGGCGAATGCACTCGTCAACCCGTCTCCTCCGGAGGAAAAGCCTTCACCGCCGTACCCTCGCGTGCTTCCGTGGGTGATGGGAGGAGCGGCGGCCGCGCTGGCCGGAGGCGGCGTCTTCTTCGGGGCGTCGGCCAAGGAGCATGAGCGGCTGGCCAACCAGGCGACCTACACTTTCACCGCCCACCAGAACGCCTCGGCTGCGCAGGGTGACGCCTTGAAGGCAAACCTCGCCTTCACCGGCTCTCTCCTCTTCACCGGAGTCGCCGCTTACCTCCTTTGGAGCTCTCGGTGAGGGCCTGATGGCGACCACCCCGCTGCGCGAGCGGAGCCAGCTGCTCCGGTTCGACGCGACCACCAACACCTTACGTGCTCGGTCGTTTCACGTACGCGTTCTCTCGGGGCCGGACACGGGCAAAACACTCACCCTCACCGGAACCGCCACAGTGGGAACGCACCCGCAGGCGACCCTCCAGCTTCAGGACAACACCGTCTCGGGTTTTCACCTCGAGCTGGCGGCGCGCAGCGATGGAGTTCGGGTTCGCGACCTCGACTCGACCAACGGAACCTTCCTCGCGGGGGCTCGAATCCGGGAAGCGGTGCTGGAGAGCGGCCGGCTCGAGCTGGGAACCACCTGGCTCGAGTTGTCGTGCGAGGAGCAGGACCTGGGACGGCCAGACGCCCAACCCAGCTTCGGGCAGGCAATCGGTAAGAGCGCGCAGATGCGGGGGCTCTTCGGGTTGCTGAATCAGATCGCCCCGACCGATTCCACCGTGCTCCTCTGGGGCGAGACCGGAACCGGGAAAGAAGTCATTGCCCGGGCCATCCATGACCGGTCTCCCAGGTGCCAACATCCCTTCGTGGTCGTCGACTGCTCTTCCCTGGTGTCCTCTCTCGCGGAGAGTGAGCTCTTTGGTCATGTCCGGGGTGCCTTCACCGGAGCGGTGAGCGATCGCGAAGGCGCCTTCCTTCAAGCCGACGGAGGAACCATCTTTCTCGATGAAATCGGCGAGCTTCCTCTCGAGGTGCAGGGGAAGTTGCTCCGGGTGCTCGATGCCAGCGCCGTGCGTAAGGTGGGAGAGGATCGCCCCCGCCAAGTCGACGTGCGGGTCGTCGCCGCCACACACCGGAATCTGAGCGCCGAGGTCGGTGCGGGGCGCTTTCGCAAAGATTTGTTCTTCCGGTTGGCGGTGGTGTTGGCCCGAGTGCCACCCCTGCGTGAGCGGCCCGACGACATTCCCCCGCTCGCCAGGGAGTTTCTCCGCCAGGCTGGGCGGGCCGACCTCGAGCTGTCGGCGGAGCTTTTGGGAAAGTTGTGCAGCTACGGCTGGCCGGGGAATGTGCGCGAGCTTCGCAACGTCATCGAGCGGGTGGTGACCGGCGTGGGCTTCGACTCCCGCTCAGAGTGGGTGGAAACCGAGCAGAAGCTTCTGCCCTTCAAGGAGGCGAAGGAGCGGCTGGTCGACGTCTTCGCGCGGGAGTACATCGCCAAGCTGCTCGAGGCCTCGGAGGGCAACCTCTCCGAGGCGGCCCGTCGCTCGGGTATCAACCGTAACCACGTGCAGCGTCTGGCGGCGAAGTACGGGGTACGCTTGGAGGAGTGACAGAGCGCCCAACGAAAAATGGCGGGGACGCGCGCCAGCTGGGTCCGTACCGCATCATCCGGGTCCTCGGCGCCGGGGCTTCGGGTGACGTCTATTTGGCGCATCGCGACGGGCCGAGCGGGTTTCGGAAAGAAGTCGCTCTCAAGGTGCTCCGGGCGCATCTGAGCGAGGACGCCGGCTTCGTCGAACGCTTCACGGGAGAAGCGAAGCTGGTCGCGCTGCTGAGCCACCCGAACGTCGCCCAGGTGTTCGAGCTCGCCCAAGACGAGAGGACCTATTTCATGGCCATGGAGTACGTCGACGGCCTCTCCCTGGGCCGGCTGAGGCGACTGCTCCAATCGCACGCCCGCCAGATTCCCCTCCAGGTGGCGGTGGACATCATCTGCCAGCTCTTGGCGGGGCTCCGGGCCGCGCACCTGGCCACTTCGGAAGACCGGCAGCCGCGCCCGATTGTCCACCTCGACGTGAACCCCGAAAATGTCCTGCTCACCCGGTCGGGGGTGGTCAAGCTGGTGGACTTCGGCATCTCCAAGGCCCTCGACGCCTCCTTCGCCCTCACACGCCACGCCAAAGGCACCTGGGGTTACGCCCCGCCCGAGCAGATTCGCGGGGAGCCTCTCGATCCCCGCGCCGACCTCTATGCCACCGGCGCCGTGCTCCACGAGCTCCTCGCCGGTGCTCCGCCTTTCACGGGGAGGTCGCCCGCGGAGATTCTCGAACGGATTTTGGAAGGGAACGCGCCGTCTCTTCGCTCGACGAGGCCCGAGGCGCCCGAAGCGCTCGAGGGGCTGTTGCAACAGGCCCTCGCTGGGCAACGGGAGGAACGGTTCCAATCGGCGGATGCGATGCTGCACGCGCTTGCCCCCTTTCGAACCACCGAGCCGGTGACCGAGAGCTGGCTCAAAACGACGCTGGCCGATGTTGCCCTCGAACAGGGCAATGGCGCATCGGCAACGGCCCCCGTGAAGAGAGGCACCCAGCCGCTGGCCAGACCCGAGGCCAAGACCGAACAAGTGGTGGTGCGGCGAAGCGTTCGCTGGCAAGTGGCGACGGCGGTGGCGGTGGCCGGCTGCCTTGGAGCAGGAGCCTGGTGGTGGGCTCGCGCAGGTGAAGAAGAACCACGGCTCGAGGTCGTCGAGCCAGCTCCTGCGCCGCCCCCACCGCCGACCGCGCTCGTTCCGCCGCCGGCCTCCCCCTCCCAGCCCCATTCACCGAAGGCGGCCCACCCGAAGATGCGGCCAGAGCGGAACCGGAGGGTGCTTTCGGGAGAGGTGAAGGTGTTGATAGCGCCGTGGGCCGAGGTGTTCGTCGACGGAAAGCGGGTGGGGATGACGCCGCTCGATGCGCCGCTCGCGCTTTCCGCCGGACCGCACACGATGCGCCTGGTCAACCGCGAGCTGGGCGTGGACAGAACGATTTCCGTTCAGGTCGAGGCCGGCAGGTCGGTCACCGTGCGGGAGGACTTGAGGCGCTAACCGGCCCAGCCCCCACCTCATTCTCCCGTGGGGTATTTCAGCTTCAGGTAGCTGAAGACGGCCGCCCGCTCCGCGCTGTCGAGGGCTCGGTCGTACACCAGCACCTCGGCGATGGTGCCGGGGAAGTAGGTCGACATCAGCCCCTGTCCCAGGTAGGCGAAGTCGGTGCAGCCGACGATGGTGGACAGCTTTCCCGCGAAGCTCTGAACGGGTGCGCCGTCGACCCACAGCGATTCACTGCCGCCATCTTTCACCGCCATCGTCACCGAAAGCGCCGTCCCCATGCTCGATGGGCGACCGAAGCTGGCGAAGTTGTCGATTTGCCCAGTGCCGAAGCGCAAGTGAATGCTCTGTGGGCCAGGGTTGAGAAAGACGAGCCCCCACTCGGCCGTCTCGTCCCACAATAGAGGTGCGGCGTGAATGCCGGCGCTGCCCGGGACATGATTCGCGGCGGAGGCGGTCACCAGCACGAGGGTCATCGAGGTCCAGCCGTTGACCGGGAGCGTGAAGGTCAGGAAGTCGTCGAGCCCGTCGAAGCGAACCCCTGGACCTCCATTGGCGATGTCGGGCGACCAGGTCGGACGAGCGCTCGAGGTAGGCTGCAGCGCGGCCAGCTCGGCTCCGGAGCGGTCATTCCACTGGAGCACCCCACCGTCTTCGGTCATCACCCCCTGGTCGGCGCTCAGCCACAGGCGCAAACCCTCGTGGGGGATGGCGGTCGCGTCGGCTGAACGGCACTGCCCGCGCACGCAGACTTCCGGCTCGAGACAGGGCCGCTCCAGGTCGCAGCTTCGGAAGCGGTAGTCCTGTATGTCCACCGTGCACGCAAGCGGTGCCGCCAGCAGGATGGCCAGAATCGGGCCCCGCAGGCTCCAGGTGCGCCGTCCGTCGATGGTGGGAAGCACGCGTGGATTATCTGCTAAACGCCCTCGGGTATGACCGATCTCGAAAAGAAAATCTCCGCTGCATTCGCCGACCGGGCGCTGCTGGCGAACCAGGCCTACGCCGACGCGGTGCGCGAGACGGTGGCGCTCCTCGACCAGGGCAAGCTGCGCGTGGCCCAAAAAGGTGAGGCCGGGTGGACGGTGAACGCCTGGGTGAAGGAAGCCATTCTCCTCTTCTTCGCGGTGAGCGAGCTCGAGGTCATCGAGTTGGCGCCCTTCGAATTCTACGACAAGGTGCCCTTGAAGAAGGGGCTGGAGAAGGCGCGGGTGCGGGTGGTGCCGCCGGGCACCGTTCGTTACGGGGCTTTCATCGAGCCGGGAGCGGTGGTGATGCCCGGGTATGTGAACATCGGCGCGTACGTGGGCAGCGGCTCGATGGTCGACACCTGGGCCACCGTCGGCTCCTGCGCCCAGGTGGGAAGAAACGTGCACCTCTCGGGGGGCGTGGGCCTGGGCGGCGTGCTCGAGCCGCCCTCGGCGTCTCCGGTCATCATCGAGGACGGAGCGTTCATCGGCAGCCGCTCCATCGTGGTGGAGGGCGTGGTGGTGGAAGAGGAGGCAGTCTTGGGCGCCAACGTGGTGCTCACCGCTTCCACTCCCATCATCGACGTCACCGGGCCCACCGAGAAGGTGCACAAGGGCCGGGTGCCGGCGCGCTCGGTGGTCATCCCCGGGATGCGGGAGAAGAAGTTCCCTGCTGGCAGCTACCAAGTGCCCTGCGCGCTCATCATCGGGCAGCGTAAGCAGAGCACCGACCAGAAGACCTCGCTCAACGCGGCGCTGCGCGATTTCGGCGTGCCGGTGTAGCACCCCGGGTCGGTCGCGCCGGTGTGCCTTCGACTGCTTCGGCGAAATGGAAGCCGCGTCCTCTCGGGCGCGTTTGCAGGAGCCTCGAGCGCAGACTTAAGGTCACGCGCCGATGCGCTCGCTCCTATTCGCCCTCGCCCTCGCCGCCTGCAACCCGGTCCCGGTGCAGCCCGATGCGTCGCTCTCCAACGATGCGGGAGGCGGCAGCGATGCGGGTCAGGACCCCGGCGAAATCGCGACCACCATTCGCGTGCACTACCCAGCCGGTGCGCGCAGCATTTTGCTCCGCGGAAGCGGCGGACCGCTGAACTGGAACACCGGCGTCGCGTTCACCTCGGGCGCCGACGACACGTGGACGTACTCCACCACCGAGATCGTCACCGAGACCGAGTGGAAGCCGCTCCTCGACGACACCACCTGGTCGCGCGGCCCGAATTATCGAGTCCGGCCCGGCGAGACCGTCGACGCCTACCCGCGCTTCAACACGGTGAAGGGCTGGTTCGAGAAGCGCTGGCCCGCGTTCCACTCCAACACGCTCAACAACGACCGCGACATCTGGGTCTACTACCCGGCGAGCTACTTCGAGAACACGCGGGCCCACTACCCGGTCGTCTACATGCACGATGGCCAGAACGTCTTCGACCCAACGCTCGCGTTCAGCGGCAACGAGTGGGGGGTCGACGAGGCGTTCGACGACGCCGCCGAGAGCGGCGCGTTCAAAGAGGCCCTCGTCGTCGCGGTCACGAACACCGCGAACCGCCTCTGGGAATACACACCTACCCGCGACAGCAACGTCGGCGCCGGGGGCGGTGCCGACCAGTACCTGACGATGCTGGTCAGTGAGCTCAAGCCGCGCGTCGACAATGAGCTGCGCACCCTGGCTGGTCGCGAGACTACGGTCCTCATCGGCTCGTCGCTGGGCGGGCTGGTGTCGGCGTACGCCGGCACCAAGCACCCCGCCGTCTTCGGGCTCATCGGCGAGCTGTCGCCGTCGACGTGGTGGGACAACCAGGTGATTATCGGTCTCGTCACCACCGCAAATAACAGAATGCCCCGGCCGCTGCGTGTCTACATCGACAGCGGCGACTCGGGCCCGTCGAGCGATGACATGGCGAACACCGCGCAGCTCGCGCAGACGTACGTCACTGGCGGCTATCAGTCGGGCGTCGATCTGCTCCATGTCATCCAGGCCGGAGCCACCCACCATGAGACCTACTGGGCGCAGCGATTCCCCGGGGCGATGCGTTTTCTGCTTGGGCCGAGGACACCCTGAGCGTCACCGGTTCGTCATCGACGTCTTTTCTTCCCGGCGACGGCGAACCCGAGCGCGAGGAGGATGGCAGCGACGAACGGCAGGCTCCCTGAGCTTTGGCAGTCACAACCGGTGCGCAGGTCTCGCTGGGTCTTGCACACCACCACCACCGACCAGCTTTGGGAGTCGGACCCGCCCGGGCCACTCGCGGTGAGCGTCAGCCGATGCACGCCCTCCTGCTCGCTCGAGGGTGTCCAGAGCACCTCTCCGGTGTCGGCCACGACGGCGAAGCCCTCGGGGCCTTGCGCGGTGAACGAGAATGGATCGACGCCGGTGAGGGTAGGCCGGCCGCTTTCGCTGTATTCGTAGGGCTTGCCGCACTCGGCAAATGCGCCCGGGGTGGAGCGGAACTGGGGCGCCGCTGCGCCGCCGTCGGGGACTTCGTAGACCCAGCCGCCATCCGCGGCCACGCAAGAGCCGGGTACGCAGGCGACGAAGCGAGAGAGGGTAGAGCCGGCGAGGATGGCTCCGTTCGGGTCCTGGGCCACCACCTGCCAGAAGTATTGCCTCCCTGGCATCAAGCCGCTGACTGTCAGGGCGGTGCTCGTGGTGGAGTTGGTCACCATCGGGTCGCCTATCTCCCGATGGTTCGCAGACGGCTCGCCTTCGCCCAGGTGGGCGTCGTCGTCGACGTAGACGGTGTAGACGCCGCCGGTAGGAAGCGTGGGTCCGCTCCAAGAGAGCTGGCCATCGCTCTGCGCGTCCTTGGGCGGAGTCACGAGGGTGATGAGCGAGTCTCCCAGGGGAAACACGATGGTTCCCTGAGCGCCCGGGTTGAGGGCAGCACCCCCGGAGGAGCTCACGATGCCGTTGAAGGTGGACAGCTTGGTGTAGATGGCGATGCGCCCGCCTCCACCACCGCCTCCCTCCTGCCCGGCCGTATTTCCTCCAGCACCTCCGCTGGCGTCGATGATTCCCGCGCCGGAGAACGAGCCCGCGGTGACAAAGATGCTTCCCCCGGCGCCCCCACCGCTCCATAAGTTTCCGGACTGCCCGCCGGTCGCGAGGAGCCCGTTCACGGCGAGCGCGCCGCGAATGTCCATGAAGATGCCGCCGCCCCCGTTCCCCGCGGTGTCTTGGTAGAAGGACTCTCCGCCGGCGCTCCCGAAATCGAAAGGGGCCGTCGAGGAACCATAGGTCGCTCCGCCGTCGAGGCCCAGCGAGCCCTTCCCCCCTGCCCCCCCATGCGCCCCGCCACCTCCACCCCCGCGGGTACCCGTGTCGTCGTCACTCGTACCGCCCCCTGGACCTTCGCCGGGCTGGTAGTAGACCTGCCTGCGATAGCCCATTCCAATGGCGCTGAGCGCCCCGTCGATGGACGCGCTCGCTGCCCGCAGCGCCAAGCTTCCTCCCCCGGAGCCATTCCAGGGAGCGACCGCCGCCACCTCGTTGGCGGGCACAGTGAAGGCTCCCGAGAGCTCGATGCCTTCGGTTGGCCCCAGCTGCAAGGAAGCCGCCCCGCGGACGACGAGGTTCTCC
>JBMORE010000019.1:0-12367 GCA_049322255.1 Myxococcota bacterium | reverse complement strand
GGGCTGGCGCCACCGACAATGAATGCTCCAGCGCCATCGGTCACCGCCAGAGTCCATGTCGAGCCGGAAAGAGCGAGCGTCGCTCCACCCTGCACAGCGAGCGCGGCGAGCGGGTTGGCCAACGCGCCGGAGAGGTCGACCGTCACCGCGGAGCTGATGGCGGCCGAGTCACCCGCGGCCGCGCCCGGTACTCCGTTCGGGCTCCAGTTGGCGGGAGTCGTCCAGCTCGAGGTGCCCGCCGCGCCCGTCCAAATGTAGCTCGTCTGCGCCCAGGCGCTCGCGCTGATCGCCACCAGCAGAACGCCCACGGGAGCAAGCCGCATGGACCGCGACTATACTCGGCGCTGGTGGTCCGATTCAGCCTTCAGGAGCGTCATCGGCCGGCCGCACCTTGGCTCATTCGCAAAGAGGAGCTCGACATGCGCACAAGGACACTGAAGGGGGCGGTGGTCGTGCTCGTGACCGTGCTGGTCACCGGCTGTGGCAGCTCTTCTCCGGGTGTCGACGGAGGAGGCGGAGGAGGAGGCGACGACGTCACCTCCCCTTCGTTGACAGCGAGCGTGCCCGCGCACGGAGCCACCGACGTACCGGTCAGCTCACCGCTGTCCTTCGAGTTCTCGGAGGCGATGAACACGGCGAGCGTCCGGGTGGCCATCTCGCCCGACGTCTCTTTGGGTCTGCCCACCTGGGAGATCCAAGACACGCTCTTACGGCTCACTCCGGCGGCCGATCTTTCCTTTGGCACCACCTTCGCAGTGAGCATCTCCGGTCAGGACCTGGCGGGGAACATCCTCGCCGCCACCCTCGTCACCTTCACCACCCAGACCTCGCCCGACCTCGTCCCTCCCACGGTGGTGGCGACCACTCCTCCCGACCAAGCCGCCAACGTGGCCGCCGACACCCGGCTGTCGGTCACTTTCAGCAAGGCGATGGAGACGGGGACGGTGAGCCTCACCCTGAACCCGGCCTACGACCCGGGAACACCGGAGTGGACCAGCGACAACAAGACGGTTTCCTTCAACGCCCCGCCGGCGCCGCTTGCCAACGGCACCCCGTACACCGTGGACATCGCCGGGAAGGACCTCGGCGGCCGGGACTTGAGCGGAAGCACCCGCTTTGGCTTCAGCACCGGAGCAGACGCCACGCGGCCCACCGTGCTCAACACCTCGCCAGCCAACAACGCCGCTGGGGTTCCCTCCACCACCAACATCTCGGTCACCTTCTCCGAGCCGATGAACCGAGCGAGCGCGCAAGGAGCGTTTTCGGCGACGCCGGCGGTGAGCTGCACCTTCACCTGGGACAGCAGCTCCAAGCTGATGACCTGCCAGCCTCAGTCATCGTTGGGCGGTGACACCTCCTACAGCGTGCGCATCGCCACCGGTGCCCAAGACGTCGCGGGCAACGCCTTGGCCGCCGATTTCACCTTCTTTTTCCGCACGGCGCTGGTGCCCGACACCACCCCTCCCACCCTGGTCAGCTCCACGCCCGCGAACAACGCGACGGGGGCGAGCCCTTTTTCCAACATCACCGTGCTGTTTTCCGAGCCGATGGACCAGGCCTCGGTCCAGAACGCCTTTGCCATCACCAACCCCTCCGGCTTTGCCGGGGGCGTCTTGTCCTGGAACACCGCGGGAACGGAGATGACCTACGACCCTCCGGCCACCTTGCCCTACGGTGCCACCGTCACTTGGCGCATCAACAGCCAAGCGCAAGACCTCGCCGGCAACGCCTTGCAGGGGGCGCCACAGCTTCGCTCCTTTCGGGTGGTGCAGCAGGCGACGGTGACCATCACCAGCACCGGCTCGCTGGACGGCTCGGTCAGCAGCAACGGTAGCAGCAGCACGAGCGGCACCCAGGCCCTGGTAGGTGACGATTCGAACGACTTCTACCGAAACGTCTTCTTGCGGTTCAACCTGTCCAGCCTGCCCACGACGCTCACCGCCATCACCAGCGCCACCCTCTACGTGAATCTTGCCAGCAGCATTGGAAACCCCTTCACCGAGTTGGGCACACTCCAAGCAGAGAGCGTGAGCTTCACGGGTGCGCCCGACGTGTCGGCGTTGGCGGCCCCCGTTCTTGCGGGAGAGTCGCGCGCCCTCGCCACCAGCTGCTGCGGGTACCGCTTCGTGACTGCCACCGCCAAGGTGAACGACGACTGGGCCAACCGGGCCAATCGGGGAACCCAAAGCCAATACCGCCTGCGCTTCGTTCCTACCGACAGCAGCGCGGATGGGAATTCAGACGCCCTCACCGTGACGATGGGAGACTCGTTCACCAACGAGCCGTACCTTCAAATCACCTACGAGTACCCCTAAGGAAGGCATGTTTGGTCGTGGGCCCAGGGCCGCGGCCGTCACGCTCGTGTGGCTGGTTGCCATGCCTGCGGTGGCTGCTTCGGTGTCGGCGGCGAACCCGGTCGACATCGGGCCCGCCGTCCTTACCGACGGTGCGGAAGGCCAGTGGAGGCTGGGTGTCGCCTCCTACGCCGGAGGCTACCTGGCGGTGTGGACGGACCACCGCACTGGCTTCTTTAGTCCGGCGGTGATGGGGGCGCGGCTCGACGGCACGGGACGGTCGCTCGACCCGGCGGGGCTGGAGCTGGCTTGGCACCCAGGCGGGGTGTGGGAGCCCTCGGTGGCGTGCGCAGCCTCCAGTTGCCTGGTGGCTTTCCGGGATTTCAATCAGCGCATCATGGTCCTCACCGTCGATGTCACCCAAGGTACCTGGTCCGCTCCGGTGGAGCTGTCCGACCCGGCGTCGGTGAGCCGCGCCCGAACCGCCACCGCGTGGAATGGAAGCGAGTACCTGGTGGTGTGGAACGAGAGCGGAATCGTCGGGCGTAGGGTGAGCGACTCCGGTCAGCCGTCGGGGAACGTCCTTTCAATGTTTCCGGGAACGCTGGGTGAGCCTCATGTCGCGGCGGCCGGGAGCGACTTCGTCGTCACGTGGGAGAGCGGCATTGCGCAAGGGTTCGAGGTTCGCGCGGTCGTGGTGTCAGCGGCGGGGGCGAGCGCACCCATCGCGCTTGGCCAGCAACCCTCCTCGACCTCGCCCACCGTAGCGGGAGGGCCTCAACAGGCGCTGGTGTTGTGGCTCGAGGGCGAATCTGCGACAGATGTGTTCGCTCGTCGGCTAGCCCCGGATGGTTCGGTGCTCGATCCCGCTCCGGTACGCCTTGGGTCTGGACGATCCGTGAGAGGCGCGCGCGCCGTCGTCAGTGGTGACTCCTGGCTCGTGGTGGAAGAGCTCGATGCGCACGAGCTCTTTCTTTCGCGGTGGGACGCCGATGGTGGGCTCGTCCGGAAGTCCTTTCCGCCTGGCGATCGACAATACGAGCACCGTCCGGCGGCGAGCGGCGACGGAGGGATTCTGGTGTGGTTCGATACGCGTCGTTGGGGTGCGGGTGCGCCATATGCCGCCCAGCTGCCAACCACGTTGGACGTCGCCGATGCAGGCGCGCTGCTTTCCTTGTCGCATCGAAATGGCGAGCCCGCCGTGGCCTTCGACGACTCCACCTTCTTCGTCGTCTGGGCCGATACCCGCGGCAAAGAACGAGACATCTGGGCAGCGCGTGCCGATGAGGAGGGAAAGGTGCTCGAGCCCCCCCTTCAAATCAGCCGGGATTCGGAGGACGAAGACCGCCCCAGCGTCGCGTGGACCGGCCGCCGATTCGCGGTGGCGTGGCGAGAGCACGTGTGGTGGGGCGTCTATCGTCCCTGGCTGGCCTTCGTCGACCCGCAGACACGCGTTGTCTCCGATGCCGTCTTGCTCGGAGCGAGCGACTATCGGGAAAACCTCTCCCGCATCTCGTTGGCGAAGGCAGGGGAGGAGCTGTGGGCGCTGTGGTCCAACTACGGCACCAACCCGGCGGAAGGGCTCTACCTGGCTCGCTTCGACCTCGACGGCGGCCTGGCGGAGCCGCCACGGGTGCTTTGGCCCAGGTCCGGTCACCAAAGCGACCCGTCCTTGGCGGTGAATGCTGCCGGACAGGGGCTGGCCGCCTTCGCCCAGTCCTACACGCCAGAATTTGTCGTTGCCTTGCGCTTGGACTCTTCTGGCCGGCGGATGGACGACGGCGGCATCATTCTCAGAGACGACGTTCTGGAAGCCTATGACCCGACCGTCGCCTCGGACGAAGAGGACTTCCTCGTCGTCTGGCAGGAGAAGGTCTCGTCCAACGTCGAAGTGGTGTACGGCGCCCGCATCGCCAGCGACGGCGGCATTCTCGATGTCCCGCCTCTCGAAGTGGTGCCTCCCACCCCAATCCCCGAGGCCGCGCCTGACCCGTGGTATCGCCAAGTACGACCGGCGCAGGTGGTGTTCGACGGAGTCGACTATGTGGTGGGTGTCGAGCTCCCCACTCCAGACGCCGGGCAAGACATCTTCCTGCGCCGAGTCCGACGCGATGGCGGGTTGGGGCCGCTGGAGCTGGCCGCGGGAACGGCGTACGAAGAGTCGCAGCTGATGCTCGCCCCCGCGACGGTGGGGCACGTCGGTCTGGTGTACCAAACCTACGACCCGTCGCTTCGGGTCACCCGCGCCGTCATCGCGGTCTCGGCGAATGTACCGGCAGGCGCTCCCTGCGCCGTTTCCACGGAGTGCCAGAATGGTGGCCCAGGGCCCCTTCACCTGCGCATCGGGTGCGGGTGCAATCATCTCCCAGCGCCAATTCCGTTCATGGTGGCGCTGGGATTGTTGGGCTGGTTTCGAAAGCCGATTCGCCGCGTTGGCCGAGGTGAGACGTGAGAGCTTGGACGCTGGTTCTACTATTGGCAGCAGCTTGCTCGAGCACCCCCGCGGCACCAGACGGCTCCGTGGAAGATGCGAGTGATTCGAAAGATGCGGCCGGAGAAGTGGACGCTGGTTTCGCCGACGCCGGTGTCAGCGACGGCGGTTACTCGTGCAACCCACAAACGGGACTTTCACAGCCGTTGGCGGTGTGCAGCGTGGCAGCGCCTTGTGAGAAGGGCATGGAGTTCTCCGACGGAGGCATCGTTCGCAGCACCATCACCACTTCCACCCGAGTCCCGGACTGTCGCACCTCGGTGTCGGACCACCCCTTGTTCGACGACGGGCTCCCAGAGGAATGGGCCGACTCCGACGGCATCAAGCGCTACGGCTGTGTGTACCGGCCTCCCGGTGCTTCGGCGTCGTCACCTCGCCCGCTGGTGCTGTACTTCCACGGCTCGGGCGGGAGCGCCCAAAACGTCTACAACAACACCCGCCTGCGGGAGAAAGCGCTCGACTTCGACCTGAGCGGCGATGCAGCCCGTCCGGGTTTTATTTTGGCGTCAGTGCAAGGCCGGTACCTCCACTGGCCGACCAGCCACAGCGACGCCACCCACCACGACACCTACTTCCGCCATCCCACCAACCCGGACGTGGTCAACACCGATCGGCTCATCGATGCCTTGGTCGCAGAAAACCGAGTCGACCCGCAGCGGATTTACGTCATGGGTTGGTCGAATGGAGCGGCATTTGCCGAGCTCTACGCTCTCCTTCGCCATGGAGCTCCTACTCCTGGAGGAAACAGGGTGGCTGCAGGCGCGGTCTACGCTTTCTACAACCCGTACGAGAACCTCTCGGCGACCCAGACGCCGTCTTGCGAGCTGAACCCCTATCCGACGTCCACGGCGCCCCTCTATCTACTGGTACGCGCCTGCGATGCGCTCACTGCGTGCAGCGCGGCGCAGGAGGCTGCTTTCGGGTTGCCTCCGGGGTACGGAGCGGAGACTTGGGTCGGTCAGCTCGCCACGGGCGTCGGCAACCCCAACGTCACTTTTCAAATCATCACCGGGGCGGGTGTGGCGGTCACGGCCTGCGCTCCCGTGGCGCTGTGCACCGAAACCACCGGGACCATCAACCACCTACGCTGGCCCGATGGCCTCATGGACGGCAGTGGCAACGACTGGGAGGTGCCGATGCTCGCCTTCCTCAGGGCGCATCCGCACCTCTGACCCGACGGGGGTCTGCATCCGGCGGCGGAGTCCTGGCGGGCCGTCGACGTAGCCTCGATAATCGACTTTCGACGTGGCGCTCGCTTCGCTTCTCTCGTTGACGATGGCTGTCTGCCCGGTGGTGACCACCACCGCGAGCTCAGGGGCGGGCTCTCTGCGCGAGTGCATCACCCTCGCCAACGCCAACACCGGACACGACACCATCACCTTCGATGCGGCGGTCTTCAACCCGGGCACCATCGTGCTCGACGCGAGCCTTCCTGCGCTCGACGACCCAGCCGGCGCCACCATCGACGGCGCGAACGCTGCGCAGGTCATCATCGACGGCGCGGCCTTCGGCGGTGGCACAGGATTTCGGCTCAACGCGGGAAACAATCAGCTTCGAAACCTCACCGTCCGTGGGTTCCTCGGCGGCGGGTTTGGCTCGGGCGCGGCGGTCTGGATTCGGAGCGGTTCGACGGGAAACACCCTGGCCAACACGGTCTTGGAGGACAACCAGGGAGAAGCGGTGGTCTTCGACGGCAGCAACGCCGGCAACCACATCACCGACAACGTCCTTCGCCGCAACGGCTCCTTCGGCGTGCTGCTGCGGAGCTCCCAGGCCCCGTGTACCCAAAAGAACGTCATCGCGCGAAACGTCATCGCCGACAACGGAGCGCTGCGAGGCTCCGACGGCATCTACATCGTGGGCTCGTCCTGCGTCGACGTGCTCGAGAACACCCTCTCGGGCAGCGACAACGACGCCTTGAGGCTGGCCGCCTCGACCACCTCGGTTTTCATCTACCGCAACGTCTTCCGCGACAATCCCAACGAGGGGGTGGGAATCTTTTCCGGCTCCGTTGGCAATCGGGTGTCCTTCAACACCTTCAAGAACAACGGGACTGTTGCCATCTTGGTGGGCGATACGGCGACGGTAGACAACATCATCGAGGGCAACCTCATCGTGGGCACCAACGGCACGGGTATTCGCCTGTACGGGGGCAGCGATGGCGCGCGCGTGGTGCACAACACTGTGGCGAGAAATACCGGAGCCGGAGTCGACATCGGAGCGGGAGTCACCCGGGTGCGGGTTCAAAACAACATCTTCGAGGGAAATGGCGGCCAAGGGTTGAACATCGCCGCCCTGGACACGGTGGTGGACCACAACCTCTTCTTCTCCAACCAAGGAGGGGACTGTGTAGGTTCTCCCTGTGCGCCGGGGACGGGGAACCAGTCGTGCGCTCCCGCCTTCACCGCTCCGGCGATGGATGATTTTTCTCTCGCCGGGTGCGCCAACTGCGCCATCGACACCGGCCTCGATTTGGGTCCCGAGCAACCCGACCTCACCCCGGCCGACGACGGGGGAACCTTCTACGGCACCGCGCCCGACTTGGGAGCGTTCGAGAGCGCCTGCGGTGCGCCGCCGGTGTTCGACAGCTCGCCGCCGACGAGCGCGGAGTGCGACCGCCTCTACCAGTACGACCTGAGGGCGACGAGCCCGACCCCGGTGAGCTTCGCCGCCGTCAGCGTGCCGGAGGGCCTTTCGGTGGATGCGGCCACGGGCGAGGTACGCTGGACTCCGAGGCAGGAGCAAGTGGGGCCGCAACCGGTGGTGCTGGCGGTGACCAACGCGAGCGGTACCTCCGAGCAACGCTTCTCCGTCGAGGTCGCGTGCACCCGTCCGCCGCTCCCTGCGGCTTACCAAGTCGGCTGTGGTTGCGGCGCGGCAGCAGCGGCCGGTTGGCCGTGGTGGGGGTGGATGATTTTGGCTACGGCGCTCCCTCGTTGCCCGCCGCGCCGTCGCTTCCCGGGTTGCCGGACGAGGTGCCGCCCAGGCCGCCCGCGCCGTGAGTGAGGGTGTTTCCAGCCACCGATACCGAGCTGGAGGCCTGAAACACGGCGAACGAGGGGCCTCCGGCGCCGCCTCCGCCACTTCCCCCGTTGCCCCCATTGCCCCCGTTGCCGCCTCGGCCCCCCGCGCCCACCTCGCTGGTGCACACCTGGCCGCCGTTGCCGCCGCTGCCTCCCGGGCCTCCGGCGCCGCTGACTCCCCCAGCGCCCCCCGCGCCTCCCCTGCCGCTGGCGATGCGGTTGTCCACGAGCAAAAGGCCGGGCGAACCGAGCAGAAACACCCCGAAGGAGCCTCCTCCCGCGCTCCCCCCGAGCCCTCCGGAGCCTCCGCAGCCTCCGCCACCGCCGCCACCGCCGCCGTTGCCCGGCCCGTCGTTGACGAAAGCGCCGCCTTGGCCGCCGCCGCCACCGCCGCCTCCTCCACCGTTGCCGTGGCTGCCGCTCGTTCCGTCACCCCCCGCAGCGCCGAGCCAAAAACCGCCCACCAAGGTGCCACCGCTGCCTCCGGCGCCTGCCAAGCCGTCGGTGCCGCTGGCTCCATTGGCCCCCGGCGCTCCTGCTCCCCCGGGGTCTCCTCCCGAACCGCCTGCGCCGCCCGAAGTTCCGCCTGCGCCGTTGTTGCCGCGAAGACCCGGGTTGGAGCCGTAGTTGCCGCCCGCGCCGCCGATGCCGCCCGTTTGCCCGCAGGAGGAAAAGCCGCTCGCCCCCCCGGCGCCGCCAGGTTGATTGTTGTCGCACGCGCCGGGACCGCCTCCGAGCCCGGCCTGTCCAGCGCCGCCGTTGGACCCGGAAGTGCCGGGCAAACCGTCTCCTCCCGCGCCGGCGCTGAGCTGGCACTTTCTCACCGTCACCGCGGTGCAGCCGAAGCAGTAGAGCGCCACACTCGAGGCTCCCGGCCCGGAGGCATCGGCTGCCTCGAGGGTCAATCGCTCGAGCACCGTGGGGCTGGTGATGGCTTTGCCCTCCACCGCCACCACCCGGTTGGAGAGAACCGACGTCGAGCGGATGGTGGTGGCCGCGCCGGGGTCTCTCGCCCACGCTCGCGAACGCACATAGCCGCCATAGAGGGAGACGCCGTTCATCAACGTCACCGGCCCGGCGTAGGTGCCCTCGGAGATGTAGAGGTGGGACTTGGCCTCGGCCACCGCCCGGGAGAGCGCGGCCTGAATGGTGAGCATCGGCTCCTCGCGCGTTCCCGGGCTCGTGTCGTCTCCGGAAGTCGCGACGAAGATGGCTTGGCGGGCATCGCCATCGACGCCGTCGCAGTTGCTGTCGGTGCCGCTCTCGTCGGGCTCATCGGGGAGCTGCGCGCACGTGTCGCCGCCGTCGGGAACGTTGGGGACCGGCGGGCTGCACTGAGTCAGAAGAGCTGCCGCGAGGCTCCACGAGAGCAAGGCGTGGGAAGTGCGCATGGGTCGCTCGAGGCTTTCTGCGTTCGTCAGTTGGGTGGAATGGGCGCCTTCAAGTCGGGAGTGCAAGCGTAGCTTGCGTCGAAGGCGGTTTGCTCGAAGTCGGGGTCGAGGGGCACTGCGGCCAAGTCGATGGTCAGGCCGCTGCCCAGCCGAAGGGTGCCCGAGAGGGTGTTGCTCACCCCGCGCAAGGAGCCGTTTTGCGCCAAGAGGCGCGTCTCGGGGATGACCAGGGTGAAGCGCATTCCGCCCACCTCCAGGGTGGCGTAGGCGTCGAGCAGGCGGACGTTGGAGAAGGTGGCCACGGGGGTGGGGACGTCGAAGCGGCCGGGCTCGCTTTGCCGCTCGCCCACGATGGGAGCGACGACGGCGAAGAGTCGCCCGCTGTGAAGGACCAGCCGGGCCACCGGGCTCACCGCGCCGGAGGGAAGCGAATACGCGGAGAAGTCGGTGAGCAGCACGTCGCTCAAGGTGATGGTCACCGCGTCGGGGGTGCGGGGAATGATCGAATCGGCCACCGCGTAGGCGGTGTCGCGTTCTCCCGTCACCACCCGCTCAGCGTCGACCTGGGCGTAGCCGGTGGAGAGCGTTCGTTTGCCGTCGCAGCTTTGGGAGACGAGGGAGACCCCGGTCTGTCCCACCCGGCAGTCGGCCACCTGCCACGCCAACAGGCCGAAGGAGCCGTCGTCTCCCTCCACCCGGGTGGGGTTGAGCTTCACCAAGACGTCTTCGAACCCGCAGAGGTTGTCGCTGTTGATCATCGAGGCCAGCGTCCCCGCGGTCTGAATGACCAGGCGCGCCGCGTTGGTCGCCAGCGCCGCTTCCGCGTCACACTCCTCCTCGGTGGTGGCCAACTTGAAGTGCGGGGCGCAGCTGAAAGAACGCTCGAACGCCTCCGCCTGGTAGTCGGGGTCGAGGAGAGGAGCGACGCCGGCCGGGGGAATGGCGATGGGCAGCCCGTCGCTGATGAGCAGGCCCGCCAGGTAGTTGGTGCGCTCCCCCTTGCTCCCGCTCTGGGCCTGGAGGGAGGAGACCGAAACTTTCACTTCGAAGTGGAAGGCGCCCGAGCCCAACAGGAGGGTGGCGTCCGTCCACTCCAAGTCCTGGAGCTCGGCGATGGAGGTGGTGTGGGAGCAGATGCCTGTCTGGGTGTCGAGCGCCAGGCGGGGCCGCAGCCGGCCGGCGAGGGTGCCGCTTTGGGCGGTGAGGCGGGTGCCGCTCCCCGAGTCGTCGACGGTGAAGTCGGTGAAGGTGGCGGAGAGAGAGAGCTCGGCGGGGTCACGGCTGTCGGGGGCCACCGGCTGGTTGACGTCGCCGGTGAGAATGCCGGTGACGGTCTTGGTGCCGATCACCACCGCGGTGCCCTCCACCGATTTCTCGTTGCCGTCGCAGTCGCGGGTGGCGACGGTGCGCACGGGGAATTGGAGGACGCACGGCTGCGCCAGGCGGTAGGTGACTTTGCCCGGCCCGCCCGGGGTGCCGGAGACGATGGCCGCTCCGGTGACCGTGGGGCTGGAAAAGCCGCACCGCACGTCGGCGTCGACGAGGGAGGCGAGGGTGCCGAACTGGTTGACGGTGAGCCGCGCCGCCCCGTGGGCGAGGTGCTCCTTGAGGGAGGGACAGCGGTATTGGAGCGGCAGAGCGAGGTTCTCGTCGCAAGCGATTCCTTCGAGGTAGCTCTCCGGGGTGTAGTCAGGGTCGAGCCCTTCGCCGGGCGGGAGCGTCAAGGCCACCGGCGTATCCCAGACGGTGATGTTCCCCTCGAGGGAGTTCTCCCGGTCCTTCCACTTGCCCATTTGCGCCCCGAAGTCCGAGGAGGGGACGTCGACGGGAAACACGCGGTCGCCGCTGTCGATGACCACCGAGGCGTTGGCGTAACGAATTTGGGAGAAGCTCACGTCCATGGTGGGGACGGCGCAGACCCCGTTCGTACGGCTCAAGGCCAGATGGGGCTCGACGACGAAGTGGAGCGCCCCGGAGACGTTGGTGAGGGTGGCCTTGGAGTTGGAGCGCCGGATGTGAAAGTCGTCGAGCTCGAGGTCGAGCTCCATCGAGATGGCGTCAGGGCCGGCGGGGATGACGGGGCTCTCCGGGTTGCCGGTGATGGTTCCGCGAATGCGGCGGGTGGCCGACACTTTGACCCGGCCGGAGGCGAACGTCTCCACGTCGACGCAGTCGCGCATGACTGGGTGGAGCTCACCAAAGTCGAGCTGGCAGCCGTCGATGGTCCAGGTGACCGCGCCCTCCTGCCCGGGCTGCCCTTGCACCAGCGCCGAGTCGAGAACCTGGCGGCTGGCGAAACCGCACTGGGCATCGCGGGTGACGAGGTTGGTGAGGATGGCGGCGTGTCGAATCGTCAGCCTTCCCAAGCCCACGCCCACGTCGCTCGAGTAGCACTTCTCCAGCTGGCAGCTGGTGCCGAGAAAGAGCACCCAGAGCGCAAGCCACCTGGACCAAGCTGGCGATGAGGCGGACATGGCCCTCCTCGGCAAAACCGCACCTTCAAGCGTACCCGCCCAGGAGGCAAGGGCGCCAATCGTTCGATGACGCGCTGCCCCAGAAACTTTTGACGGCCGATCGCCGAGAATGCGGGGTCAGGAGACGGGTATGACCATCAGAGCCGTTCGTTCCCCTTCGGTTGCTGCTTCATCGGCGTCGTTTACCTCCAAGACGAAAGTCCGCGCCGAGCTGCAGGCCTTCTTGCAGGAAAGCTCCATTCCGACGTTGCCCGCCAACGCGGCGCGGCCGCTCTTCGCCACCGTTTCCTTTCGCGCGTCGACGAAGAGCGGTGCCCAGCCCACCATCGAGCTCAAATCGGTGCGGCTATTGGACGCGAAGGGCAAGGAAGTCTCCCACGCGCGCGACGTCCGTTACTCGCTGGCGGATCGCCAATGGGACGTCGCCCTCGATCGGCCCAAGGGAGCCGAAACACGGGCGGACTACAAGAACGAGAAGTTCGTCGTGGTGGCCGACGTGGTGGTGAGCGGCAAGAAGCTCACCCTCACGTCCAAGCCAACGGGCGTCTCCCTCACGCCTGACCCACGCTAGAGAGCTGACCCGGTTAGGTCGAGTGAGGCGAGGGCCCGAAGGTTGACGAGGGCGGCATGTCGTCGTTGGTCGAAGAGGTTCTTCCGGATGCCGCGGTAACGGGCTCGCTTCCCTGAGCGGGTC
>JBMORE010000018.1:0-34378 GCA_049322255.1 Myxococcota bacterium | reverse complement strand
TCCCTCGGTGACAGACTCGGAGGTGAACAGAAAATCGGTAGGCATGGCAGTCCTCTGAGCGGATGATGGAAGGGCGCGGGAACCTAGCGGCCCGCTCGCTCAGGTGTCAAACCAAGCGGTTGAATTCGCTGTTCCCCCCGTGCGTTGGCTCGATTACACCACGTCTTCGGAGGCCTTCATGACCAGCCGCCTGCTCGCTTTCTCGCTCGTCTTGCTGTGGAACACCCCGCTCCTGGCTGCCCCCAAGGAGGAGGTCAGCAAGCCCTTGAAGACGGTCATCAACGCCGTGCGCTACAAACGAGACGCGCTGGCGCTCAAAAACTTCGCCGGCGAAGAGCAGGGCAAGTTCCTCTTGGGCGAGGACTGGGCCAAGGGCACCGACGCCCAGCGCAAGGAGTTCGTCTCCTTGTTCCACGCGCTCTTCGCGAAGCTTGCCTTCCCCAAGATTCAGTCGAACTTCGAGCACCTGGACGCCGTGCTCTACGAGGAGCCGGCGGTGAAGGAAGACCGGGCGGAGATGGGCTCGACCATTCTCATCAACCACCCGATGAAGAAGCAGGAGCTCAAGGTGAAGTACAAGCTCCTCAAGGAGAAGGCGGGGTGGAAGGTCATCGACGTCTCCGTCCTGGGCGACTCGATGCTCACCGGCATCCGCGACGACCAAATCATCCCCATCATGAAGGAGGGCGGGTGGGAGCACTTGCTCGAGCTGATGAAGGAGAAGCTGGCGGAGAAGTAGGCACCCCATGAGCCTTCTACAACGCGTCGCCTTCGCCTACGGCCGCCTATTGGTGCGCCGCCCGGCGGTGGTGCTCCTGGTTCTCGTCGTGCTGGCGATGCTCTCCGGTTGGGCGAGCAGCCGGCTCACCATCAACTCCAACCAGCTGGACCTCATCTCGCAAGACCTGCGGCAGGTGAAGGACGTCAAGCGCATCGTGGACATGGTGGGGGGCACCGGCTACCTGATGCTGGCGCTGCGCGGCGACGACGAAGCCTCGCTCAAGAAGGTGTCGGACGACGTCAACGCCGCGCTGCTCGCCAAGACCGAGAAGGTGAACTTCATCACCTACAAGGTGCCGGTGGAGTTCGTGCAAAAGAACATGGTTCTCTTCCTGGCGACCGAGGACCTCGCCGAGGGCAAGCGCCGAATCATGGCGTACCTCAAGGACCAGCTGCGGCGGAACAACCCCTTCTTCATCGAGATCAAGAAGACCGAGCCGGTGAAGCTCGACCTCTCCGACCTCGTCGCCAAGTACAGCCGCATCGGGAAGAAGAGCGTCAAAGACGACTACTACATCTCCGAAGACCGGAAGATGATCATCCTCTTGATCAAGCCCCGGTGGAACGCGCCCGAGCTGGACAAGACGCGCGCCTTCGTCGACGAGGTTCGCGGCCTCTTGGCGGAGTACGGCCAGCGCAACGCCCACGGGGTGAAGCTCTCCGAGAGCTACGAGGAGACGCCGCCGCCCACGGGGCAAATCACCTACGGCTTCACCGGCTCGTACAAGACAATCGTCGACGACTCCGACGCCATCATCCGCTCGCTCAAGCCGACCACGCTCATCTCCTTCTTCGCCATCCTGACCATCATGGTCCTCTTCTTCCGACGGACGATGCCGGTCGTCACCATCACCACCGGCATGGTGCTGGGCACGCTGCTCACCCTGGGCTTCACCTACGTCACCGTGGGGCAGCTCAACATGATTACCTCCATCCTCGCCGGCATCTTGATGGGGTTGGGGGTGGACTTCGGCTTCCACTTCACCTACCGGGTGCGCCTCGAGCTGGGCGGGGGCAAGCCTTACGACGAAGCGATCGTCGCCGCCATCACCCACGCCGGAGCGCCCGCCTTCATCTCGGCGGTGGCCACCTCCGGCAGCTTCTTCGCGTTGATGTTCAGTGAGTTCCGCGGCTTCTCCCAGTTCGGCTTCCTCGCTGGGTGCGGCACCTTCATCATCGGCTTCATCCTCTTCTCCTGGCCGGCGGCGCTCTTGGCGCTGGTGGGGAAGCGGCGGCCCGATCTGCCCGCCAGGCTCATCGGCACCTCCGCTCCCCCCAAGGGCGACGACGCCGCAGGCAAAGAGCTGCGTATGCCCCGGCCGAAGCTGGTCATCGCTGTCGTCGGCGCAGCGGTGGCGGTGTTGTGCCTCTTCGCGGTGCCCTTCGCCGACGTCGAAGTGAGCGGAAGCAAGAAGCCGACCCTGTGGGAGCGAATGATTGGGGGCGTGCACTTCAACTACAACACCCGCGCGCTGATGCCGGAGGACCAGTACTCCATCCAGCTCCAGGACGAGGTGACCAAGCGCTTCAACATCAGCTCCGACCCCACCGCCGTTTACGCGAAGACCATCGAGGAGACCAAAGCGCTCTGGGACGAGATGACCCCGCTCGACCCCCAGCGCTTCTCCACCGTGGACCAGGTGGTGTCCCTCTACACCTTCGTGCCGCCGCCCGAGGTCGCTGCCGCCAACCGGAAGATTCTCGACGAGTGGCAGGAGGAGCTCAAAGAGATTGACGTGAAGTCGCTGCCACCCGAGCTGCAAGAGAAGGCGGAGAAGTTCCTCTCCATGCTGAACGCCCAGCCCTTCGGCGTCGACGAGGTGCCCGAGGTGTACGCCAAGATGTTCCGGCACCTGCCCACCACCCGCCCGGAGAACCACGGCTTTCTCACCTTCCTCTACCCCACGGTGGACTTGTGGGACGGCAAGAAGATGATGGAGTTCTCCGACCAGACCGAGACCATCACCTTGAAAGACGGGCGCGAGCTGCACGCCGCCGGCTTGCCGATTCTTTACGCCAAGTTGGCGCGCATCGTGCTCTTCGACGGCAAGCTCACCGTGGCGCTCACCGCGGCGTGGATTCTGCTCATTCTCCTGCTCGACTTCCGTCAGGTGGGCGCGGCCCTCGCCTCGCTCATTCCCCTGGGCCTGGGGGTGGGCGCGCTCTTGGGCATCATGTCGCTCATCGACCTACGCCTGAACTTCATGAACATCGTCGTCTTGCCCATCGTGCTCGGCTACGGGGTGTCGCACGGGGTGTATCTGGTGCACCGCTTCCTCGAGGGCACCTCGCCGGTGGTGGCGCTGCGCAGCGTGGGCTCGGCGGTGGCCGCCTCCACCCTCACCACCGTGGCCGGCTTCGGGGCGCTCTTGTGGGCCAGCCACAACGGCCTGCGCTCGATGGGTCTGGTGACCTGCATCGGCTTAGTGACGACATTGGTGGTTTCTTTCACCCTGCTCGCCTCGGTGCTGCAGCTGTTGCACGACCGGCGCGCGCCGGCCAAGGGAGCCGAGAAGAACGCGCGCAGCGCGGCGTAGTGGGCCGGCAGCCCGGTTGCCCTGCGCAAACGCCAAGCTTCGTCACTACCTGTCGTGCGGCGTCCTCTCGGAGGGCTTTTGCCGCGTCGTGCGTCGGGACTGCGGCGATGAGCTGTTGGTGAGCTTCCGTGACGCAACCGGTGTTTGCGGGCATGGAGGTTGCCGACCACCGACTACCAACCTGGTAACGGTCTCGCCCCGTCCCTAGGTGGCGGCGCCGTGGGCGTCGTTGTGAGGTCGATAAGACCGTGGGTCGTCGTCTTCTCTCTGTCTTCGGTGGTCCGGGTGGTCTCCCAAGGCTCGATTGCAGTCTCCCCCATGCAGAGCTCGCTGAGTTCGAAGTCGCGCTGACGTGGGCACTCGCGCGCACGGTGCCGTAGCGATGAGCGACTACTGCTGCGTCGCGAGGTGCTGCTCGAGTCGTGCGAGCGTCTGATTGCCACCTTCGATTGCGTACTTCGCCGCCTGCTCGCGCGCTTCGACGGTGGGCATCGTGTGCTGCAACGTGACGCGCGTCTTTCCCGCCTCATCCTTGAAGGTGACGACTGCCTTGAATATCACCTCGCCCTCCTTCGAGCCGTGATCCCACTCGAGCCGCTCGTTGGGAACGACCTTCGTGTAGACGATGAGGTTCGGGAAGTCGGTGCCATCGGGCCCGTGCATGGTGAACTTCCACGCGCCACCCGGACGCACATCTTTGCTCACCGTCGTCGTGCGGAAGCCATTCGGCCCCCACCAGTTGGAGATCATCTTCGCGTCAGTGAACGCCTGAAAGACCAGCGCGCGCGGGGCGCTGATCAGCCGCGAGATTTCCAGCTGCCGCTTCGCGAGTTCGTTGAGGTCGAGCGCTGCGTTCATGTGTGTGCTCCTCGTTTGGGCTTCTTCGCCGTTGGAACTTTGCGGGCGCGCGCCGGGCGCTTCTGTCCCTGGAGGTCGGCGAGGTAGTCATCGAGCCGGTCGAAGCTGCCCTCCCAGAATTCGCGGTAGTGCTCGAGCCAGGCGTTCGCGTCCTTCAGCGGCTTCGGCGCGAGTCGGCAGGGTCGCCACTGCGCTTCGCGGCTCCGCGTAATCAGCCCCGCGCGCTCGAGCACCTTGAGGTGCTTCGTCACGGCAGGGAGGCTCATTTCGAAAGGCTGCGCTAGCTCCGTGACGGAGGTTTCACCCTTCGAGAGCCGCGCGAGGATCGCGCGCCGGGTCGGGTCGGCGAGTGCGGCAAAGGTGGCGCTGAGCGGGTCGAACGACATAGCTTAATTAACCAAGTGTTAAACTAACCGATTGGTTCATTACACGCAAGCGCGTTCGCGCGAATCGCGTTGGACGGCGCGCTGCCGTTTCTGCAATGAGCGCGCTTTCGATGCCCATCGCTTGGGCGGCACCATCGAGCCAAGTATAGCGACGGTTGCCCCCTCAGCCACCTGAGCCCGCACCCGGGTGGCAGGGGAAAGGACGCCGGGCCAGGCCGCAGCTACTTGAACCCAGCTTCGCGCTGATGCCGAATGGCTAGGATTTCCACTCGGTCCTCCGCCGAGATGAATCGATACAGGGCGATGTAACCGATCGGTCCGTGCGAGATGACCAGCTCGCGCAGGCTTCCCTCCACAGGGCGTCCAATCAGAGGGTGACGCTGTAGGACTGCAGTCGCGTCGATGATCACCTCCGCGCTCCGGAGTGCCAGGTCGGGGTGGTGCTCCGCGATGAAGTCAAAAATACGATCAAGACCTTTGAGAGCCCGGGCAGAAAACCGGACGTTCGGCACCCCTCATGCCCTCCTGCCTCGGCGAGCTCCCTTCTTGAGAGGCCTAGGCCGCTTGACCGCCTGGCCTGCAACTCGAGCCCGGAGATAAGCATGCACGTCCTCCATGGAATAGAGGGGCCCCCCAGCATCCACCTCGGCAGCGGAATCGAGCGCTTCTTTGATGAACGACCGTCGCATCTCAGCAAGAGACGCCTGACTTCGGAGGGCATCGATCATCCACGCGTGCGCGGTTTTCCCCTCCACCGCGGCCAAAGGCTCGATGCGGGCTTTGAGATCATCGGGGAGTTTGAGGGTGGTCACCGTTGACATACTGCAGCTCCTGAAGAGAAGTAATCCAAAGGTATTACCACCTACTTATTGAATCAAGACAGACCTTGAGGCATCGGCGAAGACCTTGGCGCTCCCCAAGAAAGCACATCAGTGCGGCGGTGGGGCGGCCGGCTCCTCCTCCAGCTCCCAGCGGTCTTCCCGCGCGCGCTTGACGTCCTCCAGCACCACCTGAATCGCCGCGGCCACCGGCAGCGCCAGCACGGTGCCGAGTAGTCCCGCGAGGGCCGTGCCCACCAGCATCACCAGGGTGATGAGCAACGGGTTCATGCGGATGGTGCGGCGCAGCACCAGTGGCTGAATGAGGCGGTTCTTGAGCTGAGGGTAGACGAGCAGCACCCCGGCGCAGAGGAGGGCGTCGCGCGGCCCTTGGGTGGCGAGCGTGGTGCCCACGGCCAACACCAGCCCCACCGCCGGCCCGACGAAGGGCACCAACGCCAGCACCGCCATCGCCAGTCCCAAGGCGAGAAAGTACGGCACCCCCAAAATCAGAGTGGTGAACGCCGTCACCACCCCGGCGAGCAGCGCCACCAAGAGCGTGCCCGCCACGTAGCCACCCACCTTCTCCACAATCTCTCCGCCCAGCCGCCGGTAGCGCGCGCGCTCCGAGGGGTGCGCCCATCCCAAGCCCGTCTCCACCAGCGGGGGACCGAAGAGCAGCATGAACGCGGTGAGGGTGAGCACCGTGCCGGTGGCAAGGAGCCCGGTGAAGACCTTCCGCACCACGTCGAAAAGGGGTTGCACCACGCCCGGGCCCTGACGGCGCAAGACGTCGAGCAAGCGCGTGTGCAGCTCGAGGTCTTCGATGAGCCAGGCGATCCACGGCTGGCTTTTCAGCCCGGCGACGAGCTCGGGCGTGCGCTCGACCAACCGTCTGGCCTGCTCGATGAACAACGGCAACACCAGCCGTACCCCCAGCGCCATCGCCGCGAGAAAGCAGCCGAAGAGCACCAACACCGAGACCACGCGCGGCATCGTCCCCGACAGACGCTGCACCGCGGGCTCCAGCGCCAGCGCGAGCAAGAGCGCGATGAGAATCCACGAGATGACCATCCACGTGCGTGCGACCACCGCCACCAACAGGGCGAGGCACAGCACGTTGAGCCCCACCATCCACACCGTGCGTGGGCCAAAAGACATGGAGCTCCTCTAACGATCCAGGAGCCTGCGCATCACCCACCTGCCGCGCAGCAACCGGGAGGAACTACCTGTTCAATAAAGCGCCTTCATTCCCCCAGCTCGATTTTCTCGTCCTGCTCCTCGGAGGTGAGCTGGGGCTTGGGCAGGGTGTCGAGCGTGGGGCGCAAGAGGTGGAAGGCCACCGGCACATAGGGCCCCACTTCGGCGCCCAGCTCTTGCTCGTACTGGGCGGTCACCTCCTCGAGCGCTTCGTCTCGGGTAGGAAAAGAGCCACCCGCCTCCGCCGCCCACACCTCCTCCCCGTCCGTGCAGCGAAGAAGCCGGCCGAAGAGCGCGGCCTCGAACCCCGCTTCTTTGCGCGTCACTGTCGGTGCCAGCCACAACACGCCCTCCAGCCCTTCCGCGCAAAGCGACGTCGGCGAAGCGGCCTCGGCCTGCGCTCGGTGCTCCTTCACCAAAAAGTCGCGCTTCTGGTTCACGTAGCGGCGAGCCACCAAGGAGAACAGCTCACCCGCCTTCTGGCTGCCGTCAGGGAGCGGCTGGGTGATCACCACCAGCCGTTTGGTCCGGTGCTTGTCGACGGTGTCGTAGTCGGCGCGCACCCGGTGCATCTTCACCGTGGCGCAGCCGGCAAGGAGAAACAAAAAGAGGAGGAAGCGTCGCATGCGAAGGTGAAAAACCACATTAGACCCGCATCCGCAGGCGGTGTTCGTACAACTCCTCTGTCGGCGCTTCACCCCGGCTGGCCTGCTTGAGCAGCCGCCAGACTTGCTGTCCAAGCACGTCCAGCTCGGTCGAGGCGTATTGTTCTCCGCCGAAGCGCAAAATGGCTTCGGTCTGCCTGGCGAGCACCTCGGCATCTTGCCGAAAGACGCGCAGCCCCACTGGGGTGAGCAGCGGACGCACCAGCCACCCGGGAACCGGCAACCGGAAGGTCACCACCGCATTCACCACCGTCTCGAAGTCGGACACCGGCGTCATCGCCGAGGTGACGAGCAGGTGGGAGCCCTCCCCCAGGCGGTACTCCACCTGCGCCACGCACGGCAGAATGAAGCGGTCGACGTGCATCACCACCCCGCCCCTGGGCGCGAGCACCTTGCCCAACAAACCCTGGGGGCGCGGCTCACCGATGTACTCGGCCTCCGCCATCTGCGGGGTGCGGCGCACCACCACCTCGATGTCGTGCTTTTTTCGTGCGGTGCGAAAGAGGCCGCCGTGGAGGAAGGCGGTGTGGGGCACATCGAGCGCGTTCTCCACCGTCGCGTGCATCGTCGCCTTCACCCGAAGCTGCCGGCGCACCGTCGAGTAGCGCGTATCGTCGAGGCAGGGGAAGCGAAACGGCTCGGACGAAGGCTCCACCCCGGGCGTGCTGTACACCCAGACGAAACCGTCTTCCTCCCGGCAGGCGAACGCTTGGGCCTGGCGCGCTTTGGCGTGAAGCTCGCCCAAAAGCCCCGGTATCGCCACGCAGTGGCCGTCGGGCGAAAAGCGCCACCCGTGGTAGCCGCACTGGAGCGTCCCTTCTGTCACCTTTCCCAGCGACAGGGGAAGGTTGCGGTGCGGGCAGCGGTCGAGCAGCGCGGCGGGCCGACCTCCTTCGCCCCGGAAGAGCACGAGGGGAGTGTCTTGCAGGGTGCACGAGCGCGGCGCGGCACCCAGCTCTTTCGAAGCACAGGCAACGAACCATGCGTGGGGAAGCCTCACCGACGACACGTGACCTTTGGTCGCTCCCGTGGCGGGCACCTCGCTCATGGGCGGGCACCCTAAGGCGAACCGGCGCCAAGAAGTCAACGACGAGCGAACAGCCCGTGTCTTGAGCGCCGCCTGCCGAGCAGGAAGGCGACGATGCCCAACCCGAGGAGAATCTGGGCGCCCATCACCAAACGGTTGACGTCCACCGCCGGCCGCCAGGTGACCTCGCCGTTCTTGAACACGAACGCCCCGGTGGGCACCGCCGAGAGCCCAAACCCGCTCCCTGCGCCGGTGCCTTCACCTTTGGGCCCCTCCCCTTCGCCGCCCCCGCCTCCTCCGCGCACCTTCGCCGCCGGAACGATGATCGCGTCACCCTGTTGAATCGGCTCGCCGAACACCCGGCGCGCGGTCAGCGACTCTTGCAGCCGTCCCACCATTTCCTGCACGTTCATGCTTCACCTCCGGCGTCACAGGTAGGCATCGCCGCCACCGCGTGCCAGCCTTCACCCGCCGTCGGCGAAGCGTCTGTCCATTTCGCTGCGGATGAAGCGCTCGATCTCCTCGGCGGTGGAGAACTGCATCGCCTGCTCGAGCACCAAGGAGGCCTCGCCGCGGCTCACCCGGCGGATGATTTGCTTCACCACCGGAATCTGCCCTGCGGTCATCGACAGCTCGTCGAAGCCCATCGCCAAGAGCACCAGCGTGTACACCGGGTCGCCGGCCATCTCTCCGCACATCGCCACCGGAATGCGCGCCTGTTTGGCGGCAGCTACAATCTGTTGCAGCGCCCGCAACACCGACAGGTGCGCCGGCCGGTAGAGGTACGCCACGTCGCGGTTTTGCCGGTCGATGGCCATCGAGTACTGAATGAGGTCGTTGGTGCCGATGGAGAAGAAATCGGCCTCCAGCGCCAGCCGGTCGGCGATCCACGCTGCCGAGGGCGTCTCCACCATGATGCCGATGGGGAAGCGCTTGCCCACCGGCACTCCGGCACGCCCCAACTCGCTCCGGCACAGCTCGAGCTCGCTGCGCGCCTCGCGAAGCTCCGACAGCCCCGCCACCAGAGGCAACATGATGCGCAGCTGCCCGTGCGCCGACGCGCGCAAAAGCGCCCGCAGCTGAATGCGAAACAGCTCGCGGTGCGCCAAGAGGTACCGAATCGCCCGCAGCCCCATCGCCGGGTTGGGCTCTCGCTCGTGCTTCTTCCAGGGAATCTTGTCTCCTCCGAGATCGAGCACCCGGATGGTGACCGAACGGCCCTGCACCGCCTCCAACACCTGGCGGTAGTAGCGGTACTGCTCGTCTTCGCTGGGTGGGTTCTGGCGGTCGAGGAAGAGGAACTCGGTGCGGAACAGGCCAATGCCTTCGGCGCCGTGGGCGAGCAGCGACGAGATTTCCTCCACGAACTCGATGTTGCCGTTCAAGGTGACTTGGAACCCGTCGGTGGAGACGGCGGGGAGATCGCGCGTCTTGAGCGCGTTCTGCTCGCTCGCCAGGTGCCGGCGCATCGTCTCCCGAAGGAGCGCCAGCTGCTCCTCGCTGGGGTTGACCAGCACCAGCCCACGGGTGCCGTCGAGGGCCACCAGGTCGCCGGGGTTGATCTGCTCCGAAGCGCGGCCCGCCCCCACCACCGCCGGCGTCTCTCGCGCCCGCGCCACGATCGCGGTGTGGCTGGTCTGCCCTCCTAGGTCGGTGACGAAGCCGGCCACCCTACCCGTCTTCACCAGCACCGCGGCGTCGGCGGGCGACAGGTCGTGCGCCACCACCACCGAGTCGGGAGGCACCTCGCCCTCCACGTCCACCGCCTGACCCATGAGGTTTCTCACCACGCGGTCGGCGACGAAGTCGACGTCGGCGCGGCGCTCTCGAAAGTACTCGTCGGGGATGTTGTCGAACAGGTGCTTGATCTTCCGCGCCACCCGGCGCACCGCCCACTCGGCGTTGATGCGATCGCGGCTGATGAGCTTGTTGACCTCCTCCACCAGCATCGGGTCGTGCAGCATCAGCCGGTGCGCCTCGAGGATGAGCGCGTGATCATGCCCGTCGGCCCCGGCCAGCCGGTCTTTGATTTCCTGCAGCTGGTGGTCGGAGAGCTCGAGGGCGGTCTTCATTCGCATCAGCTCGCTCTCCACCTCCGTGTCCGCCAGCCGCTGCTTGGGGGTGCGCAAGCGCTTGCGATCGACCACGAAGGCGCGCCCCACCGCCACGCCCGGGCTGGCGCCGATACCCTGCAGCGAGAGGCGGGAGGTGGGAGCGCTCACCGCTCCTCCCCGAAGCGGTCGGCAATCAGCTGGGCGAGCTCCGTAAGGCAGCGCTCGGCGTCCTCCCCGGTGCAACGAACGTTCACCCGCATGCCCTGCGCGGCCGCCAGCATCAACACGCCCATGATCGACTTCCCGTTCACCGTCTGGCCCTCACACCCCAGCGTCACCTCGCACGGATAGCGGTTGGCCACCTTGACCAACTGCGCCGCCGCCCGCGCGTGCAGCCCCAGGGCATTGATGATTTCGTATTCTCCTTCCGCCACGTTACCCATTTACGGTCCTCATCAGAGAAACGCTCCGGCGATTGCCGCGAGCAGCGCCGAGGCGTAGAGCACCGCGTACCGGCTGACCTGCCGTCCCACCAGGTAGAAGGCGAGCGCTCCCATCGCCAGACAACCCCCGGAGAGCAGCGGAGCGTACGTGCCCGCCTGCCCTGCCCCGAAAGCAATCGCCAACCACGCCGCCAGCCCGCCCGCGCTCGCCGCCGCCAACGCCCGCAAGCGCGCCCCTTTCTGGGGCAAGTGAACGGCGGCGACGCCTTCGACCAACCGGTCCCCCAGGGTGAAGCCCAGCCAGAACAGGCGCGCGCGCAAAAAGAGGTGCACCAAGTTGTAGAGAACGAGGAAGAGCAGCGCCGACCACGCTCCCAAGAGGGGCACCAACGCCGCGCACAACGCCCCCACCGCCGGCCGTAAGGACAACCAGAAGAAACCGTCGCCCAGCGCAGCCAGGGGCCCCATCAGCGCCGCCTTGAAGGCCGCCACCCGCTCCGGGCCCTCCTCCCCGCGGGCGAGCCGCTCCTCGTGGTAGAGGACGCCGCCCAAAATCGCCGCCGCCACGTAAGGGTGGGTATTGAAGAAGACCAAGTGCCGGCGCACCGCCGCCGCCTGCTCCTCGGGGGAGGGGTAGAGCCGCTCGAGCGCGGGGAAGAGCGCGTAAGCCATGCCCAGGTTCTGCATTCCTTGAGGATTCCACGACGCTTGGAGAAAGAACGAGCGCGCGAACACCTGCCACAACACCCACCCGGACATCATCAAATCCCTCCTCGCAAGGCGAAGAAGGCCGCCACACAGGTGACCGCCGCCACCGCCGCGCCGGCATAGACGAGTGGGTGACGGGCGTGGGAGCCGCGCACGGCAATCGCCGCTGCCACCGAAGCCATCGCTGGATAGGCCCACGCCAGCCCCCGCACCACGGGCAGAGGCAGCGCGCGCAAGGTGGGCGCCAGAAAAAAACCCATCACGGCGCAGGCGGCAGTGAGCGCGCCGAAGCAAACGAAGATCGGCCACATCGCCCATAGGTTCTGCCGCACCGCGCGGGTGAGGTTGCCTCCTTCGGCCACCTCCATCGCCTTGGTGGCCAGCCGCGAGGAGTAGCGCTCCAGCGAGCGCTCGAGGAGGCGCCCCAGCCGGCCGGTGCCCAAAAAGAGAAGCAGCGCGCTCGACCAGATGGCCGGTGTGCCACCCACGCCGTGAGCCATCGCCGCCGCCGCCGCCGAGGTGCAGGTGGCGGCCACGGTGTCGTTCTCAGGCAACGACGCTCCCAGCGCCGCTCCCCCCAGGTGGAACAGCTCGAGCACCATTCCCACGAAAAGCCCGGAGGGGACGTCGTCGAGGAGCAGCCCCATACCGGTCGCCGCCACCAAGGGCCGCGAGAACATCGCCTGCAAGAAGGCCCGCCGCTCGAGCGCGAGCAGGCCTCCCCACACCCCGGCCAGGGCCACCTGGCTCCACACCACCATGGAAACGGCTCACGCCCCCTTTCCGAGGCGGGCCTCCATGTCCTTGAGGGTGACCGCGCGCTCGCTGGGCACCGCGCGCGCATCGACCTCGAAGCCCGACTCGCCGAGCATTCTCAGCACAGAAAGCTCTTCTGGCGAGAGAAACACCGACGGGGAGACCTGCTTTCGTCCTGGAGCGAAGTGGACGTTGCCCAGGTTGACCCGGGTCGGAGGAAGGCCGGCCTGTTGGGCGTGGGCCACCCCCCGGACGTCGCGCAGGAGCACCAAGGTGCGCACCGGGTCGGCAGCCAGCGCCGAGAAGTTGGCCTCCGCCAGCGGCACGATGCGAACCTCGATTGCGCTCTGCACCGCCAGCCCCATCGCCGCCCGGATGAGCGGGCTTTGCGCCGCTTCGTCGTCGGCCACCACCACCCGCTTCGCTTCGAGGTAAGGAAGCCACGCCTCCACCACCTGGCCGTGGATGAGACGATTGTCGATGCGAACGAGGGAAATCACTTCCGTCAAGAACGGTGGCTAGGAGTGTGGGCGCTCGGCGCCGGCCGCGCGAAGAAGCGCCGTCGCGCAGGTGATGTTCTTCCGGCCGTACTGGGCGAGCGTCTCCGCCAGCTCGGGCAAGGGCAACCCCTCTTCGCGCAGCGAGCCAGCCTTGAGGAGGATGGGGAGGTTCACCCCCGTCACTACCTCCAAGGGGCGCTTGCCACACAAAGTGAGCGCCTGAGTGCAGGGGCTGCCCCCGAAGAGGTCGGCGAGCACCACCACTCCCTGTCCTTGGTCGACCGAGGCGATGGCCGCGCAAAGGCGCTCGCGAATCTCCTCGGGGGAAGCGCCCGGCTCGATGGCGCAGGTAACCACCGCCGGCAACTTGCCGACGATCTGTTCTGCGGTGGAGACCAGCTCCTCCGCCAGACGACCATGGGTGGCGACCACGAGCCCGACCATCTGCGCTCCCACCCCCCCGCTCCTATTGGCTCAAGTACCGCCGTTGATGAAAAGGCGCAACCGTTGCGCGGGGCGGTGCGCGGGCGGTGTCCGGGCCGCATGAACCACGCAGCAGGAGGGGGAGCGGGCGCTACTCCTTCTTGACCTCCCGGTCCCACTCCGACCAAGTCGTAGGCGCACGTCAAGCTCCGGCCAGCAGAAAATCGATCGCCCCGATGATTTTCGTTCGCTGGTCGGCCAAAACGGCCACCCGCTCTTTCAGCGAACGCTTGGGAACCGCCCCAATCTGCTGGGTTAGCAGGATGGCGCGCTCCCCGGAAATCTCGAACGAAGGATTGAGCCGTGAGGCAGGCACCTGGAGCGCAGACGGCCGGACCAGCGGGATGACGGCCCTCGTCGGAAAGTCCTCCAGCAAGTCGGCTTGAATGACCAGAAGCCAAGGAACAGCGCGTGCCGTGGCGGCGTTCGGGTTGCGAAAAACGTCGAACTGCCGGGGAGTCACCACCCGCGCAGGTCCTCGTTCCAGATGCCGTGCTTCTCGAAGTACTTCGCGTACGCCTCGAAAGCTTTTTCATTCTCGCGCCGCCAACGCTCCGCGCGGCGCTGGCGAACCACCTCCGCCAGGTGGGCCTCCAGCTCCCGCGAGAGATTGATGTGGAGCTCACGGGCTTCCTCGACCAGCTCGACCGGCAGGGAAATGTTGGTCGGCTTTTTACGATGCGTACTTTTCATGCGCATAAAGTACGCGCACCCTTTCGCGCTCGCAAGCTCGCCCCTCCCAAGCTCCCGCTCACTCCTTCTCCACGTCTCGGTCCCACAGCTGCACCCGGGCGGCGGCGTCTTGCAGCCGGGCGTGCAGGGCGCGGGCGATGGCCACCGAACGGTGCTTTCCCCCGGTGCACCCCAGGGCGACGGTGAGATACGCCTTCCCCTCCTTCTGGTAGCGGGGGAAGAGGTAGCGGCACAGGTCGACCACCCGGTCGAGGAACTCCTGGGTCTCCTCGCGCTCGAGCACGTAGGCGGCCACCTTGGGGTCTTTGCCGGTGAGCCCCTTGAGCTCGGGAACGAAGTAGGGATTGGGCAGAAAGCGCACGTCGAAGACCAGATCGGCCTGGGGCGGCACCCCGTAGCGGTACCCGAAGCTCACCACCGAGAGGGAGGGCGCGTTCACCGGCTCGGAGGAGAAGCGCGACTGCACCAGGCGCTTCAAGTCGTGCACGTTGAGCGCCGAGGTGTCGATGACCTCGTCGGCCAGCTCGCGCAAGTCGCGCAAGGCGGCGCGCTCGAGGCGAATTCCCTCCGCCACGCTCCCTGCCGGAGCGAGCGGGTGGCGGCGGCGGGTCTCCGAGAAGCGACGGATGAGCGAGTCGTCGCTCGCGTCGAGAAAGAGCACCTCCACCCGGTGACCGGCCCGGCGCGCCTCGTCGAGCACCCGGGGTGCGTCTTTCAAGAACTCGCCCTCGCGGGCGTCGACCACCAGCGCCAGCCGCTGCGCCTTGTCTCCCAGGCCTGCCAGCTCGGTCAGCTTGGGCAAGAGCAACACCGGCAGGTTGTCGATGCAGAAGAAGCCCGCGTCCTCCAGCGCGCGAATGGCGGTGGACTTGCCCGAGCCCGAAAGCCCGGTGATGACCACGATGTGCTTCTCGGAGAGGATCATTCAATCTCCTCCCCCAGGGTGCGCCGCATCGCCCCTTCGGCGATGGCGCGGTTCAGCTTCTCGGCGAACTCCCGCGCCGAGTGGTGTCCTTGCAGCTTGAGCAGGTGGTTTCGGGCGGCGACCTCGATGATGGTGGTCATGTTGCGGCCCGGGCGCACCGGCACCACCGCCAGGGGAATTTCGACCCCCACGATGTTCATCTTCGCCTCCTCCACTCCCAGCCGGTCGTACTCGCGCGAGGGCTCCCACTCCACCAGCTCGATGACCAGCTCGATTTTCTTCCGCTCGCGCACGCTGGCCACGCCGAAGAGGTCTTTGATGTTGATGATCCCCAAGCCGCGAATCTCCATGTGGTGCTGGATGATGGGGTTGCCCGCGCCGTAGACCGCACGTCGGCGCATCTCCACGTCCACGATGTCGTCGGCCACCAGCCGGTGCCCGCGCATCACCAAGTCGAGGGCGATTTCGCTCTTGCCGATGCCACTTTTCCCCAGGAGGAGAATGCCCACCCCGAAGACGTCCATCAAAACGCCGTGCAGGCTGGCCGTCTCGGTCAGCGCCTCTTCGAGAAAGGACTGCACCTGCTGGATGAAGGTGCTCGAGGCCAGCGGGGTCTTCATCAATGCCAAGTGCGCCTGGTTGCAGGCCTCGATGAGCGAGGCGGGTACGTCGAGGTTCTTGGTCACCACCACGCAGGCGAGGTTCTCGTCGAAGAGCTTGGCGAGCACGTCGCGCTGGTGGGTCAGGGGCAGAGTGCGCAGGTAGGAGACCTCGGTGTTGCCGAACACCTGCACCCGCTCGGGGTGGAGGTGCTCGGTGAAACCGGTGAGCGCCAGCCCGGGCTTTTGAATGCGCGATGAAGAAATGCGCCGATCCAACCCGTCGGCCCCCGCCACGAGCGAGAGCTGTAAGTCGTACTCGGTGTCCTGCAGCAGTTGGGAGACGCGGATGGAGGCCATGAGAGGAGCCGAATGTTACGCCGCCGCCGGCGCGGAGCGGCCAGGAGAGTCGAGCCGCGAGGCGGCCACCGCGGCGCACAACGCGCCGACGACGAAATAGTAGTAGTTGCAGAAGGCCTGCTTGTTGAAGGCGAAGAACACCAAATAGATGAAGGCCACCGCCGCCGCGAAGCCGGCCGGCGTCCGCGGACAGCGCCACAGCGCCAGCGCCGAAGCCGGCACCACCGCGAGAAAGCCCACCAGGGAAGGGAGCTGCTCCTTCGTCTGGTGCCAGTGCCACCCCAAATAGCTCAAGGCGTCACCGCGAAAGGGCTGGAGGAACTGCAGCGCCACCACCGAGTGCCAAAAACCCTTCGGGTCCCAGAGGAAGAAGGGCAAGGTGAGCGCCGCGCCGGTGGCGGCGGTCTTGAGCAAGAAGCGGCCGCTCTCCCGCCAGGCGAGCGGGCGCGGCAAGAGCAGGAACACCGCCGGCAGAGCGAGCAGGTTGTACTGCTTGCTGACCAAAAACACCCCCAGGGCGTACGGAAGGTACTTGGGACTTCGGCCGGCGCAGAAGACGACGGCGGCGAAGCACAAAAAGACCAAAGGGTCGCTCCACCCCTGCTCGAGCACGAAGAGGGAACGGGGGGTGAAAAGAAAGAGCGCCGCCGCCCCCGCCGCAAGCCTCCCCGGCACCGCGTACGCCAAGAGCGCCGCCGCGCCCACCATCGCCAAAAGCTGCGCATACCGGAAGTCGCCGGCCAAAAGATGGCCGGGAACCGCCAAGAGCAGCGCCACCGGCGGGTAGGGAAAGCCGAACATCAACCGCCCGTTCTGCTGCAGCCCCGGACCGTAGATGAGGGGGTCGTGCAAGATGTCGGGGAAGGTCATCGAGAAGGGGTTTCGCCCATCGAGCAGCTCGGCGGCGCCGTCGCGCTGAAAGACGAAGACGTCGATATGCGGGTCGGGCGAGGCGCGCAAAAGCCAGGCGCCCAGCACCAAGAACACCGCTCCCACTGCCGCCGGGCGCACGCGCAAAAGCCACGGCGAGGCGGAGAACCCCGCGCCCACCAACACCCCGGAAGCCACCAGACAGAAGTAGAAAGGCCGCAGCGTCTGCGCCGAGCCAATGCGTAAAAAAATGCCAGGCGGGGTGGTGAGCAAAAGCGCCAGCTGCAGCGCGAAGCCCAGAGCGAGGAAGAAGAGCGGGGCCTGGTCTCCCCACCGCTCTACGAGGGGCACCCGGGGAGCGGCCACCCCCAGCGCGGCAAAAGCGAGGGCGAGGGTGAGGTATTTCATCGCCTCGGGGTGGTAGGTGCCGAGGTTGACTTGCAGCGCGTAGCCGAGCGCGACCGCCGCCACCGCCAGCGCGGCGGCCGAAACCGTCCTCTCGAGCACCTTCGGCATGGGCGGGTTGTTTCACGAGCGAATGGGAGGCGCAACGCGCGCTTTTTGCCTTGGGGGCCGCCAGGCAGCGTCCACTAGGATGGGCGCATGGCCGACTGCCTCTTCTGCAAGATTCGCGACGGGCAAATCCCCGCCAAGCTCGTGCACAAAGACGAGCTGTGCTTCGGGTTCGAGGACATTCGCCCTCAAGCGCCCACGCACGTCCTGTTGGCGCCCACCAAGCACATCGAGACGGTGAACGAGCTCACCGCCGAGGACCGCCTGGGGGTGGGGCACCTCTTCCTCTGCGCCGCCAAGCTGGCCAAGGAACGCGGCCACGCCGACGCGGGTTACCGATTGGTGATGAACACCAATCGCGACGCAGGGCAGACGGTGTTCCACATTCACCTGCACCTTTTGGGCGGGCGGCCCCTCGGCTGGCCCCCGGGTTAGAGGAGTCGCCATCGGTATGGACTGGAAAATCGTCGTGGTCGCCGGGGTGGTGTTGGCGGTGGGGTGGTTTTGGTGGGCACGGGGGGCCGGTCAAATCGACGCCGGCGAAGCCAAACGCCTGGTGGAGGCGGGGGCGGTGCTGCTCGACGTACGCACCCCCGAGGAGTTCGCTTCCGGCCACCTCGCTGGCGCCCTCAACATTCCGGTACAGGAGCTGGAACGCCGCCTCGCCGACGTCGGCCCGCGCGAAAAGCCCGTGGTGGTCTACTGCCGCAGCGGCATGCGCAGCGGCCGGGCCAAGAAGATTCTCTCCCAGGCCAACTTCTCGGCCGTGCACGACCTGGGAGCGATGAGCAACTGGCGTTAAAGCTCGGTGGCGGCCACCGGCTCGTTGCCCAACGCGTGCTGGGCCGAGTGCTGGCGGAACAGCCAGCGCCGAATGGCGGCGCGGGAGACGATGCCCAGGGGGACGGCGGCGGCGTCCTCCAGCACCGGGAGCGCGTCGACGTCGTGCTGGTCCATCGCCTCCAGGGCGAAGGCCAAGTCCAGCTCGGCGGTGAGCGGGCGCACCTTACGCGCCACGTCGACGGCGTTGAGCATGCGGCTGAGCTGCTCGTCTCGCCACACCTCACGCAGCTCCGCGAGAGTGGCGATGCCGTACACCCGATTCTCGACGTCCAGCACCGGCAGCGTCCCCTCTTCCGAGGAGAGCAAGAGGTCCACCAGCTCGCGCACCCGCGTGTCGGGCTTCACCGGCGTCACCCGGCTCACCAGCGCCCGCACCGGCGTGTGGCGCAAGAGCTCCTGGTCGGTCACCACCTTGGGCGCGCGGCGTTCCACCAGCGCGTGGCACAGCGCCGAGGCGATGGTGCAGGTCACCATCAGGGGCAGGATGATGGCGTAGTTCCCCGACAGCTCGTAGAGCATCATCATCCCCGTGAGCGGCCCGCGGGTCAGCCCCGCCACCGCCCCGCCCATGCCCACCATGGCGTACGCTCCCGAGGGCGCGGTGATGGTGGGGAAGAGCGCGTGCAGCACGGTGCCGAAGGCTCCTCCGGCCATCGCCCCGATGACCGTCGCTGGGAAGAAGGTGCCTCCCGAGCCGCCGGAGCCGATGGTCACCGCGGTGCCCAAAAGCTTGAGCGCGCAGGCCGTCACCAAAAAGGTGAGCGAGAGGTTTCCCACCGAGGCCAGGTTGACGAAGTCGTGGCCGGTGCCCCACACCGCTGAGTTGGCGAGCACCATCAGGCCCACCACCCAGCCGCCCAGCCCGGCGCGCGCCCACAGCGGCTGCCTCCCCAAGAGGGGGGAGAGGACACCAGGGAAGCGGCCGGAAAAGAAGCGCTCCGAGTGGTGGAGCAGGCGCACCAAGGCGAAGGCGATGAGCCCACACACCACGCCCAGCCCCACGTAGCCCAGAATCTCCCAGCCGCTCACCAGCTGGTAACCCAAGCGGGCCAGCATCGGGGAGCTGCCCATCACGCCTCGACCCACCATGGTGCCGGTGACGCTGGCGAGGATGATGGGGGAGAACACCTTGAGCTGGAACTCCCGGAGGATGATTTCCAGGGCGAAGATGGCGCCGGCGATGGGGGCGTTGAAGGAGGCGGCGATGCCCGCGCCCGCCCCACATGCCAAGAGCACCGACAGCTCTCTACGCGAAAAGCCCAACACCTGCCCCACCGCCGAGCCGAAGGCGGCGCCTCCATAGACGATGGGGCCCTCGCGGCCCGCCGAGCCGCCGCTGCCGATGGTGATGGCCGAGGCGACCAGCTTGAGAATGCCGCCGTCCGCCGGCAACCCCGCGCGCTCCTGCTTCACTGCCATCACCACCTCGGGCACCCCATGGCCGTGCGTCTCCGGACGGTCGCGCAAAAGCCGGCCCACCACCAGCCCGCCGACGGCCGGCGCGAGCAGCTTGGCCCACCAGGGCAGGCTCCGCAGCGCGTGCACCAGGTCGTGCATCTGGCCGAAGACGGTGTTGAGCGCCGCCAGCGCCACCATCGGGTAGTACAAGCCCAGCGCCCCCAAGGTGAGCAGGGCGAGCACCCGCAGGCGCCGCTTCACCAAGTCACGCGGTCCACCCGGGGTGATGACCCGAGACAAAAGCAGGGTCGAGAGGGCCACCGGGGCGCCGATGAGCCCGTACTCCAGGTGCCAATTGGCGTTCTGAAACGCGTGGGAAATGGCTCCGTAGGTGCCCGAACCGGGCGCGAAGGTCTCCAATAGGTGAGGCAGGCGAAAGCACACCCCGCTCACCAAGCCGAGGAGGTTGGCGAACAGGCCCGCCGCCAGCCCGGCGTAGAGCCCCACCACCGCCCCCGCCGCCGGAAGCACCGAGGGGGCCGGCAGGTGCAGCCGGTTGGACATCTCCAGCGCGCGCTGAACGCCCCTTTTCACTGTCGCGGTCAGGTGCTCTTGGAGCTGTTGGCTGCGGCGATTCATCATCCGCCAGGACGGTAGAAGCCACCCGACTAAACCTCCTTCAGCACGATGTCAAAGCGCCCTCACCCGGAAAGGAAGGCGACGGAGCGCTCGAGCACCGTGGGGTCGCGCAGGATGCGCAGGTGTCCCAGCCCTCGGGTGGCGTGCAAGGTGGCGCCCGGCCACTTCCGCGCCAGCTCCACGCCCTCTCCGAACGCCACCTCGCCATCGGCCTCGTCGTGAAGCAGAAGGAGCGGCGCGGACATGCCCACGGCCAACTTGCCCGGCTGTACGTCCTCGAAACGCACCCGGAGCCAAGCCTCGGAGCGGCGCACGAACCGCTCCCACTGCGCCGGGCTGATGCCGGTACCTTCGCGGAAACGCAGCCAGAAGCTCTCGAAGCTGGCCGGCGCCGCCACCAACACCACCCGCTTCACCCGCAAGCCGCCCGCCAATGCGTGCATCACCCCCGCTGCCCCGAAAGAATGAGCCACCACTCCTGCCAGCGGGCCCAGCTGACCCCCGAGCGCCAGGAGCGCGTTTTTGAACTGCAGCACGTTGGAGAGCTTGCCCTCCGATTCGCCGTGGGCGGGCATGTCGGCCGCCACCGCCTGGAAGCCCGCCGCCACCAAGGGCTCGACCCACGCGCTCATCTGCCCGGCGTGCCCGCCCCATCCATGAACCAAAAGCACCACCGGCCCCCTGCCCCAGCTGCGGGCCACCACCCGCCCGACCAGGGTCTCCACCTCGAAGCGGGCGCCGGTGGCGAGCATCCGGGCCTCCTCGGGCCGCACGCGCGCCAGCTGCGGGGTGAAGAAGGCTCGGCGCAGCCATTCGTCCGCCAAGGGAGGCGCCAGCACCGAGGCCACCCGGAGCGAACCCCTGAACCAGGCCGGCACTCGGACGGGGCGAAGACGAACGGTCGTGCTTTTATCGGGAAGAACCTCGGCGGCGGACATGACGGTCTCCTTTCGATGCAGGCCCTCTAGCGTCGGGAAGCTGTGGCGCGTGTCCGTCGGACGGCGCGGGAAAGCAGATCGGAGAAGGCCACGCGGGCTCGCTTCTCGGCGCGCGGGTCACCCAGAAGCTTGTGCGCGTGTTGAAAAGCCATCCCGATGCCCAAGACCTCGTAGGCGAGCTGCTCGCAGTCCAGGTCCGCCCGAAACTGTTCCTCGTCGACGGCGAGGCTGGCCGCGCGGGCGAGCGTCGACAGCCACTCCTTCTGACTGCGCACCAGCCGGTCGCGCACCACTCCAGGCCGGTCGTCGTATTCGTTGGAGAGAGACATGAACAGACAGCCGCCCCGAGAGCTGCCCCGGCGAATCCACGCCAAATAGCGCTCGAACAGCTCACGCACCCGTGGCTCGCCCCGTGGCTCGAGGAGCGCCGGACGCACCACGGCGTCCACGAAGCGCTCCACCGCCCTCTCCAGCACCTGAAGCTGCAGCGCCTCTTTGGAACGAAAGTGGGCAAACAGCCCGCTCTTGGAGAGGTCGAGCGCCGCCGCCAGCGTGCCCAAGGTCACTCCCTCCAGCCCCACCTCCCCCGCCAGCGCCAGCGCGCGCTCGACGATTTGCCGCCTGGTCTCTTCGCCTTTCCTCATTTTGAACACATTTTAGCACGACCGGTCGTTTTTTCTACCCCCTGGCCAACCCACGGCTTTCCGCCCATACTTCGAGCCGACCATGCAGACACCACCGCGGGGGCCCAGAGAATCGCCTGACCGCCCGCGCGGGCCCCGCGGCCCACGGTGTGAGCTCTTGCTCAAGGTGGAGTACGAATCCTTGGGCCAGCTCCGAAGCGACTTCCTCACCAGCTTGGGTAGCGGTGGTTTGTTCTTACGCACCGAGCTGCCCTTGGTGGTAGGCCAAGTCCTCCTGATGAACATCTCTTTCCCTTCTGGGTTCGAGCCGCTGGAGGTCAAGGGAGAGGTGCGTTGGACGTCCAACGGGGAGAAGTACCCGCAAGGAGTCGGCGTCGAGCTCAAGGACGTCTCCGCTGAAATCAAGGCGCGGCTCGACGACCTGGTGACACGTGCGCTGGCTCTCTCCAGCGACGGAGCACCGGCGCTCTCTGCTCCGCCCGCGCGCCCGCTGCGCGTGGTTTTTTTGGAAACCAACCCCATCCTCCGAGACCTCTTCAAGTTTCAAATCACCCGCTTTGCTGCTGGCTCCTCCGGCCAACCGACGTGGGACCTCGACCTCGCCTGCGCGGCCAGCCTGGTGGAGCTGCGCCACCTCTTGACCACGAAGCCGCCCCATCTGCTGGTGCTCGACTTCGAGACCCAAGCCCACTCGCAGGGAGACGTCTTGGCCGAGATTCGCCGGAACGAGCGCTGGAAGAAGTTGCCCATCATCGTCCTCGGCGGCCCATCGGGAGAGCCGGCCGACGACTGGTTGATGTTCGTCAAGAAGCCCTTTTCGGTGAAACCTCTCTTCCACACGCTGCAAATGCTGCTGAATTCTTGAAGAGGCGAAGATGGGCGCGCGAAAAGTCTTCATCCTCGATGACAGCGAGCCGGTGCTCCTGCTCTCAGCCCAAGTCTTGCGCCAAGCCGGCTACGAGCTGGCGGTGGCCAAAGACTTCAGCGAGATGGCCGCTGTCTTGGGCCGCTTCCGTCCCGACGTGGTGCTTTTGGATGTGATGATGCCCGAGGGGTTCGGCTACGACTTGGTCGACTACGTCCGCCACCGGCTGGGCATCGACGCGCCCGTGCTCCTCTTCTCCAGCATGGACCCGCAGCTGCTCGAAAACTACGTTCGCCAGTTCGGCGCCGACGGGTACATCACCAAGGGCGAGGACTTGAGCCACCTGGCCCTCGAGGTGCAGCGCTGGGCGGACGCCGCGCGCTGACCTTACGCGCTTGCTCCCGAGAGCACCTTGGGGCCTTCCTTCTGGCGCATCGCTCGCACCCCGAACCCCATCAGCGACCCGGCGAGCACGAGCAAGACCAGCGACACCGCACCGTTGACCCGCTGCACCGCGCTCACCGGGCCGGCGAAAAACCCGTCGCGAATCTGCAGGCACAGGGAGCTCAAGGTGACGACGGAGACGAAGGCTCCCGGCCACAGGGTGTACCAATAGCGCCTGCCGGTCTTCTTCAGCCACACCGTGATTCCCACCAAGGAGAGCGCGGCGAGCAGTTGGTTGGAGGTGCCAAACAGCGTCCAGAACGACCGCCACGCTCCGCTGCCCGCCAAGAGCACGAAGGCCAACGGCACCCCCACCGTGAGCAAGGTCGCTCCCATCGCCGCCATCCGACCCTGCCAGCCGAACAGCTCTTGGAGAATGTAGCGGCCCAGCCGGGTGGAGACGTCGAGGGTGTCGAAAACGAAGGTGGAGAAGGCCATCGCTCCGAAGGTGATGGCGAACGGCAGGTATTGGGGGCCGATGACCACCGCGAGGAAACGCCCGAGCCCGATGCCGTAGACCGTGCCCGGTGCCTTGCCCGCCAGCTCGCCCTGGGAGGCAATCATCACCGTGGCCAGGGCGATGACGGCGACGAAGCCCTCGAGCAGCATCGCTCCGTAGCCCACCGGCTTGCAGTGCGGCTCGCTGGAGATTTGTTTCGAGGTGGTGCCCGAGCACACCAGCCCGTGGAACCCGGAGCACGCGCCGCAAGCGATGGTGACGAAGAGAAAGGGGAAGAGAGAGCCCGCTCCGCCTGGCACGGCAAAACCCTTGAAGGCGGGCTGCGCCACCGGAAAGCCGCCGAAGAAGATGCCCACCACCCCGATGGCCAGCGCGAGGTAGAGCACGAAGCCGCCCAAATAGCCGCGCGGCTGGAGGAGCGACCACACCGGGACGAGCGAGGCGACGAAGCAGTAGGCGAGAATGAGCACCGCCCATGTCTTGGCGTCGAGCACGAAGACTCCCGACAGCCGGGTGCCTGCCCACACCGCCACCAGGGTGAGCGGCACGAAGAGAATGGTCTGCAGCCACAGCGGCGGCTCGAGGAAGCGCTCCGACAGCCCCATCACCACCGCGAGGGTGAGGTAGAGCACCGACGCCATCGCCACCGCCCCGCCCTGGTGAAAGGTGAAGGTCAGCCCCTCGAGGTCGGGGTCTTGGGCAACGAAGGTAGAAGCGGTGACGTCGGCGAAGGCGACGATGACGTAGACCAGCGCCACCCAGATGAAGGCGAGCATCGCCACTCCCGCCCTCGGCCCCAGGTGGGTCTTGACGACTTCGGCAATCGACTTGGCGCCGTGGCGCACCGAGGCCACCAGGGTAGACAAGTCGTGCACCGCACCGATGAACACCACTCCGAGGGAAATCCACAAGAGCGCCGGGAGCCACCCGAACTGCTGGCACGCAAGAATGGGGCCCGCGATGGGTCCGGCGGCGGCGATGGCCGAGAAGTGCTGGCCGAGCAGATAGAACGGTCGGGTGGGCACGAAGTCGACGCCGTCGTTCACCCGATGCGCCGGGGTGACTGCTTCCGGGGAGAGGTTGTACTGGCGCGCGATGAAGCCCCCGTAGAGCCGGTAGCCGAAAAAGAGCACCGCGAGGACCGCGGAGGCGATGAGCGGTAGAGCCATGGACGGGTTGTGACAAGGACACAGCCGGAGGGCAAGGTGGGAGCAGCCTCGCCTTGCGGAGGCTGCGGCGAATCCAGTGTCGATGATCAGCTTCTTCGCTTCGGCCGCACGTCCACGAAGCGCTGCAGATGCCGTTGCTCATTGTCGGCTCATCCTTTACGCGATGATGTCTGGACATAATAATTATTCAATCGCATAGTCTTACACGGACATCATGTTGGGCCTCGATTTCGTCAATCGCCGTGCGGAGCTCGCCGAGCTCGACGCGGCTGCCCGCAAGGGTGGGCTTGGGGTGCTGTTCGGGCGCAGGCGCGTGGGCAAGAGCCGCCTGCTCGTGCACTGGCTGAACCGCAACGGCGGGTTGTACAGCCAAGCCATCGAGGCGCCGGAGGACCTGCAAGTCCAGCAGGTCTTCCAGGACTTGCGCCCGGGGCTCACGACCGAGCTCGCCCCCAAGAGCTGGGCGGAGCTTCTCGAGCTGCTCCGGGTGGAGAAGCGGCGTTGGGTGGTTTGCCTCGACGAATTCCCTTACCTCGTGGCCTCGAATCCGTCCCTGCCCAGCATCCTCCAGCGCTGGGTCGACCACTCCATGCCCAAGGGCTGCACGCTGATACTCGCCGGCTCGAGCCTGCGGATGATGCACGGCCTCTTCCTCGACCGGTCGGCTCCTCTCTTCGGCCGAGCGCAGAAGCTGCTTCACCTTCGTCCGATGAGCTACGCCGCGTTCTGCGGGGCGCTCCGGCTCGACCCTGGCAAGCCGGACAGTTTCAGCAAGTTCGCGCTGGTGGGCGGAGTGCCCAAGTATTGGGAGCTGCTCGAAGGCAAGTCATCGCCCGTGGAGGCTGCGGAGAGCCTCTATTTCGAGCTCGCCTCCTACCTGGAGCAGGAGCCCAAGCGCCTTCTGCGGGACGAAGGAATCACCGGGGTCGCAGCGCTCGGAGTACTCGAAGCGGTGGGTCGCGGGGCAGAGCGGCCGTCGGAGATCGCCTCCCGCCTCGGGGTACCGCAGACACACCTGTCACGGCTCTTCCAGCAGCTCCTCGATGCCTCGGTGCTCGTGCGCGACTTGCCTTTTGGCGAGAGCCTGCGCTCGACCAAGAAGGTGCTCTACCGCATCGAAGACCCCTCGCTTCGATTCTGGTTTCGGGTGTTTTCGCCGCACCGGAGCCTTTGGCGCACCTATTCCGTGGAGCAGAAACAGGCTTTGCTCGCCGAGCACACCTCCACCGTGTTCGAGGACTATTGGCGCGAGCAACATCCGGGCGCCCAGCGCTACTGGGAACCCCAACTCGAGCTCGACCTGGTCGCGCCAGACCCGAAGGAGCCTCGCATGTTGCTGGTCGGCGAGGTGAAGTGGAGACGCCTCCACGCCGACGAGCGCCGTCGGCTGCTGGCTGATCTCGAACGACGGTGGGTGCGTTCATCGCTGGCCGCCAAACACCCCCGGGTCCGATTGGAGGTCTTCGATGTCACCTCGCTGCGCCGTCCACGAGCTTGAAGTCAGTTTCCAAAACGCACGTCGACCAAGAAGCAGCTGCCCGCGCCCTCGAGCGGCAAGGCGCCCTGCACCACGCATTCGCGCGCGGCACGGTCCAACACAGACGCGCCGGTGGAGCCACGCAGCTCGACCGAACGCAGCGCCCCCCCTGGGTCGAGACAAAAAGCGACCGGCACGACTCCCTCGAGGCGAAAACGCCGCGCCGCCGCCGGATAGCAACGCCTCGCCGACGTCGACAACCTCGCGTGCAGCGCCGCCATGTCCACTCCCTCCCTCCCTGACGCTCCACCGCTTCCTTCTCCGACCTGCGGCGACGCTCCAACAGCGGCGATGCCGTCACCGCTGACGCCTCCTCCTTCTTCCTCTTTCGCCGGCCGGGTAGGGTCACTGCCCTGCACCACGGAGGTAGGTGCCCTTTTCTTGGCCACGCTTGCCACCGACAGCGGCGCCACTGCCGACCCTCCCCACAGCCGCACCCGCGTCGCGGTGAAGCTCGCCGGAAGCGATGCGCTCGGCCCCGCCCCCTGGCTCTTCGCCGACAGCGCAGCCCAGGCTCCGAGCACGCCGACGTGGGCGAGGACTGAACCCAACAGCCCCAGCCCCCACCGCCCCAGCCCGTTCACTCCGAGCGCGGCGCGAACAGGCGTTGACCGCCCGGCGCGTCCGCCCCCGTCATCGGAACGTCGAAGAGCTCCTCGAGCAGCTCGCCGGTGAGCACTTTCCTCGCCTCTCCCTGGGCGAGCACCTTCCCCTCGCGCAAGAGCACCACCTGGTCGGCAAAGGCCGCCGCCAGGTTCACGTCGTGCAGCACCGCCACCGCGGCAGCGCCCTTCGTCACGTAGGCGCGCACCCGCTCGAGCGAGCGCACCTGGTGCCGCACGTCGAGGAAAGCGGTCGGCTCGTCCAGGAAGAGCACCCGCGGCGACTGCACCAACGCCCGCGCCAGCCAGAAAAGTCTCCGCTCGCCGCCCGACACCTCGGCGGTGGAGCGCGCCGCCAGGTGCCCTACCCCCATCTCCTCCAGCGCAGCGCGCGCCCGCGCGACGTCTCCCCCCGAGGGAAGCCCCCCAAAGCCCAGATGCGGGCTTCGGCCCAGGAGCGCCAGCTCGAGCCCGGTGAAGCCGCTCTCCGCCTCCGTCGCCTGCGGCACCCAAGCCACCGTTTGCGCCAGCTCGCGGCGGCCGTACGACCTGAGCGCTCGTCCAGCGAGGGCTACTTCTCCTCCACGCAAAGGCAAAAGCCCCGCCAGCGCGCGCAGCAAGGTGCTCTTGCCCGCGCCGTTGGGCCCCAGCACCGCCCACAGCTCGCCCTCGCGCACTGCAAAGGACACCGCACGCAGCACTTCGTGCGGGCCGTAGCCGGCCACCACCTCGCGCACCTCGAGCAGGGTATCCACCGGCGCCAGTGCTACTTTTTCTTCTGCTCCAGGTCTACCCGAAGCGCCTGGGCCTCGCGCTGGAGGTGATAGCCGACGAAGCCAAGGGTACCGAGCACGAGGAGCACGGCAGCCAGCACGAGAAGCCGGAGGGGCAGTCGCCTCCATGCGGCCACCTCCACTGGCGCAAAAGACGCCGGCATCGAGCCGGAGAGGGTATTTTCGTCCACCGGCTCCAGCAGCGCCGAGGCGCCCTCCTCCTCGTCGAGGGTGCGCGCGGATTCGTCGAGCGCCACCGTGGCGGTGATGGAGGCCTCCACCCCCTCGTTGCTCGGGAGCGCGAGGGCCAACGGCTCGGGGGTCGACACCCGCTCGGCGGGGTGGTTGCTCTCTGGGGAGCGCGCCCCCTCCTGCGACCCGGTGGCACGCTGGCCGGCGTCGACCGGGGAAGGAACGGGAAAGACCGGCTCTCTGAAGCGGGCGAGCCATTTGCGCTCCGACTGGTACTCGGCAGAGAAAGTGTCGCGCATGAAGCGCGAGACCCACTCGGGGCCCGCCTCGGGGTCGAGCTCCATCAGGCAGGAGAGGAGCTTGCTCCGGAGCTCTTCGGCGGTCTGAAAGCGCTTCTCCCGGTCGGCCGCGAGCGCCCTCATCACTACCGCGTCGAGGCTCTCGGGGCACCGTGGCTCGACGCCGCGCAGCGAGGGAATTTGGGGATGGGCGACCGCAGCCATCAGCTCGTGCGAGGGCACCTCTTCGAAGGGGTTCTTCATCGCGACGAGCTCGTAGAGGCACACACCCACCGAGTAGAGGTCGCTGCGCCGGTCCGCCCTCTGGTGCTGGGCCTGCTCGGGCGACATGTAGAGAAACTTGCCCAGGATGAGGCTGGGGTGAGTTTGGGCCTCGCTGAGGGTGCTTTTGGCCAGTCCGAAGTCAATCACCTTCACCTCGCCCTCGTAGCTGACGAGAATGTTCTGGGGAGAGATGTCGCGGTGGACGAGGTTGATTTCTTGATCATTGTCGTCGCGTTTTCGGTGCGCGTAGGCCAGCGCGTCGAGCACGCGGCACATCACGTAGAGCACGAAGGGGAGCGGCAGCGGTTGGCGGCGATCGCGCATGCGCGCGGCCACTTTGCGTAAGTCCTTGCCGTCCACGAACTCCAGCGCCAGGTAGGGGCTGCCCTCGGACAGGTCCATGTCCAGCACCTGAGTCACCGAGCCGTGGTTGAGCTGCACCAGCGTTTTGGCCTCGCTGACGAAGCGAGCGACGAAGTCGGGGTCTCCCGCCAGCTCGGGGAGAATTCGCTTGATGACACACAGCTTCCCAAAGCCCTGCGCCCCCTCCAGCCGGGCGAGGAAGAGCTCTCCCATTCCTCCGGAGGAGATGGGCAAAAGCAGCGTGTACCGCCCAAAAGGCCTGGGACGAAACGGCCGCAGCTGCCCGCTGGCTTGTTGCGAGCTCATCGAACGCGTCCATTGAAGCGCGTTCGCACGCTTTGAGCCAGCCCTTGCCCCGGGGAGAAAGGAGCGCCAGGCTCGCGCGCGCCACATGCTGCGCTGGCTCTTCCAGAACCTCGACACCTCACTGGGGCCCACTCTCGAGCCGGCGGGGCACGTTCTCTACGTGGGTGGGCTTTTGCTGCTCGGGGTGATGGTGGCGCGCGCTTGGTGGACGGTGTGGGTGGAGCGCGCCGCCGCCGGTGCCGGGGTGACGGCAGGCTGGATCGCCTCTTGCCGAACCTGCCGCGCGCGCGTGCCCCTGCGTGGCGCCGCCTGCGCGGTTTGTGGAACGCCGCTGGCCGTTCCTTTTCCTTTGCGGCTGAGGCTGACCAGCTCGCTGGACCGCGGGCGGGTCGGCCGCGCGATGGATCTGGCCGGAGCGCTCCTCTTCACCCTCGCCTGTGCTTTTTTCGCGCTGTCGGTGCAGGCGCTCATCCCTGCCGGCCCGCTCCATCGCTTCTTCCTGGGCGCAGGGCTGGTCGGCTTTGCCCTGGCGGCAGGAGCGTGCGCCCGCGCCTTGGGCAGCTCGGGGAACGGAGTGGTTTCGCGCGCCGGGGCGGGGCTGCAGGCGCTGGCGGCCGCTGGCTTGACGGTGGTGGCACTCTTCTTCGCCGAGCAGTCACGGCCAGCGCAAGCATCGACGCTCCTTCGCATCGAGGTGTCCACGGGCGGGGCGCGGGTGGGAGAACATCGACTTTCCCTCTCCAACGGAGAGCTCGCGGTCGACTACGTGCAGCTCGACCACGCCACGCTGGGCTACCACCACGTGGTGCCCCTCGCCGTCGTCGGAGCAGAGCGCGCCCAGCTACCCCTCTCCTACGTGGACAGCTGGCTGCTCGACTGGCTCATCCGACATTCCGAGGAGTTGGAGCGGCGGGGTCTGCTCGTGCGTCGGCGCACCGACCGCCGCGCGGTCGAGCCGGGCCACAGCTACGAGCTGGTCGACCGCGAAGGGCAAGTGGGGATTCACCGGGTCGACCGGCCGCCCGCCTCGCCTCCCGCCAAGCAGCGAAAGCCCTAAAATGCCGACCAAGATGAGAATTCTGTGTCGGACCGCCTTGGCGCTGCTCATCACCTCGACCGCAGGCGGCAGGAATCTTTGCCGGAAGCTGGACGACCTCACGCATTCACGACGTAAATTTGGGGGGGAGTTTCGGACAAGTTTTTGCCGGCACGGTCCTTGGCGCTGGTCCGACGCTCGGCATGCTTTGGTTCAACGAAGCCGCATTCCAAGGCGGCCACGCTGCAGTCATTTTTTTCATGGGCGTCGGGCTGGCAGCGGTTGCCACCCCGCCCCTCACGGCCCTGGGTGCATGGGCAGCGGGTGAGGCGCTGGGGGGCGGAGCAGTCCAGCCTCAGCAGGCCTGGCTCACATCGCTCGGGTTCTCTGCAATCGGCGCGGTGATGGCCTTGATGCTCGATGTCGGCGCCCGGAATATCAAGCTCCTCGGAGCGATCAGTAAGGGTCTCGCGGTGGCCCTGGTGGGCTCCGCGGGCGCGATCGGCTATCAACTCGGCGGGGGAGGTCCTCGTCTACGCTAGACATCAGGTCGCGACGATTCGACCTAACGCTCCAATGCTCCGTGGTCGCGATTCCCGCCAGCGCACGGCTCCTTGCCAATTGACGGCTTGATGCCAATACTGGCATAAAAAGACAGTGGACAGGCATCCGAGGGAGTTTCGTTGGGTCGCCAGCGCGCTGAAAGACTTGTCGTCGCTTCCGTGGAAGGTGAAGCGGGTGATGGGTTACGCACTGCGCCTGGCCCAGCAGGGCGACAAACATCCCGATGCCAAGCCCCTCAAGGGCTTTGGTGGCGGCTCGGTTCTGGAGATTGTGGAGGACAACGACGGCGACACGTACCGGGCCATCTACACCGTCAGGTTCGCGGACGCGGTGTACCTGCTCCATGCATTTCAAAAGAAATCGAAGCGGGGTGCGAAGACACCGGCAGAAGACATCGAGTTGGTGAAGAGACGGCTCAAGGTTGCGGAGGCCGACGACGAACGGCGTCAGAAGGAGAAGTCAGATGAAAAAGCGTAGTCGCAGCGCAGAAATAGGGGTGAGTAGCGGCAACGTGTTCGCCGACCTCGGCTTCGAAAACGCTGAAGAGGAGCTCGCCAAGGCCCGACTCACCGCCGCTATTGCAAGAGCGATCAAGAGCCGGCGATTCAAGAACCAGCGTGAGGCGGCAGAGGTTCTTGGCATTGACCAGCCTAAAATCTCGAAGCTCTTGCGCGGCCATTTTGCCGAGTATTCCGTAGGCCGATTGCTGACCTTTCTCACCCGTCTTGGCTACAACGTGGAAATTAAGGTTGCGAATCGTCCCCACGTCCGAAAGCCGGGCCATCTCGATGTGGCCAACACAGGCGCCTAAAGGCTTCAGCTCGTCTCGCGCACGCCCGGGCTGGTGGAGCCGGCGGTATCCTCGGCGATCACCTCGAACGCCTGCACCTTCGCCTTGGCGGCATGGAGCGGTCGGCCGCCCAGCGCGCGCACGTCGAAGCGCCCGGCCACCGCGGAGAGCGTCTGAGTGGTGATGAGGATTTGCCCAGGGGCGGCGCTGGCGGAAAGCCAAGCGGCCACGTTCACCACCTCGCCCACCGCGGTGAAATCCACTCGAGCCTCGGAGCCCACGATGCCCGAGAGCAAGCTCCCGGTGGAAAGGCCTATCTTCAGCTCGGTGCGCTGCTCGGTCGGCCGCTGGAGCATCGCTTTGTTCCACTCCGCCCGTAAGGCGATGGCGGTACGCACCGCCCTCAACGGGTCATCGCTCTTCGCGTAGGGCGCGCCAAACAGCGCCATCACCGCGTCGCCCAGGAACTTATCGACCGTACCTTCGAAGCTGAAGATGAGCCGCGTCATCCGCTGGTAGAACTCGTTGAGCAGCTCCACCACCTGCGCGGGCGAAAGCTTCTGTGCGAGCGTGGAGAAGCCGGCGATGTCGGCGAACAGCACGGTGGCGGTGCGCTGCTCCATCTGGGTGAGCACGGCGGTACGGCCCAGCTCGGCGGCGCGGAGGGCGGCGATGTCCGGCGCGTGGTAGCGCTCGAGGATGCGGCGCAGCCGATCCTGCGGCTCGGCGACCAGCGATTGGAACTTCTCCACGCCCGCGGCGATGAGGTGTGCCACCGCGGTGCACAGGTCGAGCAGGGGCCCGACCTCCCTGGACGCCTGCGTGGCCATGTTGAGGTAGAGCACCCCGGTATAGGGCTCGTTCTGCCCGATGGGTACGCACATCACCTGGTCCACGCCGTAGAGAATGACGCTTTCGCGCTGGGCGAAGCGCTTGTCACGAGAGGCATCGCCCACCACCAGTGCCGCCCTTTGCGCCAGCGCCGCCTCGATGATCGCGTCGGACACCGGCACCTCGTTCTTGGCCAGCTTCCCGCGATGACGCACCGCCGCCGGCACCATCCCTCCGGCGGCTTGCCACAAGAGCACCACCGCGGTGGTGGCGTTGGCTCGCTCCATCACCCGGTCGATGGTGTCTTCGAGGAAGCTCTGCAAGGAATGCGAGTAGGCGAGCCGCTCGGCGACCTTGTAGAGCAGAAACAGCGAGTCGTAGGCGATGGGCTGCGAAGGGGAGCGGCGCAACTCCGTCTCGCCCGTCTCGGCGAAGGGCGAGTCTCCCGGGGTGAAGGGCGCCACGTTGTCGAGCGCCCTGAGCACCGCGCTGTCGCGAATGTCCTTGGCGAGGATGACCGCCGGGCCGATGTCCGACCCTTTACCGAAGCGTTTTACTCCCCTCACACCCGGGTCGACCACATCGGTGGAGGCGCTCTCCACGATGGCCGGCTGACGAATGGTGAGCGAGTTTTCCCCCACGCTCACCGTGTCGCCCGGCTTGAGCGCCACCCGTCCCTTCAGCTCTTGACCGTTGACCTGGGTGCCGTTTCGGCTGCCCAGGTCCTCCATCGAGAGCGCGGCTCCCTTCACCAGGAAGCGTGCGTGCCGGCGGCTGACCAAGTCACCGGAGAGAACGATGTCGTTCTCGTCCGCCCGGCCCATCGTGGTGGCGCCCTCGGGCAGGTCGTAGGTGGTGTCGAAGTAGCCGGGGCCGTTGATGACGAGCTGCCACATCGAAGGAAAAGAAGCCTAGCACGCACTCCGCGCGCTGCCGCGCCATTTGAGATCCGCAGCTTTGACTCAACTGCTGCGCTGCCGCCGCGAGAAGAAAACGAGCATCGCCAAGAGGACGAACGGAACGGCACCCGCGCCTTGCGAACAATCGCAACCCACCCGGTAGGCGCGCGGAACGGTCGAGGTCCCTCCATCGCCCGCATCCACCGCGCTCCCCGCATCCACCCAGGGAGCGAGGTTCGCAACGACATAAGCTTGCAGCACCCCCGGGGTGACCTCTTCGAACCAACTGACCGCGGCCTGTCCGTCGGGCCCCAAGGCGAGCGCGGGCCACGTCGAGCGGCCAGTGTCGACAAACCCCAGCGGACAGTCTTCCCAGCCATCGCTCGTCCATTGGGCGAGCCGAGGGGTGGTGCCGTTGGGGATGCGTTCTTCCCAGAGCAGATAGAGCTCTCCGGCCGGGTTCACCGCCAGGACAGGCCGGCTTCCGGAAGCTGTGGGGCTGGGCAGCGGGCTCCACGAGGAGCCGTTCCAGCGTGTCAGGTGCACGCTGGTGCCGCCGTCGGGCTCGTCTTGATGCCAGGCGACCGCCGGTCGGCCGCTCCCGTCGTCGGCAACCGAAGGGTACGTGACGTACGACGAGGCCCCGGTGATGCCTCCGTCTGCGTTGGAAGACCCCAGCCCTTGCCAGACGCTGCCCGTCCAGCTGAGCAGCCGAATCTCCGAGCCCGGCCCTGCGCTTCGCTCATCCATCCACGCGACGTAGGGCGCGCCGTCCGGCCCCGGGGCGGCGGAGAAGATGTAGACCATCGCTGACGGACCGGCGATGCCCGCGCCGGATGCCGAGCCCGCCAACTCAGCCCAGGCGGAGCCTTCCCACCGTCGCGCATAGAGCCCGGAGCCTCGCGTCCACATCACCGTCACCCGGTCGAACACGTCGATGACGATTTTCGGCCAGTAGGCGAACTGCCCAGCGGAAATTCCGGTTCCGCTCGCCGACCCGCCGAGCTCCTCCCAAGTGCCGCCGCTCCAACGCCGCACATGAACCGATTGAAGGTTGCCGTCGTAGTTCATCCACACCACGTAAGGCCGGTTCTGCGAATCGAAGCCCAGGTGTCCTGGACAGGAGTAGTAACCGCTCGAGCCGTCCACCCCCGTTCCGCGGGAGAGGCCGCCATCCGCGTCCGAGCCGCCCACCCCTACCCAAGCCATGCCGTTCCACTGGCGTAGGTACACCTCCCAGGTTCCGACCGAATCATCCGCCCACATCGCGAACGGCTTGCCCTGACGGTCGAGCTCGATCCGTTGGCAACGAATCGAAGTCGGGCGGTTGCTCACCCCGCCTCCCCG
>JBMORE010000017.1:0-3792 GCA_049322255.1 Myxococcota bacterium | reverse complement strand
GGGCGCAACAGCTTGACGTGAACGGGCGGGCCAAGTAGGTACGCGCGCCTCGAGTTCTTCAAGGAGCCCACCGCAGTGGCCAATACCCGTTCCGCCGAGAAGCGCAACCGTCAGGCGCAGAAGCGCCGCGCGCGCAACACCGCCGTCCGCACCAGCGTCAAAGGGGCGATCAAGAAGGCGCGCGAGGCCATCGCCACCAAAGACCTGAACAAGGCCCGCGAGGCCTTCCGCGCTGCCGAAGCGACCATCTCCAAGGCCGCCTCCAAGGGCGTGCTCCACGCCAAGAACGCCTCCCGCCGCATTGCCCGGCTGGCGAAGTCGCTGGGCGGGCTGAGTAAGTAGTTACCAGCTCGCGGCCAAGTTCTCATATCCATCGCGCATCAACGACTCGGCGAGCCGGCGCAAGGCCGCTTGTCGGTTGCTCTCCGACGCGAGCACGTCGGCGCCCGGTAGGTAGTCCTCCGAGCCTGACACCTCGGTCTGCGCGAGCACGTCTTGCGCCTTCACCAAGCGCAGGCGCACCGTGGCGTGCACCCGGTAGCTGGCCAGCCGCCCATCGGTGGTGAGAATGGTGGGCGCGCCAAAGGTCGCCATCACCTCGCCCTCCACCCGGGTGGAGCTGCCTTCGCCGCCGTCGATGCCCGCGCGGCCCAGTTGCTGACGAAACGCCTCGGTGAAAAGCGTCTCCAGGCCGGGCTCCGAGGTGTGGTTGACGAACACCGGGGCAAACACCTCGCGGCCTCCGCCGGGCAGCACGCCGCCGCCGAAGCGGTAGCCGCACCCCGCCAGGAGCCAGAGCACGCCGACGGCGGCGAAGCGCCTCACTGCTTGCCCTTTTCCGGCGTCGAAGGCTCGCAGGTGACGCGCAGCCGCTCCAGCTCCAACCGCAAGGACTCCCACACGCTCAGGGCCCGCTGGGCGATGGGCGAGCTGGCCGCACCGATGCCCAAGAGCAGCGTGCGTCTTCCCCCACCGGCATGCACCACCAGCGCGTAGTGCTTCTGGGTGAGACAGGCGATGGCTGCGACACCGGCCAGGCCACCGAAGACCAACTGCACGAAGAGCCAGGGGACCATCGCGGCACCTACGGCGAACGCCCCCGCGAAGAGGAGCGCCTCGAACGCCGGCCGCTGCCGGAAGCGCACCTGGCGTACGTTCCCCAACTCGAAGGACAGCCCCTTTCCGCTCGGCGGGTACCACTCCAGCCGCCTGTCCGACAGGAGCAGCCGGCGCCCGCCGCCCAAGGAGAGCTCGAGAAAAGGCTGAAAGGCGTCAAGCAGCTTGTCGCGCGGCGAAGGCAGCTGCGGCATTTCCGGCGTCTGGGGAAGTTGTGCTCCACAGCCGGCGCACGTTTTTTTCGCGGCGAGCTGCGGCCGGCCGCACTGCGAGCACATCACCAGGACTTCCGCCATCACCCCACCACGAAGTTGATGAGCCGCTTGGGCACGAACACCACCTTGCGCAACGTCTTGCCGGCCAGCGCCGCGCGCACTTTCTCGTCGCCTTCGGCCGCCGCGCGCACCTCGCCTTCTTCCGCCGCCGCGGGCACCCGCACCTCGGCGCGCAGCTTGCCGTTCACCTGCACCGCGTAGGGGAGCACCTCGTCCACCACCAGCGCAGGGTCGAATGCCGGCCAGGGTTGGCTGACCAGCAGCGCCGTGGCCCCGTACGCGTGGGCAAGCTCCTCGGCCACGTGGGGAGCGAACGGCGTCAGCACCGCCGCCAGAATGCCGATCGCCTCGTTCATCGCCGCCTTCTCCGCCGGCGTCTCGACCTTCTCCGCCGCGTAGAGCGCGTTGACCGTCTCCATGATGCCGGCGATGGCAGTGTTGAAGGAGAGCCGTTCGATCGCCTCTCCCACCCGCTTGAGGCCCTTGTGGGCTGCGCGGCGAATCTCCAGCGCCTTGCCCTCGTACGTCCCCTGGTGGCGCGCTCCCTTGGCCGCTGCCTCGTGCTGCGCGGCCAGGGCCCACACGCGCTTCAAGAAGCGGTGCGCCCCCTCCACCTGTTCGTCCGACCAGTCGAAGTCGCGCTCGGGCGGCCCGGCGAACAAGACGTAGGTGCGCGCGGTGTCGGCGCCGTACTTCTTCACGATCGACGAGGGCGCCACCACGTTGCCCCAGCGCTTGGACATCTTGCGTCCATCTGGCCCGTTGACGATACCCTGAGTGACCAGCCGCCTCACCGGCTCGTCGGTGGGGGTGAGCCCCAGCTCTTTCATCACCCGGCTCCAGAAGCGGAAGTAGAGCAGGTGCATCACCGCGTGCTCGGGGCCGCCCACGTAGATGTCCACCGGGAGCCAACGCTTCGCCGCCGTCGAATCGAACGGGGCCGCGTCGAAGTGCGGCGACAGGTAGCGCGCGTAGTACCAGCAGGAATCGACGAAGGTGTCCATCGTCTCGGTCTCCCGCCGCGCCGGCCCGCCACACTTGGGGCAGGTGGTGTTCACGAAGGCGGGCACCTTCGCCAGCGGTGGCTCGCCCCGGCCGGTGAGAACCTCCTGTGTTTCGATCTGCGGCAGCTTCACCGGCAGCTCGTCGTACGGCACCGGCATGCCTTGGCGGGTCGGGTCGCACCGTTCGCAGTAGACGATGGGAATGGGGGTGCCCCAGTAGCGCTGGCGGGAAAAGCCCCAGTCCTTCTGGCGGAAGGTGACGGTCGACTTGCCCTTCCACTCTTTTTCCAGCTTCTCGGCCATTCTCCGCCTCGCCACGGCGGAGGGAAGGCCGGAGAATTCGCCGCTGGCGTCGAGCACCCCGTCGGCGGTGAAGGCTGCCTCCAGCGGTTCCCCGAGCCCTTCGCCCCGCACCACCACCTGGATGGGCAGGCCGTACTTCTTGGCGAAGGCGAAGTCGCGCTCATCGTGCGCGGGCACGCTCATCACCGCGCCGGTGCCGTAATCGGCGAGCACGAAGTTGGCGATCCACACCGGGACCTCGGCGCCGGAGAGGGGGTTCAAGGCGAAGGCGCCGGTGAAGACGCCCTCCTTCTCCGCGCCCTCCGCGGTGCGCTCGGTCTTGCTCTTGGCTGCCATCTTGGCGACGAAGGCGTCGACCGCGCCTTTCTGCGCCGGGGCGGTGATGTGGGAGACGAGTGGGTGATCGGGGGCGAGCACCACGTAGGTGCAGCCGAAGATGGTGTCGATGCGGGTGGTGAAGACGCGAATCTTCTCCGGCGTGCCTTGCACCACGAAGTCCGCCTCCACGCCCTCGGAGCGGCCGATCCAATTGCGTTGCATCGAGGTGATGCGCTCGGGCCACTCGGTGAGCTCGTCCAGACCGGCGAGGAGCGCCTGGGAGTACTGGGTGATGCGAAACGCCCATTCGGGCATTTCCTTGTCCACCACCTTCGATTCGCAGCGCTCGCACAGGCCTTCCTTCACCTGTTCGTTGGCGATCACGGTGAGGCAGCCGGTGCACCAGTTCACCTTCGAGAAGCGCCGGTAGACCAGCCCCTTCTCCAGCATCTTAAGGAAGAACCACTGGTTCCAGCGGTAGTACTCGGGCTCGGAGGTGTTCACCTCGCAGGTCCAGTCGTAGGCGTAGCCCAGCGAGGAGATCTCCTCCTTGAAGGAGGCGATGTTCTCGGCGGTGCGCACTGCGGGGTGCACCCCGTCTTTGATCGCCGCGTTCTCCGCCGGCAGGCCGAATGCGTCCCACCCCATGGGGTGCAGCACGTCGAAGCCTTTCATGAGGAAGTAGCGGGCCAAGACATCGCCGATGAGGTAGTTGCGCACGTGCCCCATGTGCATCTTGCCGCTGGGGTAAGGGAGCATCTCCAGCACGTACTTCT
>JBMORE010000016.1:0-3820 GCA_049322255.1 Myxococcota bacterium | reverse complement strand
GAGCGTCAGCCCGGAGGTGGATTTCGCAATGACGTTTCCAACGTTCATCGTCGCGATGGCTTCGCCTGCGCAACCCGTCGAGGTGCTCAGGTTGTACTCGTACGCAGCCACGCCATTGGTGAAGCCCGACCAGTATGCATCCACCGTCGCGACGGTCTGCTGATAGTCGATTTCCGCCGGCGCCACGCCATCGCTCACCGAAGCTCCGGTGGCCGAGGGCGGAATGCTGTCCTCCGCGTAGGTGACGGGGCCCGTGCAGCTCGAGCGGTTGCCGGCGGCGTCCTCCGCCTGGCCGTAAAAGCTCGTGCTGCTGTTGTCGCCCACGCTCACCGGAACGAAGAACTCTCCGCTGGCGGCGGCGACCGCGACCCCCACGGCGGCCCCACCACAATTGTTGTTGGTGAAGACCCGGACCGTCGCGGCCCCTTCCGTCATCCCCGTCACGCTGGGGTTGTTGCTGTTGGCGGGGGAGGCGGGAACGGTTCCCGACACCGTCAACACCGGCGGTTGACTGTCCTCCACGTAGAGAAGCCCGGTGGAGCAGGCGGAGGTGAGGCTCAGCGTGTTGGTCGCCGTGGCGTAGAAGGTGGTGCTGGAGTTGTCGGCCACGCTCACGGAGATGCTGAACGCTCCCGCTCCATCGACGTTCCCCATCCCCGCGACGGCCCCCGAGCAATTCGACGTGGTGTAGAGGCGAACGGTGGTTCCCGCCTCGGCGGTTCCCGCGACCGACGGGTTGTTTTCGTTCGCCGGGGAGGCGGGAGACGTTCCTGTCAACTGCGGCGCCACCGGCAGCTGGCTGTTCTCCACGTAGACGAAGCCCTGGGAGCACTCGGAGCGATTGCCCGCTGCGTCCTCCGCCCGCGCGAAGAAGGTGGTCGTGGTGTTGTCGCCGACGCTGACGACGATGCTGAACGAGCCATCGGGGTCCACCGAGCCGCTGACCGCCTCCGCACCCGCGCAGTCGGTGTACAACCGAATGGTCGAACCGGGCTCCGCCGTCCCGAAGATGCTCGGGTTGTTGTCGTTCGCCGGAGGCATGGGCACCGAACCTGCCAATGCCGGCACCACGGGCGGCGTGCTGTCCTCCACATAGGTGACGCTGGCAGAACAACCCGACACGTTGCCGGCGGCGTCCGTCGCCGTGGCCGAGAAGCTCGTGGTGGTGTCATCGCCCACGGTGACAGCCACCGCGAAAGCCCCCGAGGGCGTCACCACCCCGGTTCCGGACACCTCGCCTGCGCAATCGGCGCTCGCGTAGAGGCGAATCGTCGACCCGGCCTCGGCGGTGCCGGTCACCGAAGGGTTGTTGTCGTTCGCCGGAGAGGCAGGCGCCACCAACACCGGCGGCAGAGGCGGATCGGTGTCCCTGACGCATGCGTCGGTCGTCGCCCCCGTCGTCGCGCAGTACTCCTCCCGGAGCTTCTGGAAGTTTTCGCAAGCGGCCAGCGCCGCGAGGAGCACCCACCCAGCAGCCAAAATTCGACGGTCCATCAGAGGTTCGACCCCTACTGCTCGAGCGATTCTTTGAGCGTACGATTTTCCCCGGCCTTGAGCGAAACCACTCGAGTGATGGTTTGAAACCCCGGCCGCTCGAGACGAATGGTGTGCTCGCCGGGCTCGAGCTGAAGCGTCTTGGGCGTGGTGCCTTTGCGAATGCCGTCGACGTCGAGCCAAGCCCAGGAGGGGCCGTCGTCCTGCAAGACCACCACCCTCAGCTCCGCCGGTCGAGCTTTGATGCTCACCTTCGTCGCCGAGTCACTTTTGGGACGCCGAATCGACCCCGGCCTATCCGTTTTTTCCCGCGGCTCCTGCGGGTCTTTCTCCTCGGGAGGAGGCTTGACGGGAGGGGGCGGCTCTACCGGAGGCGCGGCGACGATGACGTCGGGAGGGGGTTTGACTTCTGGCACGGGCTCGGGGGGAGGCAAGGACGGTGGAGGTTTCACCGGGCGCTCCACCCGCGGCGGTGCCTCCATCGGTTTGGGCTGCTCCTCGCCCGGTCGGAAGAACAGCCAGGCGACACCTCCCGCGGCAAGCAGCCCCCCCAGCCCCAGAAGGAGCGGCCACCTCGAGGAGGACCGCTGCACCTCCACCACCAACTGCTGGGTACTGGGCACCTCTCGAACCGGCGCACGTCGCTTGGGAGAGGGCGTTGCCTTCTGCTCCCGGAGCATGACGGTCGAGGGAACGGAGACGCTGAGCGGGGCGAGCTTGGTGGCAGCTGGTCTGGGGCCCTTCGATTTGTTTCTCTGCCCGGCCACCGCGGCCTCGAGCGCGTCGAAGAGCTCGCCCGCAGTCTGAAAACGCTCCTCCGGCTTCTTGGCCAACGCCGTCTGAATGACGTCGGCCACCTCACGAGACATGTCGGCGAACTTCGAAGGATCGGGCGGGGGCAGGTCGGTGTGCGCGCGCATCACCGAAAAGTCGCTCTCGCCATCGAAGACGGCGACCCCGGTCACCATCTCGTAGAGCACCGTTCCCAGCGCGTAGAGATCGGCGCGGCGGTCGACTTTGACGCCGAGAATTTGCTCGGGCGACATGTACCGGGGGGTGCCGATGAGCAGCCCCGAACGGGTCATCATGCTCTTGGGGTCATGCGCCACCCCGAGGTCGAGCAGCGTCACGCGTCCTTCTGGGCTCAAAAAAAGATTGGCCGGCTTGATGTCGCGATGAATGAAGCCCTGCTCATGGACAAAGCCCAGGCCCGCGCACGTCTGCCGCATGATGGCCACGACCTCGTCGAGATCGAGCTTGCCCTTTTCGCGCAGGTGGTCTCCCAGGTTCTGTCCTTCGAGGTACTTCATCACGAGGAAGGGCACCCCCTCCTTCTTGCCCACGGCATAGATGGGCACCAGGTTGGGGTGCTCGAGCTTGGCCATCATCTTCGCCTCGCGCTCGAAGCGCGCGACCACTTCCGTGTCTTGGCATAGGGAAGGCGCGAGCGCCTTAATGGCGACTTTCCGGTCCAGCGCGATGTCGGTCGCGAGGAAGACGACGCCCATTCCTCCCTTGCCCAGCTGCCCCTCGATGAGCCACTTGCCGTCGAGCACCTCCCGCACATGCTTGACGACGGTGCGGTCGAGCATTCGAGGCACCCCGCAGGAGGCGCACTCGAGATCCTGTTCGGACATCGGCGCTTCGCAGGATGGGCAGACCTCTCCGGTGCTCATTGTGACCCTCGACTATACGGTGCCGGTGCATTTCCGAGTAGCATCGAGCCAATGAAATGGACCCTCCTCGTGGTGGTGGCACTGCTGTCCACGCCGGTTTTCGCCAAAGGCAAAGCGCGCGCCCGCGCCGAGAACGCCGAGGCTGCCGCCCAAAAGGCGATGGCCGAAGGAGAGTTCGAGCGTGCCCTGACACTCCTCGACCAGGCGGTGGCCAAGGCACCGGCCGGGGATAGGGCCCGCCTGCACCTGCTCTCCGCGCAGTGCCGCCTCGCGCTCCAAGACGAGGAGCGCGCCATGGGCTCGATGACCAAGGCGCTGGAGTCAGACCCCACCATCGTGCCCGATCCCAACAAGACCGGCCCGGAGGTGCTCCACCTTTTCGACAAGGTGCGCCAGCAGCTGGCGGGGGCCCTCACGGTGACCGCCAATCAGCCTGAGGTCGAGCTGTTCCTCGACGGCCGGCCCATCGGATCGGCGCCGGTGAAGATCGAGATTCCCGTCGGCCGGCACACCGTGCAAGCCCAAACCGCGGACGGACAAAAGCTCGAGGAAATCGTCGTCATGCAGGTGCGGGGAGAAGGGAAGATCGCGTTCGCCTTGAATGCGCCCCGGCAGCCGAACGACGAGCCGCTGGTGAAACCGACCAAGCC
>JBMORE010000015.1:0-36055 GCA_049322255.1 Myxococcota bacterium | reverse complement strand
CGTGTTCGAGTCACGTTACGGACGTTCGATCGCCTACGACTTGGACGGAATCCAGCGTCCCCAAGGACAGTGGGATATCGGAGCCTACGAGCGGTAACGCCGGCCCCTTCGGGTAAGCGTCGAGGGCACCAGGTCTTTCAGGGCGCAGCCGCAACACGACGAAGACGGGCGTCGCGAACCGATGGAAGAGCTTCTCCACGCCCGACGGCGGGAGAGGACTGCCAGGGCCAAAGACGAGTGACCCCGCTGGAGGCGTCATCCAGAAACAAAAAGCCGGAGCAGCCCTGTAAGCCGAGTTCTGTTCCCGTTCCTTTCGGAAGCGGGCAGCGAACATTCGTCTAGGGCCCAGGTTGCCCTGGGGCCTCGTTTAGCGAGCTCACCCGAGAGTCGGAAGGCGGGCCACCTTCGCCTCCTTGCGGAGGGTGCTCCCTTATTGGCTCTTGCTCCAGGTGGGGTTTGCCGTGCCAGCCAGGTCACCCTGGCCGCGGTGCGCTCTTACCGCACCGTTTCACCCTTACCGGCCGAACCGACCGGCGGTCTGTTCTCTGTGGCACTGTCCTGCGGATCGCTCCGACTGGCCGTTAGCCAGCACCCTGCCCTGTGGAGCTCGGACTTTCCTCCCGCCACCCCGTCCTGCGGTGGCCGGCGTTCGCCCGGGCTGCTCCGGCGTCAAGCCATATAACTCAGGGACGGGCGGCGGTCATCCTGGCGGCTCGCTACTCGAGCACGCAGCCGCGCTGGTCATCGACATAGTGCGCCTTGGCGGCCCAAGAGATGAAGGCCGATGCTTCGACGGTCTTGTTCTTTTTGTCCACCGAGAAGCGGGCGACGTCAGGCGAAGCCTTCACCCATGCCTTGCAGTAGTCGTCGGGCATCTCCATCACGAACAGGCAGGAGCAAGACATGCGGGCGGCGTTGGCCACGGCCAGCTCGAGGTCGTTGTTGTCGTAGGTGCGCGGCGGACTGGCGCAGGCCAGGCACCAGAGCATCCCGACGGCGGCGAGGCTTCTCATCGCGCCACTCCCAGGGAGAGCTTGATGAGCTCGTTTAAGGGAACGGAGCCCTCGCGGTCGTCCGCGGTGCGTACGATGACCACGTCCTCCGAAGGAATCACCACCACCCGCTGACCCCAGTGTCCCATGGCGGCATAGGTGTCGTCGGGAGCGTCGGGCCAGGGTTTCTCCTGGCTCTTTTCGGGCACCGCCTGGTTGAGCCACCACATGTAGCCACAAGGCGTATCCTCCTCGACAGGCGAGCGCGGGTACGCCTCGGAGATGGTGCGCGAGGCGGTCACCCACCCTTGCGGAAGAATGCGTGTGCCGTTCCAGCAGCCGTCGTTCAGGTAGAGGTAGCCGAAGCGAGCGAAGTCGCGCGGAGTGGCGTAGACCATCGAGCCGCCCAAGGGCGTGCCCTTCAAGTCCTCCTCGAGCACCACCCGCTTCATGCCAATGGGCTCGAAAAGGTACTTCCAGAAAGCGTCGCGGCCGTGGTCCTTCTCCAGCGCGCGTTTGACCACCGCCGAGAGCAGCTGCCCGTCGCCGGTGGAGTAGAGCCATTTCTCGCCCGGAGTCGCCACCAGCGGGTGCGAAAGAATGTGGCCCAGCATGTCTTTGTGCCCCACCCCGAAGAGCATCGCGATGACGCTGGAGACTTGGTACGTCTTGTCTTCGTATTCCTCGGTCCAATCGAGGCCGGTGGTGAAGGTGAGCACATCCTTTACGCGAATGCGGCAGACCTCGCCGGTATGCTCGGTGAGGCCTGCGTATTCAGGGAAATGCTTGCAGATCGAGTCCTCGAGGGAGAGTGCTCCCTCGGCCACCGCGACCCCGGCGAGCGCGCTGGTGACGCTCTTGGCGACCGACCACGACAGGTGCCGCTTGGAGGCGTCGAAGCCACGCGCGTATTTCTCGTAGACGATGCGCCCACCCTTGATGATGAGCAACGCGTTGGTGCGAAGGCCCAACCGCTCGCCGTCTTCGCCCGTGAGGGTGAAAGCGAATTCCTCGAGCGCCTGGATTTCGGCGGCCTTGGCCTGCGGGTCGACCAGGTTCACCGCCCAGTCGTCTTGGGGCCACACGTCACGCGAAGGGCAGCTTTGCGCCAGCGTGGGAGTGGAAAGGAATAGGGCGAGCGCGAGGAGGGCGAAAAGACGCATTCGCGGTGTCTCCTAGAAAGAAGCCCGCGCCAGCGGCACGACGTGGGTGTCGCCGACGCCGGGGAGGAAGGAGGGGAGGGCGAGGGGAGTGGGTGGCGGTCTTGCCAAGGAGCGCATCGTACCCACCGAGGCCGCCCCGAGGAGCGCCCCGTTGACGACCCCGAAGGCGAGCACGCCCAGCGGCAACCCCACCGAGAGTCCTAAAAAGCCGCCGGCGATGAGCGCGAGCGCGTTGACCAGCACCGAGGCTCCCCAAGCGGAGAGGAAGGGGAAGCGGTTTCCGCCTTCCCAGTTTCCATAGAGCCAAGCGGTGAGGGTGGTGACGGTCGGAGCGAACAGGCCCATCACCAAAAGGGAGGGCAGCGCCGACCAGAGGAGCGCGTTGGAGAGCGAGCCCACCACGCTGGCCAGATACAAGCCGGCTGGCACGGCCAGGACACTCGCCGCCGTCGAAATGCCTAGGTGCAAGGTCCACGGCGTGGGGGTGAGGGCCGTGGAGACAGCTCCATCCGCCGGGAGCAGTCGAGCGGAGGAGGCGTGGACGGGAACGGAGAGGAGAACGACCAGCATGGCGAGGCGGCACATGAGGCCGTGTTCAAGATGAAACCGCCGGCCGAGGCAAGCCGATTGTTCTGCGAGCGAAACGCCTCGCAGCTTCCTTCCACCCAGACTTCCGATTCAGTCTCGACTTTCGATGCGGGTCACGCGCTTGTCGAGAGCGTCGAGCTTCACGTCCATGACGACGAGCTTCGTCTCGATCGACTGAAAACGTGGCTCGAGCTCGGCCTTCAACTCTGCCTTGAAGTCTTCCTTTGCACGGGACCACCACAGATGCACCCATGCGGGGATGCGCGCCTCACCGTTTCTTCCGTTCCCCTTCGCCACCGCGGTCCTCCCTCGGGGCGGCAACCTACCAGTGGTCTCTGACATCCGAGCGGCTCGACGCATAGCGCAAAAGGGTATCACGGCAGCGTGCATGAGGCGGCGCGCGGCACGGCTCAGCGCTGAACGTATGCGGCTTGCAGCTTTTCGATGTCGAGCTTGACCATCTTCAACATCGCTTCGACCACCCGCTGCATGCGGCTCTGGTTCGTATCTCGCATCATCTCGTCCATCACCGAGGGGACGATTTGCCACGAGACGCCGAAGCGATCTTTGAGCCAGCCGCACTGTTCCGGGCTGCCTCCCAGGGCGATAAGGCGATCGAGATCGACTCTCTTCGCGTCGCGGAGCACGGCCCGGGCAGGCGCGTGGTGCGGTCAGGAGCAGCCCGCGGCGACTTCGAGCGCCGCGCACGCCGCTTCCATCGTCTCGTGCGAGGCACGGCCAAGCCGGCGAACGAGGCGGTGGCGCGAAAGCAGGAAGGTGTTGTCGAAGTTCGCGACCGACTTGTGCGCCAGACCGGCTTCTTTCCCCACGGCGACTTCGGTCGCCAAACCGCGCACGTTCGAGGTGATCGGCGCGCAAATGACCGAATGCAACAATGCGCCCATCGGGTCGCGCGAGAGCACCAGCACCGGCCGACGCTTGTCTCCCGGCACCTCCGCGAACCACACCTCGCCCCGGCGTGCGACTGGACCCATCACTTGCGCCGTCCGTAGAGCGCCTCGTAGTCCACGTCGGCATCGCCCAGGTCGAGCTCGACGGGCAGATCGCCGACCGCGCGCTCGGCCGAGTCGAGCGGCTCGCGTGTGTAGGTCGCTACGTCGCGCCGCAGGCGTTCGCTGCGGATGAGACGATCGAGCGCGATGTCCAACGTCTCGGAGAGGGAGCGGGCGCGAACCAACGCCCTGGCCGCGTCGGCCTTCCGCCGATCAAGCGTCACTGTCGCCTTCTCACGTGCCATACTTTAAATACTATCTTTGAGTGGTAAAAACCGCCAGACCATTGGTACCGACCTGGGTTCCAGGTCGACCGGAGGGCGTGGCGCCTCACGAGCGAGGGGATGAGACTATGGGCCGGAGTACCGGGCGAGGGACGAGATCCCCGCGTTCGTCGCCGTCCTATCCGCTCGAGGTCTCGGTCGAGGAATGGACTCTTTGGACCCGGACGCACCTCCAGGGTCCGGGTCTCGATCACGAGGTACAATTCTACCCGCGCTGAACGACGCTCGTGAAGCGGTGGCGCGCACGGCTCGGGAAGCTCAGGAGCTCTTCGAGGACTCCGAGGGTTACGGGGCCAGACGCTGTGGGTTCTGCGCAGTTCGAGGTTTCTTCGCGGTCAGCTCGGGCAGTTCTCTGTTCAGGACGACGGCGAGCGCCAAGTCTCTCCCGTACCCCGACGGTCGCATCGAGGGCGTCGGCACGCTCCCCGCCCCCGCTGAACATCCGTCTGGTCCGGATAACCCCTTGGGCCCACAGGGAAACGAGCCGGTCGATCCATCTACAACCGCTCGTCGATCGCCCGGTTGCTCATCTCGTCGGCGGCGGTGTTCATCTCCCGCGGCACGTGCACGAGCTTCACCCGGGAAAAGTCGTTGAGCAGGCGCAACGCCTCTTCGTACAGCGGCCGTAAGGTGGGGCTTTTCACCTGGTAGCGCCCGCCGAGCTGGCGAATCATCAGCTCGCTGTCGGCGAAGACCTCGACCTCGCGCACCCCCAGCTCGCGGGCACGCTTGAGGCCCAAGAGCAGCCCCATGTACTCGGCATAGTTGCGGGAGTCCGGAAAGATCGACGCGTAAAAGCGCGCGGCTTCCTCAACCTCCTTCGTGTACCAAAGGTGCGGCACGATCTTCTGTTTCAGCGTTGGAGCCCTGGTGAGCAAAAAGTGCCCACTCTTCCCCGAAGCAGCAAGAACCAATGCGCATTTGCCGATCGCATAAATATTATGCATATTGATATGCATGAGAACGACGCTGGATTTGGACGAGGAGCTGCTCGATGAGGCGCTCAAACAAACCGGGGCGAAGTCGAAGACCGCGGTGATCGAGGAAGGCCTTCGGGCATTGCTGGAGCGAGAGGCGCGCAAACGGCTGAAGGCCTTGTTCGGCAAGCTGCCGAAGATCGCTGAAGTTCCAAGGCGCAGATGACCTCGGTGCTGGTGGACACGTCCGTGTGGCGTCGCTGGTTCGGTGGGGATGCCGAGGCGAGGCCGCTGGGCGAGCTTTTGGACGAGCCAGCGAAGGTGTTGGTGCATCCGTGGGTGCTGGCGGAGTTGATCCTGGGCGGGCTCTCGGTAAGAGAACAGCGGTTGCTCGAACGCCTACCGCAGCCGCCCATCGTGGCTTATTCCGAGGTCGTGGAGCTCATCCACCGGCGCAGACTGGCGCGCCGAGGCGTGGGTTGGGTCGATGCGAATCTGTTGGCGAGTGCGCTCGTCACCTCGGCCTCGCTCTGGACGCTGGACGCGAGCCTTCGGGCCGCCGCCACCCACTTGGGCGTAGTCTTCCCGGTGGGTAGCCCCAATCGATAACCGGCAGCGCTAGCGGTGACGACCCCCTACCGCAACCTTGGATGACGTTGGCGATGCGTTGAAACGCCGAGCTTCCAGTACCACCTCCAAGACCTGTTCGTCCGGGCGCGAGTCGGTCGCGCCTCCATCAGCGGGGCCGCACGCGAAGCAGCAGCAACTCGGTGCGGCGAGCGCCGATGGGACGCGTCGTTACGGCGACCCACTTGCCGTCAGGTGAGGCCAGCGCGCCGGTGCGCTTTCCTCCAGTGTCGTTGGGGTCGAAGGCCCCCTCCAGATACCAGCTCGCCTCGGGTGTGTTCGCCCAAAAAAACGTCAGACCGCTACCGGTGGCTGAGAGAGTGTAGCGACCGGCTCCGAGCAGGCGCGAGCCTTTGCTGGTGGCTGCTTGAAGGCCGGCTTGCTGCGGAGTCAACGTCGAGCGCCCGCTCGCATCGAAGCGCTCGAACGAACCATTGGTATCCAGCACCACGAACTTGTCGCCGTCAGCCACCACGATCCTGCTCGCATCAATGTAGGCGTCTAAATTGTCGCCTTGGTCCGGCTCGAGGCTGCACTGACGCGGGAGCCCCCGAACGGCCTCATGGCAACTCCACTCGCCTCCAGCGGTGTGATGGCGCGCCTTGCCCCATGTGCGCGTGACCGTGTCGAAGCAGCGTACTATGTCAGGAGCAGCTTGAACGACGCACAGGCTGCCTCTCTTCCAGAAGAGCGACAGGTCGGGGAATTCGAAGTCACGGGTGACGTAGCCGATATGCAGCCGCTCGCCCACGATGAGCGGTGCGGTCTGGGCGCGTCGCGCGATGAGCTCTCGGAGCAACGCGCTCTGTAGCCCAGGCTGCGTCGACAGCTCGAATGCAATGATCTTCTCGGCGCTAAGAAAACGAGCCTCACTGATGGCCACACGAGCCACGGCCGCCTGCACGTGCGCGCGCAGCGCGTGACCGACGGGCAACAGCGAGATGCTGGCCAGCAGCTGCGATAATCGAGCCTCAGCAATCGGTTCGGTCTCGAGCACGGCGACCTCCGCTTGGAGACTTTGCGCGGGCGCGAGGTTCCCGTTCGATTCCACCTCGAATGTCAGTGTTGCAGTGCCGTGCCCGCGAACGGCGAGCGTGCCCGGCGAGATCGCGCACTCAGCCGAAAGTTGGCGCTCCGCGTAAGGGTCTTCGACGGGCACTTCGGCAAAGATCGCCTCGCGCGACCCGCGCAGCTGGACGAGCTGATCGTAGCCAAAGCAAGCATGATTTCCACACCCGACGTCACGACGAGCCACAACCTCGAGCACTCCCGCATCGAAGGGACACATCAAATGCTCGGAGCATCGGATGCCGGCCCACTCACCGGGTACGCACTCCCAGGCCCCGCGGCCGGCGTCGGCAAGATCGGCTGAGACCAAGAGCGAAAGAAGTATGAGAGGGGCCACCACGGGGCTCTGCCGACGGCCGCGCCTGCAAGAAATTCACCCACCCCTCACCGCGAAGGGGCGAGCAACCTGTCGGATGAGCAACCGGTCATAACCGCTCGTCGATCGCCCGGTTGCTCATCTCGTCGGCGGCGGTGTTCATCTCCCGCGGCACGTGCACGAGCTTCACCCGGGAAAAGTCGTTGAGCAGGCGCAACGCCTCTTCGTACAGCGGCCGTAAGGTGGGGCTTTTCACCTGGTAGCGCCCGCCGAGCTGGCGAATCATCAGCTCGCTGTCGGCGAAGACCTCGACCTCGCGCACCCCCAGCTCGCGGGCACGCTTGAGGCCCAAGAGCAGCCCCATGTACTCGGCATAGTTGTTGGTCTGCACGCCCAAGTACTTGCCCAGCCGGTCCACCACCTGCCCGCTGGGCTCGACGAGCACCGCACCTGCGCCCGAAGGCCCGGGGTTTCCACGCGCGGCCCCGTCGGAGTACACGCGCAGGCGGGGCAGGGCGGCCACCAGCTCGGCGGCGGGCCGTGGCGTCTCCTCGGCCAAAGAGGCCACCCGCTCGAGCAGCTTGGTCAGCTTGTCGCGGGTCAGCCCGGAGAACGCCTTCACCGTGGAGGAGAGCGGTTCTTCCCGCGCGATGTGCCGCAAAACCTCCGCGTCGGAGGCCACCGGACGCATGCTCTTGCCCACGCCGCTTGTGGTCTTGGGTGCCATCGACGATGGGCGCTACTTGGCGGGCGGAGCCTCGAGGGCCTCGGCTGCGCAGATGATGCGGTGGCACGAGGGGCAGACGTCGGTGCCCAGCGTCGAGCGCAGCGTGTTGTACAGCTGCGGGGGCACGTTCATGTTGCAGCCCTGACAGGTACCCGGCGCCAACACCGACACCAGCCCGGGCAACTTCTTCTTCTTCACCGACTCGTAGCGCCGCAGGAGGTTGGCATCGACACCTGCCGCCGCCGAAGCGCGCTTTCCCTCCAGCTCCTTGGCCTGCGTCTCCACCCCGCCCAGCTTGGACTTGAGGTCGGCCATCTTCCCGCCGATTTGGTCCTGGCGGGCGGCGAATTCTCCGTCTTTGCCCTTGAGCACCTCGCGCTGCGCGGTGGCTTGCTTGCCCAGCTCCACGACCTCCTCGGCCATGTTCTGGTTGGTCTTCTTGGCGATGTCGATTTCACGCGCCAGCGCGGCGTACTCGCGGGTGGAGCGCTGCTCGGTCAGCCGCGCCTCCCACTTCTTCACCTTGTCCTTCTCGTCGGAGATGTTCTGCTCGAGCGTGCGCTTTTGCACCTCGAGGTCCGCAAGCTTGGCCCGCTCGGCGTCGACCGCACTCTTGGCTGCCGCCAGCTCCTTGTCCAGCTCGGCAAGCTGCTTGGGGTAGACCTCGGCGGCCTTCCGGAGCGCAGCGATCTCCATGTCGACCTTCTGCAGCTCGACCAGGGCCTTCAATTTCTCCCGCAAGTTGGACAGCCTCCGAATACGCCTTCGATGATGATGGTTCGAATGATGAAGCGCAGCTGCCGGCCCTTCTACCAACAAGCTCCCGTGGGATCCAAGAACGCACTTCGCGCCGCGCTGTTTTCCTCCGCGCTTCTTTTCGCCTGCCAAGAGTCGAAAGCTCCCGAGCACCCTCCTTTCGTGGTGGTCGCCGCGCCTTCCGCCGTGGTGACAGCACGAGGCGCCATCGAGGGCACGGTGCGCCTCGTAGGAAAGGTGCCGGCGCCAAAGCCGCTCTTGCTGCCGGAGTCAGTGCGGCGCGTCTGTGGAGAATCGATCGCCGATCGCTCCTTGGTCGTGGGCGAAGACGGCGCGCTCGCCTACGCCGTCGTTTCGGTCGAAGACACGCCGACGTCGGCGAGCCCGCCTCCCATTCCCGAGCTCGATCAACGGCGCTGCGCCTACGAGCCGCCCGTCCTCGCCGCGCGTGCGGGCTCCACCTTGAGGGTGAAGAGCTCCGACCCGCTCCTCCACAACGTGCGCGCCGCCCAGGGCTCCGCGCCGCTCTTCAACGTGGCGATGCCCATCGAGCACATGACTCTGAACAAGCCGCTGCCGACGACACCCGGGGCGGTCGACATTCGCTGCGACCTCCACCCGTGGATGAGGGCCACCGTGGTGCTCTTCACGCACGACTCCTTCGCCGTCACCGACGCCTCCGGAGCTTTTCGTTTGGAAAGGGGTGAGCGGCTGCCGGTGCAGACGATGGAGGTCGAAGTCCCCGCCGGCGGGACGGCGAAGGTCGACGGGTCTTGGCAGGCAGCCGAGCTTTGAGGAGCGCTTTGGAAGTCGTTGTCGGGCCGTGAAACCTAAGTTAGAACCCACGAGCGATGGCGTTCCACATCATCGAGACTTGCATCGGCTGCACCGCTTGCACCAACCGCTGTCCCACCGATGCCATCACCGGCGATCGCAAGACGCTCCACGTCATCGACCCTGACCTGTGCATCGACTGCGGCGCCTGCGGCGTGGTTTGCCCGGCCGAGGCGATCTACGACAACCTCGGCAACCTCACCGAGATGCTGAAGAAGAACCAGCGACCCTTCTCCTTCGTCGACGAGAAGGCGTGCACCGGCTGCGACAAGTGCGCCGAGCGCTGCCCGTTCGACTGCCTCCACCTGCAGGACGTCGACGATCCGCAGTCACCCTTCTTCAGCCTGATGACGGTGGACGAGAGCAAGTGCACCGGCTGCCGGGAGTGCGAGAAGGCCTGCCCGTACGACGCCATCTTCGTCTACCGCAAGGACCAAATCCCCGACTGGTTGCGCGCCAACATGCCGCTCTACTTCGAGCGCGAGGCCGCCGACAAAGCCGCCTGACCTACACCTCTTCGTCGTCGGATGGGACTTCTTCGTCCTCGAGGCTCTCCAGCTCCTCTTCGGCTTCCTCGACTTCGGCCGTTTCCTCGACGGGTTCGACCGGCTCGACCACTTTAGGCACCGCCGCCAGGCGGCCTCGGCGGCCTTCGGAGACGGGTTTGTTGGCCGGGCTCTCCCGCTGGTCGGTGCCGCACTTGGGACAGAGCGGGTCGGGTTTCTTCAAGTCGTAGAACTTGGTCGCGCACTTGAAACAGATGTACTTCGTGCCGAGATCCTTGGCGGGCATGTGGATGTTCACCTCGAAGGGGGGCTCGAAAGCGCCGCCTCCTTAGTTGCCGCGGCCGACCAAGTCAACGGGAGGATGAAGGCCTACATGTCGTTTCGGTAGGGTTTCGGGTTACCATCAGGTCGCCCTTTTCAGCTCGGCGGCCTTTTTGAACGTCACCTGCGACAAGTGTCAGAAGCGGTACTCGATCGCCGACGAGAAGGTTCGCGGCAAGACCGTCAAGGTCAAGTGCAAGCACTGTCAAAACGTCATCTCGGTGCGTGGCCCGCCCGACGACCCTCCGACCCGGGCGATCAACTTAGGTGACATGGCCCAGCTGCGCGCCCAGGCCACCGGTGCCGCCACCGCTGGCCCCAAACCGGCGTGGGAGGAGGAGCGCACCACGGCGATGCCTGCGCTCGACTTGGCCTCGGTGTGGTTCGCCATGGTCAAGGGCAAGCAGACAGGCCCCATGGATGTGCTCGGGCTGGAGGCGAAGGTGAAGGCGGGCGAGGTGTCCTTACGTACCTTCGTGTGGAAGCAGGGCATGGCCGACTGGAAGAGGGCGAGCGAGCTACCCGAGCTGTCGCGTCTGTTCGCCGGTGGCAGCGCCGCGCCCAAGGTGGCACCGCCGCCCGCTCCTCCCTTGGCCCGGAGCACCACCGCGCAGCTGCGCGTCGCTCAGCCGATGGCCCCGGTACGCGAGGAGCCCGGTCGCGACGTGGCGATTGCACCGCAGCTCCCCGCGCCGGAAATCACCCAGGGCCGCTCGAACGATGCCTTGAACGAGCTCTTCTCCGACGCGCAGTTGCCTTCGTCCGAGCCCGAGTTGGTGGTGGAGAAGGCGCCCCACAAGCAGACAGAAGCGCCGGCGCCTGCGGACGACCCGTTCGCCGCGCTGGGCGCGCTCGACCCCAAGGACTTACCCCCCCCTGGGGAGTCGACCCAGTTCTTCATTGCCCAGGCGGGGGTCAACAAGCGCAACCCTCCGTGGAAGATCGGCCTCTTCATCGGGCTGAGCGTCTTTTTGCCCGTGGGTCTGCTCTACCTCTTGTCGACGCTGCACATCCCCCTCCTCCAGGTGACCCGGGTGACCGAGAACGGCGAGGAAGTTCAGGAGTCGGTCTTCTCCGCCGAGGGTGTCGCCGGGTTGCGCGACCTGCTCACCGGAAAGAACAAGAAAAAGGCAGTTTCCGCTCCCGTCGCCACCAAGCCCAAAACAGTGGTCGCCAAGGTGGAGCCGGCACCACCCCCCAAGGAGCCCTCGTTGCCTACGGGCATGACCGAGGAGGACATGCGGAAGCTCTACGGCGAGAAAGCAGACAAAGGCCCCATCGCGCGCAAGCCCGAGGAGGTCAAGCCCGTCAGTTCCGGCGGCGGCCTCAAGGACGAGGACGTGGCCAAGGTGGTGGCGCAGTACCAGCCCTCGTTCCTCAACTGCGTGGAGACGGAGCTGAAGCGAAACCCCAACTTCAAGGGCGGCAAGGTGAGCCTCAACGCCACCGTGGGCAGTTCGGGCATCGTCACTGCCGTCTCCATCAGCCGCAAGGACATCGAGCTGTCTGAGCTCGGCGGCTGTCTGAAGCTACGGGCGAAGAACATGAAGTTCCCCACCAGCGGAGAGGACTCGGAGACCGAGGTGCAGATTCCGCTCATTCTGGGAACCGCGCCCTCGCTGTAGTAGACCGCTCGGCCCATGTACCTAGGGAGGGTCATCGGCACCGTGGTGTGCGAGCGCAAGTACGAGGGGCTCGAGGGCAAGCGCCTCCTTTTGGTGCAGCCGCTCGACCATCGGCAAGCGCCGGTCGGTTCCGCCGAGGTGGCGGTGGACACGGTGTCGGCCTCGCCTCAGAGCCTGGTGTACCTGGTGGGCAGCCGGGAGGCGGCGCTGGCCTGCGACCCCTGGTTCGTGCCGGTGGACGCGGCGATCGTCGGCCTGGTCGACGAGGTGGACGCGTGAACCTCTGCCGCGTGTTGGGCACGGTGGTCGCCACCGAGAAGCACCCCGCCTTCCACGGGCGCAAGCTCTTGGTGGTGCAGCCGCTCGACGAAAGAAAAGAGCCACTGGGCAAGAGCTTCCTCGCCGTCGACCACACCTCGTCGGCGGGGAAGGGCGACGTGGTGCTGGTGATGCGCGAGGGCAACGGGGTGCGGCAGGTGCTGGGGGACAAACAGCTCCCCATCCGCTCGCTCATCGTCGGCGTGGTGGACGAGGTGGCCTGACCATGCCGTTCGCGCCGCTGCCCAAGCTGCGCTCGCAGATGGTGGAGCTCTCCCGCCGGCTGCACCACAACGGGTGGGTGGCCAACCACGACGGCAACGTCTCGGCGCGGCTCAAAGGAGAGCGGCTGCTCATCACCTGCACCGCGGTCTCCAAGCGCGACATCGAGGACGCTTCGCTGCTGGTGGTGGACATGAGCGGCAGGGTGCTCGAGGGGCGGCATCGGCCCTTCTCCGAGCTCGAGCTGCACCTGGCCGCCTACCGCGCCCGGCCGGAGGTGGAGGTGGTCTTGCACGCGCACCCTCCGCACGCGACGGCGTTCGGGCTGGTGGGCGAGGAGCTTTTCCCCATCGCGATGCCGGAAGTCGTCGTCTCCTTGGGGCACCGTATTCCCACCGTGCCGAGGTTTCTGCCCAAGGACGCGCAAGGGCTTCAACAGGTGGAGGCGGCGGCGAGCGAGCACGACGCCTTCGTCCTCGCCGGCAACGGCGCTCTCACCCTGGGCGCCGACCTCACCCAGGCGCTTTTGCGCATGGAGCTGGTCGAGCACTACGCGAAGATTCTTTCCGTCGCGCGCACGCTGGGAAAGGTAGCGCCCTTGGCCGAGGCCGACGTGGCCAAGCTCCTCGAGGCGCGCCAGAAGGCAGGCCTTGGGCCCAGGCGCTGAACGCAGGCGGCTACCGGCCTCGGTCCTCGCGCTGGGGGTGGTGAGCCTTCTCACCGACGTCTCCAGCGAGATGATTTTTCCCCTCCTGCCCGCGTTCCTCGCTGCGCGGGTGGCTTCGGCCCCGCTGGTTTTGGGAGCGATGGAAGGGTTGGCCGACTTGGTCTCCGCGGGCTGCAAGTGGTGGGCGGGTCACTGGGTGGACCGAGCGCGCCGCCTGCGCCCGATGGTCTTTTCCGGCTACGCGCTCTCCTCGCTCGCCCGCCCGCTGATGGCGCTGGTGACCTCATGGTGGCAACCGCTCTTGGTGCGCAGCATCGATCGGGTGGGCAAGGGCCTGCGCGGGGCTCCGCGCGATGTGATGATTGCCGGGTGGGCCGACCCGAGCATGCGCGCGCGGGCGTTCGGGCTCAACCGGGCGATGGACCACGCCGGCGCCGCGCTGGGGGCGCTCGTCGCCGCCGTGCTGGTGGCTCGGGGGCTTTCGGTGGAGAGGGTGTTTCTTCTCGCCGCGATTCCCGGAGCGCTGGCGGTGGTGGCCATCTTCTTCTCCCGCGAGCCCCCCGAGCACCCGCGCGCGAAGGCCGGCCAGCCGCTCGCCCCGGTGCCGCGCCGTCTGGGGTTCTACCTGGGGCCGGTGGCGCTGTTTGCGCTGGCCAACTCCACCGATGCGTTCTTGCTTTTGCGGCTGACCGAGCAAGGCGCCTCGCCGGCGTTGCTCCCTTTGGCCTGGCTTTCGTTGCACGCGGTGAAGGCGGCGGTCTCCTTCCCCGCCGGAGCGCTCGCCGATCGCCTGGGGAGCGCGCGCCTGGTGGGGTTCGCCTGGGCGCTGTACGGAGTCAGCTACGTGGCGCTGGCGCTCTCGCCCTCGCTTTCCTTCACCTTGGGAGCCATCGCCTTCTACGGGCTGTACCATGCGATGTCCGAAGGAGCCGAGCGGGCGCTCTTGGTCGAGCTGTCGCCTCTCGAGGCGCGGGGGCGGGCGTTCGGCCTGTACCACGCGCTCACCGGCATCGGCTCATTGGCGGCAGGTCTGCTCTTCGGTGGTTTGTGGATGCTCGGCGGGAGCAAAGTGGCATTCCTCGCCGCAGCGGGGCTCTCGGCGCTGGCCTTCGGCTTTCTCCTGCTCTGGCTCCCCAAAGCCCGTGCCGCGTGAGTTGAATTGTACGTAAAAATGCCGTACGGTATTTCCACCATGGCGACCAAGACAGAACGATTGGAGATGCGCCTGTCCCCGGAGCTCAAGGAGCTCCTCGAGCAGGCGGCGGCACTCACCGGCCAAGCAATGACCGCGTTCGTGCGCGCCTTGCTCGCGGAGGGAGCGCAGCTGGCAATCGAAAAGCACACGAAGACCGTGCTGACGCGACGAGATCAAGCGCGTTTCTTGGCCATGCTCGATGAGAAACGCGAGCCTGTCGAGGCGCTGAAAGCTGCTGCCAAGCGGTACAAAGCACGCCGTGGCTGACCTGTGGCGTGTCGAGGCCATCACCAAGGCGCATGATCGAGCGGATTTCTCGTGTGGCACGGCTGCGCTCGACGAATACCTTCGCAAATATGCGCGGCAGAATGACCAACGTGGATTGGGGAGGACCTTTGTCGCTACCCGTCCCGGAGAGAAGCAGGTGTTGGGATACTACACACTTCGAAGCGGCATCATTGAGCTCCCGCACCTTCCGGAATCGAAGCGCAAGCATCTGCCGCAGTACCCTGTTCCGGTCGTTCACCTAGGCAGATTGGCGGTCGATTCAAGCGTGCGAGGGCGGGGGCTTGGTGCCCATCTGCTCATTGACGCCCTCCGCCGCGCCTGGGTGGTTTCCGCGCAACTGGGCATCCACGCAGTTGAAGTCATTGCGAAGAATGAGGAAGCAAAGCGTTTCTACGCGCATTTCGGCTTCGAGACCCTTGAGGATGACGAGCTCCACCTCTATTTGCCCATCCGGGTCATAGAGAAGCTCTTCCAGGGTGGCTGAAGTCAGTCGAAGCTGCCCGGCTTGGCCTTCTTGCCAAACGCCTGCGCGCGTGCGGAGCGGACATCGGCGAGCAGCCGCTCCGTGGCCTCGGTGTCGACTTGGCCGGTGTCCAGGTCGACCACGTCGCCTTCTTTCGCTTCGGCGGGAAGAGAGGAGCGCGGGCGGGTCACTTCGCCGCCGTCGACGAGGAGCACTGCCAGCTCGCCTTCGAAGCGATCGATGGTCGCGCGGGCCATGGTCTAAGGCTTGCAGTCCTCCGCTGGGCGGCGCGACTTCTCCGCCTCTTCGCGCGACGGGTAGACGATGAGGTTGTGGGGAGCGATGCGCTGGGCGGCCTTGCAGCTGGGCAGGTGAAACACCTTGCCGTGCTTGCTCGCCACGAACGCCGCCGGCGGCTCCTGCACCTTAGGAGAAGCCTTGGGAGGCCGTGCGGCCGCCTTGGCGGGGAAGAGGTGCGCGGTGCCCGGAGTCTCGCCCGCAGCCAGGCGCTCGGTGGTGAGGGTGAAGCGCTTGCCGTCGCTCACCGCGTGAATCTCTCCGTCGAGGTCGGTACGGAAGATGCGGGCGCCCGCACCCTCCAGGCGCTCGAGCACCGCCTTCGCAGGGGCGCCCAGCGCGTTGCCCGCTCCCACCGAGAGGATGGCCGCTTGCGGCTTCACCGCGGCGAGCCAGGCGGGAGTGGTGGCGATGTCACGCCCGTGCGCGGCCACCTTGAGCAGCGTGGCGGACAGGTCGAACCGCTTGCTCAAGAGGTAGCCCTCGGTCTCCGCCCGCGCATCGCCGGTCAAGAGCGCCGAGGTCGTTCCCAAGCTCACCCGCGCCACCACCGAGTTGTGCTCGGGGTTGCCCTTGAGCGGCGCCTCCAGCGGTGCGCGCGGCCAGAGCACGACGAGCTCCGCTCCCCCGCCGAGCGCGACTCGCACCGGCTCGGCCGGACGATCGGAGTCCGGCGAGAGCGACACGGCTTTCGCCGGCAACGCGCGCAAGTGCGCCGCGCTCGCCTGGGGCATGTCGACGTCGGCGAAGCGGCTCACCCCGGTGGCAGAGGTGGCCTGGGCCAGGCCTCCAAAGTGGTCGTCGTGCGGGTGGGTGAGCAGGACCAAATCGATGGGCCCCCGGGTGAGCGCGGGGAGGCGGTGGGCGAGGTGCGAGCCGGCCTGCGGTGGTCCCGCATCGACCAGCACCGTGCGGCCGGTGGGAGAGACCAAGAGGCACGCGTCGCCCTCGCCCACGTCGAAGAAATACAGGTGCAGCTTCCCGTCGCCTTTGGGAGCGTCTTTCCCCGCTGGCTCGAGCACGGTGAGCGACGGGGAGGCGGAGCTGAGGGAAAGCCAAGCGGCCGCGCAAAAGGTGAGCAAGGTCATGGGCGGCAGTCTCCCGCGGGCCGGCGCTCCTTGGCTGCCGCGGTGCGTTCGGAAAACTCCAGGCGGTTGTGCGGTTTGATTGTGGCCACCGCCGCGCAGCTTGCCAGATGAAACACTTGCGAGCGCTTGCTCGCCACGTAGGGGCCCTGGGTGGACGTGGGAGATGCTGGCACCACGCCGGCGCGCTCGGTACGCAGGCGCACCACCTCTCCGTCGCTTAGGGCGGTCACCTCTCCGTGCAGGTCGGTTCGATACACCTTCGCCCCCGCAGCCGAAAGGCGCACGAGCGTCTCCGCCGCGGGGTGCCCGTAGTCGTTCTTCGCCGCGCAGGAAATCACCGCCGCGGTGGGCTTCACCTTCTCGAGGAAGGAGGCGGTGGAGGAGTGCCGGCTGCCGTGGTGCGCCACCTTGAGCACGGTGGAGGCCAGCGGAAGGTTCTTCTTCACCAAGAGCGCCTCGGTGTCCGCCTCGGCGTCGCCCACGAAGAGGAAGCTGGTCTTGCGGTAGGTCAGGCGCGCCACCACCGAGTTGGCGTTCACGTCGGAGCGCGTGTTTCCCAAGAACGGCTCGAGCGGTTTTCCCTCGCCATCCACCCGTGGCCACAAAAGCGTCAGCTCCACCTCAGGCTCCAGTGGGTAGCGCACGGGCACCAGCGGCTGGGTGGGATCGCCGGTGGGAAGCTTGGTCACCTCCAAAGTGCCCAGGAAGCGAAGGAAGCTCAAGTAGGCGGTGCTGGGGTGGTCGAAGTCCGGCTCCAGGTAGCGGCGTGCTCCCACGGCGCGAAGCACGTCGGTGAGACCGCCCAGATGATCCAAGTGTGCGTGGGAGAGCACCACCAGGTCGAGCGGTCCTTGGGTCAGCGCGCGCACCCGGGAGGTCAAGCGGGGCCCGGCGTCGGGAGGCCCTCCGTCGATGAGCACCGTCTTGCCCAAGGGGGTGGTCACCAGCGCGGCGTCGCCCTGGCCGACGTCGAAGAAGCGCACGGTGAGCGGCGCTCCTTGCGCGGCGGCGGTGAGAAGGAGCGCGAACCAAGCAGTGAGACGGGTCATCGCGCGTGGAGATTAGCCCGGGTTTGAGGTAGACCGCCTTCGCATGGCCGAGGGTGATGACATCTCCCGGGTAGTGGACGAGGTCGTGGAGCGCGCGCGTCGCCGCATCTTGGCCGCACGGGTGGGTCGTGAAGAGCCGTGTACTCCTGCTCCGCGTGCTCCCACGGCGACAGGGGCTGAATGTGCGCCCGCCTGCGGGGAGTGCGTCAACTTCGACAGCTGCGCCACGGTAGCAGTGGTGAAGGCCGGCGCCGCCCGCATCGCTCCCGACGTGGTGCGCACCAGCGCCGACATCGCCCCCTTCATCGACCACACCCTGCTCAAGCCCGACGCCACCCGCGAAGAGGTGGTGAAGCTCGCCGAGGAGGCCAAGAAGTTCGGCTTCGCCACCGTCTGCGTGAACTCGGCCAACGTGGGCACCGCCGCCCGAGTGCTCGCCGGCTCGAAGACCGTGCCCATCGCGGTGGTCGGCTTTCCGCTCGGGGCGGCGCTGCCCACCGCCAAGGCCTTCGAGTCGCGGGAGGCGATTCGCTGCGGGGCCAGGGAAATCGACATGGTCATCAACATCGGCGCGCTCAAGGCCAAGGACTACGCACTGGTGCTGGAGGACATTCGCAAGGTGGTGGAGGCCAGCCGGCCTCACCCGGTGAAGGTGATTCTGGAGACGAGCCAGCTGACCCAGGAGGAGAAGATTGCCGGTTGCGTGCTCTCCAAAGCGGCGAGCGCGGCGTTCGTGAAGACCTCCACCGGGTTCTCTGGTGGCGGCGCCACCGCCGAGGACATCGCCCTCATGCGAAAGGTGGTGGGGGACGACATGGGCGTGAAGGCCTCGGGCGGGGTGCGCTCGACCGAAGACGCGATGAAGATGATTCAGGCGGGCGCCAACCGCATCGGCGCCTCGGCCTCGGTGGCCATCGTCACCGGCCAGAAGTCTTCCTCCAAGTATTGAGGTCGAGGGTTGACCGCCGCGCAGCGCGCCAAGATTCAGAAGCTTTTGCTCGCGCTCGCCCGTGGGCTGTCAGGCAAACCCTTGCGCAAGCTCGACCCCAATCGCACCTCCGAGGCCGAGGTGGGTGGCGACGAGGACGAGCAGCCGCTCAACGAGATGCTGCAGGCGATCGCCTCCGACCGGAACCGAAACGACGCACGGCTTGTTGCGATGGTCGACCGCGCCATCGGCCGGTTGCGCGAGACGCCCGAAGAGCTCGGGCTGTGCCTGGAGTGCGGCGAGGAGATTGCGTTCGGGCGGCTCACGGCGATGCCCTACGCCGAGCTGTGCGTCGACTGTCAGACACGCCGCGATGGGCCGAAAAGCGGACCCACCCGCAGGAAGCTGACGGAGTACAAGTAAAACTCCCTCTCCCCGTGGGAGAGGGGTGGGGTGAGGGAACGTCAACCCCCGCCCCTCACCCTTGCCCTCTCCCAGGGGGAGAGGGATGCATGGAGCAAACATGGACCCCGCTGAGATTCGCCGCCGCGCTCAGAATTGGCAGAAGAGCGACCCCGACCCGGTCACCGCCGCCGAGCTGGAGAAGCTGCTCGCCCGAAACGACGAGGCCGAGCTGGCCGACCGTTTCACCGGCAGTCTGGAGTTCGGCACCGCCGGGCTGCGCGGTGTCCTGGGCGCTGGCTCCAACCGCATGAACCGCGCGGTGGTGCGCCGCACGACTGCCGGCCTGGCGCGATACCTCAAGCGTCAGGTGCCCGAGGTGGCGACGCGTGGCGTGGTGGTGGGCCGCGACGGGCGCCGGATGAGCGCCGAATTCGCCGAGGACACCGCGTGCGTGCTCGCTGCCGAAGGCATTCCCGCCTGGGTGTTCCCCCAGTTGGTTCCCACTCCGGTGACCGCCTTCGCCACCTTGCGCTTAGGCGCCGCCGCCGCGGTGATGGTGACCGCCAGCCACAATCCGCCCGAGTACAACGGCTACAAGGTCTACTGGGGAAACGGGGCGCAGATTGTGCCCCCGCACGATGTGGGCATCGCTGCGGCCATCGAGGCGGTGGAGCCGGCCGACCAGGTGAAGCTTGTGCCCCAGGCCGAGGCGCGAACGAAGAAGCTATGGCGGGAGGTGCCACCGGCGGTGGAGCGCGCGTACCTCGACGCCATCCTCGCCTTACGTGTGCACCAGGACGCCCACCACCTCGAGCTGGTCTACACCGCGATGCACGGAGTCGGAGGCCGCTTCGTCGACGCGGCGATGCGCGAGGCGGGGTTTCGCGTCCATCCAGTTCCCGAGCAGCACCAGCCCGACGGCAACTTTCCCACGGTGCGCTTCCCCAACCCGGAGGAGAAGGGCGCCATGGATCTGGCCTTCGCCCTCGCCGAGAAGGTGAAGGCGCCGCTGGTGCTCGCCAACGACCCCGACGCCGACCGGCTGGCGGTGCTCGCGCGTGATGGAGCCGGACGCTTGCGCGCGCTCACCGGCAACGAGGTGGGTGTCTTGCTCGGGCACTACCTGCTCACCCAGAAAATGCCCCGCCCGCCCAAGCCGCTGGTCATCACCACCATCGTCTCCTCGGCACAGCTGGGAGAGATCGCCGCCGAGCTGGGCGCGCTTTACGAGGAGACTCTTACCGGCTTCAAATGGATCGCCAACCGCGCCCTGGAGCGTGAGGCCGGCGAGGGCGCCACCTTCGTCTTCGGCTATGAGGAGGCGCTGGGCTACACGGTGGGCACGGTGGCGCGTGACAAAGACGGGGTGGGGGCCGCCTTGGTGTTCGCCGACCTCGCCGCCTGGGCGCACGCGCGCGGCACCACCGTCTTCGGTTACCTGGAGGAGATTCAACGCCGGCACGGGCTCTTCGTCGCCCAGCAGGCCAACTTCACCTTCCCCGGCGCCTCAGGGCAGGCGGTCATCCGCGGCATCATGGAGGGTTTTCGCGTCCGTCCCCCTTCGCGCATCGGCGAGATGACCGTACGCGAGGTGCTCGACTACCAGGCCGGCGCGCGCGGGCTGCCCCCATCGAACGTCATCGCCTACGTCTTGGACGGCGGGCGGGTGACGCTGCGCCCCAGCGGCACCGAGCCGAAAATCAAATACTACTTCGAGCTCAAAGAGCGTCTCCTCGCGCAGGAGCCCCTGCCGGCTGCCCATCACCGCGCAACGGAGCGCTTGGCCGCGCTGGAGCACGCCTTCCTCGCGCTGGCCAAGGAGCGGGGACAGCCGTAGCCTTTCCTTTTGCAGGAGGGACGATGCACCAGACTGTGGGATGGGTCCTCGCCGTGGCGCTCTTGTGGTGCGGAAGCGCGCGCGCGCAAGAGGCCGAGCCGACGACTTTCCGACGCGGGCAAGGTTGGTCGGTGCTGAGCGGCCAGACGGTGGACCAGGGCAACACCGTGGTGCACGCCGAGCTGGGCTGGCCGGGGTTGTCGGCGAGCCTGTTACACGGGGTGACTCCCAAGCTCGACGTGGGCGGGCGATTCAACCTCAACTACGGCTACGAAGGCCGCGTCGACACCGTCGCCCCCGGTCTCAAGCTGCAGGGCGTGCTCCGGGTGATGCTTCTGGAGCGCGACCGCATCAACCTGGGGCTGGAATTCGCGCCGGGGCCTTTTTTTTATTTCTTCTCTGCCGGTCGTGGCGCTTCGCGCACCGAAGCGGGGCTGGTGATGCCGCTGGCGCTCAGCCTGGGCGTCTTTGCCAGCAGCGCGATTCTGGTCAACGTGGGGTTGGAGCTTCCGATGTACGTGGTGTTCGGTCCGTCCGGCGGCTTCCAATTCCCCATCCTGGTGGGAGCGGGCGCCGAGTACTACATCGACCAGAAGCTGGCGCTCACCCTCAACACTCGCATGGGGCCGACTCTCACTACCGGCAACGCCCGCTTCACCCTCGAGGTTCTCTTCGGCGTCGCCTATCGGTTGTGAGCTGGGCTGATTGCCCCACCGGGCTGGGTCTTTTGCCCCATCGCGCTCTTGGAGAAGACGGTAACCACGCAGTTCGACGTGGGCGAAGCTTGGCGCTGGGGTTGCACGGACTTTCCCTATGCCCTCCGTGCACCCTGCAGTCGCCGTGCTCCTGTTGACCGTCGCCGCGCCCTCTCTGGCGGCGAAGAAGAGCCCCGCGGACACCCAAGCCAAGGCCGCCTTCGACAAGGCGCAGAAGGAGTACGACTTGGGCGAATTCACCGCCGCGCTGGCGGGCTACGGCGAAGCGTACCGCCTCAAGCCGCTGCCGGCCTTTCTCTTCAACATCGCCCAGTGCCACCGCCAGATGGGCAACTACGAGCGCGCGGCGTTCTTCTATCGCCGCTACCTCGACACCAGCCCCCAGCGGCCTGCCAACGCCGACACGGTCGAGGGGCTCATCGTCGAGATGCAGACCAAGAATGAAGCGAAGGAGCGCCTGGCCCGCGCGGACACCGAGCGGCAAAAAGAGCTCGAGCCAGCGAAGGGGGCGCCGCCCAAGGCCCCCGTCGAGGCAGAAACGGAGCTGAAACGGATCGGCGAAGCGGAGAAGGCGGTCGCCGATGCACCCAAGAATGCGCAGCTTCAGCCCAGTCAGCTCGGCGCTTCGCCGCCGTTGGTTACCTCCGGCCCGCGTCCGGAAGAGAAGAAATCAATTTTCACCACCTGGTGGTTTTGGACCGGTGTGGGCGTGGTGGCCGCGGGGACGGTGGCGGCGGTGGCGACTCGTCCGCCTCCGGCCAGCCTGGGTGACTTGAACGTGCGGAGGGCAGCCCGATGAGACGCGCACGCATGTTGTCTCTGGTCACCGCCGCACTGGCGGTTGCCGGTGCCGTGGGCGCGCCAGGCTGCGGGGTCGGCACTGCCTTGTTCATCGTGGTGGACATGGGCGAGGTGCAGGCCACGCAGCTGCGGTTTTTGGGCAGCGCCGGGGGTGAACAGCTGGTGGGTGCCACCCGCCCGGAGGTGGTGAAGGGAAACCTCTCGGGCCAGCAGAGCCTGCGGGTGCTGCTCGAGGACGCGCTCGACGGGAAGGTGGTGCGCATCGAGGTCGAGGCGTTGCGCGACGGACAGGTGGTGGCCTTTGGCGCCGCGGAGTCGACCATCATCGCCAAGCGCGAAGTCACGGTGACCGTTCGGCTAGGCGGAGCGGGGGGGACGGATGGAGGCACCGACGCCGGCGGAGGCGACGGAGGCCCCGGAACCGACGGTGGCGCCGGGGATGGCGGAATCGAGCTTCGCCCGGTGTGCAGCTCCGAAGGCTGGTGTTGGGAGAACCCGCTGCCCACCGGCAACCACATCTTGGCCGTTCATGGCACGGCGGCGAACAACGTCTACGCGGTGGGTCAGCTGGGTCTGATTCTCCACTTCGATGGACGCGTGTGGCAGGCGCTGGTCAGCCCGGTGAAGGATGTTCAATTGAACGCGGTGTGGGCGCGCGCGGCCAACGACATCTGGGTCATGGGGAATGGCGGCACCATTCTCCACAGCACCGACGGGCGTACGTTCGCCCCGGAAGGTCCTTCCAATCTGCCCGCCGATCTGCTCGGCGTCTGGGCAGAGAGCGCCGATCGAATCGTCGTGGTGGGCGCGGCCACCGCCGCTGGCACCAACAGCGGAGTCATTCTCGAAAAAACCAGTGCGGGGTGGAGCTCTCCCTCGGCGTTTTCGTCGGGTGCGTTCACAGCGGTGCACGGCGTGGGGACGGACGTATGGGTGGTCTCTAAGGACGGTGCTGTTTACCGCCGTGGAAACGGTACCAGCTGGCAAGCGCAGTCGCTTCCGCTGGGCGGGCCGCTTCGAGGCTTCAATGCGGTGTGGGCGCTGGGGCCCAACGACGTTTGGGTGGTGGGGGGCTCGGCGACGCTTCATTTCAACGGCACCGCCTGGGTGCAGCAGAACCTCCCCCTTTCTTTCGACGCGCGCGACGTGTGGGGGTCGGTCGAAGGAGAGGTGCTCGTCGCCGGCAGCAACGGACAGCTCGCCAGGCGCACGGCCACCTCCAGCGGCTGGACGACGTCCGCCAGCGGAAGCGCCCGCGGCCTGCTGGGCCTCTTCGGCGCCAACGAGAGCGAGGTGTGGGCGGTGGGCGAGCGTGGCTTGCTCGCGCGTCGGGTGAACCAAGTGTGGTCGGTGCTCCACGAGGTCTCCATGAGCAACCTCCACGCCGCCTGGTCTGGCCCGCAAGAGGAGTGGGTGGTCGGCGCGGGCGGTACGGTGTTGCGTTCGGTACAGAAGGGGCCCTGGAAGAGAGAAAGCTCGACGACCAATGTCGACTTGGAGGGCGTGTGGGGCTTTCCCGACGCCGGAACGGTATGGGTGACGGGCGGAAACCTCATTCGTTACTGGGAACGCGACCGGTGGGTCGACGCGAATGACGGCGGGCTTTCCGGTCCGTTCAATGCGGTGTGGGGCGCCAGCCCTGACGATGTGTGGGTGGTGGGTGGCTCCGCCGCCGCCGGCGGTCGGTTGGTTCGCTGTCGGAACCGAAGCTGCCTGCTGGATCCCTACACCCCTGGAGCGGCGCTCAACGGGCTCCATGGCACCTCCAGCACGGACGTCTGGGCGGTCGGTGATCGGACCATCGTGCTTCGCTTCGATGGCACGAGGTGGCAGCCGGTGGCGATGTCGTCACAGGACTTTTCCGTTCCGCCCACCCTGCGCGCGGTGTGGGGGCGACCCAATGACATGGTCGTCGTGGGTGGGGATCTGCAGGCAGCATTCGGCCGGGCGAACAACTTAGGGGGAGCCGTCACGACGCCTGCAACCTATCTGCCTCCCGTGAACGGCGTACGCGGTGATGCCGCCACCGGGGCCGCGTGGGCGGTCGGGCACGGCGGGCTCATCGTGCTCGTTCCTCCCGGCAGCAGCGGTGGCTCCCTCTCCATCAGTGGCACTGCCAACACCCTCTTCGGCGTGACTGCCGAGGGGCTGGTGGTCGGCGAAGGTGGCACCATCTTGCGCAAGCGGTAGGTCTGGCACCCAAAGAAAGAGGCGCTGACCCTTGAACGAATCTGCACCGCGGTACGAAGTCGTGCGCAAGCTCGCCGACGGCGCCGTCGCCGAAGTCTTCCTCTCCCGAGATCGCGGCAGCGGCGGCGCCGAGGTGGTGCTGAAGGTGTTGCGCAAGGAGCTCACCACCGACCCCTCGGTGGTGGGCCGTTTCCTCGACGAGGCGAAGATTTGCCAGACGCTCGAGCACGCCGGGGTGGTTCGTCACCTGGCATCGGGCCGCCTCGCCGACGGGCGTGTCTATCTGGTCAACGAGCTGCTCCAAGGCGAGGACTTAGGCTCCTATCTACGCAAGAACGGGCCTTTGGCGCCGGCTGACTTGGTGCAGCTCGCGGTGCCGTTGTGTGAGGCCCTCGACTATGTGCACCAGCGCGGGGTGGTGCACCGCGACTTGAAGCCGGACAACGTCTTTCTCCCGGGCGGCCTGCGTGCCTTTCGCCCCAAGCTGCTCGACTTCGGGCTGGCCAACATTCAGGGGCCCAAGTCGGTGAAGACGGCCACGGGCGTCATCCTCGCCTCTCCGGAGTACACCCCGCCCGAGTGCATCGAAGGGCACAAGGCCGGCCCCTACAGCGACATCTACGCGCTGGGGGTGTTGCTCTTCGAGGCGCTCACCGGCGCGCCTCCCTTCGTCGCCTCGAACTACGGCGAGCTGCTCCTCAAGCACTTGAACGAGCGGCCCGCCGACCTGCCCGAAACCGCCGCCGAGCTGCAGCCGGTCATCCACCGCTGCCTGGCCAAGCGGCCGCAAGAGCGTTTCGCCTCCGCCAGCGAGGTGGCCGCCGCGCTGACCGGCGTCAGCGAAGCACCCGTGGGGAGCACCTTCATTAGCCGCCCCGGCACCAAGAGCGCCACCGCCGAGCTGCACGCGGAAGGGGCTGGAGAGCTCTTCGGGGACTACAAGACGGTGCGTCTGCTCGGTGAGGGCGCGATGGGCCGCGTCTACCTCGCCAAGCACACCAAAATCGGCCGACAGGTGGCGATCAAGGTGCTGCTGCCCGAGCACGCCAGAAATTCCCAGCTGGTGCAGCGCTTCTTCCAGGAGGCCCGCACCGTCAACGAAATCAACCATGAGCACATCGTGGAGATTTTCGACTTCAAGGAAGAGGCGGGGCCCAACGGTGAGCAGCGTGTGTACTGCGTGCTCGAGCTGCTCACCGGGGCTTCCCTCTCCGCGCTGGCTCGCGTCGAACCGCTCTCGGTCAGGCGCGTCGCCCGCATCGGGCAGCAGTTGTGCAGCGCGCTCGCCGCCGCGCATCGGGTGGGGGTGGTGCACCGCGACATCAAGCCCGACAACATCTTCATCACTGAGCGCAGCGGGGTATCCGACTACGTGAAGGTGCTCGACTTCGGGGTGGCCAAGCTGGTGGTGCCGCTGGCCGATGCGCCCAAGGTGGGCACCATGGCCGGGGCGATCATCGGTACTCCCGCCTACATGGCTCCAGAGCAGGCCTCGGGGGCAGGCACCGACTTTCGCGCCGACATCTACGCGGTGGGAGTGGTGCTCTACGAGTTGCTCACCGGACGAGTGCCCTTCGAGGGCGAGGTGTTCGGCAAGCTGGTGGTGCAGATCATGACCAAGCCTCCGCCACCCATGGGGGAGCGGACCGTGGGGGGCGAGCCGATTCCCAAAGAGCTCGAGCAGTGGGTGATGCGCTGTCTCTCCAAGGAGCCGCAAGGGCGGCCCCCGTCGATGGAGGCGCTCGAGCAGGCGCTGGCCTCGATCGCCGCCGATGCTTCGAGCACCAAAGGCGTTGTGGCGTCCGACGTGGAGGTCATCGAACGGCCGCGCCGCTCGAAGGCGCCCATGGTCGCAGTTTTGGGTGTGCTCGCTGCCCTCGGAGGAGGAGGAGCCTTCCTCGTCTTCAATGGCGCGGAGAACCGCGCGCCCGAACCGGTGGCGGCCCCGGTGGAACCGAACCATCCTGCGCCGCCCGCGCAAGTGCAGCTCACGCTCGACTCGAAGCCCGAAGGGGCGCGCGTGCTGCGCAGCGACACCAACGAACAAGTGGGGCTGACCCCGCTGCGCACCCATCTAGACAAGTCCGACCAGCCCCTGACGTTCCGACTGGAGCTCGACGGCTACGAGGTGGCCAGCCGTGAGGTGACCCCCAGTGCCGACACCGTTCTCGAGGTCGTGCTGGCGGAAAAGCCCAAGCCGGCGGCCGAGGTGCGCCGTCCTCCGAAGAGGCCCAAGAAGCAGGGCCCGAAGAAGGCGGTGAGCGATGAGTCGACGCTCGACCCCTTCGCGGACTAGGGAATGGGAGCGCCCACGGTGACGGTCACCGCCTGCACTCCCGAGGTGACCGTGCTGTAGCCGTCGACGAACAGGTAGTACGTCCCCGCGTCGAGCCGGTTCAGAGTGATGGACTCGAGCCCGCCCATGCCGGTGAGGTCTTTGCATTCCAGCGAGTTGCCCACGCCGGCGTCGGCGCCCTGGCACGGTGTATCTCCCACGGCAATCACCGGGTCGACCCCCGCGGCCCCGACCGCCCTGAAGACGAGGCTCGAGGGAGCGCTGAGGGTGACTTGGTAAACCACGTCCTTTCCTCCGACCCCGGCGGCGCTGCAGCTCAGCTTGTAGTCGTCGGCCGAAGCGGACGTGTCGACCTGGAAGGTGGTCGAGCCTCCACCCCCTGGGAAGCTCAAGGCCGCGGCGCTCGCGCAGGTGTCGTTGGTGCCCGGCGTGGGAGCAGGCAGGGTCTTCACCGTCACCGTTTGCAGCCCGGAGGTCGTCACCCCGAAGGCATCGACGAACAAGTAGTAGGTGCCGGCGTCCAGCCCGCCGAGAAGAATGGACTCGGTTCCGCCGGTGAAAGTCGAATCGCGGCAGGCCAGCTCCCGTCCCACCCCGGCGTCGGCACCCTCACAGGGAGCGGCGCCCACGTAGAGAACGGGGTCGACCCCCGCAGCCCCGGTGGAGGTGAACAACAGGTCGGAGCTCTGCGCCACGTCCACCCGATACACCACCTCGGGGGCTCCACGGCCGGCGCAGCTGCCCGCGTAATGGTCTCCGGCTGCGCCTGGGTTGACGGTGAAGGTGGCGCTCGTCCCCCCGTCGACGATGGCGTTGGCAACCGTTGCGCAGGTGTCGTTCGTCGGCGCGGGGGTGGGCGGCGACAGGCGCACCTGTATCGAGAACGGCCCCGAGGTGTCGTCGTAGCCGTCCACCCATACCGAGTAGATGCCAGGGAGCTGGTTGGTGAGGGAAACCACCTGCGCGGTCGCGTTGAAGGTCGTCACACACGTCACCTGGTCGGCCAAGGAAGAGCTGGTGCACATGCCCGGCTTGCGCACGTACACCACCGGCTTGAAGGTGGGTGAAGCGCCGGTGGGGGTGACGGTGATTTCCACGTCCTGCGCTTGGGTGAGCTCGTAGGTGAAGACGACGTCCCGGCCGGTGCTGCGCGCATCCAACGAGCAGCTGGGCGAGGCATCGGTGGAGGTGTTGTCGTTGAGGGCGGCGGTGGTGTCCCCCGAGGTGGTGGCGACGTTGTTGGTGAAGGCGAGCGCTTGCGGTGAGGCGCAGGTGTCATTGGCCGGAGGAGGCGTCGGCCCGCTGAGGGAGACGGTCACTTCGGTGGGACCGGCTCCTATGGAGCCGAAACCTTCCACGTAAACGAAGTAGTCGCCGGCGGGGAGGTTGAGCACGCGGAACGTCTCGGTGTCACCGCCTGCTCCTTCGTCCTGGCAGGCCAACTCATCGCCGGCGGTGGTCGAGCCGCAGGGGGAGCGGCGCAGGTAGATGACGGGATCGACGGTGGTGCTGCCGGCAGCGGCCGCCGCGGTGACGGTGACGTCGCGCGGAGTGGTGAGGGTCAGCTTGTACACCACGTCCCGGTGCGTGTCGGAGCTGGTGCAGCTGCCGGCGAAATCATTCGTCGCCAGCGTGGTATCGACGGTGAAGGGCTGGCCGACCATCGAGGTGATGTCGGTCACGTTGGCGCAGCTGTCCGAGACAATGGCGGTGCCTCCGTCGGGGATGACCACCAGCCCGCCGTCGGTGCCACCGTCTGCGCCGCCGTCGACGGCGCCGCCCGATTCGCAGGTGGAGGTGCTCAGGTTGCAGACCGGGGTCGGGGCCGAGCAGTGAATGTTGGCCAGACACTGCACGCAGGCGCCCAGCCCGCCGTTGGCCGCCGTGCTGCAAATGGGAGTGGGTGACTGGCACCCCGCGCTCGCCGAGCACGTCTTGCAGGTGTTGCCCACACACACCGCTGTAGGAGCCTGGCAGGCCGGGTTGCAGCCGCTGCCCGCGTCCGTTGCTCCGCCGCTCGCTTTGCACAGCCCGTCGGCGGGGTCGCACACCGTCCCCGGGACGTCACAGACGACGTTTTGGCATCGATTGTTGATGGCGGAACCACAGCCGAGCATCAGCCACCCGAAGGCGGCAAAAGAAACGAGAACCAGGTGGTGACGCTGCACGTTTTGCTCTCCGTGTCCCTATTGAAGAGCCGACTCCTTTAGTGCCGGCGCGAAGAGCTTGTAAAGCCGTAAGGCCTACAGCCCGTACTTCTCGATGCGCGTGCGCAAGACGTCGCGGGTCACCTTGAGCAGCGCGGCGGCACGCGAGACATTGCCCTTCTCCTGGGCGAGGGCGCGCTCGATGAGGGCGCGCTCGGCCCGCTCGATCGCCGCCAGCCCTTCGGGCGGAAGCTCCTCCGCAGGCGCCGGTAAAGGCTGCGGGTGCAGCGCCAGGTCGGAAGCCGCCACCTCGGCGCGCTCCTCGTAGAGCACGGCCCGCTCGAGCGCGTGGTACAGCTCACGCACGTTGCCCGGCCAGGCATGGGTGCGAATCGCCTCCCGCGCCTCGTCGGAAAGCCGCTTGGGAGGCAACTGGTAGCTCTGGGTGATGCGCGTCAGGAAACGCTCGGCCAGGAGCACCGCGTCGTCGCCCCGCGCGCGCAACGGTGGGAGCTGGAACCACAGTGCCGTCAACCGGTGGAGCAGCTCGGGTTTGAACTGTCCTTGCGTCACCCGCTGGTTCAAGTCGTGGCTGGAGGCGGCGACGATCTGCACGTCGACCTGGCGCTCCACCGAGCTGCCCAGGCGGCGCAGCCGGCGCGTCTCCAGCACGGTGAGCAGCTTCGCCTGTCCCTCGGGAGGGAGGTAGCTCACCTCGTCGAGAAAGAGCGTGCCCCCGTCGGCGGCCTCCAAAAGGCCCATGCGCGCGGTCTTGGCGTCGGTGAAAGCGCCGCGCTCGTGGCCGAACAGCTCCGCCTCGAGCAGGGTGGCGGGGAGGGCCGCGCAGTTGAGCTCCACGAAAGGCCCCTCGCGGCGGCGGCTGGAGTAGTGCAGCACCCGCGCCAACAGCCCCTTGCCGGTGCCGGTCTCGCCGGTGAGCATCACCGAGAGCGGCGGCCCCTGGGCGCTGCGCCGCGACACCCGGGAGACGCGCTCGAGCAGCTCCCGCATCGGCGCCGACTGGCCAATCACCTCGGTGAGCTGCCCTTCGCGGGCGGCGCTTTCCTCCCAGTGGCCCAAGCGGGCGCGGCTCTTTTGTGCGCGCACCAGGCGGGCGATTTGCACTTCCACCGTGGGCGGCGAAAGCGGCTCGAGGCACACGTCGGCCGCGCCCGCGTCGAGAATGGCGCCTGCCTTCTGCGCGGTGACCTCGCCGAGCACCATCACCCATGCGGTGGCGGGCGCGTGAGCGGCCAGCTGGCGCGCCAAGAGAGGAGGTGGCTGGCCGTTGGGCCGCACCAAGGCGACGTCGGCGCTGGGGCCGGTGTCGGAAAGAGCGCTCTTGACCGAGTGGCGCGACACCACGTGTCCCGCTGCCGTCAAGCTCGCCGCCAGCACCGGCTCGTCGACGTCGACCAACCAGACCGTCGCCATCGCGCGCTTCTTAAGCCACGGCCTCGAACGCGTCGAGCCGGAGACGAGCGAGCACGATGTCCAGCGCGGAGGGGTTCTTCGCCGGCGGCACCGCGAGCCCGAAGTTGTTGAGACGAACGGTGGCCTCTTGTTTGCCCAAAGAGAGGGTCGCTTCGAAAGCGCTCTCCTTGCCCCGCTTGACGCTCACCAACGAAATGCGCTCGCCGCTTTTTTGAAAGGTGTCGGCTCCGAAGGCGTCGATCTTCACGCGGTCGCCCAGAGAGCCGGCGCGGGTGAAGAGGTCTTTCACCTCTTCGGGGGTGCGGCACTCCGCCCCCCGCAGCGCGCCTTGCGAGTCGACCAGAAGCGCGCGCGACTGCGGCGCCTCGGCCCCGTCGCGGCGGCGTAAGGAAGCGACGAACACCCGGTCTTCGCCCAAGGCGACCGCGTTTTGCGGCACGGCCAGGTCGTAGCCCGCGCTCAAGTCGCGCTTGAACACCGTCGCCGCCACCTCGGCCGCGGTGGAAAAGGGAATGATGAGGAAGGGGTTGCCCACCGCAGTCAGCTCGGCGTTGTCCGACACGCCCCACAGGGGGCGGCTGGCTTGCAGGTGCGCCAGCTCCTTGCGACCCGCGTCGGGGGCACGCGCGCCATCGAGCTGCAAATTCGCCGGCTGCACTTTCTTGGCGAAGATGTCGGGGACGATGGAGGTCGCGTTCGGCGGCGGGGTAGGCAGCGCGACGTCTTTCACCCTCGCGGTTTGGGGAATGACCGGCCGGGGTTTGAGCTTGTCGATGGCCATGGAGGCAAATTACTTCTCGGCGAGGGCGGCGCGCAATTCGTCGAGTTGGGTGGTGAGGTGGGACAGCTGTAGCTCCAGGCCTGCACGGCGGCCTTTCGCTTCGTTGCGCTCTTGCTCGAGCTGCGATTCGAGCTCCTTGACTTTGGCGGCGGTCTTCTCCATCGCGGAGGAGGCGGCGCTCTTGGCGGCTTCCATCACCTTGAGCCGGGCACGGTCGGCGTTGAGCGCCGAGCTGAGCTGGGAGGACTTCGACCGTTCCGCCTCCAGCGCTTTGGTCAGCTCCCCAGAGCGCGCACGGTCGTTCTCCAAGGCGGTCACCAACGCCTCGAGCTCCTTGCGGCGGGCGCGCTCCTTGTCGAGCGCGTTGGCCGCGGCGGCGTTCTGGTGCTCGAGCTGCACCCGCAAGGCGGCGGCCTCGTTTCTGGCTTTGGCCTCGGCAGCGCGTGAAGCCTTGAGCTCGTCGGCAGCCCGCCGCAGCTGCTCGTGGGTGCTCTGAAGCAGACCGGCGAGCTCCTTGTCATTGCCGCGGCTGTTCTCGACGCGGGTGGGCTGCTCGGTCCAGGCCAGCTTGCGCTGCAGCTCGTGCACCTCGGCTTGGCGGTCGACCAGGGCGATGCGCGCTTCCTGCAGCTCGGCTTCGAGTCGTCGAAGCTTGGGGTCCACGGCGGCGGTCGAGGTGTCGCCGCGGTCGAGAACCTCGGAAGACAGCTGTACCCAGGTGCGCGCGGCGAGTTGTACGGGGGTGGGCCCGGCGATGAGCACGAAATACGCCGGCTCGATGGTGCCAGCCAGGCTGTCATCGAGAGTGGGTGTGCTGCCGTCATCCAGGGAGAGCTGGTAGCCGGCCACCGGCCGCTGTTTGAGCACCTGCACGCTGGCGAAGTGAGGGGAGAACAACGTCGCCATGCGCCCGCGGGTGGGGTAGGCGCCCGCGCGCAAGGGACGGCCGATGCCCTTGGCGTGGGGAATGCCTCCCAAAAGGCGGCCTGACTTGGTGAGGGCGCGGCGCAGGGCCAGAACCATCGGCTCGTCGAGGGAGGTGAGGTCGGCGACCAGCGCGAAATCGAAGGTGCCCGGCTCGACGAGGGAGACGTTGTCGACGCGAAACTGCACCGTGGGGCTGCCGACCGTCTTCGAGGCGCGAAAAATCGCGTCAGAGTCAGGGTCGAGCGCGAGCACGTGCTTGGCACCCCGCAGCGAAAGGAAGTGAGCGGTCAGCCCGGCCGTGGTGGCGACGGCGCCCATCTCGAGCACCCGCTTGCCCGCGATGAGGGGAGCGATCAAGAGGTACCGGGGAAGGAGCTCGGCCTGACCCGGGCGTTGGGGAGGGAGGGTCACGTTCGCGACTCGAACGATACCCTGCTAACGGGTTTCTGGATCGTACGGAGCTCCCAAGGCCGCTGGTGCCGCGCTGCGTTTGCCCCACAGGGTGAGCAGGAGCAGGGTGAGGGCGTAGGGGAGGGCGAGCAGAAACCCCTGGGGAAGGACCTCCAGCACCACGGGGGCCGAAGAGGCGAGCCCGATGCGCAGGGCGTTGCCGAAGGCGAAGAAGGCCGCCGCGCCGAACGCGCCCAGGGGCGTCCAGCGGCCGAAGACCATCGCCGCCACCGCCATGAAGCCCAACCCGGCGGGCATGTGGTGCTCGAAACGGTCGAGGGTAGAGGTGGAGAGCGCCGCCCCTCCCAGGCCGGAAAGAAGGCCGCTGCCCAAGACGCAGGCGTAGCGTAGGCGAGCCACCCCCACCCCCAGCGTCGCCGCCGCCGCCGGCTTCTCTCCCACTGCGCGAATGCGCAGGCCCACCGGGGTGCGCCACAAGACGAGATGGAAGAGGAAGGGAAGCACGAGCGCGAGGTAGCTGAGCGCCGAGTGCCCCGCGGCCGCGCGCAAAAGGGGCACCTGGGCGATGGGCCCCAAGCTCCAGCGAGACAGCTGGGGGATGGAGGGCGTGCCGGTGGGCGAAAAGAGCACCTCGAGGAGGAAGGTGCCGGCGGCGAGCGCCACCAGGTTGATGGCCATGCCGGAGACGACCTGTTCGCTTTTCCAGCGAATGCACAGGTAAGCGTGCACCGCGGCCAGGGCGGCGCCGGCGAGCATGCCGGCGAGCACGCCCAAGGGAGTGGGCAGACCCAAGGCGGCCACGGCGGCGACGAAGGCGCCGGCGCGCATCATGCCTTCCACCCCCACGTTGATGACCCCCGCGCGCTCGGAGAGGACGGCGCCCAACGCCGCGAACACCAGCGCGGGGGCGTACTCGAAGGTGGAGAAAACCAGCGCCTCGATGAGCTCAAGCACGGCGTGCCTTTTTCCGGGTGAGGAGCCAGGTCCAAATCATCCGCCCGGCGATGAAGAGCAGGGCCAGCCCTTGGATGAGCTCGGGGAAGCTCTTGTGTACGCCGAACAGCTGCATGCGCGTGCCGCCGGCGCGCAAGACGCCGAAGAAGCAGGCGGTGAGAAAGACGCCCAAGGGGTGGGTCTGCCCGATGAGGGCGATGGCGATGCCGTCGAAGCCGTAGGGCGCTCCGAGGGTGGCCGGGTACTTGAATTCGGTGCCCAGCACCAACACCGCCCCCGCCAAGCCGGCGAGGGCTCCGGCGACGGCCATCGCTTGCAGCACCCTCGCCGACGTCGGCATGCCCGCGGTCCTGGCGGCTTCGCGGCCCAGGCCCACCGCGCGTGTCTCGAAGCCCAAGCGGGTGCGGGTGAGCCAGAACCAGACGACGACGGCCAGGAGGAGGGCGAGGAGGAAACCACCGTGCAGCCTGGAAACGTCGCCCAGAAGGCGCGGCAATTGCGCGCTGTCGTGGATCTGCGCGGTGCCGGCGAGGGAGAGGTCTTGGCCGGCGGTGGCGCGCAAAGGGCCCACCACCAGCCAGTTCTCCACCAGGCTGACGGCGATCCAGTTGAGCATGATGGTGGAGATGACCTCGTGCACCCCGCGCCGTAGCTTGAGCGTGGCGGGAAGAAGGCCCCAGAGGGCTCCGGCCACGCCGGCGGCGGCGAGGCACGCTCCCACATGCAGAGGAGCGGGCCAGGACAGCTGCGCGCCCACCACCGCCGCGGCGAGGGCACCCACCGTCATTTGCCCCTGGGCACCGATGTTGAACAGCCCCACCTGGAAGGCCACCGCCACCGAAAGCCCGGTGAGGGCGAGGATGGACGCCTTGGCCGCCGACTCTCCCCAGGGACGGAAGAGGACGTCGGCGCCAGCTCCAGCGAACAGGCGCGGAAAGTCGCCCAGCCCACCCCAGAGCATCGCCGCGTAGGCCTCGAGGGCGGTGAAGAAGCTTCCGCGGGTGAGGGCGATGGCGACGAAGCACAAAAGGAGCGAGAGACTGACGGAGAGAAGGGAGGGGAGCGCGGGGTGGAAGAGACCTCGGCGCGGCGGACAAGTGTCGGCGGCCGGCGCCGGGCGGGGCGGAGGCGGGGCGCTGGCAGGCGTGGTCGCGACGGCCGGCTCAACCATGGGTGGCCTCGGTGCCGAGCATCATGCGGCCCACTTTGCGCTCGTCGAGCTCGGCGCGGGACAAGGGACTCGAGGCGCGCCCGTCATAGAGGACGTAGACGCGGTCGCAGAGGGCGAAGACCTCCTCGAGGTCCAGGGAGACGAGCAGCACCGCGGTGCCTCGGTGCCGCGCCTCACGCAGCCTCGCGTGCACTTGCGCCACCGCCGCGATGTCCAGCCCGCGGGTGGGCTGCACCACCACCAACAACCGCGGCTGGGTGTCGAGCTCGCGCGCCACCACCACCTTCTGCTGGTTGCCGCCGGAGAGATCCTTGAGCTGCGCGCCCGGGTTGGCCGGGCGGATGTCATAGTCGGCGATCAACGCCTGCGCGCGGGCACGGCGGGAGGGAAAATCGATGAGCCCGTGGCGGGCGAACGGCGGCGAAGCTTGCCGGCCGAGGGAAAAATTCTCCTCCACCGTCATCGCGCCCACCACCGCGCGCAAGAGCCGATCCTCGGGGACGTGGGCCACCCCGCGCCGCCGCGCCTCGCCCGGAGTCAGCGACGAGAGCGCTTCGCCCGAGAGCGTCAGCCGCCCGCTCGTCCAGGGACGCAGGCCGGTCACCACCTCGGCGAGCTCGCGCTGCCCGTTGCCGTCGACACCGGCGATGCCGACGATTTCGCCTGAGTGGACCTCGAGCGAGATCTGCTGAAGCGGGGCGCTCGAAAGCTCTTCCAAGGAAAGGACAGGGGTACCAGGTGTACTGACGCCCCTCACCCCCGCCCTCTCCCAGGGGGAGAGGGGGCCGCTGTCACCCACCATCAGCTCTGCGAGGGCTTCGGCAGACACCTGGGTGGGCTGTCTTTCTCCCACCCTCTTTCCGCGGCGCATCACAGCGATGCGGGTGGCGACCGAGAGCACCTCCTTGAGCTTGTGGGTGATGAAGACCACGGTGTGCCCGGTGGCGGAGAGCTCACGGGTGACGGCGAAGAGCTCGTCGGCCTCCTGCGGCGTGAGCACCGCCGTCGGCTCGTCGAGGATGAGCGTCTTCGCTCCCCGGTGCAGCGCCTTGACGATCTCCACCTTCTGCTGCGAGCCCACGGTGAGCGACTCCACCTTCGCGCGCGGATCGAGCCGGAAGCCGAAGCGCCGGCAGGTCTTTTCGACTTGCGCGTTCGCCGCGTCGAGGTCGAAAAGGCCGCGTCGGGTGGGCTCCATGCCCAGCACCACGTTCTCCGCCACGGAGAGCGTGGGTACGAGCATGAAGTGCTGGTGCACCATTCCCACTCCGCGGGCGATCGCATCGCGTGGGCTGCGAAGGCGCACTGGCATACCGTCGAAGAAGAGCTCACCCGCGTCCGGCTGATAGAGGCCGTAGAGCACATTCATCAGCGACGACTTGCCGGCGCCGTTCTCACCCACCAGCGCCAACCGCTCGCCGGGGTGGAGGTCGAGGCAGACGTCGTCGAGCGCGACCACACCGCCGAAGCGCTTGGAGATGTGGGAGAGGGAGATCAGGGCGAGAACTCGAATGCTTCGAGCGCCGCCGGGTTGGAAGGAACGGAGATTTCTTTGGCGATGATTCGCTTCTCGAGCGCCTCGACCTTCGCGAGCGCCTCGGTCTTGCCGGGAAAGTCCACGGTGACGTCGGCGTAGGTCACCGCGCCTTCAGCCAGGCCCAAGGCGATGTCTCCCCCGGAGAGCTTGCCCTCCACCAAGTCGCGCGCGGCCTCGTACACCGCCCAGTCCACCC
>JBMORE010000014.1:0-3956 GCA_049322255.1 Myxococcota bacterium | reverse complement strand
TCGCTTCCGCCTCGGCCTTGGCCTTGGCTTCGGCCTCCGCCTTCTTGCGCTCCTCCTCCGCCTTGAGCGCATCGTCGCGGTCCTTCTTGGTGATGGGGCGACGGGCGCCCCGCACGCCCTCTCCCTCCTCGCTGCCAACGGCCGATGGGGGCGTGGCGACATCGGGAATCTCCTCTTGAGCGAGGGCCGAAGGAGCGTAGGAGAGAACCAGGACAGGGACGAGGGCAACCAGGGTACGCATGATGCCGACCGGTGTAGTTCACCCCCGTCAGCTCGATCAACCCGGAAGCCCGAAGGTTTCGGCGTGTTCTTTTTTGACCCCCGCTTCCACCCACCCCAGGAGCATTGGCACCACGACAGAGAGCGCCATCGACACCAGCGCGACCGTCTTCATCCCCGAAAGCTCGGTGAGCACTTTGCCCGAAGTCCCCACGAGCGCCTCACCGGAGCTTCCCAGCTTGGGCACCTCGCGGAGAAGCTGGGCGGAGAAGAAAGCACCCGTCGCCGAGGCGAGGTGCTGGGTGGCCGACTGTAGCGACTGGAACCGCGCACGCTCGCGCGGCCCGGGCACCTTGGAGGTGAGCGTGTTGTACGCGACGTTGCGCGAGCTCATCGACACCATGAAGAGCGTGAACAGGAACATCACCGGCAGGCCCGAAGGCCGATAAAAGAAGACGAACATCACGGCCACGAGAAGCACGCTGGAAAAAAGACCCACCAACGTCGAGCCGGCGCGGTCGACGAGCTGACCGGCAACGCGCAGCGAGGCAAAGCTGAACACCCCCCCGGCGAAGTAGAGCCACTTCAAGTCCTCGCGCGGGTAGCCCAGGTTGCTTTGCACGAAGGCGGAGATGTTGGGAATGACGATGAACCCCGCCATCATCACCACCGCGGTCATCGAGAAGGACGCGAGCACCAGCGGCCGCCACAAGCTGGCCACTTCGCCGACGTCGGCGTGCCCGTGGAGGTGGCTTCGAAGCGGCGGCAAGAGCCTGGCTGCCAGCACTGCCATCACCAAACCCAGGCTCGCCACCGCGAAGAAGGGCATGCGCCAGGAAGAAAGCTCGGCGAGGAAAAGCCCCGCGGGCACTCCCAGAACGGAGGCCACCGAGAAGGCGGTCATCACCGCCCCCATCGCCCTGCCCCGGCGCTCGGATGGAACGAGGTCGGCGATGATCGCCATCGACAGCGAAGTGGCCGGGCCACCGAAGAAGCCGGCGAACAGCCGCGCCGCGAGCAGAGAGACGAGCCCCTGGGCAAAGCCTCCAGCGGTGGTGCCCACCACCAGGCCCAGCAACGTCAACGTGAGGGCCCGCTTGCGGTCGAACCGATCGAAAAAGAGCGAGCCGATGACGCCCGACAGCGCTGCCGCCGCCGTGTAGCTGCCTCCGATGAGCCCCAGCCGCGACTGGGGAATACCCAAGGCCAGCGCGAAGTCCGGGCCCAGGGGCATCACCATCATGAAGTCGAGGATGTTGACGAACTGCACTCCGGCGATGAGGAGCACGGTGGCCCGCTCGGAGCGGGAAGGTGGCGAGGTGGCGGCCAAGCTTTGGCAGATGTAGCAAGCCCGCTTCAGGTCCGAAAGCGGCGCACCTCGGAGTGCAGCACGTCGGCCTGCTGCCGCAATGACTCGATGGCTTCTTCGAGCAGCTTCACCGAGCGCGCTTGGTGCTCGGAGACGGTCTTGATCGCCTCCACGGCCTTCAAGACCTGCTCCGACCCCTTGGTCTGCTCCTTCTGGGCCCGATTCAAGTGAGTGACCATCTCATTGATGCTCTCGATCGAGCGGGAGATTTGCTTCGAGCCGTGCGCCTGCTCCTGCGAGGAACGCTGCACGTGCTGGGTGATGAGCTTCATCTTCTCGGCGCTCTTCATGATTTGCTCGCCCCCCTTGGCCTGCTCGTTGGAGGCCTTGGAGATCTGCTGCACCGTCTCGGCGATGCGCTGAATCGACGCGGTGACCTGCTTCGAACCCCGCGCTTGCTCCACGGTGGCTCGGGCGATCGCCTTGACCATCATCGTGCTCTTGTTGGCGGAGTCGAAAATCTTCTTCAGCGCCCCTTCCGCTTCGTGCCCCAGCTGCACGCCCTGGTCGACGTTCTTCACCCCCTGGTTCATCGCCGCCACGGCGTTGCGCGACTCCTCCTGCACGTTGCGAATGAGGTCGGAGATCTCCTTCGTCGAGGCGCCGGTGCGCTCGGCGAGGTCCTTGATCTCCTCGGCCACCACCGCGAAGCCTTTGCCGTGCTCCCCTGCCTGGGCGGCGATGATCGCCGCGTTGAGCGCGAGCAGGTTGGTCTGCTCGGCCACGTCGTCGATGACGTTCAAGATGTTGCCAATCTCGGAGATGCGCTTGCCCAGGCTCTCGATGACGCTCGAAGCCTCGCGGCTCGACGCCTTGATTTTGTCGATGCCGGCGAGCGTCTTCTGCAGCGCCTCCACACCGGTCTCGGCGTCTTTGGAGACCTGCTCCGAGAGCCGCGCTGTCTCGTTGGCGTTGGTCTCCACCTGGCCGATGGAGACGTCCATCTCGCTCATCGAGGAGGAGGTCTCCTCGGTGGAGGCGTAGAGCTCCTCGATGTTCTTGGCGACCTCTTTGATGGAGTAGGTCATCTCCTCGATGGCGCTGGTGGTCTCCTCCACCGAAGCGGCCATCGCCTGCACGTTTTCGGCCACTTCGTCGTTGGTGGCGGCCATCTCCATGATCGACGAGCTCGACTCCTCGGCGCTCTGGTAGAGCACCTCGACGTTCTCGGCGATGCCGCGCAAGCTGGCCATCATCTCCACCATCGAGGAGGAGGTTTCCTCCACCCGGGTGAGCACGGTGCTGGCGCCTGAGGACACGGTGTGCCCGGTGCGGGAAATCTGCTCGATGACCTGCACCAGCCCCTCGCTCACCCCCCGCACCCTCCCCACGGTGTCGCGCAAGGAAGCGGCGATGGCGTTGAGCGCGTCGGCCAGGCGCGACATCTCACGGGTACGCGAGCCCTCGACCTGGCCGGAGAGATCGGCTTCGGACAGGCGCGAGGCCATCGCCAACATCGAGCGCAGCGGTCGCAAGACGAAGACGCGCGAGATGACCCCCACCATGAGCAGGAACAGCAAGCACCCCACCACCAACGCCATCAGCACCGTGTTGCGCACGGCGGCCTCGCCCTCCTCGATGGTCTTGCGGCTCAAGGCCACCAGCACCCAGCCGCTGGAAGGGCCGAACGCTTGGCTCGTCGGGTCGGCGACGAGGAGATTTCCGCTGTCGAGTGTCATCTTCACCGGCCGCCCGGCGGCGTTGAACCTCTCCAGCGCGCTGCTCACCAACGTCGGATCGGCACCGGTGGTGGCGAGCACGTCGTCCGCGTCGCAGCGCTCGGAGCTTTTGCACACCACCACCGCGGCGAAGCGGATGTCGGGGTCGCTCTGGGTGACCCGCTGCATCTCCAGCACCGCCGTCACCGCCTGCTCGCGGTCTTTCGACGCGCCGGCGATGCTGCGATCGATCTCGTTCGCCACCGCCCTACCCCGCTGGTACAGCGTCTCGGTCAGGTAAGCGCCTGCCTCCCAGGGCACCACCAGGTAGAGCCCGAAGAGCACCCCTATCAGCGCGAAGGCAAACGAGCCGAAGATTGGCCACCACAGCCCGACTTTGTTCCCAGCCTTCGCCACGCGTGGGCCCGACTGTAGGGAGGGAAATCGGACGGGGGCAAGAAACGGTTACGCTTGTCTAAGCCTCATGGCCACGCTCCTCCTTTCCGGCCCGCTGTTTTTGGCGCACGACCCCGGCCCGATGCACCCCGAGTCGCCCGCACGGCTGCGGTGCATTCTCGAAGGTCTTGCGCGCTCGCCGGTGGAGAACACCTTCCGCACCCCTCCTCGCCCGGCCACCCGCGAAGAGCTCATCGCCGTGCACACCTCTGCGTACGTCGACCGGCTGGCCGCGCTCGCAGGTACGTCCACCC
>JBMORE010000013.1:21662-36513 GCA_049322255.1 Myxococcota bacterium | reverse complement strand
CACGCGCGGCTGGCCCGGGGTGGAGGGCGCCGTCTTGTCCACGACGACTTCGACGGAAGAGGGCGAGTAGGCAGAGAAGTTGCCCGCGTTGTCCTTGCCCCGCACCCGGTAGTAGTGGCTCCCTTCCGGCGGCGAGTAGCCGTAGTTGATGCTGCCGCTCGTCGTCAAACCGGTGACCGGGTTGGGGTTGACCACCGTCCAAGTGGTAGCGTCGTTGGAGCGGTACAACTCGTATCCCGCAATCCCGCTGACGCTGTCGGCGGAGGGCGGGTTCCAAGAGAGGGTGACGACGCCGTTGGTGGGGTTAGGAGAGACGACGAAGGGTGCGCCCGGCGTCGTGGGGGGAATCGTGTCGACGGTGAAGGAAGTCTCGTTGGAGAAATTGGACCAGCCGCCTACGCTGTCCTGGTAGCGCACCTGCCAGAAGTATTGGGTACCTTCCGTCAGCGCGGGCGCCACCAACCAGCTCGTCGTCGCCCCCCCCAAAAGCCCCGAATTGATGCCGTTGGCGTAGGTGTCGCCCGCAAGGCGCAGCTGGAACTGCGCCGCGGCTTGGGGGTTGTTCTCCAAGTCATTGTAGGTCGAGCCGGTGAGAAGCGGCGTCAGGGTGGAGACGTACGGCCCCAGCGGATCAACGTTGGAGGGCGTCGTCGGCGCTCGGTTGATGCGAAGCAGGCAGGAGCTGCTCCAGGGGCCCATGAAGCCGTTGGAGTCCCAGAAGCGGATGCGCCAGTAGTAGTTGGTGCCCGTGGCGAGGGCTGCGCCTCCGTAGGAAATGCTCGCCGTGCGCGTTCCTGACGCGGTGGTGATGGGCACGATTCCCGACCCCCACATACTGAAGCCAGTGAAATTCGACGCGGTGTTGACCTGAATCCTCCTCACCAGCCCTTCAGCCCAGTAGCATTTTGCCATGCGAAGCGGCGTCGAGAAGCTCTCTATCAGCGTGCCTCGTGCGATAGGGCGGCTTCTTCGAAAGCGGGTCGGCAGCCGCGGTGTTTCGAAGTTCATCGCCCAGGCCGTTCAGCAGGCGCTTGAGCGCGAACGGCTGACCGAGCTCCTCGCGGAGCTTGACGCAAGCACGGTCCTGTTCCCGAGGAAGTCCTGAAGGAAGCGCGACGGTCATGGCGCAGGTCCTAATCCTCGATTCCGAAGCGCTCAGCGCTCTCGCCAGTGCGCAGCGTCGCGAATCGCAAGCGCTCCGCGCGCGGGCCGTGCTCCAGGTCGCTCGAGACATCGGTGCGCCCATTCGGGTGCCTGCTCCAGTACTCGCCGAAATGTGCCGCGGCGGCGCTCGGCGACACCATCGTCGCCACCCACGACGCGGACGACCTCGAGAAGCTCGCGGCGCGCGAAATGAGTGTTCAAATCTTCGAGATTTGAGTGTCGCCTATCGCGTGGGGTTCTTCTCCCACCGAGCCGCGAGCGCCTGGAGTGACGCCAGCTCCTCTTCCGACGCGCCGGAGCGCGCCTGGTCGATGAGCGCACCGGTGATGGGCGCATCGACCACCATCAGGGCGTTGGAGGCCGCCTGTCGCGCGAAGCCCGGGAAACGCAGGTAGGCCTTCACCAACGCCTTGGCCGCGGTCGCGCGCACCTGGGGTTCCTCGTCCTTGGCGGCCACCGCCGGGGTCTTCCACGCCCACGCGTTGGCCACCTCGCCCAAAGCCTTGGCCAGCGCCGCCGCCTCGGCCTCGTCTCCCGTCCGCGCCAGCGCCCCCGCCAGCGCCTGCGCCACCACCAGCCGGCGGCAGGAGCCCATTCCCGCACGCACCGCCGCTCCCCTCGGCCCCCCTTCACGGCTCGAGGCCAAAAGCTGCGCCGCTGCTTCGTCCGTACCCAAAAACCCCAGGGCCTGCGCCGCCGAGCGGTAGACCGCGCTTTCTGGTTGCTGGCTGTTCAAGAGGGCGACCCATACCGGGGCGGCCTTGGGCTCGCGCAACCGACCCACCGCCTCGATGAGCCCCAGCCGTAAGGACAAGGCGGCGCTGGGAGTCAGCGGCATCGGGGGCGCCTCGAAGGCGAGCAGCTCCAGCGCCGGCCACAACGCCTCGGGGCCCATCGCGCGCAGGTAGGGAGACAGCGCCGCGAGCCGGCCCCGCTTCTTCTGGTCGAGCGCATTCATCTTCCCGTACAGCGCGGCCATCGTCTCGAAGGCCTGGGGCTGAGCCGCTTTGGCCTCGGCAATCTCCGCCGCCAGCGTGCGCCGAACCTCGGGAGGAAGCGCGCTCGACGAGAGCACCAGCCCTTCTCCCGCCCATGCCGCCGCCGAGTGAAGCAGCGCGGCCATCGCCATCGTCATTGCCAGCGTTCTCATCGGCCACCCTCCCACCACTTCGCCGCGGGAATGGCCCGCGCGGTGTTCGTGGCGCAGTGCACTTCGCCCATGTTGCGGTGGTACAGGTTCCAGTCGTCGACGAAGTGGACGGTGTACCCGTAGGGCGCCAAGGCGGTGCGAATCTGCTCCTTGAAGATGTCTTGCCCGTTGATGACCGGACCGAACGGGTCGGGCATCACCAGGAACTTGTCGTTGAGCACCAGCGCGTTCACCGTGCCCGGCTGATAGGCCAGGGAGTAGCCGGCGTACTGCTCGTGCAGGAAGGGGATGGGGACGACTTCCGCGTCGGTGAGCCCAGTGGCCTGGCGGAGAATGGCCAGCTGCGCGTCGACCTCGGCCGCGGAGGCCGCGCTCTCGGCCATCACCCCGGTGTCGTCGAGCACGCCGGAGACGGTCACCTGGGCGTCGCGCTCCCGGCCGAAGTCGTCGAGCCAGCGCTTGCCCACGAACATCGGCACATCGCCGTTTCCCGCGCTGCGCTGTGCTTCGAGCATCTGCCGCGCCAACCGGGGGTCGTTGACCAGAACGATCCACCCGCGGGGAGAGTCGAACGGAAGGAAGCTCAGCGTCTCGTCCACGTGGCCCACCAAGAGCCAGGAGGTGTCGATGTAGATGGGCGGCTGCACGCTCTGCGCCTCGAGCATCTTGGAGAAGCGCCGGTCCGGGTAGAACTGCGGGTGGCTGCCACGCAAGATTCGGCCCAGCGGGAAGGAGGCGCTGCCCAGCGTGTAGGGCGGCACCGTCTCGGTGTTCCCCATCGAGTTGAGCGAGTCCATGTTCGGGTCAGATGCGGGGTCGAACTCCTGAATCGCCGCCACGTCCTTGCTGCGCATGAAGAACACGACCCGGCCCGCCGGCCGCAGCGGCCGCGAGCCCGTGGGGTTGCCGTAGATGTTGGCAGAGCGGAAGTTGACCCGCACCACGTGCTGCGCGCCGCCGGCGGCCGGCATCGACATGTAGGCCGGCTCGAAGAAGTCCTCGGTCCACGGGTCGTCTTCGGAGAATTGCACCAGCGGCCGGCTCACCATCGACTGGGAGAGCGCGTCGGAGAGCGCCTGGGTGAAGCGGGTGGAGTCGGGGTCGCCGGGGAGGCGGCTGACGAACACCTGTTCAGCGGAGAGGTTGTGGTGGAACGTGATGACCGGAGCAACCCGCAGGCGCACGCTGTCCGTTCCTGCCACCGGAGGGTTCCCCGGGGCCTGCACGATGAGCGTCACGTCGAGGTAACCGTTCCAAACCGCCGGGTCGCGAACGATGTCTTTGCCCTCGATGGCCAGCTCGACGCCCGCGCGCAGCTCGGCGGCGGTGAAGTTGTCGGTGAGCGGGTTGAAGAGGGTGAACTGGCCCCCAGAGCTCTTGAAGAGCCTTACGTGCTGGTCCGCCGGGGAGGACAGCTCGAGCGAGCCCACCGCCGAATCCGGAGCCAACGGCCAAGGCTTGACCCACATCCGGGCGAGGTCGAGCAAGTCGTCGGGCCCGTTGACCACCGAATCGGAAGCGTCGTGGCAACCGGCGTACTGAGCGTCGGTGAGCGCCTGGCCACTGGTCGTGGCCGTGGGGCAGCGATCCTGATCGTCGTCGAGGTTGGCGAGAAAGATGGCTCCGTGGGTCGCCGACCAAACCGTCTCGTCAGCGTCTTCGGTGGGGTCGTCGAGGTCCACCGTCCCGTTGCGGTTCACGTCGACGCGAAGGTCGATCACCGGGACGTTGGCACCCCCGCCGCCACCGCCACCTCCACCCACGCCCACCACCGAGATTTGGGGCGCCATTCCACCGGCTTCGAACGTCTTAGGCGACTGACCGCAGCCGCTGGCCAGCCCGAGGCCGACCACGAGCGAAAACAACCTTCGGGTTTGCATGCGAACGTCCGCTCCGGCCCCTTCGGGAAGGGCACGGTCTACTGCACTTCGCGGCGCGCAGGCAAACCGACGGCGGCGGCGGGCGTCACACCACTCGCCGATAGAACCACTTCTTCAACAGCTCGGTCGATAGAACGTACAGCCCGGTCACCCCGGCGAGGGCCCCCAGCAAGCTCGTCGGCAGCGGAACGAAACCGAGAACGCCCGCGTGCGGCAAGAAAGGAATGGCGAACGTCACCGGAACGAGCACCAAGGTAGTGACCAAGAGCACCCGGCCAGGCGTGCTCCGGTAGAAGGGGCGACGGGTGCGGACCACCAGCGCGACCGCGATCACCGCGGCGAGGAGCGCGGCTCCAAACACCCACGTCAGCCAACGGCGACCATGACCAGCGACCTGCACCCCGGGCACGGTATGCGAGCAGCCATCTTGGTTCGAACCGTCGGATTCGCAGAGTTGTCAGACGGCAACAATCGCCTCCAACTGTTTTCGGACCACTCCCGCCACTTGGGAGGCTGGGTCGGCGGCGCTGGTGAGATCGACCATCGCGTGCGGCGGCAAGAAGTGGCCCCAGCGCGAGGGCGGCATGCGCCAGAAGAGCGCCACCGTCGGAGCGCCCACCGCCACCGCCAAGTGCATCGGCCCGGTGTTGTTGCACACCACCAGACGGGAGGCGGCGAACAGGGCGGCAAGCTCGTCCAGGTCGGTCGCCGGCGCCAACTGCGCGCCCGGGGCGTGACGCACCACCTCTTCGGCGAGCTCTCTTTCGTTCGGGCCCCAGGTGACCAGCGGTTTGACCTTCTGCTCGGCGAGCACCCGGGCGGCTGCGGAGAAGACCGCCGGAGGAACGCGCCGCCAGCCGAGCCGTCCTCCGGGGTTCACCACCGCAAAGGGTGCGGCAGCCAACTGCGCCAACAGCGCCCGCACCTCGGAGCCTGGCTGGGGCTGACGGAAGGAGAGGCGTTCGACCGCGCGATGTTCCGAGAGGGCCGAGAGCAGGTGCACCCGCTGCTTCACTTCGGACTCGGTGTCCTTCCGGGCAGAAACGTTGACGTCGTGGAGGTGGCGCACCGGCCACACGTTCGGCCCCACCACCGCCGCGCGAGGGCCGGCGAGCCTGGCCACCAACGCGCTGGTCACCGACGGCTCCGACCAGCTGGCGCAATTCACCACCACCTCGTAGCCCTCGCGGCGGAGCGCGGCGATGCCCGGCGCCCATGCCCCCAGCGCCAGCGCTCGCCGGTCGAGTGGAATCATCTGGTCCACCATCGGGTGCCCCTGGAGCACCCGCGTCACCCTGGAGTGGACGAGCACATGCACCGTGGGCGAGAAGCTGCGAGCGCGGAGCGACTCGAACAACGGCGTGGTGAGCAGCGCCTCGCCCACGCGGTCGTCGATGCGCACCAGAAGAATCTTCTTCGGCCGCTCGACCAGGCGCTGCGCGCGATGACGCCTCCACGGCCGCCACAAGAGAACGGCGGCGAAAAGCGCCAGCAAGAGCTTGGCCACGTGCTCGACGGGTTTGAGGGCGGAAATCTCCACGCTTGGGCGCGCACCCTAGGGTATGGACGGCCGCATGTCGCTGGGCGTTGGTGGGGTTAGCGGCGCAGGCGCTGCTTGGCGCGCTCGCGGGCGACTTCAAACGGCGAACGTGGCTCGACTTCCTCTCCCTCTGGGAGAGGGGCGGGGTGAGGGGTGTCAGCTCCCATTTGATGAACGCGCCCCTCACCCTTGCCCTCTCCCAAGGGGAGAGGGGTGCTTTGGAAAAAGCGTCGGGTGATGACTTCGGCAAGGAGCAGCGCCAGCGCGCCGGCCACCAGGAGCGGCGCCAGGGGTATGAAGGCCACCGACTCTACGGCGTCGGCGAAGAGGTGGGTCATCGCCAGCCGCTCCACCCCGCCGCTCGCCTTTGCAATCGCGGCGAGCAGCTGTCTTCCATCCGCCACGCTGCTCGGCTCGAACTCCGGAGCGTAGGGCAGCGTCACCGGCGGAGCGCGCAAGACCCGCCCTTCGAGCTTCACCACCGGGTGAAACGTTCCGCTGCCGGGCAGCGAGTAGTGCACGCCCATTCGGTCTTCGTCCTCCCAGCGCAGCGGCAGCTCCACCGGGGCGGTACGCGCATCAGCGGTGAGGAGAACCAGCGTCGCTGCGCCCTCCGGCGGAGCGCTCTTGGGGTCGAAGTCGAGGGTGACGTGCAGGTCGTTCCCCCACCGGATTGCCCGAGGCACCACATCGATCGAGTCGGCGTGAGGCGGCATCGTCCAGCGCACCATCTGTTCGAGCAGCGCGCGGTAGCCACCGAAGTGGCGCATCGGCCCTGTGAATTCGCCGTCCACCTCACCGGTGTATGCCACGACTTTGCCCGCGCCCTTGGGCCACAGCGCGAGCAGCGGCGCCTCGTTCTCGTCGCTGGTGCGAAGACCGACCGATGCCCGCGGGCGCAAATAGGAGAGGTTGTAGCCACCCACCGAGGAGAAACGGGTGCCGAAGGACTGCCCCAAAAGCGCCAGGTCGGGGCCCAGCTTCGCCGCCGTCTGCGTGTCCACGAAGGTCGCCCGGGCCACCGCGATGGTCTCCTGGCTGAAGATGCGCGGCAGGCTGGTGGCGTCCTCGGCGAAGTACACCCGCCCACCGCCGCGGAGAGCAATTTCTTCCAAGAGCGCCCCGTCCGGGTCGGTTCGCCGCCCCAACCCGATGACCGACACGGTGACTTTCTCCCTTTGCAGCTCGGAGAGGGTGCGCAGGTAGTCGCCGGGCTCCTCGGAGTCGGCGGCGTCGGAGAAGAGCAAGAGATGGCGGGTGGGCTTCCGGCTCTGGAGAATCTCGTCGCGGCCAGCGGCGAGCCCCACCCCCACGTAAATGCCTCCGCCGCCGGAGAAGCCGCGCGCCACCTTCCCCAAAGGCAGCCCCTCGCTCACCGGAGCAAGGCCGAAGATTTCGTGCGCCTGGGTGTCCACCATGTGCACCGAGGCCTCGTCGTGGTCATTGAGCAGCTCCAGCGCGCCGACGACGCCTTCGGCGGCGAGCTCCATCTTCGTGCGGCCGTCGGACACCGTGGCGCCCATCGAGCACGAGCAGTCCATGATGATCGCCATCGCCACCGCCGCGCGCCGCTGCTCCTCGCGCACCTCCAGCGAAACGGGGAGCAGCTCCTCCACCGGTGACTTGCGAAAGCCGCCCTCGCCGAAGCTCATTTTCCCGCCGGTCATCACCAGGCCGCCCCCTGCCTCCTTCACATACTGCGCGAGCACGTGCAGCCCGGCCTCAGACAGGCTGCCGGCCTCGACGTTCTCCAACACCACCGTCCCCACTCCGTCGAGAGCGTCCATCGTCAGGGGGAAGGGCGCTCGCACCTCCACGCGCAGGCCGCTTTCGGCGAGCGTCTTCGCCAACGTGCCCTCCGGCGCGTGGGTGAGCAAGAGCACCCGCGGCGGACCTTCGACGCGCAACACCGCGCGGCCGACATCGTTCTCCACCACCGTGTCGCCCGCGGCCTCCACCGTGAGGCGGTAGCTGACCAGCCCCTCCTCTTCCACCCAGTCACGGAAGGTGAGCACGTTCTGTCCTGCACGGAAGTCGTACGGGCCCTTCACCAGTGGTTGGCCATTGCGCTCGAGCAACACCGTTCCCTTCGCCGCCGCGCTGGCGTGGACAGTGGCGGAAAGCAGAAAGGGCTCCTTCACCGAAACGGCGGAGGGCCCGTCGAGGGCGACCACCGCCAAGTCGAGCCTGCTCTCTTCCCGCCCGAGCCAGCGGTAGTCGACGGCGATGCCCCGCGCCGCCAGCCGTCTGGCCGCTCCGCGCACATCGAGCCCGGTGGCACGACCGTCGGAAATGACCAGCACCCGCGCCGCCCGCGTCGACGGAACCAGCTCTCCCGCAGCGTCGAGCGCCGAGGCGAGGTCGGAGGCTTCGGCATCCACCGCACGGGAAAAGCCACCGAAGGAGGTCTGCTCCGAGAGCGCCGCCTCCACCCGTGCCTCGCGGCCGAAGGCCACCACCCCCAACCTGTCTCCCGGGCGTCGCTGCGCTTCGAGAAGCCGAATGAGCTCTTCGGCCTTCCCTTCCGAGCCGGGCGGCATCGAGCGCGAGCGGTCGACCACCACCATCAAGTCGCTTCCCGCGCTGCGCCAAGAGAGGTGCGGCTGCGCCAACGCGAGCACCAGCACACCGACGGTGGCGAAGCGCAAGACGAACGCCGGGCCGTTCACCCGCCCGCGCTTCCACACCCACAGCCACAGCGGCACGAGGAGGAGCAGCGCTTGCGGCAGGACCAGCGTCATCTCTCTCCCCCTGGGAGAGGGTAAGGGTGAGGGGCGGCAGCTCGGCGAGCTCGGGACCCCTCACCCCGGCCCTCTCCCAAAGGGAGAGGGAGGACGAAGTCAACAATCAGCAAGGCAAGCAGGAGCAGCAGTGGCCACAGTGACCGCTGCCTGGCCAGCGCCCGGGTGGTCAATTCCCCCTTGATGCTCGCGGCGCGCTCCACCTTCCCGCGGCCTCGCAAATCCGACTCGCGGGCATCGAGGGTGAGCACCTCCAGCGCGTCGACCTCCTTCCCTTCGCGCAACAGCCGGTACCGTCCTGGGGGCGACAAGGGAGGAAGCCGCACCGCGCCCACCCCGAGCACCGGCCGCTCTCCCCCCGGACCGTCGAGCAGGTAGCGCACACCCGGCTCGGTCACCACCGGCACCTCCTCGCCGAGGAGAAAGTTTCGCTTGGGCAGCCCGGGCACCGACAAGCGAGCGCGGCGCATGAGGTTGCTCAAGAGCACCGGCCAGGCCGCGGTGCGCTGCACGTTGGAGCGCGACAGCTCGAGGTTCAGGTGCACCGTGCCGTCCGTCTCCTCGGAGAGAAGCACCGCCTCACCGGCCGTCACCAGCGGCAGCCCGGAGGGACTCTCTCCCGCCGTCCACACCACTCCCCCGAAAGAGACATCGTCGAGCAGCGGATGGCCTTTTTGCGTGAAGAAGGGGCCAACGTAGGACTCGAGGGCGCCACGCGCACCCAGCTGCACCGAGGCGCCAACGCCGCGCGGCCCGAAGGAAAGCGTCCCCGCCTGCTTCTCCTCCGGCTTCGCCGAAGCGACGCCCTCCGCCACGTCGAAAAACCGCTGCAGCGCCGAACGCTCCGCCGAAGAGAGCCCCTCCATCAGCCGCACTGGCACCACCGCCAGCGAAGACATCAGGAGCGTCACCCGGCCGTCCTCCACCAGGGCGTCGTCGGGCAGGCGCACCTCGATGGGTCCTGCGCTGGCCAACGAGGCGCGCACCACCGCGTTGCCACCCGCGGGCAGCTCCACCCACTCTTCCCGCTCGGCGTTCTCCCCGGAAAAGCGAACCGGCAACTTGCGCGGTGTGGCGGCATAGCTTGCCACCCGCACCGTCACCACCACCCGCGCGCCCTCGTCTTTGCGCTGCGCCGACACCAGCGCCACGTTGTCCACCGCCTCGCCGACGCCGACGAGCTGCACTTCCGCAGGCAGCGGCGTTCCTTCCGGAAGCGGCCCGTCGGTGAAAAGCCACAACCGCTTTCCCGGTCCGGCGAGCTCCCGCCCCAAGAGCACCGCAGGCATCACATCGTGCGAAGGGCCCAGCGGGCGCCAGTTCTCCAAGCCCGCGAGCGCCTCCGAGGCGCGCGCCTGCGGTCCGGCGAGCACTTTGGGATAGGGCCCGCTCTCCACCACGGTGACCAGGCTCGCTCCCTCGCGCGCGATGGCCGCCGCGACCGCCTCCCGCACCCGCTCGACAACGGGCTTTCCCGCAGGAGGATGGGCGGCGAGCGAGAGACTTCCGTCGACCACCACCACCAGATGCCGCTGCTCGAGGTCTCCACCCCAACGGACGTCGGCGAGGAAGAGCGCTCCGGCGATGATGGCCAACGCCTCGAGAAGGAAGGAAAGCTCGCGGGTGAAGCGTTCCAGCCGCGGGCCGGCCTGGGCGCGCTGATGGGGGGTGCGCCAAAGGAAGAGCGCGCTCACCGTGCGCGGTTTTTGGCGGCGGCGAAGAAAATAGGCCGCAGCCAGCGGGAGCAGCGCCCCCAATGCGAGCAGCCCCCAGGGAAAACCGAAGCTCACCGGTCGCCCTCCCACAGCGGAGCGAGCGGTCCGCGGGCGAGGACGTCGATGCTCGGCTGCGCCGGAGCAGTCACCAGCGTGGCCCGCACCCGAAAGGCGGCTGTGCGCAACAGTTGCTGGTGCTCCGCCAGCCGCCGCTGGTAGCTCTCCACCACCGAGCTCGCCAGAATGCGCTCGAGCACCTCGCCTGTTTCGGCGTCCACCAGGCGCGCGCCTTCGCCTCCGGTGGGGCGGGTGTCTTCTTGGTCGAGAACCTGAATCAGTGCGAGCGCGGAGGCTTGCGCCGAGAGGCGCTGGGCAAGTTGGTCGAGCGGTGCCTCGAAGAGAAAGTCACTCACCACCAGGCGAAGACCACAGGGGCGAAGGGGCGGAGAGCGGCGGAGCGCCTCGAGGAGATGATCGGCGGCGTCGTGCTCGAGGGCTCGCAGTACGGCCTCGCAACCGCCTCCAGTGGCTCGCCGGGGCGAGCGCGACGTCACCAGTACGGTCGGCTCCAATCCCTGTCGCGCGGCGACCTTGCACAGAAGCATCGCTACCTCAGTGGAACGCTCGGCCTTCACGGGGGACACCGCCATCGAGCGCGAGGCGTCGAGGAGCACCTCCACCCGGGGAGACACCTCTTCCTGGCGCACGCGCACCACGAGCTCACCGGTGCGTGCCACCGCGTTCCAGTCGAGATGCCGCACGTCGTCTCCCGGCTGGTAGGCGCGAAAGTCGTGCATCTCCATCGAGCTGCCCACCGACGCCGCCCGCACTTCCCCCACTCGACCTCGGTGCGGTACCCGCGGCAGCCGCAGCGTCTTGCCCTGGGCAGCACGTTCCACCGCCTCCCTCTCCCTTTGGGAGAGGGTCGGGGTGAGGGGTGTCAGCTCGTCGGGCATACTGCCCTCACCCTTGCCCTCTCCCAGAGGGAGAGGGAGCAATATCTCGTGCGGCGAGCAGGCGGTCCGCCGCGATGACCGCCGCTGCCGCCACCGCCCACAAGAGGAGGAGCGCTCCGAAGTCGTCCTGCCGTCGGTCGACGAGGTTGACGAGCCCCACCACCGGATTGAAGAGGTTCAAGCTCGGCTCCTCCGGCTTACCGAAGGCGATGGCGCCGACGAGGGGAGGCACACCGGCACCCACCAAGAGGACGGCCAGGAACACCACCCGGGTCACCAAAGGCTGGCGCCAGCGAGGTGAGGTGGACAGGCGGGTGAGGACGAGGGGCATCGACAGGTAGAGCGCCACGTAGGCGCCGGCGGCGAGGAGCACCTGGAGGCTCAGGTCGCTCGTCATCCACGATGCCTCCTCTGAGAAAAGAAAGAGCACGAGGAAGAAGAGCGAGCTGGCAAGGAGCGCCACCATCACCAGCCGAAAGCCGCGCAGTGCCCCCGGGCGCAAAAGCGAGAAGGGCCCGGTGCCGTCGCGGTGGCACGGGGCCTGTCCGTCCACGTCGCTGGTGAGAAACAACCCCACCACCGTCAAGTGCAGGCAGAAGAAAATCTGCCCGGCGACGGCCACCCCTGGCTCCTGGCCCTCGCGCAGCCAGAGGTAGAAGAGGAGACCGGCGGTGGCCAAGAGTTGGAAGAGAAACGCCAGCCGCGGCCCCTTGGCGTAGCTCTCGGTGGGCAACGACAGCCGCGCCGCCGCCGCCTCGAAGAGGAGCAGACCGTAGCTGAGCATCGCCCACAGCCCGATGCCGATGGCGAGCTGAAAGTCCTTGTCGTTGACGATGCTGTGCCCCTCCTCGGTGAGCGCGAAGGCGATGCCCAGCCCCATCGAGGTGCCGCCGAGCAACACTCCCAGGAGCAAGAAGTGGGCGAGCGCCCGCATGACTTTGTGCTCGGCCAAGGTGGCGGCGCTCACCGAAGCCGCGGTGAGGAAGACGAGGTAGGCCGCTCCCAAGAGGAGCACCGCGAGGATGGTGGGCAGGTCGATGCCGTTCAAGTAATAGCTGAAGACGAGGAACGGCCCCGCCGCCGAGCCGTAGAGCGCGGCCTGCACGAGGTAGGAGACGAGCTTGCCGCGCAGGATGCGCCGCGGGCCCAAGCCGGTGAGGGTGAGCAAGACCCAGGTCTCCTCCTCGCGCTCCTTGGCCAGCGAGCGGTGCGCGCTGTAGGGGATGACGAAGAAGTGCACCACCCCCAGGCAGACGAAGTAGGAGAAGAAGAACTCCTGCCCCACCGTCTGGGTGCCCGCGTCGCGGGTGACGGCGAAGGCGATGAGCGAGATGACCAGGCACGCCAGGAGCATCAGCGAAAAGCAAATCCAAAAAACTTTGGTGCGTAGGCCCTGGCGCACCTCCTTGATCACAATAGGATTGATGCGGTCACCCAACTCCCTCTCCCCCTGGGAGAGGGTGGGGGTGAGGGGCGTCAGCTCCGGCGCCAATTCCCCGCTCACCGCACCCTCCCCTGAGTCACCGTCATGAACGCATCCTCGAGGTCGAGCTCCTGGGTGGAGAGAGCGCACACCGGCAGCTCGGCCTGCACCACCGCCCGGAGTAGCGCCGCGGCCACCTCGTCCACCCACCCCGGGCTCGGCGAAGCACCGGAAGGCAGCTCCACCCGCACCCGCACCGCGCTGCCCTCGATGCTCACCTTGGCCACGCGCGGCTGCTCGAGGAGGAGCCGCTCTGCCTTCTCGAGCGCCTCCCCCACGTTCGCTCCCGCAAGCCGTAAGACCAAGTCGCTGAAGGCCGCCGCGCCGCGGCTTTGGGCCAAAATCTCCTCCACCGGCCCGAGGGCGAGCAGCTTCCCCTGCTCGATGATGGCGCAGGCGTCGCAGATTTCCGACAGCTCGGTGAGGATGTGGCTGGAGATGAGCACCGCCTTGCCCTGGGCGGCGAGCGCCTTGAGCAGCTCGCGCAGCTCGATGCGTGCCCGCGGGTCGAGCCCGTCCGCCGGCTCGTCGAGGATGAGCAGCTTGGGGTCGTGGAGGAGCGTTCGCCCCAGCGCCACCCGCTGCTTCATGCCTTTGGAGAGCGCGCTGGTGAGCTTTGGGCCCAACTCGGTGAGCCGGGTGAACTCCATCACCTGAGCTACCCGCTCCTTTCGCTCCCGGCCATGAAGCCGATAAGCGCGAGCGAAGAAGTCGAGGAACTCGTACACCGTCATGTCGTCGTAGGTGCCGTAGCGGTCGGGCATGTACCCGATGAGGGGGCGCACCTGGTCGGGCCGCTCCACCGCGCTCTTGCCACCGACGAGCACCTGCCCTTGGGTAGGCACGTCGAGCGTGGCCAAGATGCGCATGGTGGTGCTCTTGCCCGCGCCGTTGGGCCCGATGAAGCCCAAGATGACGCCCTCTTCCAGAGTGAAGCTCACCTCGTCCACCGCGCGTAAGGAGCCGAACTCGCGCGTCAGGCCCTTCACTTCGAGCAACGCCATCACTCCACCTCCCCACGAATCAGGTGCTCGGCGTCATGGGGCTGGATGCGCACTCCGCCCAAAGGCAGAAGGCTGGGCCCGTCGACGTGGGCCAAAAACTCGCCCTCTTTCAGCCCCTCCTCCAAGACGACCCCGGACGGGGTGAGCCGGTGGTGGACGCCTGCGAGCTCCCAGAAGGAGGCCTCCTGTGTTCCTCGTGGCACCGCGCGGCCCTCGGCCCCCTCGGCGAGGTCCTCCACCCCCCACAGCTCATCGTTCCAACGAAACTTCGCCCGGCGGATGCGGGAGCCGAGCGCGTTCTTCACCAGGGGCGCCTCGCCGCCGTCGGCTTGCACCAGCAAGCGGGCGCGGGAGGGCTCGACGGAGAGAATTCCCCACTCGCGGTAGGTACGCGAGGGCACGAAGTCGGCGCCGAAGCGGGCACCTTGGGTCCAATCGACGGCGGCGAAGCGCACCTCAGACTCACGACTGTCGGGTACGAGGAGGGCGGTGGTGGAGGAGAAGCGCGCCTCGCCAGGAGAGAGGTTGGCGTAGAAGGCCGCCACCCCGAGGGTGATGGCGCGCCGGTTCTTCGTATCGAGCAAGGTGACTCCGCGGGTGGAGGCGTGCGCCGCGAAGCCCTCTTTGAAGAGTGCGTAGCCGACGATGGCCAACGAGGTGACGGCGGCGGTGAGGGGGATGGTGAGAAGAAGCACCGGCGGCCCTTTGCGCCGCGCCAGCACCAGGCTCCCCGGCCCGATGGCCAAGGTGAAGAGGATGATGATGGCGAGAAAACGTCCCACCGGGGCGGTGGCCTGCGGGAGCAGCGCATCTTGCGGGATGGGACTGCTCCGCCGCCGCCACAACTGCAGAGGACCCTTGGGCAAAACCTTGACGGAACGAGAGGGCGGAGGGCTCCGCAGACAGGTGCCCTCGCCCTGACAGAGCTCGACGAAGCCGAAACCGTACGGCTCACCACCCGCAGCCACATCGCCCAAGAGCGGAAGATGGGTTCGCACCGCGCGGCCGGGCCGGCCCAGCACCAGCGTTCCTCCAGTAGCAGCGTAGGCCTCGAGCGCGCGGCGGACCGACTCGGGCAACTCGTCGAGGGCAGTGGCGGGCAGCACCACCGCGTCGTACCCCACGTAGCCGGCGAGCTCAGGGGGCGCATCCGGCGCGGGCACCGTCTGCACCATCACCTTGTGGTCGCTGTAGACGGGCCCCTCTTCCACCAGCGTT
>JBMORE010000013.1:0-21562 GCA_049322255.1 Myxococcota bacterium | reverse complement strand
AGTGGCGGGCAGCACCACCGCGTCGTACCCCACGTAGCCGGCGAGCTCAGGGGGCGCATCCGGCGCGGGCACCGTCTGCACCATCACCTTGTGGTCGCTGTAGACGGGCCCCTCTTCCACCAGCGTTTCGAATTCCTCCGCCGTCCCCAAGGAGAGGACTGCTTGCTGAGGGTTGGTCACCTTGCTGAAGTGCACGCTCTGGCGCCCTCCCTCGGTGATGCCGGGAGCGCGCGCACTGAGCGCCCCGTAGGTGAGCTCCGCGGGGATGTACAAGTGCACGAACCGCCGCTCGCCCCCGTCGACCTCCACGGTGCGGGTGATGGGCGCCGCTCCGGGCATGTTGGAGTCGAAGGAAAGGTGCACCGTCTGCGCCGCGCGCGCCGAGTTGGTGAGAAAGACGCGTAAGGGCACGTACCCTGAGTCGGAGGAGAGGGCCCCGTTCTCGGTGCTGACCTGGAGCGTTCCTCCGCCGACGGAGACGATGTCCACGGAGGCGAAGGTGTAATCGAGCTGGCCAGCGACGGCGGTGCCGGGCAAAAGCGCCAACGTCAAGACCACGCCCCTCACCCCGACCCTCTCCCAGAGGGAGAGGGAGGCGGGGGCGGCGCTCGACTCATCCATGGGGGATCTCGGGCACCGCACGGACCAGCTCCTCCACCACCTGGGCGGCGGCCACCTTCTCCAGCGACGCCTCGTAGGAGAGCACCAGCCGGTGGTTGAGCACTGCGGGAGCCACCTCCAGCACCTCGTCGAAGCCGACGTTGGGCTTGCCCTTGGCCAAGGCCGCCGCGCGCGCACTGGCCGCCATCGCCAGCGCGGCACGGGGGGAAGCGCCGTAGCGCACGAAGCGCCGCACCACCTCGGGAGCGCCCTCCCTGCGTGGATCGCTCGCCTCCACCAACCGACCGATGAACTCGGCCACCGGCTGCGGTAGGTGCACCCGGTCGACCAGGGCAAACAGCTTGCCCAATGCCTGTGCATCGAGGAGCGGCTGAAGCTTCGGCGGCTCCCCGCGCACGCGCTGGGTGAGCAAGGTGGCCAAGGTCTTGGCTCCCACCGGAGGCACCTGCACCCGAAACAGGAAGCGGTCGAGCTGCGCCTCGGGCAACGGATAGGTGCCCTCGAGCTCGATGGGGTTCTGGGTGGCGAGGACGAAGAAAGGCTCGGGGAGCGCGTGGGTGTGCCCGAGCACGGTGACCGAATGCTCCTGCATCGCCTCCAGGAGCGCCGACTGCGTCTTGGGCGAAGAACGGTTGATTTCGTCGGCAAGCACCACGCTGGCGAAGAGGGGCCCGGGGCGGAAGACGAGCTGTCGCGCGTCGCCCTCGAGAACGTAGGTGCCGGTGATGTCCCCCGGAAGGAGGTCGGGGGTGAACTGCACCCGCTTGAAGGGCAGCTCGAGCAGGCGCGCCAGCCCCTTGCACAGCTCGGTCTTCCCCAGCCCCGGCAAACCCTCGAGGAGCAGATGGCCGCGCGCGAGCACCGCGGTGACCACCCGGTCGACCACCTGCGTCTGGTCGAGGAGGACTTGGTTCAGCCCCCCCTTGAGCATGGCGATGGTCTCTTGGGCCGACGACACTTCGGGGGGCTGCAAAAGCTCGGACATCCCACGCCTCCTACTTCGGTGAATCGAAGTACCGCCTGATGAGCTCCCGGTTCCGCGGCAGGCGCGGCCCGTCTTGGTGGCCCACCCCCTGCTCTCCTTCTGCGCTCGTCCCGGAGGCCGACGGCTGCGAGGGCCCCGAACCCGGCTTGGGATCCGCCGCGCGCAGGCCCCACAGCTCCTCTCCTTCCCCGCCTTGACCTTTGGGGAGCGGCTCGAACTTCAGTCGATCCGGATCCATCCGCGCCTCTGCCCCGAAGACCAGCTCGGCCTCACCGCCTCCGCGCGAGGGGCCTCCTTTTTGACCCAAGCGACTGGCATGCCCGTCGTCCTGTCCTCCTGACTGTCCGCCTGGCCGCTGCTCACCGGACTGGGCGTGGCCCATCTGCCGCGCCTGGCCCTGACCGAACGCGCGGGCGAGGCTTTGCTGCCGCTTCTCCAGCGCTTGCCGAAGCTGCGATGTTTGAGCGCGCTGGCCCTCGACTCCGCCCGGGCTGAGCGGAGTCGAAGCCCCGCTTGTTTCACCGGACTCTCGCTCTAATGCTTGCAGCGCTCGTTCGAGCTCTTCTCGCGCCTGCGAAGCCGCTTCGCCGCCGTTGGCTTGCCCCAGCGCCTCCTCCAACGAGCGCGCGGCCTCCGCGGCACGCGAGAGTCTTGCCGCGGCTTCGGCGGCCTGCTTTTGCAGCGAGCTCTCCAGCCCATCGGCCGCTTCCCAATCAGCGGCGTCGAACGGGTGGTCGGCGAGCTCCTCGCGCAGCCGGGCGAGCTCACTCTCCACCGAGACATCGAGCACGACTTCTTCGGCGAGCGCTTCGGCCTGAGCCTCCACCTGCGCCACCTTGCTCGCCGCCGCCGCGTTGACCCGCAACACCCCGGGGGTGGGAAGAGGAACGAGCATCGCCACGCCGAAGAAGAGGAGCGCCATACCCACTGCTGCCACGCTCCGCGCACCCTTTGGCGCCGGCGGCTGCAAGGCACGCACCCGTTCGTTGAGCCCGAGCTCCCACTGCCCCACGGGCAGCTCGAGCCGGGTGAGGAGCAAACCGCCCGCGTCGGCCAACCGGTCGGCGAGGATGGCGGCGTGCGACAGGGGCACCCGTCCCTTGCGCACCCGCCACCACCAGATGAACGCCGTGGACACGAGCGTCAACACCGTTGCCACCGCCAGATGATTGCGAAGGAAGAAGCGCCACAGGGCGAGCACGGTGGCCGCGACCCAGACGGGAGCCACCAGCTGGCGCAGGTAGAGATCCCCGTTGAGGCGCCGTTGGATACGGCGAACCCCCCCCAGAATCAGCGCGTCCTTGCGGCGTTCCTCACCCGCAGCCATCGGCCCTCCGAGTGTCTGGCAGGCGACCGTGTTTCACAAGGCGTGCCGGCCGATTCGTTTGACTTTGGGGTGAAGACGAAGGAAACGCAGCCCCATGACCAATGAGCACCAAGGCTGGCTGACCACGAAGCTGCTCGCGGTGACGCTCTCCAGCGCCGAATGGGTGCTGTGGCTGCTCGTGGTGCTCTCCGTGGGCTCGATCGCGGTGATGCTCGAAAGGTTCATCTATTTCTCGCTGCGCCGGCTGCCCAACCCCGAGGAATTGGCGGTACGGCTGGCCAAGGGCGAGCTCGAGGCGGTGAGGCAATCAGTGGCCGACCGCGAGGGTATGGAAGCGGCAGTGCTGCGCGATGGCATCGCCTCGGTCGCACAGGGCGCCGACACCGTGGAGCAAGTCATCGCCGCCACCGTCGCACGCGAGCGGCCGCGGTACGAGCGTTTCCTGTCGTACCTGGGCACGCTGGGGAGCAACGCTCCTTTCATCGGCCTGTTCGGAACGGTCTTGGGCATCATCAAAGCCTTCCACGACCTGGGGCAGGTGAACGCCAAGGGAGCAGCCGTGCAACAGACGGTGATGGCCGGCATTTCCGAGGCGCTGGTGGCCACTGCGGTGGGGCTGGCGGTCGCCATTCCCGCGGTCATCGCCTACAACCTCTTCACCCGCTCCTTGAAGACCATCACCGCGCGCACCACCGCGCTGGGACACGCGCTGGTCGGACACCTGCGGGCCGAGAACGGGCCCCGGGGGGCACCGGCGGCGATCCGCGAGGTGCGCTGATGGCCGCCGGCACGCAGGACTCCGACGAGGAAATCACCGGCATCAACGTCACCCCGCTGGTGGACATCGTGCTGGTGCTGCTCATCATCTTCATGGTCACCGCGAGCTTCATCGTGCGTGAGACGGTGGAGGTCGACCTGCCGCGCGCTGCCCACGGCGGCGAGACGGTGCAAGGGCTGGTGAACGTGGTGATCGACAAGGATGCGAAGATTTATTTCGACGGCGCCCCGGTGGAAGAGGAGGAGCTGCGCCGTAAGGTTTCCGAGTCGCTCCAGAAGGACCCCCAGACGCGCGCGGTGATCAGCGCGGATCAGGCGTTGAACTACGGCCGGGTGATGCACCTCATCGACGTGGTGAAGGGGGAAGGCATCGCCAAGTTCGCGCTCAACATTCAGAAGGACGCCGCCCCCGCCCCTCCGGCGACGCCCTGAAGGAACCGCGGTATGGTGGCCGGGGTCCGAGCCTATCGAGCATGAACGAGGCCACGTTGAGACCGCCCGGCCGAGATCGAAGCGCGGCTTTTCTTTCGGGCGCGCTGGTGGCGTCGATGGTGGCGCATGGAATCATCCTCGCCTTGCTCAGCGCCAAGCCGATGCGCGCGGGAGAGCTCAGCAAGCCGGTGGAGCTGGTGGTGGTGGAAGTCGAGCCTCCCAAGCCGCCCGAGCCGGAGCCTCCTCCCAAAGAAGCGGAGCCGCCCAAAAAAGTGGTGAAACCGCCGCCGGTACGAGTGGCGGAAGTGGAAGAGACTCCGCCCCCCGAAGACGCGCCCCCGCCCCCCAACGAGGCTGCGGCGGAGGAGCCTCCCAAGCCCGTGCCCTTGGTGGTGGGCATTTCGATGTCCTCCACCACCACCGGCGGTTCCTTCGCAGCCCCGGTGGGCAACACCGTGTACGGGAAGACGGAGAAGACGGCCGTCGCGCCCGAAGAGGTGAAAGCGTATTCGGCGCCCAAGTACGCACCGGTGCACCAGATCGACTCGGTGCCCTCGGTGGTGCACGAGGTGAAGGTGCCCTACCCCGAGGAGGCGCAGCGCGCAGGCATCGAGGGAGCGGTGATTCTCTCTTTGACCATCGACCTCGAGGGGAGGGTGGTGGACGCCAAGGTGCTCAACGGCCCCGGCTACGGGCTGAACGAGGCGGCGCTGAAGGCGATTCGCCAGTTCAAGTTCAGCCCGGCGATCAAGGCCGGCGAGAAGGTGTCGACCACCATCACCTATACGTACCGATTCTTCCTCGACTGAAGCCGGGGACCCTGGGGTCTCGCCTCAGAAGCTGATGTTGAAGCTCTGGGAGGCCAGCGTGAAGCACTGTCCTCCGCTCACTTTCGTGTCGCTCGGGGCGTCCCACTCCTCGAAGCGAACGTTGCTGACGGAGCCGGAGATTTGGCCCGGCGTGGAGCGGCTGGCGGTGGTGACGGTCGCCGACCCCGACGTCCCCAGGAAAATCCTCGTGCACCCATTGGAATCACAACCCTGCCCGTAAAGAACGCAGACCTGGCAGGTGGCGAACGTGCTTCCCGTCAGGTTTCGGGTGGCCGGAAGCTGAAGCGTCCCGCCGTTGTGCAAAGCACTGAGAGCGAGGAGGTCCCCTGGAGGGGTAGCGGTCGTTAGAAGCTGCCCGAAAGTGAGATCGGTTTGGGAGTCGTATGCTCCGGCCTGGGCCACCGGAGTGAAATTGAGCGTCTGGCACGCGGTCGGCGTCTGGCAGGAACCGTTGCTGCAGCTCAGAGTGCCTGAGCACGCCGTGCATGCGTTGCCTCCGCTGCCGCACTGGGAGTTGTTCTGCAGGCCGATCTGGATGCAGGTGTTGCCGCTGCAGCAGCCGGTGCAGGTGCTCGCGCTGCAGTTGCCAGAGCTTCCAGTGCACTGGCCGTTCTGGCAGACCTCCGTACCAGCGCACGTCACGCACGCGACGCCGTTGATGCCGCAGGTGAGGTTGCTCTCGGGCACGCACTGACCCGCGGAGCAGCATCCGGCCGCACAGGATGCCGCGTTGCACACCCCGCCGTCGTTCCCGCCACCCCCTCCACCCCCTCCGCCTCCGCCACCACCAGTGAAGGTACAGAACCCCAACTGGCACACCTGGTTGGCCTGGCACACGGTGCAGGCGCGCCCGCTGCTGCCGCAGGCGGAGTTGATGCTCCCCAGCTGACAGCGCCCGGTGCTGTCGCAGCACCCGTTCTGACAGTTGGCCGCGTTGCAGTTGCCCGTGGACGAGCCACACGCGGGCGCGACGGCGATGAGCAGCCCGAGCACGAAACCCGACATCATCCAACGCAACGTTTTCATCGGTTTGAACCCCTCGCGGCCAACCAGTCCGGTCCCTGCGCTTCGGCCACGGGCGGGCTCTCTAACCCACCTCGCTCCTTCAGACAAACGAGGCGACAAAGCCCCGCGGAGCCACTATGGACAAAACGGGTTCGACGCTATCCACTCCCCTCCCCGACGTGGCTTTCCGACGACAGCTTCCGACGTGGCGCAGCGCGCGCTGGGCGGCGCTCCTCATGGTCTTCGGCGCTCCCGGGTGGGCGCAAACCCTGGTGGACGGTGGCCTCGCCGACGTCGGCGATGCTGGCGTCCTCACCAAACCTCCTGCCTTGCTCAAGCAGGTCGCGGCTGTCTTTCCTCTCGACGCGCTCGACGCCGGTGTGGGCGGGGTGGTGGAGATGGAAATCGACATCGGCCCCGACGGGAAAGTGATGGACGCCCGGGTGGTGAAGAGCGCCGGGGCGAGCTTCGACCAGGCCGCGCTCGAGGCGGTGAAGCAGTTCGAGTTCTCTCCCGCCGAGGTCGATGGCGCGCCGGCGCCGGTGCGCATTCACTACGCCTACGAGTTCTTCTTCCAGCCCCAGGCGGTGGAGACGCCTGTCGAGTCCGGAGTGGTGAACTTCAGCGGGCTCTTGCTCGAGCGTGGCACCCGGCGGCCCCTGGTAGGGGCCACGGTGGCGGTGGGCGAGCAAACGACCCATTCCGATGAAACGGGGCGCTTCTCTTTCACCGACGTGCCGGTGGGCAAGCACACCGTGGTGGTCACCTCGCCGGAGCACGCACGCTACGAGGTTTCGGAGGAAATCCACACGGGCGCGCGCACCGAGGCGACCTACCACGTGCGCCGCCAGGTGTACGGCGTGTACGAAACCGTGGTGCGGGCTCCGCGGGAGCGCAAAGAGGTCGCGCAGATTTCGCTCAAGCAGGAGGAGATTCGCCTCATCCCCGGCACCCAGGGCGACGCCTTCAAGGTGGTGCAAAACCTGCCGGGGGTTTCGCGGGCGCCGTTCTCGCTGGGGCTGTTGGTGGTGCGGGGGGGCAAACCGTGGGACACGCGCACCTACGTGGACGAGGCCTTCATTCCGCTCCTGTTCCACTTCGGCGGGCTGTACGCGACGTTCAACTCCAACTTGCTCGAGGACATCACCTTCCACCCGGGCAACTTCAGCGCCGAGTACGGCCGCAACATCGGCGGGCTGGTGAGCGGCAAGACGCGCCCGCTCGCCAAGGACGGGTTCCACGGCTACGCGGACGTGAACCTCATCGACGCCTCGGGGCTTTTGGAGGGACCTCTCAGCGACGACTGGTCCTTCTCCGCCAGCGCGCGGCGAAGCTACATCGACGTCACCTTGCCCTTCGTGGTGAAGACGTTCGTGCCAAAGGCCGACCTCCTCGCCTTCACCGTCGCGCCCCGGTACTACGACTACCAGCTCAAGCTCGAGCGGCGGCCCAAGGGGAGCAAGAGCCGTTTCTCCGTCTCCTTCTTCGGCTCCAACGACGAGCTGGCCTTCGTGCTCCCCAACCCGGCGTACGACCCCGAGGGCCGCGGCACCTTCCAGACGCTGCTCATGTACAACCGCCTGGCGGTCCACTTCGAAACGCCGCTCGGGGAGAACCTGCGCCTCTCCTCCTCCAACGTGGTGGGCTACGACCGCTTCGAGTTCGGCGGCGGTACCGACATCTTCTTCCGCTCCACCACCACGCCGGTGATGTCCCGCGAGTCGCTGGACATCGAGCTGCCCACGCTCCACCTGTCGCTGGTCGCCGGGGCGGACGTCTATTTGCTTCCCATCTTCTACGACGCCCAAAGCCCGCCGCGCTTCAAGCTCAACCAGATTCCCGACCCCTTCGCCTCGCGCCAGCTCGTTAAGGAAACCGGCTCCACCGCGACCCTCGAGCCAGCGGTGTTCGCCGAGGCGGTGTGGAAGCCGTGGCCGCAGCTCAAGGTAGTGGCGGGGCTGCGCGCCGACTACGAGACGTACATGAAGGACGGCTGGGTGGACCCGCGCGGGGCGGTGTTCCTCGACGTGCGCGAAGGCACCACCCTCAAGGCGGCGGCGGGGCTTTTTCACCAGCCGCCCGACTACCGGCAGGGCCTGCTCTCGCCGAAGTTCGGTAACCCCGACCTCTTGCCCGAGGCGGCGTCACATTACTCGGTGGGGGTGGAGCACCGCTTCACCGACGCGCTCAGCCTCGATGTGCAGGGTTACTACAAGGACCTCTTCCATCAGTCGAACCCCACGCTGGCGCCCGCGGCGGGCAGCGAGGCCGACGCCGACACCGTGGACGTGCGCTACACCAGCGACGGAGTGGGCCGCAGCTACGGGGTGGAGCTTCTCTTGCGGCACCAGCTGACCCGCAACTTCTTCGGGTGGATTTCCTACAGCCTCTCCAAGAGCGAGCGTTACTACACGCTCGACGGGAAGTGGGGTCTGCACCCGCTCGACCAACCGCACAACCTCATCGCCGTGGCCAGCTACAAGCTGCCGCTGGACTTCATCGCCGGGGTGCGCCTGCGCTACGCCTCGGGCGCGCTCAACACGCCGTACGTGGGCGCCATCTATGACGCCAACGGCAACTACTACTACCCGCTGCCCGGAGAGCTGTTCAGCCGCCGTCTGCCCGCGTTCTTTCAGGCCGACGTGCGGCTGGACAAGCGTTTCGTCTTCGACAAGCACATGCTCGCCGTTTACCTCGACGTGCAGAACGTGACCAACCGGGGGAACGTGGAAGCGGTGAGCTACAACTTCGACTACACCCGCGAGCAGTTCCTCTACGGGCTGCCGATTCTTCCGTCGCTGGGCGTGCGGGGGGAATTTTAGATGGCGCCAGGGAGAGGGATTTTGGCCGTGTTTCTCCTCTTGGGGTGCGGGGAGAGCTTTGCGCCCGAGACCTTGGTAGAGGGCCTGCGCGTGTTGGGGGTGCGCGCGCAGCCGGCCGAGCTGCGTCCCGGAGAGGTGGCGCAGCTGTCGGCGCTGGTGGTCGACCCCTCGCGCCCCGGCAAGCGAAGCACCGTCTTGTGGGTGGGCTGCGAGCCAGACCCCTTCAACCTCGGCCGCAGCGCCTGCTCCGACACCTCGCAGCTGTCCAACCCTTCGGCAATCTCCGCGCCGCAAGGAGGCGAGCGGCAATTGCCCGCGGGGATGAAGGTGATTGGCCTCAACGACCAGGCGGCGTACGCGGTGGCGCCCGACCTCTTCGCCCAGCTCCCGGCCGACGACCGAAGACGAAAGGTGGGAGTGGTGGGACAGGTGCTGGCGATCGCCGTCGGAGAGGAGGTCTCTTACGCGGCGACTCCACCCGAGCTGGAGGCGCTCTTCGCGCGGGTGCGCAGCAAGGAGGTGGCTTCGGTGGTCACCCTCTTCCGCATCCGTATCTTCGAGGGCGAAGAGCCCAACACCAACCCCACCTTGCGCGCACTCCAGATCAACGGAAAGGAGCCTTTCCAAGGAGCGACGGTGCGGGTCAGGCCGGAGGAGAAGCTCTCCCTGACGCTCGAGGCCCCGAACGAGGCGTTCGAGTCTTACGAGCAGCTCCTCCCCGAAGGCAGCGAGCAACGCGACGAACGACTCATCGCCGCCTGGTATTCCACGGCGGGCCGCTTCTCGGCGCCGCGCATCGCCTTGCGCTCGGAAGAAGTGGAGGAATTCACCGGCCCCGGGGCAGAGAACGACCCCATCCCGGAGCGTCGCACCGGCGAGCTCTATGCCGTGGTGCGCGACACCCGTGGCGGCCAGACCTGGGAGCGTTGGCCGATGTTCGTCTGCGACGAAGCGCTCCCGCCACCCGTGGTGACGGAGCTGCAGCCATCGAGCGGCCCGGCCGACGGCAGCACCCAACTCCTCCTCACCGGCACCAGCCTCACCTCGGTGCTGGAGGTCGTGGTCGGTGGCAAGGCGCTGCAACAAGCTGGGCCCAGTACCGACGGCACGCGCTACACGGGCATCATCCCGGCGCTCCCGAGCGGGGAGCACGCGGTGATGGTACACGGCAAGCACTGCGAAGACGTCGAGGCCGGCCGTTACCGCGTGCCCTAGAAGGAAGGCGGAGCGGTATCCAACCCCAGACACCTTCGTTCCTGGACCTGTGAAATAATCCTCCTCGATGAGAGCCAAATATGGTGCCCTGGTCGCGGTCCTGACGGTGGCCTGTCCTACATGGGCGCAATCCTCCGTCAACCCCGCCTTGGCGAACCTCGCCGACAACACCTGGGTCAAGCTGTCGCCCTCGGTCACCTCTCGGTACGTTTCCTCGAGCTTCACCACGACGACCCAGGTGTCGAGCACGAGCCCGGCCCAGCGTTCCTACAGCGGCGCGGTGTTCGGGGGCGGCAAGATTTTCTATTTCGGCGGCGGTCACGCCAGCTACTCGGCGAATGACGTCGAGCTCTACGACATGGGGGCGAACGTTTGGACTCAGCAGTACACGCCCGAGCCGTTGCCTGCGTACTGCCAGGGAGCGACCAGCCCTGATCCTTGCCAGATTGAAAACGGGGACGCGAGCGGCTCGCTCTCGCCGATGGGCCGACCTTGGCCGGAGCACACGTACCAAACCATGACCTACGACCCGCGCTCCGATCGCTTCCTGTTACTGCGCGGGCAGGGCTTGTCGAACAACGGGCTCTTCGCCTTCCTTCCGTCGACGCGTGCGTGGCAGCGCCTGTCGGCGAACGGGAGCGCCGTGCACGGCCCCGACCATGCGACGATGTACCTCACCTACGACCCCGACCTGCAAAAGCTCTTTGCCATGGTGACCGTCTCCAACCCCGGGGTCTTCGAGCTCAACGAGAACGGTGCCAGCGGCACCTGGAGCAACTACAGCGCCTTCGCCAGCCCGCCCTTCTCCGGCTACCTGCAAATCTACGGCAACTACGACGCCTCCTCGAAGTTGCACCTCGTCCATCTACGGAACATCGTTTCCGGCGAGAGCGCCTTCTTTCTCTATGACGCCGCCGCCAAGGTGTGGACCCCGCTCACCAAGCCCTCTGGGATGGCGAGCGACATCAACTCCTTCACCTACGACTCCTTGAACCAGGTGATGTTGATTGCCGAGGCCAACAACGGGGCCGTGCGGGTGTGGGCGTTGAAGACCAGCAACGTCGGAGGGGTGCGCTCCGGTACGTTTACCCTGCTTCCGGTGCCATCGATTCGTCCCACCAGCACGAGCTCCTGGTTGGCTCGGTGGAGTGTGTTCGGCTACGACCGCGCCAACAACGTCGCCTTCTTTCTTCGCATCCAAGACGTGGGAGGCGGCGGAACCGGCGGAAGCCCGAGCGGCTTCGAAACCTGGGCCTACCGCTACCAGAATGACCCCAGCCCGCCGAGCCTCGCCCCCGCTCCGCCTCGACAGCTGCGTGTGCAATGAGCGCGCACCACGGGCGCTTCTACCTTTGGGTCACCACCTCGGCGAGCATCCGAGTGAGCAGCTCCAAGTTGCCCAGGCCAATCCACTCGTCGTGGCTGTGGCCGGTGTAGGGCTCGCCCGGCAGCGAGGGACCGAAGTCGACTGCGCCGGGAAAGAGGCGGGCATACGTCCCTCCACGAATGGAGAGGAGCTTGGGCTCTTCGTTCGGCCGGTGCCGGCGGTAGATGGCCTTCAAGGTGGAGACGAGCGGCCCGGAGGTATCGGCGACGTGCGGCTCTCCGACGTAGGGCTTCTCGCTCGGGCGCACCCTCCCGTTCGTCTCGGCAACGATGGACTTGCCAGCGGCCTCGAGGCTGGCGGTGAAGGCGGCGGTGTCCTTCCCCCGTGGGCGGCGCATGTTGACCTCCAAGGTGACCTTCCCGTCCTTCACCCGCAAGAGGGTCGGGGCGACGAGCAGCTTGCCCATCAGCGCATCGGCGTACGCCAGCCCCAGCCGCTCTCCCCAGTGGTCTTGGTCGAAGCGGCGCGCCACCACTCCCAGCATGACCGAGATGCCGTTCTTGACGAGCGGCAGCTGCGCCGAGACGGCGGCGAGGTCCCACAGCGCGTTGTGCCCCTGTTCGGCGGTCGAGGAGTGCACCGACCTGCCTTGCGCGCGCACCACCACCAGCGCGCCTTCGCGTTTCACCTCCACCGTGGCGCCCGGGCGCGCGGCGGCGGCTTTTTTCACCAGGGCTTCCAGCGCCTCCAGCGTCGTTTTCCCCCGCGGCGAAAGCTTGAGCTCCGCGCGACCCGGCACCTGGGTGAGAAACTCTCCCGCGAGGGCCTCCTGCGCCACCGCGACGCCCTCGTCGCCCGGCGAAGGTTCCCCCACCTCGGCCTCCAACCCCCAGGCGACGAAACCTGACTCGGCGACCACGATGGGGAAGCTCGAGTCGACCGAGAGGACGTGGGTGGGCTTGGGCTCCTTTTCTGCGTAGGCCTTCATCCCATCCCAGTCGCTCTCCTCGCCGTTACCGATGATGACCAGCACCTTGCCCTTGGGCACAAGACCCAGGTCGCGGGCGAAGGCCATCGCCACCAGCGCGGCGGCGATCGGCCCCTTGTCGTCCTCGGCGCCGCGGCCGTAGAGCCGCCCGTTCTCCACCACCGGCCGAAAGGGCGGCCGCTTCCAATCGGTGGGTGGAGCGGGCACCACGTCGCCATGCATCAGCAGGCCCAACGCCGGTTTGCCCTCGCCCCAACCCACCTCGAAGACGTCGTTCTTTCCCACCACCCGGAAGGAAAGGCCGCGCCCTTTCGCCCAGCCGGCGAGGAAGCGGCCCATCGCCGAAATCGCCTCGCTCTTCTCCGCGCTGGCCTCGCTGCTCACCGTGGGAAATTCGATGAGCCGGCTGGCGAGCGCCACCACCTCGTCCAGCGCGCAGGCCTTCACGTACTGCGCGTGCCGGTCTGGGTCAGAAAGCGTGGGCAGCGCCTGTTTGGAGAAACGCGCCGCCCGCTCCTTGAGCGAACCTTTGCAGCGTGAATCCCCTGCCCAGGCGGAGGCGGCCAAGAGCACGACGACGGCGGCGAAGCACCTCATCGCAACTCCCGGGCGAGAAGAGCCGCACCGACGATGCCGCTGTCGTCTCTCAAGGCGGCGGGCGAAATCTTCAGCCCCTCGCGACTCGTGTGCGAGGAGAAACACTCCACGGCTTCACCGACGCGCTCGCGCAAATGGGGGCAGTGGGAGAGCACTCCGCCGCCCAGCACCAGGTGCGCCGGGTTGAGCACCGTGACCTGATTGGCGACGGCGAGGCCCAGGTGGCCTGCTGCGCGCTCGTAGATGTCTTTCGCCACCGCGTCACCCTCGAGCGCCGCCTCCTCGAGGACCGCTGCGCTCAGCTTGGTCAAATCTCCCTTCACCTTCTCGCGCAAGAGGGTGGGCACGTCACCCAAGAGCGCTTCTTTCATCTGGGCGAGGAGGGCGTGTCCCCCCACGTATGCCTCCAGGCAGCCGCGCTCGCCGCAGCCGCAGAGCCGCCCGTCGCGCACCACCTTGACGTGGCCGAGCTCGCCAGCAAAGCCCTGGGCGCCGCTGACCAGACGCCCGTGGGTGACGATGGCGCTGCCCACGCCCGAGCCGACGAAGACGGTGAGGACCTCGGAGGCTCCGCGCGCCGTGCCCACCTGTATCTCGCCCCAGGCGGCGGCGGAAAGGTCGTTCACCACCCGCACCGAGTAACCCAGGCGCTCTTGGAGGAGCTTGCCGAACGGAACGTCGCGCCAGCCCAAGTTGGGAGCAACCGCCACCACGCCGGTTTCCCCACGCAGCTGTCCGGCCACTCCGACGCCACAGCCACGAACATCGCGCTGCGCGGATTGAAGGGCGAGGTGGGCAGCGGCGCACACGACATCGACCACTGCCGAAGGGGTTCGCTCGGAAAGGGGCAGCCGTGCCGAGGCCAGCACATGGCCGGCCGCGTCGACGACCGCGGCACGGGCGTTGGTGCCTCCCAGGTCGATTCCCAACGTCAAGGAGCCCTCGTCCACGGCGCTCGACGCTAGCGCAGAATGGGTTGCGACGGGCGCGGGCCTTGGGCATAGGAAGACGCATGGGTTCCACTGCTCGACGAATGCTTCTCGCCCTCGGCGCCGCAGTCGCCGGGGGGCTCCTGGTCATCGGTGTGGGGCAACTCTTCGCCCGCGTCGGCGGCTCGTGCAGCCTCTTGTGTCGGCCTGAGGTCGCCGGAACGTTGGGGGCGCTGGGAGGCCTCTTCGGCGTGCTCTCCGGCCCGCGGCGCTCCGACCCGGAGTGAGGCGCGTCAGCCGCCTACGTCTTTGCGCGCCTTGTCCACCGTCGACTCGATGAGTTTCTGAATCTCGGCGAGGCGTTCTTTCGTCTTGGCCTCGAAGCGCAGGACGAGGATGGGCTGCGTGTTCGAGGCGCGGATGAGGCCCCAGCCATCGGGGAAGGTCACCCGCACCCCGTCGACGTCGACCAGCTTGTGCCCCGCCTGCCGGAGCAGCTCGGTGGCGCGGCGCACGATGTCGAACTTCTTTTCCTCCACCGTGTCCACCCGTATCTCGGGCGAGGCGAAGGTCTTGGGCACGTCGGCCAGCAGCGCCGAGAGCGGCTTTTTCTCGTGGGTGAGAATCTCCAGCAGCCGCGCCGAGGAGTAAACCGCGTCGTCGAAGCCGAAGTAGCGGTTCTTGAAGAAGATGTGCCCGCTCATCTCGCCGGCCAGCTCGGCGTGCTCCTCTTTCATCTTCGCCTTGATGAGCGAGTGGCCGGCCTTCCACATCACCGGCTTGCCGCCCTTGGCCGCGATGTCGTCGTAGAGGGTGTACGAGCACTTTACCTCTCCGACGATGGCCGCCCCGGGTGATTCCTTGAGCACGTCACGAGCGAAGAGCACCATCAGCTGGTCTCCCCACAGCACGGTGCCCTGGTCGTCAATCACCCCAATGCGGTCGGCGTCGCCGTCGTAGGCGATGCCCACCTCGGCCTTCTCCTTCTTCACCGCGGCGATCAAATCCTTCAAGTTGTCGAGCACCGTGGGGTCGGGATGGTGATGGGGAAAGGTGGCATCCATCTCGCAGAAGAGCGGCACCACGTCGAAGCCCATCGAGCGGAAGAGCGGCACGGCGACCTCGCCTCCGGTGCCATTGCCCGCATCGATGACGATGCGCATGCCCTTGCGGCCCACCTTCACCGTCTGTCGCACGAAGTGGTTGTAGGGGGTGACGATGTCGAATTCGCTCACCTTTCCCGGCTGCGCGCCCACCGCGAAGTCGCCGCTCTCGATGAGCCGGCGCAGGGCCTGAATGTCGTGGCCGTGGAAGGTGGTCTTCCCCAGCCCCATCTTGAAGCCGTTGTACTCGGGCGGGTTGTGGCTGCCGGTAATCATCGCCAGCCCGTCGACGGGGAGAGTGTTGGCCGCGAAGTAGGTGAGCGGCGTAGGCACCACCCCGATGTCGGTGACGTGAACGCCGGTAGAGGTGATGCCCTTGCAGAGCGCCTCGCGAAAGCGGGTCGAGCTCTCGCGGCAGTCGCGCCCCACCACCACCGAGCGTCCGCCGGCGCGCGCCACCGTGGTGCCCAGCGCCTTGCCCAGCTTCTCCACCACGTCGACGGTGAGGTCTTTGTCGACCAGCCCGCGGATGTCGTACTCGCGAAAGATGTGTGGGTTCATCGAAGTCGCTCCTCGTAGGCGTGCGCCGGCCGCTTAGCACGTCGTCGCCCCCTTGTGGGGCGAGCTGGTCTACGATGGCGTCATGACGACACCTCTACAGCCCGTCCAAGCAGACCTTCCCTCACAGGCGCAAAAAGACGAGCGGATGATGGCCATGCTCGCACACCTCTCGGCGTTCGCAGGGTGGGTCATCCCCTTCGGCAACGTCTTGGGTCCGCTGCTCGTCTGGGTACTCAAGAAAGACACCATGCCGCTGGTGAACCAGCACGGGAAAGAGGCGCTCAACTTCCAAATCAGCCTCACCCTCTACATGCTCGTTTCGGCGGTGCTGGTGTTGGTGGTGATCGGCGTCTTCCTCCTCATCGGCCTCGTCCTCTTCGGCGTGGTGGTGATCATCCTCGCCGCGGTGAAGGCCAACCAGGGGCTGCCGTACCGCTATCCGCTCACCATCCGCTTCATCAAGTAGCGCCGCCGTCAGAGGTAGCGTTTCCACCCGCGTTGCTCGAGCTGGGCCACCACCTTGCGCACGTCTTGGCTCTTCTCCTTGGGAAGAACCAGCACGGCGTCGCCGGCGTCGACCACCACCACGTCGCTCATTCCCACCACCGCCAGCGGGCGCTCGCCGGCCAACACCACGCTGCTTCGGGAGTCGAGGACGATGGCGCCCTCTCCCAGCACCACGTTGCCCGCCTCGTCGGCGGCGCGCACGTCGGGCAGGGCGTTGAACGAGCCGACGTCGGACCAACCGAAATCTCCCGGCACCACCGCGATGTTGGGCGCCTTCTCCGCCACCCCGTAGTCGATGGAGATGGAGGGAAGCCGGGGGAACTCTTTGGCGAGGGCTTTGGGGTAACGGCGGGTGCCGAGGGCGGCGGCGATGCGCGACAAACCGCCGGCCAGCTCGGGCAAGTGACGCTCGAAGGCGGCGAGCATCACGTCGGCGCGAAAGACGAAGATGCCCGCGTTCCACAGGTATTCGCCCGAGGCGAGGTAGCGCTGCGCGGTGCCGGCGTCGGGCTTCTCCACGAACGCTTGCACTCGGTCGACGCCGGCGGCTACCGGCACTCCGCGACGGATGTAGCCGTAGCCCGTTTCGGCCCGGGTAGGCCGAATGCCCAAGGTGACGATGTCGCCACGCTTCGCCGCCTCGGCCGCCCGCAGAAGCGCCTGCTGGAAGCTCGGCACGTCACGCACGTGCTGGTCGGCTGGCAGCACCGCCAACACGCCTTGCGGGTCGCGCGCCGCCACGTGCACGGTGGCCAGCCCGATCGCCGGAGCGGTGTTCCGCGCCACCGGCTCGACGAGCACGTTCTTTGCCGGCACTGCCTTCGTCAGCCGCTTCACCGCCGCCGCGTGGGCTCGCCCACACACCACGAAGCGGTCTTTGCGCTGGGAGATGTGCTCTACCCGCGCGGCTGTCTCCACGATGAGCGGGCGGTCGGAGGCGAGCGGAAGAAACTGCTTCGGCCGCGCCTTGCGGGACAACGGCCAAAAACGCGTGCCGGACCCGCCGGCGATGATGACGGGGAACAACCGCTCGCTCACGAACCCCTCCGCAACGATGAGGCGCTTATGGGAGGCCGCCCGCATCGTCAAGGCACGGCTCATTCAACCCAGGGGTCGATGACCTCGAGACCGCGATACGCGAAGTCGTGGGCGTTGCGGGTGACCAGGCGCAAGCCATGATGCAGAGCAGTGGCTGCGAGCAGGCTATCGACGGCAGGCACCGGGCGCCCCACCACTGCCAGCAGATGGCCCCAGCGGTCAGCCACGGAGGCATCCACGGCCAGGATTCGGCCGCCGAAAAATCTCGGCAAATCCACCTCGAGCCAATCCGTCAGCCGAAACCTGCGGTCGCCCTCCGGTAGGGCCTCGATGCCTTTGCGAATTTCCCCGAGGGTCAAGACGCTCAAGTAGAGGGTCGTCGCTGGTCGCTGAGAGAACCATCCCGACACACTGGGATTGGGCCGACGTCGTCGCAGCTCCGAGAGCACGTTGGTGTCGACGAGGTAACTCAGAACTTCACCTTGCGGATAAGACTCTTGTCCCTCCTCAGCTTGACGTCATCGTGGCCGAACAGAGGCGAGCGCCGCATGAACTCGACCAGCGACTCGCCGGTCCCCGCGAGGCGGTCGTACTCCGCACGGGAGAGAACCACCGCCACCGAACGCCCGTGATGGGTTATCTCCTGAGGCCCCTCCCGCTCCGCATCGTTCACGACCTCGGAGAAATGCGCCTTCGCCTCCTGTATTTGCCAAGTTCCCATGCCGGGCTCCGAATTCTGACCACTCTGGTCAGATTATAGGGGCCGCAGAAACCCGCAGCAACGAGCGCACGGTGAGCTCTTTAGGTCCTGAATCTCGACCCCGCGGCCAGCTCGGCGATGTGATGCAAGAGGTCCTTCAGAATCCGCGCGGTGGCGCCCCAGATGATGTGGGGGCCGAAGTCGTAAAAGTAGATTTTCCGTTCTCCTTCCCCCACGAAGCGCTTCTCCGCGCGGTGAATGGCGGGGTCCATCAGCGCCGGCAGCGGCGCCTCGATGATTTCTTCAATCTCCTCCGCGCTGGGCCGATACACCCAGCTGCCGGGAATGACACCCACGTAGGGCACGACGCGAAACCGGGAGATGGTGGGAATCTCGTCGAGCATCCCCAGGATTTCCACCTGCTCAGCGGGCACTCCCAGCTCCTCGTAGGTTTCCCGCAGCGCGGTGTGCAGCGAGGTGGCGTCTTCGGGGTCGCGGGCCCCGCCGGGGAAGGAAATTTGCCCCGCGTGGCTGCGCAGCGTCATCGGCCGCTTGGTGAAGAGCACGTGCGGCACACCCCCACGCAAGAACAGCGGCACCAGCACCGCCGACTCCCGCAAAGAGACTCCGGGGAGATTGAGGGCGCGCGCGGGGTGGCGCGAAAGCCGCTCGCGCAGATGCTCGAAGAGCGGGTCCAATTTCAGGGGCCTCCAGCCGCAAGACCGGCCTCCGGCGAAAGCACTCCGGCGTAAACCAGCGCGAGCAGGAGCACACCCAAGACCACTCGATACACCACGAAAACCAACGTGGTACGCGTGCGCAAGAAACGCAAAAGCCCGGCGATGGCCGCCATTCCCGAGCCGAACGCCACCGCCGTCCCCACCAGCAAGGCCGCGGTGGAAGGCCGCTCGGTGGCCTCGAGCAGGTGTTTGAGCTCGAACACGCCCGCCAGCGCGGTGGCAGGAATGGAGAGGAGAAAGGAGTAGCGCGCGGCATCCTCACGGCGCAGGCCTTGCGCCAACCCTCCGGTGATGGTGGTGCCCGAGCGTGACGCACCGGGGATGAGCGCCAGCGCCTGCCACACCCCGATGACGAGCCCGTCCTTGAAGGTCATCTCCTCCACCGTGCGCCGATGCTTTGCCGCCCGCTCCACCACGAAGAGGATGAGCGCCAGCACGATGAGCGAGCCGGAGATGACGTACAGCGAGCGCAGCCAAGTCTCGATGGCGTCCTTGAACAACAGGCCGCACACCCCGATGGGCACGGTGCCCAAGAAGACGAACCAGGCCAGCCGCGAATCGACGGTGGCGAAGGGTTGCCGCGCACGCACGCCGGCGACGAAGGCCAGCGAGAGCCGCCCTAGGTCCTTGGCGAAGTAGATGATGACCGACGCCACCGTTCCCAACTGAATGACCGCCGAATACGCCGCCCCCGGGTCTTTCCACCCCACGAGCGCGGGGACGATGCGCAGGTGCGCGGTGGAGCTGATGGGCAAAAACTCGGTGAGCCCCTGCACCAGTCCCAGCACCGCCGCCTCGAAAAGCGTCATGCCCGCACGCTGTTAATCCGCGAACGCATCAGGAGCAAGGTGCACGACGAGCGCCGGCTTGGAAGGCGAGCGAGGTGAATACGAGCTTGCCCGCGTCTCTCTCCTTGATATTCACCTGCGGCCCCCATGGAGCTGACTCCCCCCAATACCCGCCGGGCGCCGCGGACGCGGTTGTCGCTGGCGGTGGCGGACAAGCGCAGCGAACGGCTGGGGGTGACGCGCGACGTCTCCTTCGAGGGCATGTTCATTCACACCACGCGTCCCCACCCGGTGGGCACCCGCTGCGTCCTCAAGGTGCAGCTGCCGGGCATCGAGGTTGCGGTGGAGGTGGCCGCCGAGGTGGTGCGCACCGAGGAAGGTGGCATGGGCGTGCGGCTCATCCACGCCGTCGAGGCTCAGCGCTCCTACTTCGCGGGGCAGCTGGCGCGGCTGTCGAGCGTGAAGAACTAGCCGCCTTCGCTGCCGGCTCCCCGGGCCGCCGCTCGAGCTGCGCCAACCACAGCGCATCGGGCGAGGTGGACTTGGTGAACTCCCAGGCAGTCAGCACGTCAGCAAGGTGGGCGACGTAGTCGGGGGTGGCGTCGTGCCGGTGCTCCTTCGCATACCCCAAGATGAACTCGCGCAGCACCGGGGAGAGAAAGTAATGGGCCAGCACCAGCTCACTGCCGTCGAAGTAGTGCTCGAACTTGACGGCGAAGCCCGATTTGCCGCGCCCGCCCTGCTCTACCCGCACCACTCGCCCTCGCGCTCGCACCAGGCGATCATCAGGGGGCAGGCGCAGCTCGACCTCCAGCACCACCCCCACCTTGAGAAAAAAAGTGCTCTCGAGAAACACCCCTCCGACGCTGATGTTGGAGGTGGGCAACACCGCCTCGAATTGACGGCGGCGGTCGGCGGCGACGAACAGGCGAGTCTTCACCCGCAGCTCCGCACGCGGGTAGCGGCGGCGGGCGTCTGAGATTGGAAACTTGGGCTCGGCCCTCATCTACGGGACGACTCGAAGCCGCACCGAAGTGCCCACCGCCTCGCGCAGCGCGTCCTTCTTGTCGGTGCGCTCCCAGGTGAACTCCTTCTCGGAGCGCCCGAAGTGCCCGTACGCGGCGGTGCGCTGGTAGATGGGGCGGAGCAGGTCGAGGTGCTCGATGATTTCCCGTGGCTTGAGGCCGAACACCTGCCGCACCGCGCGAGCGATTTTGTCCTCCTCGACGGCGGCGGTGCCGAAGGTCTCGACCATCACGCTCACCGGCTCAGCGACGCCGATGGCGTAGCTCACCTGCACCTCGCAGCGGCGCGCCAGACCGGCGGCCACCACGTTCTTGGCGATGTAGCGGCCCATGTACGCGGCGGAGCGATCGACCTTCGAGGGGTCTTTGCCGGAGAACGCTCCGCCCCCGTGCCGGCCCATGCCGCCGTAGGTGTCGACGATGATTTTCCGCCCGGTGACGCCCGAGTCACCCATCGGGCCGCCGATGACGAACCGGCCGGTGGGGTTGATGAAGTACTTGGTCTTCCTGTCCACCAGCTTCTTGGGGAGCGCCTTCTGGATGACGTCCTCCATCACCGCGTCGTGGATTTTCTTGTTCGAGACCTCTTCGGCGTGCTGCGTGGAGACGACCACCGCGTCGATGCGCACCGGGCGGTTGTCCTTGTACTCCACGGTGACCTGGCTCTTGCCGTCGGGTCGCATCCACGGGTGCTGCTTGCGGCGGACGTCGGCCAGCTTCCGGGTGAGGGCGTGGGCGAAGGAAATGGGGGCAGGCATCAGCTCGGGAGTGTCGTCGCAGGCGTAGCCGAACATCATTCCCTGGTCGCCGGCCCCTTGCTCCTTCTTGGGCTTGGAGTCGACCCCCCGGGCGATGTCCTGCGACTGGCCCTCGATGGCCACCATCACCCCGCAGGTATTGCCGTCGTAGCCCATCGAGCTGTCGGTGTAGCCGATGCGGCAGATGGTCTGGCGCACGATGCGGGGAATCTCCACGTAGCAGCTGGTGGTCACTTCCCCAGCGACGATGGCCAGACCGGTCTTCACCAGGGTCTCCACCGCCACGCGGCCGTACGGGTCTTTCTCGATGATGGCGTCGAGCACTCCGTCGGAGATTTGGTCGGCGATCTTGTCCGGGTGTCCCTCGGTGACAGACTCGGAGGTGAACAGAAAATCGGTAGGCATGGCAGTCCTCTGAGCGGATGATGGAAGGGCGCGGGAACCTAGCGGCCCGCTCGCTCAGGTGTCAAACCAAGCGGTTGAATTC
>JBMORE010000012.1:0-4158 GCA_049322255.1 Myxococcota bacterium | reverse complement strand
AAGTAGCGCAGCATACTGACGCCGGCAGGCAGACAGTTTCGACAAACAAATGGCTTGCTGTCGCCCACCTGACTCGCCGAATGAGTGCCCAGGGGCGGAATCGAACCACCGACACGAGGATTTTCAGTCCTCTGCTCTACCGACTGAGCTACCTGGGCGGGAAAAGCGGGGCTGACTTAAGACTCGTCGGAAAGAACGTCAAGGTGGATCTGCTTCACGCCTGGCGATGACCAGCGGTTGGCTCGTCGACCGCGCGCCATCGTTGTAGACGTCGGACATGCCGACGCCCCCTTGCGAAGAGTTGGACCGCACGCTGCGAACGAATCGGCTCGAGCTGAGGCCTCTTCACATAAGCCACGTGGATGCCCTCTGGCCGTACGTTTCGGATCCCGAGCTGCCCAAGCTCATGACTTGGGAGGCCCACCGGGACCGAAGCGAGACGGTGCAGTTCGTGGAGGGGGTCGTCGCCGCACGGCAGGCGGGAACGGGCTACGTCTGGGCGTTCCACCGCCAGGAGGTGCTTTGCGGCCTGGTGGGACTTCACGAGGTCGTGCGCACCGTTCGCGCGTGGCGCCAAGACCGCGCCGAGCTGGGCTACTGGTGCGGCGCAGAGCACCGCGGCCGGGGCTACATCACCGAGGCAGCACGCGAGGCCATTCGCTTCGGCTTCCAGGACCTGGGCCTACACAAAATCACCGTGTGCTGCGCGACAGAAAATCACCCCTCGCGCCGCGTCATCGAGAAGCTGGGGTTTCGCTTCGTGGGGGAGCAGCGCGACCATTTCCACCGCTTTGGCCGATGGTGGAACCATCTCCTCTTCGAGTTGGTCGTGGAGGACTGGCGCCCGTGAGCGCCTTGAATTACGGGCGGTAGACCTCCCGGCCGTCGACCACGGTGAGCAGCACCTTCGCCGAAAGGAGCGCCTTTGCCTCCCCATTCACCGGGTCCACCGCGAGGGCGACGAAATCGGCGTCCATCCCTGCTTTGAGCACTCCTCTTCTCTCCTCGGCGAAGGAGGCGTAGGCGGCTCCGGTGGTGAACGCCTCCAGCGCCTGCTCTCCACTGAGCCGTTCTTGTGCCTGCCAGCCGCCCGCCGGTTTTCCTCCCGCATCCTGCCGGGTGCGCGCGGCATAGAGACCGAGCAGCGGTCGGGGGTCCTCCACCGGAAAGTCGCTGCCGAAGGCCAACTTGGCCCCCGAGTCGAGCAGCGTCCTCCACGCATACGCGCCCCGCAGCCGCTCTGAGCCCAAGCGCGACTCCGCCCACGGCATGTCGCTGGTAGCGTGGGTGGGCTGCATGCTGGCGATGATGCCGGCGGCGGAAAAGCGTGGCACGTCGGAGAAGGCGAGCACCTGGGCGTGCTCCACCCGGTGCCTGCTCCCCGGGCGCGCGTGCTCGAGCCGCTCGAGAACGTCGAGAGCCACGTGGTTGGCGCGGTCGCCGATGGCGTGCACCGCCACCTGAAAGCCTTCCTCCGCGAAGCGGCGCGCACGCGTCTCCAGCTCTGCCGGCGCCACCAGGAGCAACCCCCGCTGTCCTGGCTCGTCGCTGTACGGCCCTTGGAGCGCCGCTCCCCGCGAGCCGAGCGCGCCGTCGGCGAAAAACTTCACCGCGCGCATCGTCAGGTGGCGTCCCTGGAAGGTGCCCCGTTCGAGGAACAAGGTGGCGTCCGGCCCCTGGCCATCGGCCATCGCGTACACCCGCACCGGAAGCGCGCCGAGGGCGTCCCACTGCTGCAACAAGGTGAAGGTGGCCAAGTCCATTCCCGCGTCGTGCACCGCGGTGAGGCCAACCTCGGCGCACCGCTCCAATGCGGCCTTGAGGCGCTTTTGCCGCTGTACGGTGGTCGGCTCGGGGACTTTCACCGACACCTGGTCGATGGCGTTGTCCACCAAGACGCCGGTGGGCTCGCCTCGCTCGTCGCGCAAGATGCGGCCTCCGGCCGGGTCCTTGGTCGTCCGGTCGATGCCCGCACGCCGCAGCGCCTCGGAATTCACCCACACCGCGTGCCCATCGACACGGGTGAGGAATACCGGTGTGGTGGGGAACTTCTCATCGAGCAGCTGGCGGTGGGGGAACGCCTGCCCGGGCCAGTCGTTCTGGTCCCACCCGCGCCCCACCAGCCACTCGCCCTGATAGCTCTCCGGGCCGGCGGTGCCCAGGCGCTCCACCACCTCGGCGGCAGAGCGCGTCTCCTCGAAGCGAGCGATGGAGAGAGCGCGGCCCAGCGAGGCGAGATGAGCGTGCGCGTCGACCAAGCCCGGAATCAGCACCGCGCCGGGCAGCTCGACGACTTCGGCATCATCGACGGCGGCGAGTGCTTCATCCCGTGTGCCGACCGCCACCACTCTGCCGCTGCGTACTGCCACTGCCTCGGCCACGGGCTTGGCCGGATTCAGCGTGTGAATCCGCGCGGCGACGTAGACGCGGGCCCTGTCCATCTCCTTCTCCGGAACGCGGCGCGCGCACGAGAGCGACAGCGCGAGCACGGCCAAGGAAAGCCACCTCACTTCGGCAGCTCAGGCGCCCTGGTGAAGGTGTACTCGCCCGAGAGCGACTGGAGGAACGCCTCGAGCGCCGCGCGGTCTTTCTTGGAGAGCTTCTGCGGCTTGAGCTTCTCGTCGAGGTTGGGGTTCTTCACCCCGCCCTTGAGCATGAAGTCGATGGCCGCATCGAGGGTCTTCGCGCTGCCGTCGTGGAAATAAGGCGCGGTCTTGGCGATGTCGCGCAACGGCGGCGTCTTGAACTTGCCGGCGTCCTTCTCGTCCTTGGTCGCGTCCTTCTGCCCCTCGTCGGAGAATTTTTTCGTCTTCGGGTCCCAGCCCACACCGACGTTGTGGAACATATGGTCGGTGTACAAAGGCGGCGCGTGGCACAGCGCGCAGCCAGCGTTCTTGAACACCTCGAAGCCCTGCCGGGCCTCGGCGCTCACCGCTTTCGCATCGCCCGCCTCGAGCTTGTCGAAGGGCGCCGCCCCGCTCTTGAGCGCGCGCAGGAAGGCAGCCAGGGCCTGGGGAATGTTCTCCGCGGTAGCTTGCTGTCCGAAGGCGCGGTGGAAGTGGGCACGGTAAGCAGGCAGCACGTTGAGCTGGGTGGCGATGGTCGCCGGGTCGGCGCCCAGCTGGCCCTTCCACGCCGCATTGCTCACCGCCTCTAACGTCGGCATGCGCCCGTCCCAGTAGAAGCTCGCGTGGTAGCCGATGTTGCCCACGGTGGGAGCGTTGCGCTTGTTCTTGGCGCCGCCCACCTTCGCGTCCACCGCCTGGCCGGAGGTGTACGCCTGTTCGATGTGGTGACAGCCCTCGCAAGCCATCGAGCCGTCCTTCGACAGCCGCTTGTCGAAGAAGAGCAGGTGGCCCAGCGCCACCTTCTCGGGAGTGGTGGGGTTGGTGGCCGGCTCCTCCAGCGGCGGCAGGCCCGTGGGCACGGCGGGAAGTGGCGGAGCCGAAGGCAATGCCTCCGTGGGGAATGCGGGCCCGCCGGCATCCAACGGTACTACGGGTGGCGGCAAAGCCTCGGTCGGCCGGGTGGGAGGCGCCGGGTTGAAGGGCTCGGTGCTGGCAGGGTTGGCCGCCGAGTCGGAGGGCTTGTTGGGGGTGTCAGGGGTGCGGCAACTGGTGAGGGTGAGCACGACGGCGGCGAAAAGGACAAGCAAGCGCATGCGGACTCCTCCAAGAACGACGCGGACCCTAAAGGTGTGCGCCGTTCAGGGCAAGCGTTCGTGCGTCTGGTGTCGGGACTCGACGCTGGCCGCGTGCTTGTTGAACTGGCGCACCATGAACCACGCCGCGGCTGAGAGAACGCCGAGGTCGTCGAGCCAGCCGATGACCGGTGCATCGGGAATGAAGTCGAGCGGCATCACCAGGTAAGCAAGCGCGGCCGCTCCCACCAGCTTCTTCCACACCGAGACGGCGGGGTCGCGGAAATAGGCAATGGCTTTGGCGCCCAGGCGCGTGGACGACTTGTTCATGCTGGCCGTACGGAATTTGCTCACGAACGATTGCCCCGTCAGCCGACAGCTGGCATGGACGCGCCATGTGCGTCACGAAGTTGCCGTCGACCAGCGGGAAAACGCCCTGCGATAAGCAGGCGGGCAGGCCCGTCCAGCAAAAGACGCATTGCTGGTACCGAGTCTTGCGTGCAGCGCCATCGCGAGGT
>JBMORE010000011.1:0-38504 GCA_049322255.1 Myxococcota bacterium | reverse complement strand
ATGGCCAAGAAGAAACCCGCGCAAGACAAGCCCGCCGACGACACTCCCGAGGCCTTCTTCTTCAAGCTCCACCCGCCCGGCAGCCTGAAGCTCTCGCAGGTCGACCTCGGGGCGAAGGTCGAGAAGAAGGCGTACGAGAAAGAGCTGGAGAAGCTGCAGAAGAAGCTCTTCGCGCTCCAAGTGCAGACCTTCGTGAAGAAGCGCAAGGCCGTCCTGGTGTTCGAGGGATGGGACGCGGCGGGGAAAGGCGGCGCCATCAAGCGGCTCACCGCGCAGATGGATCCGCGCGGTTACAAGGTGTGGCCGATCGCCGCGCCCCGGGATGCCGAGGCACGCCAGCAGTGGTTGTGGCGCTTCGTGATGCGGCTGCCCGACCAGGGAGAAATCGCCATCTTCGATCGCAGCTGGTACGGCCGGGTGCTGGTGGAGCGCGTCGAAGGCTTCGCCGACCGCGCCGCCTGGAGCCGCGCCTACGACGAAATCAACGCCTTCGAGACGATGCTCACCAGCGACGGCGTCACCCTGGCCAAGTTCTTCATCCACATCGACCAAGACACCCAGCTTGAGCGCTTCAAGGCGCGCGAGGCAGACCCGGTGAAGAGCTTCAAAATCGGCCCCGAGGACTGGCGCAACCGAAAGAGGTGGGCCGACTACGAGCTTGCCCTTCAGGAGATGCTCGACCGCACCCACCGCCCCGACGCGTCCTGGCACCTCATCGCCGGCAACGACAAGCGCCACGCGCGGCTAGAAATCCTGCGCACCTGCGTGAAAGTGCTGAAGCAGGCGGTGGCGTAACCCGCCGCGGACGTCAGCCCAGCGCCTTGTGGTACAGCGCGGCCGTTCCGCGCACCCCGGCAGTAAGGGTACGCCAGACGACCTGAAACGTATCGGCCACGCCACCCGTCACCGCGGCAAAACCCACGGCGGCGGCCTTGCCCACGGGACCTTCTCCTGGCCGCACGGCGCGCGATTCGATGTCCAAAATGGTCGCGGTCAAATCGAGGTGCGAGGCCTCCCAGAGGTCGTTGCGGGCGTTGTTCAGCTGCCGATTGGCCGCCGCCTGACGGGTCTCGCGAGGCAGCTTGCGCAAAGCGCGGCCCCACCGGAAGGGTACCGCGGGTCCTCCTTGGTCATCGGTCGCCCACCCCACCGGCGTCTGCGCCCGACGCCGCTCCGACTCTGCAACGGTCCGTTTCACCCAATTCGAAATCGCCATGATCAGCCTCCTGGCCGCGGCACGCTTTGCCCGCCTTGATGAGGTTATCGACCAGGTGTGATGTAAAGTTTCTTTCGCGTCCGACCCTCGGGTACCACGTGCGAAACCTTGCGCTCTGCGTCAAGGCTCTCGAGAGCGCGGTACCGTAGCGTGCCTGCGTCGGGCCGCGCCCAAGTACTTTCCACAGAACGCCTTGAGCTGTTCGACGAGCCGGAGACGCTGCTCAGGGGACAACTCGAGCCACGCGCGCCGCTGGTCGTCACGGTGGGTGTCCCACGGCGAAGGCGGCCGTTCACTCGGCATCTTCTGCCTCCAGCCGAGCGATGGCCTCTAGCTCGGATGTCCTCCTCGTCCTAACCAAAGAGAACACCGTGAGCCCCTTCTCCGTCACCCACCGCTCTCGGGTGGCGGCGTCAGCGAATTCGATCGCGGCCACCCCTCCAACCACCAGGTATCGGACCTTCTCGTTCGCAAGAGCTGCGAAGATTCGTTCGAAGTCGCCGTTGGGCATCAGGTCGGCCAGAGAGACCATCCCTTGCGTTTGTTCAAGAATCTTACTACATGTGTAGCACTTCGTGTAGGCGTAAAGCATGGCTCTCAACATTCGAAATCCCGAGGCTGAGAAGCTCGCGGAGGCACTCGCTCGTCTCACCGGGGAGACAAAGACGGAGGCGGTGACGCGGGCGTTGCGAGATCGGTTGGCACGTCTGCGTCGCGAACGTTCCCATCGAAGGTTGGCAGACGAGCTTGACGCCATCGCCACGCACTGCGCCAAGTTGCCTGTGCGCGATGCCAGGAACCCTGACGAAATCCTCGGGTACGACGAACACGGGCTCCCCGGTCATGGTGATTGATACCTCGGCTCTTCTAGCGATCTTGCTCGATGAGCCAGAACGCCGTGCCTTCAATGAGCTCATCGAGGATGCGGACGCCTGCGTCATCTCCGTAGCGAATCTCGTCGAGTCGTCGATCGTGATCGAAACGCGCTTTGGCGCCGAGGGCACACGAGATCTCGATCTCTTTCTAGAACGAGCGGCGATTGAACCCGTGGCTGTGGATCTCCTCCACGCTCGAACAGCGCGCGGAGCGTTCAGTCGGTTCGGGAAAGGGCGTCACCCCGCAGCCCTCAACTTTGGCGATTGCTTTGCCTACGCTCTGGCCGTCGTGCGTGGTGAACCGCTCCTCTACAAAGGAAACGACTTCTCACACACGGACGTGGCGCGAGCGAAACCGGTCTAAGCGTTGGGCTCGGAGGGTTCCTCTGTTTCGGCAACGATCCCAGGGCCCGCTCCACTCCCGGTCTCCCCGCCTTCCTCTGCCTCGGCGGCACTCTCGGGCAAGCGCGACACCGCCGCCACCTTCTCGCTGGCGCTCTCCAGGGAGATGAGCCGCACCCCCTGGGTGTTGCGCCCGATGACCGAAATCTCCTTCACCTTCATACGAATGAGCATGCCGCCGTTGGTGACGAGCATCACCTCGTCCTCATCCTTCACCTGCGCCACGCCCACCACCCGGCCGTTGCGCTCGGTGGTCTTGATGTCGATGATTCCCTTCCCCCCGCGGCCCTGCACCCGGTACTCGCCCTCCTCGGTACGCTTGCCGTAACCATTCTCGGTGACGGTGAGAATGGTGGTGCCCTTCTCCACCAGGTCGGCGCCCACCACGTAGTCGCCCTCCTCGAGAGTGATGCCCTTGACTCCATAGGCAGCGCGGCCCATCGAGCGCACCTCTTCCTCCGGGAAGCGGATGCTCATGCCTTGAGCGGTGGAGAGGAGCACGTCCTTGGTGCCGTCGGTAATCTTCACCGCCACCAGGCTGTCGCCGTCCTCGATACCCAAGGCGATGATGCCGCTGGAACGCACGTTGGCGAACGCGGTCAGGTCGGTGCGCTTCACCACTCCGCGCTTGGTGACGAAGAACACGTAGCGGTTCTCGGAGAACTCCTTGGTCACCAGCACCTGGGCGAGCTTCTCGTCCTGGCCGAACTGCACCAGGTTGACGATGGCTTTCCCCCGCGCGGTGCGCCCGGCCTGCGGAATCTCGTGCACCTTGAGCCAATAGAGCCGGCCGCGGGTGGTGATGGGCATCAGGTAAGCGTGGGTGGAGGCGACGAAGATGTCGGAGACGAAATCGTCTTCCTTGGTCGCCGCGCCGGTCTTGCCCCGGCCGCCACGCTTTTGCGCCCGGTACTCGGTGAGCGGGCTGCGCTTGACGTAGCCGGCGTGGGAGAGGGTGACCACCATCGGCTCCTCGGCGATGAGGTCTTCAGTGGAGATTTCGCCCACGTCGCCGATGAGCTCGGTGCGCCGCGCGTCGCCGAACTTCTCCTTCACCTCGGCCAGCTCGGCCTTGATGACGTTGAGCAGGCTGGCCTCGTTGGCGAGGATGTCGCGCAGCCGCACGATGTCGCGTACCAGGTCGAGCAGCTCTTTGTAGAGCTCGTCGCGCTGCATGCCGGTCAAGCGCTGCAGCCGCATGTCGAGAATGTTCTTCGCCTGCTCCTCGGAGAAGCCGCCGGCGGCATAGTCGTGTGCCAGCCCGGGGAAGGCGGGCTCGTCGGCCTTGGCGCGCTCGGAGAGCTTCTGCATCTGCGCCTTGGCCGCCGCCACGTCGAGCTTGGGCAGGTCCTGGAAGCGCGGGTGCTGGTAGAGCGAGGGCGAGAGCACGTGCATCAGACCCCAGCGCGCCTCGTCCACGTCCTTCGAGCGGCGGATGATGGTGATGACGTGGTCGATGATGTCCTGCGCGACCAGCAGACCCTCGACGATGTGCAGCCGGCCTTCCGCCTTCTTGAGCTCGAAGCGGCTGCGCCGGGTGACCACCTCCCGGCGGTGGAGCACGAAGCGCTCGAGCAACTCTTTCAAGTTCAGGGTGCGCGGGGTGCCCTGGTCGATGGCCAGAAGGACGATGCCGAACGACGACTGCATCGGGGTCAGGGCGAAGAGGTTGTTGAGCACCACCCCGCTGATGGCGTCGCGCTTGAGCTCGATGACCACCCGCATGCCGTGACGATCGCTCTCGTCGCGAACGTCGCTGATGCCATCGATTTTCTTGTCCCGCACCAGCTCGGCGATGCGCTCGATGAGCCGCGCCTTGTTCACCTGGTAGGGAATCTCGGTGACGATGATGCTCTCACGCTCGGTCTTCTTCTGTACCTCGATGTCGGTGCGCGCGCGCATCACGATGTGCCCGCGCCCGGTTTCGTAGGCCTTCTGAATCCCCTCCCGCCCGCTGATGAACCCCGCGGTGGGAAAGTCGGGGCCGGGCACCAGCTTCATCAGTTCGGCGATCGACGCCTTGGGGTTGTCGATGAGGTGCACGGTGGCATCAAGCACCTCCGCCATGTTGTGCGGGGGGATGTTGGTGGTCATACCCACCGCGATGCCCGAAGAACCGTTGACCAGGAGATTGGGAAAGCGGGTGGGGAGCACCAAGGGCTCGGTGGTCGCGCCGTCGAAGTTGGGACCGAAGTCGACGGTTTCCTTGTCGATGTCGGCGAGCATCATCTCGGCGAGCGCCGTCATCCGGCTCTCGGTGTAGCGGTAGGCCGCCGCCGAGTCACCGTCCACCGAGCCGAAGTTTCCCTGCCCATCGACGAGCAGGTAGCGCAGGTTCCACGGCTGGGCCAGCCGCACCAGGGCGTCGTAGACGGAGGCGTCGCCGTGGGGGTGGTACTTCTTCAAGACCTCGCCCACCACGCCGGCGCACTTGGAGTACTTGCGGTTGTGGAGCAACCCCTCGTCGAACATCGCGTAGAGGATGCGCCGGTGCACCGGCTTTAGGCCGTCGCGCACGTCGGGCAGGGCGCGCCCGATGATGACGCTCATCGAGTAGTCGAGATACGACTTGCGCATCTCGTCCTCGATGGTGACCGGAATCAGGTTGCCCGCATCTCCAGGAGGCGGCGGAGCGGGCGGCTTTTCGAGGGTGTCATCGGCCATGGCAAGGGTGGGCTAACGCCATTTCCCCTCGATGACAAGTCCTCCACCTCCCGGCACCAGGGCAGGTGTGAGGGCGAGCGGAGCGTCGGGCGCGCCCAGGAAGTACAGGGCGCCGCCGGTGGCGAGGGCGACGCACCCGAAGAGGGAGAGGATGATGCCCGTTCCCTCGGCGGCAATGCCGTCGTCTTTGGCTTTCACCGCTTGGTCGACGAGGAGACGTGAGTCGCCGCGGCGGCGCAGCGCAGCGGCCTTCTGTTCTTTCACGTAGAAAAAGTAGCCGCCCGTGGCGAGGAGCCCGGCACCCGCAGCAGCAGGAATCCACGCGTAACGGCGCAGCCCCGACACCTCGGCACGGGGCACATTCGCTTGGGGCGCTTGGGCGACCATCAAGGTCAGAAGTGCCGCGAGCATGCACGCATCCTCCCATGTCCACCGCTTATGCCCAAGGCAGCTTTGCGGTCATCTCCTCAGCGGCCTAAATTGAGCGCCCATGCAGGAAGTGGCGCGGCAACGGTTGTCCAACGAGGAAGTGGTCGCCCTCTGTAGGGCGGCAGCGCAGGCGTGTGCCCGAGAGCCCTCGGTGGTCGTGGCGTATCTGCATGGCTCCGTCGCTCGCGATGAACCGGCCCGTGACATCGACCTCGCCCTCTATTTCGCCGACGTGCCCAGTTCCGCTGCGATGTTCGCGTCTTGTGCCCGGGTGGCGGCAGCGATCGAGGCCAAGACGCATCCTGTCCTCCCGCTCGACGTGAGGCCGCTCAACGGAGCATCGCCTCCTTTTCGCTTTGCCGTCCTCTCCGAGGGCCGCCGGCTCCACGTGAGAAGCGAGGACGAGCGCGTGGTGCTCGAAGCGCGTTGGGCGAGTGAATGGCATGACTTCGCCCCCTTCTGGCATCGCCAAGTGGACCGGGTGTTGGGAGTCTCGCGGTGACCCAGCGAGAGCAGCTGGCCGTGCTCCTACGCTCGCTGGATGAGGCGCTTGCCGACCTCGAACAATACGCCCGCGAGGTACCGCTCGAACGGTTGATGACAGATCGCCACGCCTTCCGCATGGTGTCGAACGCGCTGTACGTCGCCGCCCAATCAGCCATCGACATCGCCGAGGTTCTGCTCGCCAACAGGAAGCTCGGCCCTGCCTCCTCTTATCGTGAAGCTTTCGTTCTCCTTGCGCGGTCGGGAGTGTTACCTGCCCCCCTGGCCCATGAGCTCGAAGGCTGGGCGGGACTTCGTAACGTGCTCGCTCATATCTACACGCAGCTCGATCTCGAGCGGCTGCACCGCGCGTATACGGCTGAGCTCGGAGCCTTGCGTGAGCTCCGGAAGTTGGCCACCCAGGCGACCGGCTGAGATTCAGCGGGTACCGGCGAGCGCCCCTTCGCTCACCTGCATCGAAGAAAGCAGCCGTTCTGCTTCCGCCCCCACCGGGCCTTCCGGGTCGAGCGACTTGGCGCGCTCCATCGCTTCCCGCGCTGCCGAAAGCTCGCCCTTGAGCTTGAGGGCCACGCCGAGGTTCAGGTGGGCGGCAGGGTTGTCGCGGTCCATCGCCGCCGCCTCGCGGAAGAGCGCCAGCGCCGCCTCGACCTCGCCGGAGAGAATCGCCTCCTTCCCTTTTTGAATGCGCTTCTCCGAGTCGTTCACCAGCTCGACGTCGAGCACCGTCTTGCCGGCGAGGTTGAACAGCAGCGCCCGCAAGATGCCGCCCCAATAGAATGTCAGCCCCTCGGCGGCGACCACCGCGGCCAGCGGTATGTCGGGGAGCAGCTGTTTACCGCGGAACTTGAAGCGCACCTTGGTGAAGCGGCCTTTGTTCGCCCAGTGCACCAGCTCGTCTTTGATTTTGGCCACCGCCTCCTCGACTCGCCGCGGATCGACCTCGATGGGCAAGGCCCGCCCGCGGTGGGCAGGTGGCTTTTCGAAGCGATGCACCTCGACCCGTTTGGGGGAAACCTTTTTCGTCGCCGCGCCCTTCTTTTTCGTCCGTTTGCTCGCCATGTCCGCTCCTTCAAGCGCCGTCGCTCTCGACGTGACGACAGGGTAGCATCGTGGCCACCATGACGATGTACACCGAGTCGCTACGGGCTTTCTTGAAGCCCGTGCTCGCCTACCTCGACGACGAGTCGGTGAGCGAGATCATGATCAACGGCCCCGAGGACATCTGGGTCGAGCGAAAAGGCAAGCTGGTCAGGGTCGAGGCGCGCTTCACCGAAGAGGGCCTGCTCGGAGCGGCGCGCAACATCGCCCAATTCGTGGGCCGCCCGCTCAGCGACGAGCGCCCTCGTCTCGACGCCCGGCTCCCCGACGGCAGCCGCATTCACGTGGTGCTCCCGCCCGTCGCGCGCAAAGGCACCACCATCGCCATCCGCAAGTTCTTTCGGGAAAAGCTGGGCATCGACGCGCTGCTCCAGTTCAAGTCGATGACCCCAGAGATGGCGCGGCTCATCGAGGCGGCCATTCGCCTCAAGCTCAACGTCATCGTCGCCGGGGGTACCAGCTCGGGCAAGACCACCCTGCTCAACATCCTTTCCTCGCTCATCCCCAACGAAGAACGCATTCTCACCATCGAGGACTCGGCCGAGCTTCGGCTCGTCCAAGACCACCTGGTCTCCTTCGAGAGCCGCGTTGCCGACAAGTTCGGCAAGGGCGAAGTGAACATGGGCGACTTGCTGCACTCTGCTTTGCGGCTTCGGCCCGACCGTATCGTGGTGGGCGAAGTTCGCGGGGGCGAGGCCTTTCACCTGGTGCAGGCGATGAACACCGGCCACGGCGGCTCGATGGCCACCACCCACGCCAACACTCCCACCGACACCCTACGGCGTGTGGAGAGCCTGTGCCTGATGAGCGGAGTGGAGCTGCCCATGGTGGCGGTGCGCGCGCTGGTGGCGAGCGCGATCAACGTGGTCATTTGCTGTGAGCGACTCCTCGACGGCAGCCGCAAGACGACCCACATCGCCGAGGTGCTCCCGCTCACCGAAAAAGGTGACTACCGCACGCAGGACTTGTTCGTCTTCACTCAAGTGGCCAGGGACGAAGACGGGAAGGTGCTCGGCTACCACTCGCCCACCGGCATCCTCCCTACCTTCATCGCCAAGGCACGAGCGCACGGGTTTTCCGACCTGGACGAGAAGTTCTTCGACCCCGCCAGCTACGGGGTGCCACCGCCTCCCGCCTACCATATGGGGGAAGACCACCAAGTGCGTTGGGCGAGCTCGCTCAAGCACCGCGAGAAGGGACAACCCGACCCCGAGAGCTTCAAAGACCAGTGGCACGCCTTCGAGCGCAAGCTCAAGGCCGAGGCCAAAGCGCCGGGGGCTAGACCCAAGCCGGCGCCCGCGGCCGCGCGCGCTGCCTCGCGAACCCTCCCCGACGAGGATGCCACCCCACCCCCCACCGAGAACCCGTTCCCTCCCGAGCGCCCGCTGGTCGACCCCAACGAGCCTAAGGTGGAAATCGCCGACGAGCTGCTCAACGACGCCCTGCAAGAAACCAACGACGTGCGCACCATGGCTCCCACGCGGCGGCCAGCGAGCGTGAAGCCGGCGGCGCGTCCTACCGGGGCTCCCGTGCGGCGGCCGCGGACTGGAGGGGAGGATTCCTCCAGCAGCGACGAGACCCACATCCGTCCGCTGCCGGAGAAGTTCAGGCGCTGACCCTGCGAAAAACCCATCGCGCCTACCGCATCGTGCACGCTACCGGGTGAGCCATCGCGCTCCGCACTTGCTCTTCGGAAACGAGCGCATCACGCGACAAGTCTTTGAGCAGGCTGTCGCGGTTCTGCCGAAGAAGGGTAGGGTTTTGGCAGTCGCGCATCTGCCGGTAGTAGTTGTGCGGCGGCAAGGCGAGCATCAGCTCGGCCAACTCGGAGAGCCTCAGCCGCTCGAGCCGCTTCTTGAACAACTTGTGGGCCAGGTGGTCGACCCCTACCCACCCTGGCTCGAACCACATCGAGAACAGGTCGTAGGCGATGAGCTGGTCCTTCTCCAGCAAGGAGTGAATTCGGTGCGCGCCCACTGAAAGTTGCAGCGCCCCCCGGGCGCCCAGGCGCTTGGCCAGCCGCAGCGCAAAAAGCCGTTCGCACCCGCCCTCGCCGCCAGGCTCGAGGCTCACCAGGCCGACGAGCATGCGCCAGGCCCACGCGGCACCCTCCTCGCGAGCCGTCTGAAAGTAGGCGGGGCAGCGGCGCTGCGAGAGGTAGAGGCCCACCAGGTCTTTGGGCAGTCTGGAAAAGTCGGGACGCTCGAAGGTCACCGTCACCGCGTCGCGGTCGTACTGCGACAGCTTCAACCGCATGCGCTCGCTTTCGATGTCGAGCCGAAGCAGCCTCTCGATGTCCAGCTCGCTCTCCATCGGGGGCAGCTGGCTGGAGGTGTAGAAGTAAAGAAGCGGGGCGACCACTCCGGCCGTCCCCAGCGAGAAAAGCAAGAGCCCGATCAGGCCGCGCAGTCGCAACAGCGGCCGATGCTAGCAGCAGCCTTCACCGCACCGGTGTAGAAACTGCCGCATGAGCGACTGGCACCAGGCGAAGGTGGAAGAAAACACTCCCGCGGCCGACCAGCTGTTCCACCTGGTGCTCGATGTGGAGGGCACCGGGCTGGGGGAGGCGCACCAGCTGCCCGGCCAATACGTCAAGCTCTCGCTCGACGGGGTGGGAGAGGGGTACTTCGCCATCGCCTCCGCGCCTGGCGACGGCCACCACTTCGAGCTCCTCATCAAGGCCGGCTCGCCGCTGGCCACCGCGCTGGCGCAGGCGAAGGTGGGCAGCCTGGTGCGAATCAGCGCTCCTTTGGGCAAGGGGTTTCCTCTCGAGGCAGCCAAGGGGAAGAACGTCTTGCTCTTCGCCACCGGCTCGGGCATCGGCGCCATTCGCTCGGCCATCGAAACCATTCGCCGGGAGCGCGAGGCCTTCGGCGAAGTGACCCTCTTCTTCGGCGTCCGTACCCCGGCGGCCTTCGCTTACCAAGAGGAGCTCAAGGAGTGGGAGCGCGCCCGCATTCGGGTGGTGCGCACGGTGAGCCAGCCCGGCCGCTCGGGGTGGAACGGGCTCACCGGCTACGTGCAGGCCCACCTGGGCGAGGTGAACGTGGACGGGGCGGTGGCCTTCGTGGTCGGGCAAAAGGCGATGGTGCAGGGGGTGACCGAAGCGCTGGAGCGACGCGGGTTGCCCAAAGAGCGGGTGTTCCTCAATTTCTGACACAGCGCGCGGAGACGAGCTCGTTCAATACAGCTTGACTGAGCGACCCCGGTGCCGGACGCTCGCCACACCTCGTAGAGGAAGCACGAGATGAGCGGCCGCTTGGAGCTGCGCCTCAAGCCAGATTGGGAGCTGATCCAGGGAACCTGGGATGACTGCATGCGCCTGTTCGGAGCGAACGGCCTCAACCCGGACGTCTCTTATGCGTTGTGCATGGCCGCGCGGGAGCTGCTCGAGAACGCGGTGAAGTACGGAAGCTACGACGGCACCCGCGACGCGATTGATTTTTCGGTGATGGTGAGCGCGACCGACATCACCATCGAGGTGAAGAACCCGATCGACTCGGCCACTTCCAGCTTGAAAGGCTTCGACGCCACCATCCAGTGGATTCGCGGTTACCAGAACCCGTTCGAGGCGTACGTGGAAAAGCTCAAGGAGCTGTCCGCGCAGCCCTTCTCGCCCGCACGCAGCGGCTTGGGGCTGACGCGCATCGCCTACGAGGGCCAGTGTGTTCTTGATTTCTACGTCAACGAGTCCAACATCCTGGCGGTGTCCGCCGTGTACCATCGCTGAAGGCAACATATGTCCTCGCAAGAGAACCTCGGCGACAAGGAGCTCTCCATCGAGCAGCAGGAGTCGGGCGACGAGCTTCGACTGGTGTGGAGAGGCAAGAGCAACGACCGCGAGCCGGGGCGTTTGCTGATGCCCGTGCTCACCCAGGCGCTCGGTCGCAGCCTGGCGGCCGGCAAGCGTCTGACGCTCGACTTCACCAGCCTCGAGTACATGAACTCGTCGACCTTCGCGCCGATCGTGAAGATGCTCGACGAGGCGACCAAGGGGCAGGGCCGGGTGCTCCTCGAGTTCAGCCAGGCCCTGCGCTGGCAGGCCTTGAGCTTTTCGGCGCTCAAGGCGTTCGAAACCCCCGACGGGCGGATTCGCCTCCTTGGCCGCTGAGCCTCAAACCCTCGATGGCATCGCGCTCGACGGGTGGATTGAGCACGAGGGCGAGCTTTTGCCCGTCACGCTTCGCTACGCCTCGCGGCTGTCGCTGTACGTCTCCTTCGCCAAGAACCCACCGCCGCCCGACCGCACCATCTTTCCCCGCCTGAAGGTCGCCGCCGCGCGTCAGACGGTCGAGCTTTCCTCGTGCCGGCTTCACGTCGAGTACACCCGACAGGGGTTCGCCGGCAGGCTGCTGTTCCTCGAGGACGTCTTCGACTGCCACGCCCTGCTGGCGGACGGCAAGCTGGTGAATCTAAAGGGCTTCTTCCAGAACCTTCCCCTGGTGCTGGCCCAAAAAGACGGCATTCGGCCCGAGCTCAAGGACTTCGTCTCGCGCTCCCTGTACGACCTCGCCGTCTACAAGAAGTTCTTCGACGAGCAGGACCGCATCCTCGCCAACGAGCCTGCGTGCGTGGCCGAGCCGGCGCAGGCGGCGCTGCTGACCACCGAGGGCCGAAACCTCTTCCAATTCTTCGATGCCCAGCTGGAGCAGCTCGGCGAACTGGTGAAGGGGTTCGACAAGGCCGAGCATGAGCGGCACGGCTTCTATCTGCGGCGCAAGGCCTGGCACTTCATTCTCGGCTCGGAGTTCCTCAAGCGTACCAACCTCAAGCCCCGCGGCTACGCCGGCGATGCCGAGATGATGCGGATGATTTACGAGAACCGGTTCGAGGGCCGCTACATCTTCAACAAGCTTTTGCACAAGCACCCCCTCGAGACTCAGGCGGCGCAGGCGGTACGCAACCGGCGCAGGCTGATACCTCGAGTGCTGCGCTCGGTCGCCTCCCGCTTCCCTTCGGGAGTGATGCGCATCTTTTCGGTGGCCTCGGGACCCGCGTGGGAGCTGCAGGACATCTATCTCGACCCCGCCGACTTCGAGCGCTTCCACTGCGCCCTGCTCGACCAAGACCCGGAGGCGCTCGCCTGTGCCCGCGCCGGAGTCGAAAAGATTGAAGCCGCCCGCGACGTGCCCATCCGAATCCAATACTTCAACGACTCGGTGCGGACGATGCTCAAGACCACCCGGCTCGACGAGCGGTTCGGGCGCTTTCACTTCATCTACTCGATGGGCCTTTTCGACTACCTCACCCCACCGGTGGCGCGGGCGATTCTGACCAAGCTGTTCGAGCTGCTCGTTCCGGGAGGCTCGTTGGTGATCGGCAACTACCACACCAACAACCGCACCCGCACTTACATGGAATACTGGATGGACTGGGTGCTCTACTACCGTACCGACGCCGAGCTCCTCGAGCTGACCTCGGGGTTGCCTGCCCAGCGGGCGTCGGTTTCTTTCGACGAGTCGGGCGCACAGATGTTTCTACAAGTGGACAAGGTCGGTTAGAACTCGTTGCGCGACGACCATGACCTCGCCCCTCTCTCCCGCCGCCTCCTCCTCGCCCGGGCGGGATGCCTTCGCCCTCTATCGCGACGGCCTCATTCACTCGTGGTCTCGCATCGTCACCACCTTGGGGTTTTGCCTCATCCCGCTCTTCTTCGTCCTCGACTACTTCACCATGCCGGCGGAGCTGCTCAGCAAGTTCTTCTGGTACCGGCTCGTGGTGACGGTGGCGGTGCTGGCGCAATACTTGGTGATCCGCAAAACGCAGCCATCGCCCGGTTCGTACCTGCACGGGTACCTGTTCACCGCGCTGGTGGGCGGAATGATCGTCAAGATGACGGTCGACCTCGGCGGCTTCGACTCGAGCTACTACGCCGGGCTCATTCTGGTCATCGTCGCGGTGAACCTCTTGCTGCCGTGGCGCGCGGTGCACTCGGCAGCCAACGGCGGGCTCGTCTTGGGGATGTACGTCGTCTACAACGCTCTTTTCGGCGGGCCGCCTCATGTGCAGACGGTGATCAACAACCTCTACTTCCTCGGCTCCACCGTGGTCATCGCAGTGGCGATCAACCACACCAAGCACCGCCTCATCGAGCAGGAGTTCTGGCTGCGCGCCGAGCTCCTCGACACCAACCGCCACCTCGATCGCTCACGTGCAGAGCTCAAGGCCGCCCGCGACGCGCTGTGGGGCGAGATGGAGGTCGCCAAGAGAATTCAGACCGCGCTCTTGCCGAAGAACCGGCGGCTGGGCAACTTCGAGGTTTGTGCGCTGATGCAGCCCGCCGCCGAGGTAGGCGGTGACTATTACGACTTCGTCGAAACCGTGACCGGCGAGCGGTGGGTGGCGATTGGCGACGTCTCGGGCCATGGTGTCGAGTCCGGTCTGGTGATGATGATGACCCAGACCAGCATCCTCACCACGGTGACGCAGCGGCCGGGGCTGCGACCGTCCGAGCTGTTTTGCGCCATCAACGGCGCCATCCACGAAAACATCTCCCGGCTGAACACCCACCGGTACATGACCCTCAACGTGATTCGCCTGGGCGAGAAAAGCATCACCATCGCCGGCAAACACCAAGACATCCTCGTCTACCGCAAGGCGTCGGGTCGAACAGAGCTGGTGTCGAATCAAGGCTGCTGGCTGGGAATGATTTCCGACACCCGTGGCCACGTCGAGGACCAGGAAATCTCCCTCGCCGAGGGTGACCTCGCGCTCTTGTACACCGACGGCGTCACCGAGGCGCAGAGCCCAGCGGGAGAGATGTTCGGCGAACAGCGCCTGTCGCAGGTGCTCACCCAATCGGCCGCCCTCGCACCCGAGCAGGTGATTTCGGCGATTTTGAAAGAGGTGGTTTCCTTCCAAGCCCGGCAGGACGACGACATCACCTTGGTGCTGCTGCGCCGGTCACCGGCAACCTCGCTCCCGGCTGGGTGACGACCTTGACCTGCAGCACGTCGTCGGTGTCGACCTCGGCGAACACTTTGCTGCCCGATTCGTAGGCGATGCGGGCCAGCCCCAGCCCCCCGACCGCGGCGCGGTCAGAGGCCACCTTCTGGAGCCGTTCGAGATAAACCCGCTCGGCCGAGTCGCTCGCCCCCAGCTCGCCCACGACCGCGAACAACCGCTGTAGGTCGGTGGTCGCTCGGTCAATGGGGTTGGAGACGATGATTTCCACCGAGTCGTCGGTTCCGGTGATCTTGAGGCGAAACGACCGCTCGCTGGCAGCCGCTTCTCGCCGGCCATACTTGAGCGCGTTCTCCAAAAGCTCGGCGACAATCATCCCCAGCGTCTCGCAGTAGGCACCGCTCTCGAAGACGGTGGAAAGACAGTTGAGGACGGTCGTCCTCAAAACTTCGATGGTGCGCCAGCTGTCGAGAATCGGCAGCTCGATGTTGAAGAGCCAGCGATTCATGCGTGTGGTGTTTCGACGAAGCGTACGTGCGAAACGGTGCCTTTCTGGAAGGGCTTGATGGCGCGCTGCAGCGCCTCGAACGACAGGGCCTGCCACTTGAGGGCCGGGTCGTAGTGGAACGCGAGCGCCACGTGACGCTCCTGAGCGGCGTTGATGAATTGAATCACCGCCGCGATGGTCGATGAGTTGAAATGCGTCAACCCCTCGAAGTGCACCTCGATCGCCGCCCGCGCGGCGGCTGCCCGCTGGAGCGCCTCGGCAAAAAAGGGCGTCAAGAGCTTGCCGGGCTCGCGGCTCGAGCTCTTGCCGGTCATGACCAACCGCAAAAGCCGGGAGCCCAGCTCAGCGCGAATGGTGAGCTCTTCGGTAATCAAGTCGTGCATGCGCACCTCACCCAAGAAGTTTTCCACCTTCTTTGGCTGCCGGGCAAGAAACGCCTTTCAACGGGCGAGCGCGGTCGCTCCGCCTTGCACCTGGGGCATCTTGTAGCCCACCTCGTACACCACCGCGGAGGGGTTGCTCTCCTGGTTCCCCAGCGGGTTCTGCGGCGTCCACGCCCCCACCACCAGAAAACGCCCGTCGTCGGAGAAGCGCACCCGGCGCACCGACCAGCCGAACTCCTGCTCCAAGGGCTTGGTCTCCAGCGGGGTGTAGACCAACAGGCGCTTGTCCCAGCCGCCGGTGACCAACGTCTGGCCGTCGGGGCTGATGGCCGCGGTGGCCACCACCCCTTGGTGCACGCTCCACTTGCGCACGATGAGCCCGGTCTGTGCGTCGACGATGGCCCCGGCGTTGCCCTCGCTCGACGGCTCGGCCACACCCTTCTTCTCGCGCTCGTACACCTCGCGGGTGCGCTCTGCCTTCTGTTCGGAGAAGGCCACCCCCAAGTACCGCCCGGTGCGGTCGAGGGCGAAGTCGTTCACGTACCAGTCGAAGCTCGAGCGCTTCTTCGTCTTCAGGGTGAGCACCGCTTGGGTGGGGGCCTCGCCGCTCTTCTCCTTCGCCGCGAGCAACGCCTCTCCGGCGACCTCGTCGAACGCCACCTCGTAACGCCGAGTGAAGGCCTCCCCGAGGACGCCGAGCGCCTCCCCGGGGACGCACGCGTCGCAAATCGCCAAATCGACGTTCTTCACCCGGAGCGCCTTGAAGGTGAGCGATTGGCCGCGGGCGACCCGGGCCAGGGTGCTGCCCATGGGCGTGGCCAGCTGCACCGTCTCTTTGAGGAAAGGCACGTCGATGCCCGCCTTCTTGGCCACCTCATTGGTGACGACGACGAAGGGCACCCGGGCGTCGAAGGCGAAGGCGACCGGCACCGTGTCGCTCACCATGCCTTTCACCACGCTCAAGCCCCCGCGCCGCTCGAAGCGCAGACGCGCCTCCTGGGTGGAGACCTTCTCCTCCGAAGAGTCGAAGGAGACGATGCTCTTGTCCCAACCACCCGAGTAGAGCACCCCCTCGGCGCTGAAGACCAAGTTGCGCACCTCGCCCTCGTGGGCGCGTTGCTCGAAGGCGAACTGCAACTGGGGGAAGGAGAGGAGGGTGATGAGCCCCTTGGCGCTGCCCGCCGCCACGTAGTGCCCGCTGGGGTGGAAGGCCACCGAGACCAGCGGCTCTTCGGTGGCGTAGACCCCCAAGGGCGCACCGTCCTCCGCCGCGAAGAAGCGCACCGAGCCGTCGCGGCTGGCGGTGACGATGGTCTTGCCGTCGGGGGAGAAGTCGAGCGACTCCACGTCATACTGGTAGTGGTTCAAGTCTTTGTCGGAGATTTGCCGCGGCTCTCCCTCTAGCCGCCACGTCTCCAGCTGGAAAGTCTTGGGGCCCAAGTGGGTGAAGGCCGCCTTTTCCCCGCCGGGGCTGATGTCCACCGAGTAGACGAAGTCCCGGTTGTTCATCAGCGCGTACTGGCGAATGCCGGTCACCTCGCCCGAGAGGTAGCCCTGGGGAGTGTCCTTGAGCTGGGCGACCAGCCCGGGCGAGAGGGCTTGGGTGGTGCGGCAACCGGAGAGCGCCGCCAGCGCGCCGAAGACGAAGAGCAGGTAGGCAGAAAAACGGTTGAGCATGGCACCGGTGCAGGTAGGAACGAGCCTGGGCCTCCGCAAGCCCCTCGTCACGAGCCGCTCGCCGGTTTGGGAGCCGGCGTCACCTCTTTGACGCCTTTGCTGTCCACCGAAATGAAGAACAGCGGTTTGACCGCCTCTCGCCTGTCGTCGAAGGAAGTCGTACCCGTGGCCCCCTCGAAGTCTTTGAGGGCCGCCAGTCGCTCGCGCAGGTCGTTGCGAGTGCGAGGTGCGGCCGTCTCCGCCACCTGGCGAATCATCCTCGCCGCGTCGTAGCCGATGGCGTCGAGCAGGGTGGGCGTGACGTCCTTGTACGCCTCGGAGAAGAGGGAGACGAACTTCTTGGTGGCCGGCCGCGCGGAGTCGGCGAAGAACCCGTCGACGTACACCGAGCAGGTGACGAACTTCCCCCCGCGCTCCACCAGCTCGGGCAGCCCGGAGCGGCCCTTGGGCGAAGTCCAGGTGTTGGTGCCGAGCAAAGTCACCGTCTTGAGGCGGGTTTTTCCGGTGGTCTTCTTGATTTTCTCCAGGTCGCGCGGGTCGCACGCGTTGGTGATGATGTCTTCCACCGCCAGCGCGGGAGCCACCAGCCCCACCCTGTCCCACGCGTCGGGAATGAGCAGCGCCTCGAAGTCCACCTCGGGCTCGAGCTGCCCGCGCAGCTTCTCAATCGCCTTGCGCTTGCGAAACGCATCGCCTGCTCCAGCCATGATTTCCCGCTGCTTCTCCATGTAGTCAGCGCGGTCGTCGAGGTAGTAGCGGCCGACCAGCTTCTTCACCTCGGTGGTGTAGGTGGTCTGGTCGTGGTCGTAGCTCTCGGCCCCTCGCACCTCGCCGCCGCGGGCCACCACCTCGTCCCAAAAGCCGTTGGCCAGCTCCACCCCGAAGGGGATGTTGGGGTAGAGCACCGCGAAGCTCTTGTACCCCAGGGTGCCCACCGCATAGTCCGCCAGCGCCTTGGCCTGCTGAGCGTTGGTGAGCATGTTGCGAAACACGTAAGGGCCGATGTCGGTGATGTCCTTGGCGCGGCTCAAGGTGAGGATGGGGACTTGCAGCTCTTCGGCCACCAGGGCCGCGCGGCGGGCGTCATCGGTGAGCAAGGGGCCGATGAGGGCGATGGCACCGTGGTCGAAGGTGAGCTCCTCGACCAGCTTGCCGGCCAAGTTCACGTCGCCCTGCGAGTCTTTCACCACCACCTCGAGGTCGCTGCCCCGAAACCCCAGGGAGATGCCGCGCATCACCGCCTCGCCCAGCGGCTTGTAGCGGCCGCTCATCGGCAGCACCACCCCCACCACCTTGGGCCGCACCTCGGAGCGCCGGCTGGCGCGCTCGAGCAGCTCGCGGGCCTGAGGCGCGAAGGGGTGACTGGGCGTCTCGCGCAAAAAGCTCTGCAGCGTCTCCTCCAGGCGCTCCCAGTCGCGCAGGTGGTAGTAGATGCGTGCCAGCTTGAAGGTGAGGATGGGCCACGCCGGGTGAGTGGAGGGCAAGTCGAGCTTCACCTTGGCCACGTCGAGAAAGCCCACCTTGCCCTCCACCAGCGCTTCCACCTGACGCAAGGACTCGGCGCGCTGCTCGGGGGAGGTGGCCTCGTCGCCCAACTGAATGGCGATGCGCAGCGCGTCACCGAACAGCTGTGCCCCTTCGGCAGCGCGGGCGGCGGCGGTGAGGGCGGTGAGCCGCTGCGGGCCTGAAAGCTTGTCGGCCAAGGAGGAGAGCGTCTGGTAGGCGTCGCGGTGCGCTCCCACTTCGAGCGCCGCCAGGCCCAGCTTGAGCTTCGCCTCCGTCGCTTGTTCGAAGAGCGGGTTGTCGAAGAGCAGCTCGTTGAAGGCCCTGCGCGCGGTGACGAAATCGCCCGCCTCGAAGGCGACGACGCCCGCGCGGTAGAGCGCCTCTTGGGCAGCGGTGGTCTCCGGGAAAGCCTTGCGCACCGCCAGGTAGGTCTCCACCGCCGCTTGGGAGTCTTGCGTCTGGGCCGTCTGGATGGCGGCCTGCAGCGCCTCGTCGGCCTTGGGGTCTTTCTTCGCCTCGTACTTGGGGCCCTCGCCGTCCGGGCGCACCCCGGTCGTCTTGGGGCAGCCGAACAGCCCCAGCGTCACGAGCGCCACGATGAGCGAAAGCCCGCGCATGCAGAACCGCTGCATAGCAAATCATCGGCCGAAGAGGGCGGGCGATGCCTCCACTCGGCTGCTTCTCCTACGGGCAAGGAGGCATGGGAACGGGCCGCTCAGTAGACGCGCTGGTTCCCTTCGAGCAACGCTCGCCAGAGCGTTGGCAGCTCCGCCAGATGGTCGCGGACGAGAGCCGCCAAGCGCGGCGAGTGCTGCTCGATGCTCTCGCCCGGTTGAAGACGTAAGGCCAAGTCGACGAGCTGGGGTTGGTCGACGGGTCGGCCAATCTGGCTCACCAGCACGCAAAAGGCTTCGCGTACTCCCGACAGCTGCACGCTGTCGTTGGCGATTCGGCCGGCGGCCAGCTGGTAGAGCTTGCCGACGTGGCTGAGGGGATTCTTCCCCGCGGCAGCCTCGAGCGTCATCGGCCGGTAGGGAGTGATGAGCCCGTTCGCCCGGTTGCCCCGGCCGGTCTGGCCGTCGTCTCCTGATTCGGCCGACGTTCCGGTGACGGTGAGGTAGACGCGCTCGTGCTCGAGGTCGTCCGCGGCGTTGACGACGACGTCTTGGGCGCCGGTGACGCTGGCCACCATTTCGCGGGCGAGCTCTTTCTTCCGTAGGTAGTCGCCGCTGCTCTGCACGAACACGGCGATGAACGCGCAGCTCACCGTCAGCTCGACGGACGCTCCCCGCCGAATGCCCATGACCTTGACGTCTTCACCGAGCTCGGGGTGCCGTTTCTTGGTCTGAGGGTCGTTCAGCGCGGCCTCGGCGGCCAGCACGGCTCTTTCGAGGGACGTGAGGGGAGCGAAACCCACGCCGCAAGAAGTGTCGTTGGCCAGGGGAGCCCCCGTCCTCGGTCGCTCAAAAACGTCGATGAGCTCGGCCGACCCAGGGCGAAAGAGGGGATGAACGACGATGTGCCGCTCGACATCGAGCGTGCGAAGGTGCGCGCCAAGCCACGAGCGACACGCTTCCACCGCGAGCTCGTCCACCGGCACACGCACGCCGCGATGCTCCTTTGTCACGCGGCCGGCGAGGTAGAGGTCGATGGGCTCAATGACTTCGCCGCCGCCGAAATGTGCGCGCGCGCGACCGCCACGTAAGAGCACCTTGTCCACGTTGTGGTGCAACACCCGGCCGAAGCGCTCGAGGTAGTGGCGGCTCAAGGCGACGGAAACCGCTTCGGCGACACCGTCGCAGAGGGTGTCGGGGTGGCCGATGCCCTTTCGTTCCGCCACCTCCACCCTCCCCTTCCCGGTGGGGGGTGCATCGACCGAGCGGAGGATGAGCTGCCTGGTACGAGGAGGGTCGAGGGGCTGCGGCGACATGGCGAAAGAAGCATGCGCATTCACCGCTGAAAGCGACGGCCGAGCGGGCGAAGGCCGTGTCCCTGGCATCAGGACGGTGGCTCGCGGGGCCCAGCGTGCCGAAGTTTTGACGAAAGAAGGGAAGCGCATTTGCGATTCGTAGACCGTATCGATGCTGGCCGGCGCCTCGCTGGTCGCCTGTCCTCCTACCGAACCGAGCGTCCACTGGTGCTCGGCCTGCCGCGTGGAGGCGTTCCCGTGGCGAATGAAGTCGCGCGGGCGCTCGAGGCTCCCTTGGATGTCTGGGTCGTCCGGAAGCTGGGCGCCCCTGACTTTCCAGAATTCGGCGTGGGAGCGGTCGCCGAAGGGGGCGTGCGGGTCATCGACGAAGAGTCCACGCGTTCGGTGGGGATGTCCGCCGAGGAGGTCGAGGCGGCGGCGAAAGCGAAGGAAGCCGAGGTCGCCGAGCGGGTGCAGCGGTTTCGGCCGGGCGGCGCGACGCCCGCCATACGGGACCGCACGGTGATTGTCGTCGATGACGGTATTGCCACCGGAGGCACGATGCGCGCCGCCCTCCAGTCACTGCGCGCGCTGGGGCCGAGGAAACTGGTGCTGGCGGTGCCGGTGGCCGCGACGAGCGTGCTCCCCCAGTTCGAGGGCCTCGCGGACGAGGCGGTCTGCCTGGAGCCCACCCCGTACCTATACGCCATCGGTGCCTGGTACGACGACTTCAGCCAGGTGCCGGACGAGGAGGTCGTCGCCTTGCTGACGCAGGCGCGCGCACGAAGGCTCGCCCAGGAAGCGCCCGTGGAGACAATCTGAAGGAGTGGGACATGCGGCTTCACGAGATAATGACCACCGACGTACAGACCGCGTCACCGAACGACGACGCCGAACAGGCCTTTCACAAGATGCGCGTGCAGCGCATCAGACACCTGGTGGTGCAAGAAGACCGGCGCATCGTCGGCATCTTGTCGCAGCGCGACCTGGGAGGCCCCAAGGGCGCTTCCCAGCGGCGCGGCACCACGGTGGGGGAGTGGATGAGCCCGGCGGCGGTGACGGCCAGCCCGACCACCACCGTTCGCCAGGCGGCGAACCTGCTGCGCGCCAGGACCATCGGCTGTCTACCCGTCGTCGAAGGCGGCAAGCTGGTCGGCATCGTCACCCTCACCGATCTGCTGGATTTGCTCGGCCGGGGAGGCGAACCGGCGGCGCGGCTGTCCGGCCGCTGGAAACCGCAGCACGGTTCGAAGTGGAAGCCGATTCGGCGCATCGCCCGTCCCGAGCGGCCGGCGCTGTTTCCGCACTGAGATCCGCCTATGTTTGGCTCATGCCCAAACCCTCCGCCGCCCCCTTGTGGGGTGGGTCATCGCTGACGAGGCGGCGCCAGGCGATCGTGGCGTTGGTCGCTTCCTTCGTCGCTTTGCTCGTCGGCCTGGCCGGGCTCAACATCGTCGCGGTCTATCGGATCGTCCAGCTCTCCGACGGCACGATGGAAATCTTCCAGAGCACCACGCGCGACCTCGAAGTCTTGAACACGCTCCGAAACGAGCAGTTCCGCATTCGCGCCTGGGCCCGCTCGTATGTGGATTCTCCGCGCGACCGGCCCGAGCTCGAACATCTTATCTCCCGTGCGTTCAACGACAGCCTCGCCGCCGCGGCAGCCTACGAGGAACGTCATCCTCGTGAGCTGGTGACCTCTCGCGACTGGCGGGACATCCGCTCGGCGATGAACGAGCTGCACCAACACATCGACCGCGCGCTCGAGGCGGCTCGCCGGGGTGACGGGCCGTCTGCGGGCAAGCACCTGGCCGACGCAGGGGAAATGGAATTTTGGACCTATGGAGCTTTCCAACGCCTCATGGAGCTGGAGACCAGCGAGACCCGCGACGCGGCCAAGAACGAGCTTTTGGCGCTTCGCCGCACCAGCCGGGCCAACACCACCCTGGCGGTCGTCGCCAGTATCAGTGCCGCCGTCTTGTTGGCGATCTTCTTACGCACCGGGCGACGCTACGACTCGGACGTGCAAGAACGCCGCGTGGGAGCCGAAGCGCGCGCCAGCGAGCTCGAGGCTTTCGCCTCCCGAGTGGCCCATGATCTTCGCAACCCGCTGCAAGCTCTGCGCACGGCCCTGGAGCTCGCGCTCCTTCCGGGTGCGCGCGCACGCAGCGACGAAGTGCTCGCCCGAGCGCAGCGAAGCCTGTCACGTCTGGACGCGCTGATTTCAACGATGCTCGCCTTCGCTCAAAGCGGGGCTCGACCTGAACGTGGGGCGCACGTCAGCGTTCGCGAGGTCCTCTTGGAATTGGAGGCCGAGTGCCAGCCCAGAGCGAGCGAGCGGGGCATCGAGCTCGTGGTGCAAGCTCCGCGGGAGTTGGAGGTGGCCATGAGCCCGGTGCTCTTGCGCTCTCTGATGGGGAATCTCCTGGACAACGCGATGAAATACTTGCGCGAAGAGGGGCCCCGCCGCGTCGAGGTGAGCGCCAAAGCCGCAGATCGCCAGGTCCTCCTCACCGTCACCGATACGGGCGTCGGCATTCCTCCAGAGCTGATGCCCATGCTTTTTCAACCATTCTACCGAGGTACCACCCTGGGCGGCGGCTACGGGCTGGGACTGGCCACGGTGAAGCGCCTGGTCGATTCGCACGACGGCAGGCTCGAGGTGGAGAGCGACGAGAAGAGGGGAACCGCCTTTCGTATTTTTCTGCCCCGCTGGCCGATCGGTCTTCCCGTCAGTCCGTGAGCTGAATCGTTGCCACTCCCTCGGGCAGGGCCTTGCTTGTCTCGGAGCTCACCAAAGCAAGCGCTCCCCGGTTGTGGCGTACCTTGTCAATCACCTCGGCCTCGCTGGAGGCGGTCCGCGGCGGTCGAAGCTCGCCCCTGAACACTTCCAGCTTCATCTTGCGTCGGAGCGCCGCCGCCGGAATTCCGAAAACCTCCCTCGCCAGCCACTCGATGTCCGCGCCTGGCTCTTCCAGCACCACCCATTGAAGTGGCCCCGCTTGGTCCCATTCTTTCACTTCCCCCACCGCCATCGCCCGAAGCTGCTTTTGGCTCAGCGTAGAAGTGGGGTTCTCCGAGTTTCGGATGAGGACGAACGTCTCGGAGGCGCTGGCGCTCCCCGCCCTCAGCACCAACCAGCCGAAGGTCAGACAGACTGTACACGAGGCGAGGGTGCTCATAGGCAAGGCGTCAGAACCCGAAGGCGCACTGTGTGGTTAGCGAATCGAAGTTCCCCCCCTGGTCCGAGAACACCCGTTGCCCCTCCAGCTTGAGAGCGACGTTTTCGCCGCTCCAATTCAAGCCCAAAGTCACAGCGTGAAAGCTTCCGAGCCGCGCCAGTCTCCCTGAAGCGAAGAAGGGGTCGGGGCTGGCGGGAGCCGAGACGCGCTCGTAGCGCAGGTAGGGACGAAGGCCGCCCCACACCAGATAGGCAGCCTCCACCGACCCCGTCAGCGTCTGAAAAGTGGCGGCAGCGGCATCGTCGCGGTGGTGGATGACCGCGAGCTCCGCGATGAAGTGCAGCGGCGCTTCGAGGTAGGCGAGGTGGCCTCCGCCTATCCACTCCACCAACTGGCGCGACTCGGGCTCCTCGAGCCGAATGTCGTCGCGGTAGAGCTGACCACCGACGAGCAGACCTGCCGGCCACGCGGGCTCGAAGCGCAATCGAAGGTTGAACGCCTTGGCGCGGTTCGGATCGAGAACGTTGGTGACCTCATCGGGCCGCATTCCCCGCCCGTTGGCCAGCTCGGCGTCGTACCGAAGCTTGCCGGCGGTCCCCAGACCCACCCGTCCGTCGAAGTGAAGACCGACCGCGTGCGAGGGGAACAGCCCTCCTTCATCCTCGAACTGCAGCGCTAACGGTCTGTCGGTGCTCACCAGGAAGAAGTCACCGTGATGATACGCGTCGTTGTAGTAGCCCAGAGCGGTGTGGAACCGACCCGCCCGCACTCTGAACGCGTCGAAGAACTGGTACCCCACCTCCACCCGCTCCAAGTCGACGGTCAGCGTGGTGTCGAGGTACTCGAGGTCGATCTCGCCCAGAAAGCTCCACCGGCCGCCGTTGGCGGTTGCGAACAAGTCGAGCTCCGGCACCTGAAACGCGTAACGAACATTTCCGGCGTCGTCTCGCTCGAGGCCGAAGTCGACGTGCCCGAAGATTCGTGCGTCGATGGCGGCCTCGGCCCGAAAGGGATACGACAGCGCCAAAAGACAAGGGCCTATCCTCAGCGCAAGGGCGCGAGCAGCCATGAAAGCGGACGGTAGAGCCTCGCACTTTCGGCTCAAGCGTTTTCACACACGACGTTCGACTTCTCGACGCTTTGGCTAAAGGCTCCCGGCCGGAGCGCCCGGTCGCTCGACGGTGCTGGCCTGCGGGCCCTCGTCACCCACCTCTTCGACGAACCGCACCTCGTCACCCACCTCGAGCCGGTCGAAGGCATCGCCCAGCACGCTCGCCCGGTGAAAGTAGATTTCCCGCCCTTCCTCGGTGGCGAGGAAGCCGTACCCCCGCTCCCGGAACAGCGTGGCGACGCGGGCGCGCGCCGGACCGACGTGTGTCTTGACGTCCCCGCGCAGCTTTCGAACGTGGTCTTGGAGCTGGCGACGCATCGCACGAAAGGCCTCGTGGATGGCGAGGTATGCGTCCTCGTGCGTCTTGGCGCGCGCGGGGTCACGCCCGACGACCAAGAGGCCGCCGGGAACGGCGAGCTCGATGCGAACGCGGAAATGCGCGCCTTTCCCGTGCCGATGGTGGTGCTGTCCCGGGCGTTCAATCGTCACGTGGCAGCCGACGATGCGCGGAAAGAAGCGCTCCAACCATGCCGCCTTCGCGCGCACGGCGACGTCCATGGCGGCGGAGGGTTCGATGTCGCGGTAGGAAATCTCGAGTGGAATCTGCATGGCATGAAGGTAGGCATTCACCAAGACCGATGCCCAACTCGAGCTTTCCCAACGCCTTACTGTGACTTGAGGCCGCCGTCGGTGCTGCCGCTAGAGCCTTGCGTCTCCAGCGGCGGGCAGCCCCACAGAATGCTCACCTTGGCGCTGACGCTGGCCTTGACCTGCATGCACAGGTTGCCGTGGAAGGTGATGCGGTTGTTCACCTCGTCGTAGCGCCAGCCTTCGACCCCCGAGGAGTCGTAAGGCGCCACCTTGCCGTTGACGAACACGTGCAGCCGCTCGAGGTCGGGCGGAACGTCCTCCAAGTCGAAGTCGCACTCCAGCGCCGAGGCGGTCACCGAATCAAGGGCGGTCAGAAGCTGCCGCGCGGTGTCGGCTTGGTAGTACTTGGTGCTCCCCGCGCGCGCCGTGCCACCCGCAAGGGCAATCTCGGTGAGCCGCGAAGGAATGACTCCTCTGCCAAAGCCCACCGCGAAGGTACGCACGCCCGCGTCATGGAGGTCGCGGGTAGCGGCCACCGGGTCGCCTTCACAGGTTTCATAGCCGTCGGTGATGAGCATCACCAGCGCGGGCACGTCTTTCTCGGCGAGCTGCGGCACGGTGGCGGCCAACTGCAGCGCCGACGCCATGGGAGTAGGCCCTCTGGGCGGGCGGCGCAGCGCCGCGGCGATGTCGCCGGCGCTCTGGGTCGCCACCGGCACGTCTACCACCGACACCAGGCAGTCTGTGCCCTGCCCAGGAAAACGCACCAGCCCGAAGCGCACCACGTCTTGCGCGGCGGTGGCCACCGCCCTGACCGCGCTGGTCGCCGCAGACCACTTCGTCGCCCTGCTGGAAATGGGCTCACTCATGCTGCCAGAGTCGTCGAGCAGAAAAAGCACGTTGGCCGGCCGGCGAGTCGCGCTGAAGGTCGAGCCACCACACACCTCCTCGCCGATGCCTCCGTCTGGGGGAGGGGTGACACAGCGGCCGTGCGCCCCACACACCTGGTGCCCCAGGCAGCCGCGCTCCTCGCAGCCCAGCGTGCAACCTCCAGGGGTGCAGATGTGACCTGCCTCACAGTCCTCGTCGGCGCCGCAGCTGGCCTCGTCGATACAGCCTCCCGCCGCCGAGCAGCGCATTCCCGCTCCGCACGACTGGTCGGGGCCGCACCGGGCCGCGCAGGTGCCGTTGAAGAGGCACACGGCTTCGGAGGGACAGTCGCGCCACGTCGCGCACGTCGCTTTTGCGCCGCAGGTACACCCCCACACCCAGAAGGTGCACACCGTGAGGGCGAGCCAGAGGCGCATACGTTCTCTATTGTAAACATCGACCTACCTAGCCGAACAACTCGCGCACCTTGGCGAAGAAGCTCTTCGACTGGGGGTGGGTTTCTTCTCCGCTGATGGCGGCGAACGCCTCGAGCAGCTCGCGTTGCCTGGAGGAGAGGTCGGTGGGCGTCTCCACCGTCACGCGCACGTGCTGGTCTCCCCGCCCGCCTCCGTGCAGGTGGGGAATGCCCTTGCCCTTGAGGCGGAAGACCTTGCCCGTCTGGGTACCGGCGGGGACCTTCATCTTCACCTTCCCCTCCAGAGTGGGGACGTCGATTTGCGCTCCCAGCGCCGCTTGAGTGAAGGAGATGGGCACCTCGCACAACACTTCGTAGTCCTCACGCACGAAGAGCGGGTGTTCCTTGACGTGCACCACCACGTACAAGTCACCCGGCGGACCCCCGAAGTCGCCCGGCTCTCCTTCCCCGGCCAAGCGTACCCGGGTGCCGGTGTCCACCCCGGAGGGAATCTTCACCGACAGCTCGCTCTCGCTCTGCACCCGGCCACTGCCGCGGCAAGTGCCACAAGGGTCGGTCACCGCCTGGCCCGAGCCGCCGCACTGGGTGCAGGGGCGGGACACCGAGAAGAAGCCCTGCGTGAAACGCAGCTCGCCGGCGCCGCCGCAGGTGGGGCAGGTACGCACCTGCTTGGACTTGGAGCCGGTGCCTTCGCAGACCTCGCAGCGCTTGAGGCGGGGAATCTTGACCTTCACCTCGCAACCGAAGGCCGCCTCCTCGAAAGAGATTTCCAGATTGTAGCGAAGGTCGGCCCCTCGCCCACGTCCACCGCGCCGGCCGCGCCCTCCGAAGATGTCGCCGAAGATGTCACCAAAGATGTCGTTGATGTTGACGCCGGCGAAGCCCGCACCGCCGAAGCCCTCGAAGGCATTGCCTGCGTGGCCGAAGCGGTCGTAGCGGGCGCGCTTCTCCGGGTCGGAGAGCACCTCGTAGGCCTCGGAAGCCTCCTTGAACTTCTCCTCGGCCTGCTGGTCGCCGGGGTTCCTGTCGGGGTGGTACTGGAGCGCCACCTTGCGGTACGCGCTCTTGAGCGCCGCCGCATCGACGGTGCGGTCGACTCCGAGAATCTCGTAGTAGTCGCGCTTGGTGCCAGACGCCATGTCCGGCACCTTTTAACCGGAGCGGCCTATACGTTCCACACTCGGTTGGGCACCAAGTCCATCCGCGACAGCCGCCGGCGCAACAGCGGATCCAACGCGCCGTTGGGGTGCCACTTGGGAATGACGAAGTGCAGCTCGGCGCTGTAGAGCTTGGCCGCCGAGGCGAGCAGCGACCAGCGGTTCTCCGAGCGCGGGTCTTCGATGCTGGTGGCGGTGGCGATTTCCAGAATGATGGGCGTCTTCGCGGTGTCGGTCTGCCGGCAGGTGAAGTCGGGGCGGTGGTCCTCCAGGGTGCCCGAGAGCACCGGCGGGGGCACGAAGCCCGGCAAGCGCGCCTTGATGTCGCTGTAGCCCAAGGTGCGGAAGTACTCCGCCATCAGCCACAAAAGGCGCCGCCGCTCGTCGTCCTCCACCACCGGCTCACACCCCGGGGAGAAGACGCCCTCGGAATCACGGTTGGTGTCCATCGAGCTCAAAGGTGACCCGCTCGATTGCGGGCGGCAATTGGTAAACCCTTTCCTCGGCCGATGGCACGCAGAGCAGCCGAGCGTTCAAAGCGCCACGCCATGGGCGAGCAAAGTAGATTGCCTCCGGTGCCGCGCCTTTCCACCTACCGCCGCCTGCTCGCTTACGTCTGGCCCTACCGGTGGAGGGTGGCAGGCGCGCTCGGGCTGTCCCTCGTCGCTGCCGCCGCCGCCGCCGCGTACGCGTACGCGATGGGCCCGCTGCTCACCGGCGTTCTCCAAGGGGCGCCGGTGCAGGTGGGCCCGTGGGCACTGTCGGGAACCGACCTGTCGTGGAAGCTTCCCCTCTCGCTTTTGGTGGTAGCGGCGGTGAAGGCGAGCGCGCAGTGGCTGCAAGGCGGGTGGATGCAGGCAGTGGGGCAGCGGGTGGTGGCCGACCTGCGCCGGCAAATCTACGAGCGGCTGCTGTGGCTTCCGCCGCGCTTTTTCGAGACGCGGCACTCGGGGGAGCTTTTGTCGCGCTTCACCGCCGACGTCGCCCAGGTGGAGTTCGCAGTCACCCAGGCGCTGGCCAGTTACCTCAAAGACTCGGTGCAGCTGTGCGCCCTGCTGGGGGTATGCGCGGCCATCGACCTGCGGCTGTTCGCGCTCGCGTTCGTGGTGCTGCCGGCGGCGGCCCTCCCGGTGGCGCGCTTTGCCCGCGCGGTGAAAAAGGTCGCCACCCGCACCCAGGCGAGCTTGGGGAAGCTCACCGAGCTTTCCGCCGAGAGCCTGCACAACCTCCCCATCGTCTTGGCCTACCGAGGCGAGGAACGCTCGCTCGCTCGCTTTGATGAGGAACAAGCGCGTTACCTCCTGGCGATGCGCCGCTCGCTCTTCCTTCGGGGAGCCTTCACTCCCACGCTGGAGCTTCTGGGCATCGTCGGGGTCGCGCTCGCTATCTGGGGGGGCGCCTCTGCGGTGGCCGCGGAGCCACAGCTCGCCCAGAAGCTGCTCTCCTTCCTCGCCGCGGCGTTGCTCATGTACCAGCCGCTCAAGGCGCTCTCGGGAACCTTCGCCCAGGCAGCGCAAGGGGTGGGGGCCGCCGAGCGCCTGTTCGAAATCGCCGACGAGCCTCCTCTCTCCGACGAAGGCGAGGCCGCGGGCCCTTTGGCGCGCGCGCTGGAGCTCGATGCGGTGCGCGTCTCCTACGACGGCACCCGCGAGGCCCTCGCCGGGCTGACGCTGACCGTGCCCGCGGGCAAGCGGGTGGCGCTGGTGGGCGCATCAGGGGCGGGCAAGTCGACGGTGGTGTCGGCGCTGCTGGGCTTCGTGGCGCCGGTGAGGGGAGAGATTCGTTGGGACGGCGTCCCGCTGCGGTGCTTCTCCCGTTCCTCCTTGCGCGCGCAGATGGCGTGGGTACCCCAGGAACCGGTGCTCTTTTTTGGCAGCGTGCGACAAAACCTGCTCCTGGCGCGGCCGGAGGCGGGCGAGCCCGAGCTGTGGGAGGCGCTCCGCCGCGCGTACGCCGCCGACTTCGTGCGCGCGTTCCCCCAGGGCCTGGAGGAGAACGTGGGCGAGCGGGGGGCGCGGCTCTCCGGGGGCCAGCGGCAGCGGCTGGCGATTGCCCGCGCCTTCTTGCGACGGCCGTCGCTTCTTTTGCTCGACGAGCCCACCTCGGCGCTCGACGCCGCCTCGGAACAAGAGGTGCAGGCCGGGCTTGCCGAGCTGATGGAGGGCCGTACCGTGCTGGTCATCGCCCACCGGCTGGCCACCGTGCGCGCCGCGGATGTCATCTGTGTGCTCGAAGGAGGCGCGTGGGTGGAGCAAGGCAGCCACGACGAGCTGGTGGCCCGAAACGGCCGCTACGCTGCGCTCCTCGAGGCAGGGCTTTCCCGCGCGGCCGGGTGAGAGACAGCGAAGCTGCCTCTGGAGGAAACGAGGGCCAACCCCGTACTATGGGTTCGCGAACGCGGTGCAGCGTGTGGACGGGTCCAACTGCTCCTTTTTCGAGTTTGACAGCCACAGCGTGACTTCGGCGTCGGCCCGCAGCGGCCAGGACGAGCCTGTCTTCTCCCACGGTACCTCCACCTTGCATTGCTGCTTCAGCGACTGCCCAGGCGCGAGGTCGACCCCGGCGCGCATCGCGCACGTCCGGTGCCGGCTGCTGAGGACAATTGTCTCGCCACCCTGAAACCATGTCAGCTCTACGGTGGTCGAGCTCGCCACCATCCGGCCGGAGCTGTTGTTGGTGAGGGTAACCTCCAACGTCGAGCGGTTGACCAACTCGCAGCGGGCGCGAATTGAGCCGCCGCAACGCTCCTTCAATTTCTCGGCGATGCGCGCCGGGGTGTCGCGCTGGCAGTGCGCGTTGCCCCCGTACTTATCGCGCCACTCGGGCCGGCAGGCGGTGACTTTTCCGGGCCCGGCCTCGAGCTTCTTCGCCATCTCCAGGCAAGTCGTGTCATCGCCGCGCACCCAAGCCAAAAAGCCCAGCTGCGCCAGCGCCGCCACCTCTGGATTCTCGTCACGTTCGCCCTCGAGCTTGCGCTGCAAGGGAATCATCTCCTCGGCCTCGGCAAAGCGCTGCTGGTCGATGAGCATCGAGGCCAGGTTCCAGATGAGGACCGTCGATTTAGCCACCGGCGAGCCGGGGTCCGCCGCGGCCTTGAGCAGGGCGTCGAAGTTTTTCTCTCGCTGCGGGTCCTTACGGTGCACGCTGGCGACGAGGATGTTGTGCGCGCTCGACAGCGTCGACCGGTCGGCGCTGGCCAGCGCAGCGAGCGCAATAGGCTGAGCGCGCGCCGGGTCCTTCCCTCCCAGCTGCGAGAGCAGGAAGCCGAGGCGCGGAATGCTTCTTGAATCGGCGAGTGCGAGCTCGACCACGTCGGCGCGCCAGTCCGAGAGGATGAGCGCGCTCTCCAGCGCCTGCTCGCGCTCATAGGCACTGGCGGGTAGCCGCTTGAAGTACCCGAGCAGCGGCTCCAGGGCTGGCTTGTGGCCACGCTGGGTCAACACCGGAATAACCGCCGCCGCCAGCGGGTGCCCTGGCATGCCGAGCCAGGCCGACAGCTGCTTGAGTTCGGCGGCATCGAGCGCTGCCGCCAAGCCGCCGAGCGCCGCGGTTCGCTCCTGCACCGGCGCCCGGTCATCGAAGAGCACGGTGCGAAACCGAGCGAAGTCCTGTGGGTCGGGCTTCGCGCTCAGTTGCTGCAGCGCCAGTGCCCTGTCGGCGGCATCGCCGCCAGGCGTTGCGAGGAGCCTTCGCCACAGCGCGAGCGTCTCGGGCGCCATGGGGTGCAGCTGGGCGAGGTCACCCAGGAGCTCGTCACGCGCCGGCCCTTGCGCCTTCTCAAGCCGGGCCACCAGCTCGGCCGCCGTCTTCGGGGTGAGGTCCGGCCCATTCACCAGCTTGCCGGTGGCGAGGTCTATGCGGCGTTCGATGACGCCGGGACTTTCGAGACCGCGCGCCGAGCGGATGAGCGCTCCTTTCTGCACGCCGAGCACCAGGTGCTTCCTCTGGGCGTCGAAGCGGTGCGGGGACTTGCCGTTCACGAAGTCCATCACCTCCCAGTTGAGGTGGCTGACCGAGCGGCCGGCGGCCCGCAGCTCGCTGGGGGTCATGAACTCCGACGGAGCGAGGCGGCGGATTTCCTTGCCGTCCGGCCCCAGCAGCACCACCGCCGTCTTGTCTTGCTCGTCCCTGGCCCAGGAGAACAGCGCCACGTGGCCGCTGTCGGCAAGAATCGCGTCGGGGTCACCGAGGTCGGTCTCGACCAGAAACCGCCGCTTGCCGCTCGCGGCTTCGGTCAGCTCGAGGGTGGTGTTCCTCGCCAGGCGGGCACGCGGTGCGGCGCCCCAGTCTAGGGGCGTGACATCGAGCCGCAGCGTCTTGTTGGGAGAAAGCACAACGCTGGGTCGGGGCGTGCGCGGCGAATCCGCCCTCGTCTCGCGCGTAGAGACGAGCCCCGCCAGGGTTGCTACGGCAATCAGCTTTCCCACCGCCGGCAAATGTTCGCGCATGGGCCGCGTCTCCACTCATGGTGGCCTTCGGGACCACCTGAACCTCGTGAGTGTACGCGCACCAGAATGTGTGCGTCGACGCGTTGGGCGCAACGGTGAGAGGGCATCGGCTACCGCATGCGTGGTCCGAATGATCCATGTAAGTTCGCGCGCATGCGCAAATGTCTCCTCACGCTCGGCTTTGCGGCGCTCGCCGCCGGCTGCGGCTCCTCGGACAAGTGCCGGCGCGTGCGCTGTGATGCCGATCGCTACTGCGACCCGGAGGACGGGGTGTGCCGGCCCATCGACCCCACGGGAGTGCCGCCCGATGGAGGCACCTCCGACGCGGGAGTGGACGCCGGCGCTTCCACCTGCGTTCCTGCCTGCACCGCCCCCACCGCGGTCTGCGATTCGACCACCCTCCGTTGCGTGCAGTGCCTTTCCGATGCCGACTGCACCTGCCCCACCCCGATGTGTGACCGAGCATCGCGCCTCTGCCAAGCCGCGCCCGACGCTGGGTTCGAGCCCAGCTTCGGCGAGACCTGCGCCGACGTGCGCCCGGTGCCACTGCCGCCGTGCGCGTCCACCGTCACCTTCACTGTCGATACCTCGTCCGCCCGCGACGACGCCCAAGGCAGCTGCAATGCCACCAACGGCGGCGAAGCGGTGTACCGCCTCCGCCTGTCCACCAGCCAGGACGTCACCCTCACCAGCGACCCTGCCCCGGGAGCGAGCTCCGACCCCGCCCTCTACTTGCGGCGGGCCGATTGTGAGACCGGCCCCGAGCTGGGCTGCCAAAATCAGCTCGGGGGTCCCGAGCGGCTCGCCTTCAAGAGCCTCCCGCCAGGCGATTACTTCCTCTTCGTCGACGCGTATGGCGCTGCGGGAGGAGGACGAACCGAAGTGACTGTCTCTTTGGCGCCCCCCTCGGGGCCGGGCAACGAAACCTGCGCGCTCGCCTCCGACATCGCCTTCCCCGACGCAGGCACCTCCACCACCTTCACCGTGGACACCGCGGGCGCGGGCGACGAGGCGGTGGGCAGCTGCAACGACGTCACCGGTGGGCCCGAGCTGGTCTACCGGCTCACCCTGCCGCAGCCGCACGACGTGCGCATCACCGCGCGGGGTGTGGGCGCGACGGTGGATCCGGTGCTCTACCTGCGCGAGTCTCCCTGCCCAAGCGGCGCGGAGCTCGCCTGCGACGACCAGCTCTTCTCCCCGGAGCTCCTCCAGCGCACCAGTCTGCCCGCAGGCGACTACTTTCTCTTCGTCGAGAGCTATGACGTCGGCGGCGGTGGGCCCACCGAGGTGAGCGTTGAGCTTCTGCCCCCCACTCCTCCCCCGCCCAACGACCTATGCACGGGCGCACGGGCCATCTCCTTCCCCACCGGCGCGAGCACCGTGCGCTTCGTCATCGACACGGCACCGGGGCGCGATGACTACTCCGGCTCGTGCAACCCCTTCGAGCCCCAAAGCCCGGAGGCGGTCTACCTGCTCTCCCTCAGCGCTACCCGGCAGGTGACCATCACCACCGCGGCGGTCGATGGCGGCACGGCCGACCCGGTCCTCTACCTGCGGCAGGCGCCTTGCGAGAGTGGCAGCGAGCTGGCGTGCGACGACCAGCTTCCCCCCACCCCCGAGTCCATCAGCCGTACCTTGGCTCCGGGAGACTACTTCCTCTTCGTCGAGGGGTATGGCACCGCGGGCGCCGGACCCACCGAAGTCACGGTGACTCTGGGCCCCTGAAGCTTCCGCGCCGTACGCCCATGCCCCTCCAGACGAATCCTCCGCTGCCAGTGCGCGCTCCCTTCGCCGAGGTGGACATCGGCCCCAACGAGGTGGCGCTTTTGCGCGACGGCGCCCAGGCCTACCCGGCGATGCTCGAAGCCATCGCCGCCGCCCAAGCCACCATCTGTTTGCAAACGTACATCTTGCGCGAGGACACCACCGGCCGCCGCTTCGCCGCCGCGCTGTGCGAACGGGCGCGCGCGGGAGTGGAGGTGAGCTTGATGTACGACGACTGGGGCTCGAACGTGAGCGAGCCCTTTCTTTTTCAGCTCCGCTCCGCCGGGGTGCGCACGCTCGCCTTCCGCCCCGTGCGCTGGACCGGCCGAATGGCCGACCTTCTCAACCGCTTGAGGCAGCGCAACCACCGCAAGTCGCTCGTCGTGGATGGGAAGGTGGCCTTCACCGGCGGGCTCAACATCAGCGACGACTACGCCGCGGTCGAGGACGGTGGCCACGGCTGGCGCGACACCCACGTGCGGGTGCGGGGACCGGCGGCGGTGGAGCTCGAACGCCTCTTCCTCGACAGCTGGCGACGGCACAAGGGAGCACCCCTCGACGAGGCCCGCTATCAACGGCCCGCCTACGCCCCCGACCGGCGGGTGCGTTTTTTGGGCAACGACTTTCACCACGACCGCAAAGACATCCGCCGCGCGTACCTCGAGGCGCTGACGGCGGCGAAGCGCCGCATTCACCTCACCCACGCGTACTTCGTTCCGCCCGCGCGCCTCTTGCGGGAGCTGGCCAAGGCGGCCCGCCGGGGAGTGGACGTCTCGGTCATCCTCGCCGCCTCCACCGACGTGAAGCTGACGCTCTATGCCGCGCGCGGCCTCTACGGCAAGCTGCTCGCCGCCGGGGTGCGGGTCTTCGAATGGAACGGCCGGGTGCTGCACGCCAAGACCGCGGTGGTGGACGGCGAGTGGGTGACCGTCGGCTCCACCAACTTGGATCACCTCTCTCTGCGGCGAAACCTCGAGGTGAATGCGTTGTTCGAGGATTCGCGGCTGGGCGCGCACGCCGAAGACATGTTCAACCAGGACCTCTACCAGTGCGAGCAGGTGACGCTGGAGGCGTGGAGGAACCGGCCCCTGCTCGAGCAGGTGCTCTCCTGGCTCACCTATCGGCTGCGCAGCTGGCTGTGAGGGCTGCTAGCCTGTCGCTCCTTCGATGCGGCTTTCTTTTGCCGATGGGTGGGTGGTCGCGGGGTACTTCGTGCTCTCGGGCGCGCTGGGGCTCTACTTCGCCCGCCGCGCCGGCCGAAGCGGCGCCGAGTTCTTCACTGCCGGGCGCTCGCTGCCTTGGTGGCTGGCGGGAACCTCGATGGTCGCCACCACCTTCGCCGCTGACACCCCTTTGGCGGTCACCGGGCTGGTGGCCCAGCACGGCATCGCCGGCAACTGGGTGTGGTGGAACATGGTCGCCGGCGGAGTGCTCACCGTGTTTCTCTACTCGCGCCTGTGGCACCGCGCGGGTGTCACCACCGACGCCGAGCTCACCGAGCTGCGCTACGGCGGCCGACCGGCGGCTCTCTTGCGCGGCTTTCGCGCCGCCTACCTTGCCCTGCCCATCAACCTCATCGTGATGGGCTGGGTCAACCTGGCGATGGTGAAAATCCTCGCCGTCACCTTGGGGCTGCCTCCCTTCGCGGCGATGCTCGCGCTTTTCGCGCTCACCGTCCTCTACTCCAGCGCCTCCGGGTTGTGGGGAGTGGTGGTGACCGACTTCCTCCAGTTCGGGGTGGCGATGGCCGGGAGCGTGGCGCTGGCTTTCTACGCCGTGCGCGCGGTGGGCGGGCTCGACGCGCTGGTGGCCCGCCTCCCCGAGCGCTACGGCTCCACCGAGGCGGCGCTTTCCTTCTTCCCCAGCGGCTCGGGGTGGATGCCGCTCACCGCCTTCCTCGCCTACCTCACCGTGCAGTGGTGGGCCACCTGGTACCCTGGCGCAGAGCCAGGCGGCGGCGGCTACGTCGCCCAGCGCATCTTTTCCGCGCGCAGTGAGCGCGATGGGCTTTTGGCCACCTTGTGGTTCAACCTCGCTCACTACGCCGTGCGGCCCTGGCCGTGGATTCTCACCGCGCTGGCGGCAGTGGTGCTCTACCCCGGCCTTACGGACCCCTCCACCGCCTACGTGCGGGCCGCGGTGGACCTGCTCCCCGCCGGAGTCCGCGGGCTTTTCGTGGCCGCCTTCGCCGCCGCCTACATGTCCACCCTCTCCACCCAGCTCAACTGGGGAGCGAGCTATCTGGTCAACGACCTCTATCTGCGTTTTGTGCGACCCGACGCCACCCCGGCGCAGACAGTGCGCGTCTGTCGCGCCGCCACGGTGGTGCTGTTTTTCTTCTCCACCGGCACGACCTGGGTCCTGCACCGGGTGGGCTCGGTGGAGGGCGCCTGGCGGGTGCTCATCGCGCTGGGAGCGGGCACTGGCTCGGTGTACCTGTTGCGCTGGTTCTGGTGGCGCATCAACGCCTGGTCGGAGATTTCGGCGATGGCCTTTTCGCTGGTGACCTTCGTCGCCCTCACCGCCCTGGGCGTCTTCGACCCCGGCCATCCACTCCAAGGGGCGTACCTGATGCTCGTCACCACCGCCGTCACCACCGTGGGCTGGGTGGCGGTGACGTTGTGCACCGCTCCCGAGAGCGCAGCCACCTTGCAGGGCTTCTACCGGAGGGTGCGACCGGGCGGTCTCGGGTGGGCGAAGGTGGCGGACGCGTGCGGGCTTCCTCGCGAGCCCGTCGGCGGTGGTGCGCGGGTCTTCTCACTGTGGGCGGCCGGGGTGGCTTCGGTGTACGGAGCGCTCTTCGGAGTGGGAAAGCTCCTCTTGGGCCCCCGGCTGCACGCGCTGCCGTACCTGGCGGTCAGCGCGGTGGCGTTCGCGTTCATCGCTGTCGCCTTGCGCGAGCAGCGCGCCACTGCGCCCGAGGTGGGCTGAGGCCAGAGGTTCGAATGCACCGCAGTCGGGGTGCCGGTAGGCCCACCTCCACGTACCCACTCAGGCTCTGGGCGCAGATTCCCCAGCCATCACGGCACGTAGGTTTCGCTCTTCACCCGGCTTCGCACCGCCGTCACCACCAAGGCGACGACCACCCACGGAAGAAGGTGAAACAACGACAGGTGCGGCGCCGTCTCCGTCGGGCAGTGAAGCGCCAGGGCGAGCTGCCCCGCCGCCCCGCTGGAGGCTGCGCCCACGAGTACCCGCAGCGGCTGAAAAGCAAAGGCCTTCACCGACCAAACCACCGCCACCGCGGGCACCACCGAGAATCCGAGCAAGAGCGCGGCGCAGGGAGCTCCGCTGGCGAACAGCGGGCCTTCGGCACCCACCCCGTTGTGCATCGCCAAAGGCAGCACCAGCGCCAACCCCGCGGCCACAAGCAGCGCCGTTCGCAGCCCCCGCATGCCAGGCAAAACAGCCGCGAGAGGTCCACCCGCAGCCAAGAGGAGCAACAAGGACAGCTCCATCGCGTTCCCCAGCGCCGACCCAAAGACGTGTAGCGGCGGGTGGGCCCAGGCGAAGCCGGCCGCCGCCACGACCATCAGCGCTTGCGCGCCCCCCAGCACCCTGGCCCGTCTCCACGGAGACTCCGGAACCGGGTGCCTGGCCAGCTCCTCCAAAAGCTGCGCCTGCAGCGCTTCTGGTTTCATCGCACGTCCTCCAACAAGGCTCGGAGCCGCTCATACCCACGATGGGCGCGCACTTTCGCCGCGGACTGGCTGCACCCCGCCACCTCGGCGATTTCGGAAAAGGAGAGGTTCTCGAAGTGGTGCAGCACCACCGCTTCGCGCAAGGGCTGGGAAAGCTCTCCCAGTGCCTGCGAAATTCTCCTCTGCAAGCCCGGGTCGCTCGTCTGGGGCGTGACCAACTCGGTGAGGGGCAGCTCGCCGTCGTCACTGGGGCGCTCGTTCCGGGTTCGCCGCTTCATGTCCCGCGCGGCGTTGAGGGCCACGGCGAACAGCCAAGGACGGACGCGGCGCCCTGCTTGGAATCGGCCGCGCCCCCGCACCACGGACATGAAGGTGATCTGCAACAAATCGTCCGCCTGACTGGGGCTGCCGCTCATTCGTAAGAGCGCACGCCGCAGCGGCGTCGCATAGCGGGTGAAGAGCCCACGGAAGGCCTCTTGGTCTCCTTGAATGAAGCGCTCCATGAGCACCTCGTCTGTCGCTTCGGTCTTCTCTTCGGCGCGCGCGGGTGCGTTCACAGCCTGAGTATGAATCAGGACGTTCGCTCCCCCTAGGACAGGCTGCCTGGACAGCTCAAGGTACACGAATTCGTCCCGGCGCTCCGCCCACGGGAGGCAGCGAGTGGCAGGCGTTGCATGAGCCCGCGGGAGGAGGGCTGGACATGGCGATGCTCCGGCCCTCCCACTCCAGCTCCACCTTGAAGCCCTCGCCCAAGGCAGCGTCGGTGTAGAAGTTTCCCACTCGGTTGGTGACGAGGGTGACGGTTTGCCCGTCCACCGAAGTGAGCTTTACCAGTGCACCCTCCAGACCTTGGTCGCGGCCGGCGTCCGCCACAGGAAAAACCGTGCCGGCCGCGGTCCAAGGCTTGGCGCTCGCCTGCCCCTGGGGGTTGTGACAGCGCAGGCAGTTGTCCCCCGGGCGCATCAGGGGGCCAGGCTCGGTCAGCGCCGTTTCCAGCTCGTCCGTCGAGGCCGGCACCTCCATCTGGCCACCACAACCGCCGGCCAGAAGCAGCACCGCTAGTCCGAGTGCCCGCATCTCACACCTCCGTTGGAGCAGCGCTTTAGCTGATGACCGTGCCGCCCTTGCTGGTGCACGACTCGGCGGAGGGCTCGGTGATCCAGCCTTGTCCTTTGCACTCGTTCAGCCCCTGGCAGCTGTTGCCGTCCTTGCTGGCGCACTCGGAGGTGC
>JBMORE010000010.1:32355-38790 GCA_049322255.1 Myxococcota bacterium | reverse complement strand
TGGCACGGCGCGAACCTTCGCAGCTTCGAGACCTCCTGCCCCAAGTCCTCACCCGCGTGGCGCGCGAGTGCGGCGCTGCGGGCGCGTTGGAGCCCGTCTGGAAGGAAGCGGTGGGCGCGACGATCGCCCGTCACAGCTCGCCGGTGGCTCTGACGGGAACGACCCTGGTGGTGCGGGTGACCGACCGCGTCTGGGCCGCCGAGCTGGAGAAAACCTCGGAACAGATCCTCGCGCGGTTGGTTGGGCTCCTCGGAGGCCGCGAGGTGACGCGGCTCGTCTTCCACGAGGCGCAAAGATGACGACGTCGCTCTTGCTTTGCGCAGCGCTGGCCGTGGCTCCGGGCGAGATGGAAAAAAAGGCCCTGCGTCACGTCACGCTCGAGTTCGAACGCATCGGCCGCTCGGCGCCCCAACACGATGTGGCGCTGACCAGGGCGGCGCGCGCGCTGGCAACCGAGGCGTTGGCTTCTTCCGTGTCCGAGGCGGCCGATCTCCTCACCCTGGTCGAAGCCGTCTCCGATGCCGGCGGCACCGACGCCAGCCCCCGCGCCTTTCTTTTGCGCGGCACCCCAGCCCCGATGGCTCTCGACGCCTTCCTCCAGCGGCGGGACTTCAACGACGAGCCCGCCTCGCACGTCGGCGTCGGAGTGGTGGCCAAGGGCGACATCGCCGCGCTGGTGATGCTCCTGTCCGAGCGCAAGGCCGAGCTTCAGCCCTTCGCGCGGCAGGTGAAGCCGAAAGACCTCCAATCCATTTGCGGAAATCTGGCACCGCACCTGTCCGCTCCGGAGGTATTCGTCACTCGCCCCTCGGGCAAGGTGGACAAGCTCTTGGCGAGCTCCGAACCGTCGGGGCACTTCTGTACGCAGGTGGGGTTTTCCACGGCGGGCCGCCACACGTTCGAGGTGATTGCCCACGGCGAGCGGGGCCCCGAAGTGGCGGCGCTCGCCTTCGTTCACGCCGGCGCCAAAGGAGGAAGAGACGCACGTGTTCGTCAGCTCGAGCCTCCCACGGTCGAGGCGGCGCGGCGCGAGGTGGCTTCGCGCATCAACAGCCTGCGCAACAGCAACGGCCTTTCCGGCGTCGCCCTGGACGTAGACCTCGATCACATCGCCCAGGCCTACGCCGACCGCATGGCGCGCGAAGGCTTCTTCGGACACGTCGCTCCCGAGGGAGCCGACCTTCGCGGCCGCCTCACCCACGCCGGCTATTCGTACCGCACCGCCGGGGAGAACTTGGGGATGGCGGCCGGCCCGCTCGCAGCGCACTTCGGCATCGAGCACAGCCCGGGACACCGAAAGACCTTGCTCGAGGACGGCTACACGCGTCTGGGCCTGGGCATCGCCGTTCGCCGCGCACCCGGATGCGACCAGACACTTCTGGTCGAGATTCTCGCCGCGCCTCAACCCTCTCTCATCGACACCTACGGCGATGCCTACCAGGCGCTCTTACGGGCGCGTGCGGGGCTTCATCTGCCTCCGCTTCAGCGCAACGCCGTGCTGGAGCGTCTCGCCGGCGAGCACGCACGCAAGGCTTTGGAGCTCGACCAGCCCACCACCCAGCTTCCCGGCGAGAAGCTCCACCAGCGGGTATTCGCCACGCTCGATGACGCCGCCTCAGCCGCGGTCGACTTCTTCCTCGTCGATCATCCTTCCCTGATCACCGACTCGAAGAACCTGGGCGACGCGCGTAACGCTTGGGTGGGGGTCGGCGCGGTGAAGGGGGACTCGGCGCGCTACGGCAAAGGCAAGTACTGGGTGGTCGTCATCTACGCCGCCCGCCAAAGCACGCTGCCGTGAACTCTTGATGCTTGCGCACGCCTTCTAAACGCCGATGATCCACCGAAAGGCGCCCGGGCCGTGAACCGAAGCGAAGCACTCAAGATTTTGGCCGTCGACGAGGATCGCGCCCGAGCCGCGACCCTGGCACAGAGCGTCAACCAGGCGGGGCTGATGCTGCGCTACATCACCGACCGGCGGCAAACACTCGCCGGCCTTCAGCGGCTGACGCCAGATCTGCTCCTGCTCCACGCGGAGGTTCGCTCCGCACTGGTGAGCGACGTCCTTGCCCTACTCGGCTCCGAGGTCGCATTCGCCAACCAGCCCATCGTGGTGCTGTGCAAGGACGTCACCGACGCGGCTTTCCTCTCCGGCCTACGCAGCGGCATCGTGAAGCTGCTGCAAGAACCCTTCGAGCCGTCCATGCACATCCCCGAGCTTTTCGCCCTCGCCGCCGAGCTTCCCTCGCGCTCGGGTACGGTGCTGGGGCGAGGGGACAGCAAGCAGCTTGCCCTTTTGATCGAGCACGTGCGCCGCACCCGGCGTTCCGGTGAGGTAGTGCTCGACGCTCGCACCGCCCGCGAGGGCAAAGCGGCCTTCGTCAAGGGCCAGCTGAAGTCGGCCTCGTTTCAGGGGCTTTTGGGCGTGGAAGCGCTGATCGCGATGGTCGCCCAGCCGAGCGCGATCTGGTCGTTCTCCGAAGTGTGCGGGGCGGGGGGAGACGGAACCGGGGTGGTGATCGAGCTCGGCGAGGAGGAGGCCCGATCGAACGAGGTCATCGTCCCCATCGAAGAGGTCAATGACGAAGAGGCGAGTGACTTCGCGCTCGACCCAGGGGCCAAGCCCCTCCCGAGCGCGTCGGCGCCGGTGAGCAAAGCACCCGCCGCCGAGAAGACCCGCCTGCTCTTGGTCGACGACGACCCCACCCTTTGCCAGATGTTCGCCCGGCTCTTCGCCAAGCACGGCTTCGCGATTCAGATCGAGCAGGACGGGGTCAAAGGCTTCGCCGCCGCACGGAAGGGCGGCTTCGACGCCGTCATCGCCGATCTCAACATGCCTCACCTCGATGGCTGGGGAATGCTGCGTCGCCTGCGTGAAGACTTTCTCACCCGCGAGCTGCCGGTGGCCTTTCTTTCCTGCCACGACGACTACCGCGAGGCGCTCAAGGCGCAAAACGCCGGGGCGCAGGCCTACTTCTCCAAGGGCACCCGCCTGGAGACGCTCGTCGACCAAGTCCGCGAGCTGGTCAGACCACGGCTGTCTGCGCGCGCAAACCTCGCCCAGCGCGGCACGACGGAGGTAAAGCTCTTGGTCGGCGCCGTGGGCCCCCAGTGGCTGCTGACGGAAATCGAGGCCCACCGGCTCTCCGGCCGCCTCGAGGCGAAGGACAGCTGGGCTCGCTACCAGCTCGTCTTCACCCAGGGCGCGATGGGACAGGCGACGGCGCAGGCAGGTGGGTACACCGCAGAGGGCGAGCGCGCCTTCAACGCCTTCGTGGCCTCGAAAGGGGCCGAGGGGCGCTTCCTCTTCGAAGCGCCTCCGTCGCCGGTGGCGCCCCCCCGCCCTGTCGGCGAGCTGCTCAGTCGCGCCTGCGCGCTGCTCAACGAGAACGAGCGACGGCTGCGTGAGGGACTTTTGGTAGGCGCCGAGCACATCGCGGTGAACAAGGAGCTCTACGCCGTCTACACCCAGGTCGGCCCCAAGCAGCAGCTCGAGGCAGCCCGGCTGATGTGTGAGGAGGGCCTCGCCCCGCGGGAGGTGATCTCCCGCATCGACGGCTCACCGGTGGAGATCGAGGAGACGCTGCGCGATTTGCTTCGACGCGGCGTGGTGACCCTCGCCGCATGAGGCAGCCGCTCTCAGATGGCGCGACGCTGCGTCGCGTACGCTTCGATGCCCATCTGCGGAGCCGTGGCCAACGCGTTCAGCGGGCACTTCGCACACGTGAAGCTCTGCCACCCCCGCCGCACCGCCTCATCGAGGCAGTTGTCGTAGTGATGGCAATTCAGGTTCCGGTGCGTTTCCACGCCGGCGCGCTTGGGCCCGGCCTCCGGGTTGATGGTCTGCGGCAAGTCGGTCGGAAACGGCTTCATGGATACCCTCCCAGTCGGTTCAACTACCCCCCGGCTCCAATGTCCCCTGTCACCTCTATCGTTGGCAGTGCTCCCCCTCGAATGCGGGCGCTCGTTTAGTGTGCTCTTCAGGAAAAAGTCAAACCTGCTGCACTTTGCTGACGCTGGGGTTGGCCGCGAGCACGGCGTTGGCGCAGTCGAACGCGACGCTGGAGACGGTGCGCTTGCACCGCACCGACGCGCTCAACCGAGCCCAAGCAGAATGGGAGAGCTGCCGCGCAGCGAAAAGCTCGGCCGGCGCCGAGAAACCCTGCGCGCGTGAGCGACACTTGGCGTTGCTCGTGGGTTACCTCGCCCTCAGCGAGGGCAACACCGACCTTGCGTCGAAGGCGCTGGACGGCGCCGCTCCACCCCAGCTGGCGGCCTTCCACGCGTTCTACTTGGGGGAGACACAGTTCTACCGGGGCGACTACGAGGCCGCGGCGAAGAGCTTCGAGCGGGTGGCCAAGAACGCTCCCGCTTGGCTGTCCACCAAGGTGCTCGCGCGCCATGCAGAGGCTCTCTTTGCCGCGGGCGAAATCGCGCAGGCCGGCCCGCTACTGGAAAAGGCGGCACTGGCGATCGGCACCCCCGAGCTGTTCCACCAGCGCTCGCTCGCGCGGCGCAGGCTGGGAAACCTGGATGGGCACAAGGCCGATCTGCTCACCCTCGCCTTGCGCTTCCCTGGCCATCCGTACGCGGCGGAAGCCCTGATGTGGCTGAAGGTTCGCAACAAGGGCCGGCCGTATCCCTTCACTTTTCAAGAACGTCTCCTGCGCGCCTCCGGGCTTTTGGAGGCGAAAGATTTCGCCGCGGCGCTCTTCGAGTTGGACCAAGCCGAGAAGCTGGCCAAGGGGGCCACCGCGCGGGCTCGGCTGTCGCTGTCCCGCGCATCGGTGCTCTTCGCCGCGGGTTCGAACGAGGAGGCAGAAAACGCGCTCGATCGGGCGCTCACGGGCCCAGCCTCGGTGGCTGCGGAGGCGGCGATGCTGCGCGCGCGCCGGCTCATGCGCGCGGACGAGAACCGAAAAGCGCGTGAGGCGATGACCCAGATCGATCGCAAGTACCCCAAGGAGCCTGCCGCCCTCGACGCTGCGTTCCTGGTGGGCTGGCTGGACCTGCAAGGAGGACAGCTCACGGACGCGGTCAAGGCCTTCGCCTCCTATGAAGAGCGCTACCCCCGGTCGCGCAAGCTCGACGAGGCGATGTGGTACCGCGCGCTGGCCTCCATCCGCCTGGGCCGCTTCGCCGACGCCGACTTGGCGCTCACCGGGCTCGTGGCCCGCTTCCCCCGCTCCTCCCTCGTGCCCCAGGCCCAATACTGGATTGCTCGGAGCAACCACCTTCGAATGCCCGCAGGCTCGACGGGAGCCGACCCCACCCCGGTCATCGAGGGCTACCAGCGCGTCCGTACCCTCTTCCCCGGCACCTTCTACGCCGTGCTGGCCACGGAGCGGCTGCGGGAGCTGGGCCGGGAGGTGGTGGAGGTCTTCCCGCCTCCGAAAGCGCTCGAGGTCGCCGTCCCCAAAGAGCTCGAGCTGGCGCTGGCCCTGGCCAAGGCGGGCCTTTTCCGAGACGCGGGCGAAGAGGTGAAAAACCGTCTGGCCACCGCGCGTACCGCCAGGAAGGCGCTGGAGCTGGGCCATGCCTTGCAGTCCTTAGGAGAGTTCGGCCACGCCCACGCGCTCGCCGCCCGCCATCTCTGGGCAGCGGCCTACGGCGAGCGCCAACCCGAGGCGCTGGCCTTGATGTACCCGCTCGCGTTCCGCCAGAGCGTGGAGCGCGCGGCCAAGGAGCAGTCGCTCGACCCCTACTTCACCTGGGCGATCATGCGTCGCGAGAGCGCGTTTCGTCCCGAGGTGGCCAGCGCCGCCGACGCCCGGGGGCTGATGCAGCTCATTCCTCCCACCGCGAAGGCCATCGCCCAAGAGCTTTCGCTGCCTCTGCCCAACCCCGACGAGCTGTTCTCGCCGGAGCTGAACATCACCATGGCCAGCTGGTACCTCTCGGCGCTGCTTCGGCGCTTCGGGCACCCGGCACTGTCGGCGGCGGCGTACAACGCCGGGCCCCAGGCGGTGGTGCGCTGGGCGACCGAGAAGGGCTCCTTGCCGCTCGACCTGTGGGTGGAAGAGATTCCGTACAAGGAAACCCGCGCCTACGTGAAGCAGGTGATGGCTGACTATGACGTGTACCGCTCGCTCTACGGAGGGAAGGCCCCTCCATCACGGCTGTCGCTCACCGTCCCCGCCCCGTTGGCGACCGGGGTGAGCTTTTGAAGACGTCAAGGATGGGCGCTCTGTTCGCCGCCGCCGGTGTGCTCGTCTCCGGGCTGGCGTTGGCCGGAGAGCCCACCGGAGCACTCTGGATTCAGCCCACGAGCGCCGCGCTGGTGATGGGGGTTTCTCCGCTCAACGGCTACGACGCCGTCTATTTGCCGCTGGGCGGGCAGTGGGCGTTTCCGGAGCGCGATGGGTGGAGCGCCGCCTTCGAGGTGGCTGCGCTGCGCTTGCGCCGCCTGCCGTCCGGCACCGGCGCCGATGAGCTGCG
>JBMORE010000010.1:0-32255 GCA_049322255.1 Myxococcota bacterium | reverse complement strand
ACCTCCTTCGCGTGGGTTGGGCATTCTAAAAATACTCTTCGCCGCTCACCGCCCCCGCCGCTTCGCCGACCGGCGTGGGCTTTTGACCTTTTTGGCGCTCCGCCGACGCCCGTGTGCTCCACGTCCCGCATAGGCCACCGCGAGGTGCGCGGCGAACTGCGCGTTGTTCACCAGGAGCGCCACGTTCGCCGCCAGACTTCGCCCCTGGGAGCGCTCCACCATCGCGTTGAGCAAGAAGGGGGTCAGCGCTTTGCCCCGAATGCCCGCCGCCTTCGCCGCGGCCAACGCTTGTGCGATGTGCAGCTCGACCTCGGGAGCGGGCAGCGCGGTCTGTGCCGGCGGCGGCAGCGCGAAGACCATTCCTCCCTGCCGCAGCTGGCCGAAGCGCACGCGCATCCACTCCGCGGCCTGGGCGGCGTTCTCGACGTGGTGCTCGAGCGGAAGGCCGGTGGCGCGGGTGTAGAAGCCGGGGAAGTCGCGCGTGTCGATGCCGATCACGGGCACTCCGAGCGCTTCGAGCGCCTCGAGGGTGCGCGGCAAATCGAGCACTGTCTTCGCTCCCGCGCAGACCACCGCCACGGGGAAGCGGGAGAGGGCCAAGAGATCCTGGGAGATGTCGAGCTCCTCACCTCGGTGAACACCGCCGATGCCTCCGGTGGCGAACACGGGAATCTTCGCCATCGCCGCCAGCTCCACCGCCGCGCTCACCGTGGTGCCGCCGCTGCGCGCGCTGGTGATCGCCCCCGCGAGGTCCCGGGAGGCGACCTTCATCAGAGGCTCGGCCCCTTTCCCCAACCGCTCGAGGTCGGCGCCCGAGAGCCCGATGTGTACCTTCCCGTCGAGCACGGCGATCGAGGCGGGCACCGCTCCCCGCGCACGCACCGCAGCTTCGCAGGCGTTGGCTGCTTCGACGTTGCGCGGATACGGCAACCCCTGGGCGATGACGCTCGTTTCCAGGGCGACCAGCGGGGTGCGTTGGCGTAAGGCGATGGAGACTTCTTTGGAGTAGGTGAAAGTCACGCCCCTCACCCCGACCCTCTCCCAGAGGGAGAGGGGGCTCCACGGGTCTTCTCCACCACCAGCTGATAGTCCTCGATCTTCTTGTCCAGGGTGGGCCGGCTGATACCCAAGATGGCCGCTGCTTGAATCTTCTTTCCGCCTGCCTCGCGCAGCGCCTCGGAGATCGCGTCACGCTCCAAGCGGGCGACACGCTGGTGCAGGGTGTGCATCTTCCCCGCCTCGGCGCCCTCCTGCACCACGGGGGGCAACATGAGCGCGGACACTTCGACGCCGGCGAAGAGCAACGCCAAGTGCTCGGCCACCAGCCGAAGCTCTCGCACGTTTCCCGGCCAGGCGTAATCACTCAAGAGCCGTTTGGCGTCGGGCGAGAGCGTGGGAGGCTCCTTGCGCCTGACCCGTGCCACTTGGGAGGTGAACGTGTCGAACAAGGCCAACACGTCGGTGCGCCGTTCGCGTAAGGGCAACAGCTCGACTTCGATCCCCGCCAGCGCCTCAGCCAGCTCGGGGGCGAGCTCCTTCTTCGAGGAGGTGGCGATGATGCGCACGTCTACCGGCTCCTCGCCGCCCCGCAGCGCTGGGGCCAGCTTGCGCGTCAAATGCCGCGCCAACCGCTCGGCCGAGTGCCGCTGCAGGCCCTCGAGGTGCTGTAAGAGCAGCGTTCCGCCGTCGGCGCGCAAGAGGGCCGCCGACAAAGGGGGCACACCAGGAGCGCTCGGGCGGCCGAAGAGCGCCTCGTCCACTGCCACCGGGCTTTGCCGGCAGTCCACCACCACCCACGGCCCCAAGGCCCTCGACGAGCGCGCATGAATGTACTCGGCCGCCAAGGTCTTCCCGCTGCCGCTTTCGCCGAAGAGCACCACGGGGTCACTCGCCGCCGCCGCTCTGCGCGCCTGCTCGACCGTCTTACGAAACTGCCGCGAGCCACCCACCAGGACGACCGGTGACCGCCCGGGCTCGCTGCGGCTTCGCACCGCCGCGAAGGCCTCTCCCGCGAGGCGGCCCAGGGCGCCGGCCAGACGTTGCTCTTGCTCGCCAAAGGGCTCGGGGCGCTGCGCGTAGAGCACCCCGAAGGGCATGCCCCCGGAGGCGGTGAGCGGCGCGCACAGGGTGCCGCCGGCGATGCTCGTCTCCTTGCGCTCCATCGCCGCGCGCACCAGCGAGCGCGCCAGCTCGACGCCGTCGCCGCCGACCACCGCCGCGGTGAAGAGGCCCTCGCTGCCACCCAGGAGGGCCGCCGCGCGCTCGGCGTTGGCGAATCGTGCGAGCTCCTCCGCCGCGCGCCGCAAGACCATCGCCTCGCTGGTGGCCGCCAAGAGCGCGCTGCCCGCCGAGTAGAGCGCCGCCTCGGGCCCCACCGCGGGGAGCACCTCCTCCACCAGCACGCTCTTCACCTCGCCCGCTTCGCGGTCGGCGAGCGAGGCCTTCACCGGCGGCTCGAAGACGATGGTCGAATCGCCGATCTGCAGGCGATCGCCGGGGAGCAAAACCGCCTCGCCCTCGATCTTCTCGCCGTTGACGATCGTCCCGTTGCGCGAGCCCAAGTCGCTGACGTGCGCCTGCCCGTCAATGAGCGAAATCTTCGCGTGGCGGCGCGAAACCTTGCCGTCCTCCAGGGGGACTTCGCACGAAGGAGACCGCCCGAGGGTCGCCTCCCCCTTCACCTCGTAGCGCAACCCCGCGCAAGGGCCGGTGAGCAACAAAAGCGCCGCCATGAGGCGCGCGAGTGTATGCCCGGGCGACTGCGGGTGTAATGGGAAAGGTTCTGTGCTCTGAGGCCCCTCACCCTGGCCCTCTCCCATGGGGAGAGGGATTAACTGGGGCGCTCGGCGAGGAGCAGGGCGCGCATCTCTGGTTCCTCCAGTGTGCGCCCCTCGCGCGAAACGGCGATCGCGTTGATCGAGGCGGCGTCGAACTCGACGTGTGCCCCTTTGCGCCACTCGGTGGTGTGCTCGCCGCCGTCGACGAGCTTGCCGATCAGCTCGTCGTCGTCCCACGCGAGGAGCTCGACCCACAGGTTCTCCACCACCGTGGTGCCTTTGGGGTGAGACTCGAAGGGTGCGCGCACCAAGAAGGTGATCGGCTCCATCAACCCTTTGCGCAGAAAGCGCGCCTTGAAGGCGGGGAGCAGCTCGGCGGCGCGCCTGGCGAGCTCTTCCGCCTCCTCGGGCGACTCTTCCTCGAAACGGTCACGGTAGGGGCGCAACAGCTCGGCCACGGTGTGGCGCCCCTCGTCGCTCACCACGGTGAAGAACAGCCCCTCGTGTCCTTCGAACGTCTCCGCCGACACTCCGAAGAGCGATAGCCGCGCCTCCTCCGAGGGCAAGAGCATGAAGGACTTGCCCGAGCTGGTCTCGACCAGGGTGCGCAACCCCGGGCTTTGACCGAAGGCGAGGTCGGTGCACAGCTCGTGGAGGAAGGTCTCCGCCGCCTGTAGATCTTCCTCTCCCAGGTGAAAGACCTCCACGTCGCGCGAGCCGAACTTCTCCATTCCGTGCGAGTGCACCCACAGCGGGGTGTCGGTCTGGGCGGCCTCCACCGCGTGCAAGGTGAGGTGATCGCGAATGTCGAAGTCGAGCTCGGTGATCTCCACCACGTCCTCGACGTCGTGCAACTTGAACGCAGTGACGTCGAGCAGCACCCCCTCGCCGGCCTGCTCGAGAATGGCGCGCGCGCACCAGAGCGCCTCGAACACCGCCACCGAGGCCTGCGGCTTTCCCGGCTCGAAGGAGATTCGGTAGAAGCCGCGCGCCTTGCGCAAGAGCGCGTGGCTGGCATCGGTGCCGGTCAGCAGATCGGGCGTCCACCCCAACCCGGCCTCGCGGGGGTCGAAGCGCACCTCCACGTTGGTCTCTCCCGAGCGTAAGGCGAAGAACAGGTCTGGCACGCCGGTGACGAGCTCGACACCCTCGCTGGCGAAGGCCTCGCGCAGCGATGCCAGCGCGATGGGCTGGGCACTTTCCGTCGCGAGGACATAGACCTCCTTCACAGGTGCTTCTCGATCTGGCGAAAGAGGTCTACGCGATCCACCAAGTCGGTGAGGTAGTCCAACTTGTCGGTCTCCAGCACCAACACGGGCGACAGCTGGTAGCGCTCGAACCACTCCTCGTAGAGCACATTGAGCCGGGAGAGGTACCGCGTGGGGATGTCTTGCTCCATCTGTCGTCCACGCAGCCGAATGCGTTGTTTGAGCGTGCGCACCGGGCAGCGCAGGTAGATCATGAGGTCCGGCGGTTGCAGCGCTTCGCTGATCGACTCGTACAGCTCCCAATACGTCTGGAAGTCGCGCTTGTCGATGTAGCGCTGGCGGTGGAGGTTCTTGGCGAAAATCTCGGCGTCCTCGTAGATGGTGCGGTCCTGGAGCGCGGTCACTCCCCCGCTCTGCAAGCGGCGATGCAGCTGGAATTTATGGGTGAGGAAGAAGATTTGTGACCGGAAGGCCCAGCTCTTCATGTCCCGGTAGAAGTCCTCCAGGTACGGGTTCTGGTCGTTGGGCTCGAAGAAGGGTGTCAGGCCGTACTTCTTGCAGAGGAACGACGTGAGCTCCGTCTTCCCCGCCCCGATGTTGCCCGCGATGGCGATGAACTTGTTGGGAGCCACGCCAATGCTCGCTTGTATCAGAAGGCGCCCCCTCTCGTGGTAATAGACAAAGGCCCATGAGAACCGCCCTCTGCCTGGTCCTTCCTCTCCTCGCCCTGCTCGCGTGCTCGGAGCCCGGGCAAACAGAGGTCGCCCGCGGCAACGTGCTCGCTTCACGCGGCAAGCTCACGGAGGCGATCGAAGCCTACCGGGCCGCGGCCAAGGCGGCTCCGCGCAAAGCTCGTCCCCGCGAGCTCTTGGGCCACGTGCTCTTCGACCAGGGGCGCTTTGCCGAGGCGCGCACGGCGTACCAAGAGGCGCTCGGGCTCGAGCCAGCCGCCGCCCTCGAGGCGCGCATCGGGCTTGCCCGCGTCGAAGCGGAGGAAGGCAAGCTCAAGGAGGCGATCGAGCACCTGGGTCGGGTGATCTCCGATCAGCCGGGGAACGTCTATGCGCGGCTGTCGCGCGCGAACCTGGCCATGCGCCGCGGCGGCGAAAAAGACGCCGAGCTGGCCATCTCCGATACGGCCGAGGCGATGAAGGTCGACGCCGACAACGCCTCGGTGCTCTACACGCGCGGCTGTGCCTTCCTCGCCGCCCACGAGCCGGGCAAAGCTTCCGAGGCCTTCCGGGTGCTGGAGAATGCGCACCCCCACTCACCGCTGGCGCCGTACGGCCAGGCGCGAGTAGCGGCGGCGGCGCAAAAGCGGGCGGACGTGGTGCTCCACCTGCGCGAGACGAAGGCCAGGGCCAGATCGGTCACCGGCGCCTGGAGCCCCGACGACATCCTCAAAGACCCCGCGTTCCTCTTCATGAAGGACGACCCCGACTTCCTTCGAGAGCTCCAAGATCCTTGAGGCATCGATGCTGCGAAACCTCTTCTGCATCTTCGTCGCCGGCGCGTGGATCTGCCTCCTCTTTCCCTTTACCCTCCTGTTGATGCTCTTCACCTGGAGCACCGATTCGTCGATCTGGGTGGCAAGGAAGCTGTGGGCGCCGGTGCTCTTGTGGGCCGGTGGAGCCCGCCTCACGGTGATCGGCCGCGAGCACGTCGACCCCCGGCGACCGACCCTCTACGTCTCCAACCACCAATCGACCATCGACATCCCCGCGCTCTTCGTCGCTCTGCCGACCAACCTGCGCTTCGTGGCCAAAAAGCAGCTACGCTGGGTGCCGGTGCTCGGCTGGTACCTGTGGATCGCCAAGCACGTCTTCATCGACCGGAAAAACCACCTCTCGGCGATCGCCTCGCTCGAAGATGCGGGCCGGCAAGTCCGCCAAGGGTTGAGCATCATCGTCTACCCCGAAGGCACCCGCTCTCCCGACGGCCGCGTGCTGCCCTTCAAGAAGGGCCCCTTCGCCCTGGCGCTCAAGGCCCGGGTGCCCATTTGCCCGGTGACCATCGAGGGCTCGGGGCGGCTGATGCCCAAGAACCGGTGGACCATCACCCCGGGGGAGATCAAAGTGATGATCGGCGCGCCCATCGACGTCACCGCTTTCGGCGAGGACCAGCGTGACGAGTTGGTGAGGCGAGTCAGAGACCAGATCATCGACCAGAGCGTACAGCTGGGCGGCGAGGGCGGAGACAAGACCGACGCGATTGCCGCGCGCGGTCTGGAAGGAATCGGCGCTGCCCAAGGAAGCCCCGCATGAGCGCACCGCGCGCCCTCCTAGTCACCTTGCTCCTTTCCGGGTGCCGCCACGATCCTGTGCGCGACGCTCCGCTCACCTCGCGCGAGCAGGCGCAGGTCTACCTTCAGCGGAATGAGCCGGCGAAGGCCATCCCCCTGCTCGAAGCGCTGCACGCCCAAAAGCCGGACGACCTTGACCTCGCCCGCGCGCTCGCCGAGGCGTACGTGAAAGATCACCGGGCCCAGGCGCTCATCGACCGGCTCACCCCGCCGCCCCACACCGCCGTGGCGCACTACATGCGCGCTCTCGCCTACTTCTCCCGGGCCGCCGACGCCTCGGGCCCGGCGCTGGAGTCTTTTCAGGCGGCGATCGCCCTCGCCCCCAACGAGGCCGAGCTGCACTACCGGCTCGGGGTCGCCCTCGTCGAGTGCGAACGCTATCAACCCGCCTTGGCTCCTCTTCGCCGCGCGCGGAAGCTGGCTCCCGAGCGCACCGCCTATGCGCTCCCGCTGGCCAAGGCGCTCCACCGCACCGGCGACGTGAAGGGGGCGATCGAAGCGGTGCGGGTCGCGCTGTCGGGCACGCCCAGCCCCGCCGAGGTCCAGCTCTCGGTGGCGCTGATGCAAAACATCGCCGACCCGTTTGCCGCCGTCCCCGCCGCCGTGCGCCAGCGGCTGGAGGCCGGCCTCGAAGACTTGCACGAGCGCGATCTGCCTCAACAGGCCATCGTCACCTTCGAGGAGATTGCCCTCGAATACCCCGACCTCGCGGTGGTGCACGCGCTCCTGGGGCTTGCGTACCAACGCCTCGACGACGCTGGGCGCGCTGCCTACGAGCTTCGGCGTGCCATCGAGCTTGCTCCTCTCGATGGCAAGAACCACCTCTACTTGGCGCAGCTCTACCTTTCGCGCCAGCAGCCCAAGCCCGCCGCCGAGCACTTCGCCGCCGCCCTCGCCCACGACCCCACCCTCGGCGACGCCCACTTCCAGCTGGGTGACCTGGCGTTGGACAAAGGAGATCTGGAAGCAGCCGAGCGCCACTTTCGCGCGGCCACCTTCCTCGAGCCCCAGGGCATTCCTCCCAAGGGGAAGCTCGCCTTGGTGTACCAGCTCCAAGGCAACTGGCCAGCTGCCGATCACACGCTCAAGGCAGTGCTGGCCCAGGCCCCGGAGGCGGTGGAGTTCAAGCTGCGCCTGGGGGTTTTGCACACCGAGCGGTACAAAAAGAGCGCCCTCCCCGCCGAACGAAGGCAGGCCGCGGAAGAGGCCGCCCGGTGGCTGGAGGAGGTCCTCGCGGTTCAACCGGAGAACGCGCTCGCCTCCCGGGCCTTGGAGTCGGTGAAGGCGCGGTAGCTCTGAAGGGGCGGTTGAACGTAGACTCCAAAGCCTCCATGGGGAGAACGAACTCCAACCCGGGAGCCCTCAAGGCGTTGAGCGCTGCGCGGTCAAGCCCGCTGCCGCCCGCCCAATCCTCCCTCACCAAGGAGCGTCTCAAGGAAGGCGCAGCCGACACCGCGCTCAACGCGCTCTCCATTCTCCGCGATACCTGGGAGGACTTCCGCCGCGCCGACCGCTACTTCAAGTACAAGGCGGGCATCATCGCCGGGTGGGTGCTCTTGTCGACCTTGAGCATCGGGGTCGCCTGTCCGGGGGGAGACTCCGCCGAAGGCGCGACCCTGGTGGCGGTACCCAACACCTCCCCCACCGTGTGGATGGTGAAGAACGACGGGCTGACGCCCTGGGTCGACGTAGTGGTGGTCGTCAACGGCACTTACCGTGCCGCGGTTTCTCAGCTCGATGCCAATGACGGGCTCACCCTCTCGCCCAAAATCCTCGTCGACTCGACGGGGACGCAGGCTCCATCCAGTCTGGTGGTGAGAAATCTGGTGCTGGAGACGGCGGATGGGCGAATGACGCTGATGGAGGATGGGGAGCCGACCCGGTAGACAAAACGACCGGGAGCGGGAGCGGGAGCGGGAGCGTTTGCGGGGACGGGGTCGGGCAATCGGGCTCGTCTCACGGGGAACCGGGTACGTGACCCGCCGCCGTGGGCCGGATACGTCCCCGATGCCCGCAAACGCTCCCGCTCCCGCTCCCGGCTTCTCAGTGGTTGCCCGTTCGCTACTCCGCCCTCTTCGCCTTGGCCGCCTTCTCCTCGGGCTCGCTCACCTCGGGGCGATCGACCAGCTCGAGCAGCGCCATCTCCGCCGCATCGCCGGGGCGGAAACCCAAACGCACGATGCGGGTGTAACCGCCGGAGCGGTTGGCGTAGCGGTCTTTGAGCTCGGAGAAAACCTTGGTCAGGACGTCCTTGTTCTTCACCGTCCGCTCGGCGAGGCGCTGGTTGGCCAGCCCTCCGCGCTTGCCCAAGGTGATGATGCGCTCGGCTACCGGGCGCGCCGCCTTCGCCTTGGGCACCGTGGTCTTGACCCGCTCGTGCTCGAGCAAGGAGGTGACCATGTTCCTGAGCATCGCCAACCGGTGCGAGGTCGAGCGCTGCAGCTTCTTCTGTCCTACGTGGTGCCTCATGACGTCCTTCCTCTTCGACCTTTAGCGGGCGCCCGTCGCCGTTAGACCTTGGGTGCGCCGGGGGTGCCTGCCGCGGGCGGGACCGCCGTCTTGGGCGGCCAGTTCTCCAGCTTCATCCCCAAAGAGAGCCCCATCTCCGCGAGAATCTCCTTGATCTCCTTGAGCGACTTGCGCCCGAAGTTCTTGGTCTTCAGCATCTCCGGCTCGGTCTTCTGCACCAAGTCGCCGATGGTCTTGATGTTCGCCTGCTGCAAGCAATTGGCGGAGCGCACCGAGAGCTCCAACTCGTCGACCGAGCGGAAGAGGTTCTCGTTGAGCTTGGCCTCCTCCTTGGGAGCCTCCACCACCATCGGCTCCTCGGTCTCATCGAAGTTGATGAAGACCGTGAGCTGCTCCTTGATGATCTTCGCCGCGAAGGCCACCGCGTCTTGCGGAGAGACCGAGCCGTCGGTCCACACCTCGAGCGCCAGCTTGTCGAAGTCGGTGACCTGGCCGACGCGGGCGTTGGTGACCTGGTAGTTCACCTTGCGCACCGGCGAGAAGAGCGAGTCGACGGGAATGGTGCCGATCGGCGCACCGGCAATCTTGTTCCCCACCGCGGGCAGGTAGCCGCGGCCACGGCGGCAGCTCATCTCCATGCGCAGCTTGCCGCCCTCGGAAATGGTGCAGATGTGGTGACCGGGGTTGAGAATCTCCACGTCCGGGTCGGCGATGATGTCGCCCGCCTTGACCTCCTTGGGACCTTCGGCCTCGATGCGCAGCGTCTTCACCTCGTTGGTGTGCATGCGCAACAGCACTTCCTTGAGGTTCAAGACGATGTCGGTGACGTCCTCGCTCACCTCGGGGATGGTGGAGAACTCGTGCTCCACCCCTTCAATCTTGATGCCGGTGATCGCCGAGCCCTGCAAGGAGGAGAGCAGCACCCGCCGCAGCGAGTTGCCCAGGGTGGTCCCAAAGCCGCGCTCCAGCGGCTCGGCCACGAACTTGCCGTAGGTGTTGGTGAGGGACTCCTGATCCACATCCAGCCGGCGGGGCTTGATGAGGTCGCGCCAGTTCTTCGCCACGAAGGTGTCTGCCATGTGTTTGCTTCTCCAAACCGGCGACCGCCACCGACATACCCGCCAAGAGGGCAGGAGGACGGCCGCACGAGGGTGCTTTGGGGTTACGACTACTTCGAGTAAAGCTCGACGATCAGCTGCTCCTGGATCGGCATGGTCAGGTCCTCCCGGTTGGGGACCGACTTCACCGAGCCCTTGAGCGCCTTCTTGTCGATCTCAATCCACTGGGGGACGCCGCGCCGATCGACCGTTTCCAATGCCTCGGCGATGCGCAGCATCTTCTTGCTCTTGTCCGCGACCTCGATGCTCGAGCCCGGGCGCACCGCGAACGAGGGAATGTTCACCCGCTTGCCGTTGACGGTGAAGTGTCCGTGGCGCACCAGCTGCCGCGCCTCGGCGCGAGTGTCGGCAAAGCCCATACGGAAGACCACGTTGTCGAGCCTCAGCTCGAGCAGCTGCAGCAGCGTCTCGCCGGTCTTGCCCTTCGCCGCGGACGCGCGGTGAAAGTAACCGCGGAACTGGCTCTCGAGTAGCCCGTACATGCGCTTGACCTTCTGTTTCTCGCGCAGCTGCACGCCGTAGCCGGAGAACTTCACCCGGCCCTGACCGTGCTGACCAGGAGGATAGGGACGACGCTCGATGGCGCACTTGTCGGTGTAGCAGCGATCTCCCTTGAGGTACATCTTGAGGTTCTCGCGCCGGCAAATACGGCAGACGCTGGCAGTGTAACGGGCCACGGAATTGCTCTCCTTCGAAGGTGGTCTTGGCTAGACGCGCCGGCGTTTGGGCTGGCGGCAGCCGTTGTGGGGAATGGGGGTGACGTCACGGATGGTGGAAATCTTGAGCCCGGCGGAGGCGATCGCCCGCAGCGCCGACTCGCGGCCCGCGCCTGGTCCCTTGACCAGAATCGACACGTTCTTCAGGCCGTGCTCCATCGCCTTGGCGGCCGCGTCGCCGGCGGCGACCTGAGCGGCGAACGGGGTGGACTTACGGCTGCCCTTGAACCCACGCGCCCCGGCCGAGGACCAGGAAACCACGTTCCCCGAGACGTCGGTGATGGTGATGATGGTGTTGTTGAACGTCGACTGAATGTGCACCACCCCATTCAGAATGTTCTTCTTGGTCTTGCGCCGGCCCTTCTTCGGCTCGGCCGTCGAGGCCTCGGGGGCCTCCGCTTCTTGTTTGGTCTCTTCAGCCATCGGACGTCTTCTCTCCTAGGTGGTCGAACCCCGTGCTGCTTGAGCGGGGCCAGTGAAAATCAACGGGCGGCGGGAGCCGCCACGGGCTTGGCGCGGACAATGCCCCGCTTGGGGCCCTTGCGGGTGCGCGAATTGGTGTGGGTACGCTGGCCACGCACCGGCAACCCCTTGCGGTGACGCAGGCCGCGGTAGCAACCCAGGTCCATCAGCCGCTTGATGTTCATCGTCACTTCACGGCGGAGGTCACCTTCGACCTTGTAGCCGCCCTCGATGAGCTCGCGGATCTTGCGGGTCTGGTCCTCGGTGAGGTCCTTGGTGCGGGTAGCAAGCTCGATGCCCGCCTTCTCGCAGATGTCGTGGGCCGACTTCTTGCCGATGCCGTAAATGTACTGGAGGGAAACCACCACCCGTTTGGCGGGGGGAAGGTCCACCCCGGCGATGCGTGCCATGTCTTCGTTGCCTCTCTTCTAGATGCCCAGGAAGCTAGCCCTGGCGCTGCTTGTGACGGGGGTTGGCCGAGCAAATCACCCGGACCACCCCGGCCCGGCGAATCACCTTGCACTTGTCGCAAATCTTCTTGACCGATGCCCGAACCTTCATGACGGCGAACCTTCCCAAAAAATGTGACCGCGAAAGCGACGACTACTTGGCGCGGTAAGTGATGCGGCCCCGAGAAAGGTCGTACGGCGACAGCTCGACCTTCACCTTGTCGCCGGGGAGAATTCGAATGAAGTGCATTCGCATCTTCCCGGAGATGTGCGCGAGCACCTTGTGGCCATTGTCCAGCACCACCCGGAACATCGCGTTGGGGAGGGGCTCCATCACGGTCCCCTCGACTTCAATAGCGTCGTCCTTCGGCAATCAAAAACCTCGTGTTCTACAGCCCTTGCTGCTTTCCTTACGTACGGGGAGCGCGGCCGGATAGCACTTTCCCACACACCGTGCAAGTGCTCGGGCCGCAGCCAAGCCCTCACTGCGTAACCCACTGAAAGCGCACGGCTATTCCGCAAGCTCACAACCGGGTGAGAACTTCCGGCCCTTCTTCAGTGACGAGCACGGTGTGCTCGAAGTGCGCGGAGAGTTTTCGATCGAGCGTCACTGCGGTCCAGTCGTCGTCGAGCACCTCGACTTTGTGGGTGCCGGCGTTGACCATCGGCTCGATGGCTATCGTCATGCCGGGGCGAAGCTTCATTCCCGTCGCCGGTAAGCCGAAGTTCGGCACCTGAGGCTGCTCGTGGAGCTTGCGGCCGATGCCGTGTCCCACGAAGTCGCGTACCACCGAATAGCCCTTGGTCTCGACGAACGTCTGCACCGCATGACCGATGTCCCCGACTCGGTTACCCACTCTCACCTGCTCGATGGCCTTGGCGAGCGAGGCGCGGGTGGCCTCGACCAGCGCGCATGCCTCGGCCGATGTCTTCCCCACCGGAACCGTGCGTGCCGCATCGCCAAAGAAGCCCTTGTAGACCACGCCGAAGTCGAGCTTCATCAAGTCGCCCTCGGCGAGCTTGCGCTTCTTCGAGGGGATGCCGTGCACGACCTCTTCGTTGATCGACGCGCACAGACAGCAGGGGAAGCCCAGGTAGCCCTTGAACGCCGGCTTGGCGCCCTTCTTGTAGATGAGGTCTTCGGCCAGCCGATCGAGCTCGAGGGTGCTCACCCCCGGCACCACCGCCTTCTCCAGCGCATCGAGCACCTCGCAGACGATTCTGCCCGCGTCACGCATGCGGGCGATGTCGTCGCGGTTCTTGATCTGCACCTCGTCGCTCACGGCGCTCTTCCTAACGCGCCTTGGGGCCCAGCGCCTTCTTGATGTCGGCGTAGATTCCCTCGGGCGAACCGATTCCGTCGACGCGCGCGAGCAGCCCGCGCTTCTCGTAAAACACCTTGAGCGGCTGGGTGAGGCGGGCGTACTCCGCAAGCCGTGTCTGCACCTTCTCGGGCGCGTCGTCGGAGCGCTGGATGAGCGAAGTGCCGCACTCGTCGCACACCCCGGTTACCCGCGGCGGGTTCTGCACCACGTGGTACACCCGGCCGTCCTTGGGGCAGCTGCGCCGGCCGCTCATGCGCTCGACGATCTTCTCGTCCGCCACCTCGAGTGAAATGACCTTGTCGATCCGCTTCCCGGCGCGGGACAGCGCCTGCTCGAGCGCCTCGGCCTGGGGAATGGTGCGGGGGAAACCGTCGAGCACGAAGCCTTTGGCGCAATCGGGAGCCTTCAGGCGCTCCTCGACGATGCCCACCACCAGCTCGTCGGGCACCAACTGGCCCGCCTCCATCAGGGGCTTGGCCCTCTTGCCCAGCTCGGTCTGGTTGCGCACCGCCTCACGGAGAATGTCGCCGGTCGAAATCTGCGGCACCTGGAAATCGACCAATAACTTCTTGGCCTGAGTGCCCTTTCCCGCCCCGGGAGGCCCCAAGAGAATCAGATTCATTGACGACACCCCCAGCTCGACGGGTTTTTATGCCGCGACCCGCAGCCGGCCGCGAATCTTCGGCCCACGCGGACCCGCGAAGCCTTCGTAGTTGCGGCTGATCAGGTGGCCCTCGATCTGCTGCACCGTGTCCAGCGCCACGCCGACGACGATGAGCAAGGCGGTGCCGCCGAAGGGAAACTGGACCCCCATCAGCCCGGAGATGAGCGAAGGGATGACACAGATGACCGAGAGGTAGATCGCCCCGCCGAAGGTGACGCGGTTGAGCACACGCTCGATGAAGTCGGCTGTCTGCCGCCCCGGACGAATGCCGGGGATGTAACCGCCCTGCTTCTTGATGTTGTCCGCCACGTCGTCGGGCCGGAAAGTGAGCGAGGTATAGAAGTAAGAGAAGAAGATGATCAGCAGCACGAAAACGCTGTTGTAGATCCACGCATCTGCCTGCAGCACCCGTTGGAAGTCGTTCAAGAAGGGCAGCCAGCCGGCCAGCGTAGCCGGGAACGACAAGAGCGCACCCGCGAAGATCGGCGGAATGACGCCCGAGGTGTTCACCTTCATCGGAAAGTAGGTCGCCTGGCCGGCGAACATACGGCGCCCAGCCATGCGCTTGGCGTACTGCACCTGGATTCGGCGCATGCCCCGCTCGACGTACACGACCACGCCGATCACCACGAGCATGAACGCCACCAGCCCCATCACCGTGCCGACGCTGATCACCTCCTGGGCCGTCAGGTCCCACAGCTGCATCGCGGCGGGCGGCAAGCGGGCGATGATGCCGGCGAAGATGATGAGCGAAATACCGTTGCCGATGCCGTTCTCGGTGATCCGCTCTCCCAGCCACATGATGAACGCAGTGCCCGAGGTGAGGGTGATCACCGTCATGAAGGTGAACCAGATCGAATCATCAGGCACCACGATCTGCTGAAACCCCAGGTCGTCCCCTGCCACGCCGCGCCCCAGCGAGGCCAGGTAACGCGAAATGCTGAAGCCCTGAACGATGGAGAGCAGAATCGTGAAGTATCGGGTGTACTGGTTGATTTTCTGCCGGCCGGCGGCGCCTTCCTTCTGCAGCCGCTCGAGGCTGGGCACCACCGCCGCCAACAGCTGCATGATGATCGACGCCGACACGTACGGCATGATCCCCAGGCCGAAGATCGACATCTGCTCCAACGCGCCGCCGGAGAAGAGGTTGAACAGGTTGATGAGCCCACCCCGCTCCCTCTGGGTCTCCATGAACGCGTTCATCGCCGCCCGGTCGACGCCGGGGGTGTTGATGAAGATGCCCAGCCGATACACGACCAGGAGCACCAGCGTGTACACCAGGCGCGTTCGCAGCTCGGCGATGCGGAAGACGTTGGCGATGGCGTTCAAGGCCACTTTGGCTTCCTTTTCGAAGTCGACCCCAACAACAAAAGGGCGCGACACACTACACGAGCTCCGTTCCGCCCTCTAGGCGCCAACGAGCGCCCGGCCAGACTTCAGGCCTGCGCAGGCTTGGGCGGCTTCACGCCCTTGCCAGAGTGGGCCTTGGCCGCGCTCTCGGGCTTGTGAGCCAAAAGCGGCAGCTCCTCCACCGAGCCACCCTTCGCGGTGATGGACTCCTTGGCCTTGGCGGAAAACTTGTTCGCCTTCACGGTGAGCTTCTTGGTGAGGGCTCCCTCGCCCAGCACCTTGATGCCGTCCCACACGCCCTTCACCAACCCAGCCGACCGCAGCGCCGCCGCATCCACCACCGCACCGGCGCCGAAGCGCTCGAGATCCGCCACATTCACCACTGCGTAACGCACCCGGTTGGGCGAATTGAAGCCGAACTTCGGCAGCCGCCGCTGCAAGGGCGACTGGCCACCCTCGAAGCCCTCGAAGTGCATGTTGCCCGTTCGGGCCTTCTGACCCTTGCCGCCACGACCGGCGGTCTTGCCCAGGCCCGAGCCCTGGCCGCGCCCCACCCGCTTCTTGCGGTGGCGACTGTTGTGGGGAGCCTTGAGAGTGTGCAGCGTGCTCATGACGTTTCCTTCCAAAGTTTCTTAGGCGCCAGCCCCGGCCTGCCGCTTGGCGCGCGCGGCCTCACGAACACGGGCGATGCGGGGCTTCTTCCGCTGCCGCGTCTTCGGCTCCTCCTTCACCACCTCAGAGGACACCAGGTGCTTCACCTTGAACACCATGCCACGAATGGCGGGGGTGTCCTTCAGCAGCCGTTCCTGACCGAACTTCCACAGGCCCAGGCCCTCGATGGTGCGCAACTGGCTGTCGGACGCGCCGGCGAAGCTCTTCACCAATTTGATTTTGATTCCCATCGTCGCTCTTCCCGCTTAGGCGCGAGCCTCCGCTTTGTGCTCCAAGTCGAGCTCGCGGCCCCGCAGGCGCGACACCTGCTCCGCCGAGCGGAGCTGCCGAAGACCGTCGACGGTGGCCTTGAGCACGTTGTGGGGGTTGCGCGAGCCCTGGCTCTTGGTGAGGATGTTGCGAATTCCGGCCGCCTCGAGCACCGCGCGCACCGGGCCGCCAGCGATGACGCCCGTCCCCTCCATCGCCGGCTTGAGCAGCACCCAGCCGGCACCGAAGTGCCCGAGCACCTCGTGCGGAATGGTGTGGCCGAGCAGCGGCACACGGAAGAGGTTCTTCTTCGCGTTCTCGCCGCCCTTACGAATGGCTTCGGGGACTTCGTTGGCCTTGCCCAGGCCCAGCCCCACGTGCCCCTGCCCGTCGCCGACCACCACCAGCGCGGAGAAGCTGAACCGGCGCCCGCCCTTCACCACCTTGGCCACGCGGTTGATGTTCACCACGCGGTCGGTGAGGTCGAGGTCGTTTGGATTGATCGGAGTCGCCACGATTCGTTTCCTTCCTGACTAGAACTTGAGACCTGCCTCGCGGGCGGCGTCGGCCACCGCAGCAATGCGCCCCTGGTAGGGAAAGCCGTTGCGGTCGAAGACCACCGTCTCCACCTTGACCGTCTTCGCCTTCTGGGCGATGAGCGACCCCACCCGCTTGGCGTCCTCCTTCTTGTCGCCCTCGTTCTTGCCCTTGAGTTCCTTGGAGAGCGACGAGGCAAACGCCAGCGTGCGGCCGCTCGAATCGTCCACCACTTGCGCGTAGACGTGCTTGAGCGACTTGTAGACGGACAGCCGCGGCCTCTCTGCCGTGCCGGAAAGCTTGCGACGGATGCGCGCCTTGCGCTTGAGCCTGGGGTTCACGTTCGACATGGTGCTTCTCCAGTGATGGCCGAAAACGGCTTAGGCCGTGCCGGTCTTGCCTTCCTTGCGGCGCACCCGCTCGTCCGCGTATTTGATGCCCTTGCCCTTGTAAGGCTCGGGAGGCCGCAGCGCCCGAATCTTCACCACCGTGGAGCCGAGCAGCTCGCGATCTGCCGAGCGAAGGGTCAAGTCCAGAGTGGGGAGGCTGTCCTCGGTGCGGGGCGTCTTGCCCACCTCGGCGGTGACACCCTCGGGGAGGTCGAACACCACCGGGTGCGAAAAACCGAGCGCGAGGTGAATCTGCTTGCCCTTCACCTCGCAGCGAAAGCCCACGCCCCGAATCGCCAGCGAGCGTTCCCAGCCGCTGGCCACGCCCTTGGCGGCGTTGGCGAGGATTGCCCGCGTCAGTCCCTGCAGGCTGCGAGCGCGCCGTGAGTCGGTGGGCCGGCTCACGCTCAACACGCCGTCTTTGACCGCCGCCTTGATTTCTGGGTGGGGAAGCTTGACTGCCAGCTTGCCCTTGGGGCCCTCGAACTTGACGGTTTGGCCCTCAACCGTGGCCTTCACCTTGTCGGCCAGCTTGATGGGCAATTTTCCGATGCGACTCATGACATTCGCCTCTTTAGTACACCGTGCAGATGAGCTCTCCGCCCACGCTCTGCTTGCGTGCCTCGTGGTCGACCATCACGCCCTTCGAGGTGGAGAGAATCGCAACCCCCATGCCTCCGAGCACCCGGGGGACCTCACGTACCGAGACGTAGCGGCGAAGACCGGGCTTGGACACCCGCTTGATGCCGGTGATGGCCGGGGCGCGGTCGGGGCCGTACTTGAGGACGACTGAAATCTCTCCCTGCGGCTTGCGCTCGTGGTGAACGTAATCGGCGATGTAGCCCTCGTCCTTGAGCACCTTGGCCACCTGGAGCTTCAGCTTGGACGCGGGAATGACGACCTTGTCATGCCGCGCGCGCGAGGCGTTGCGGATGCGGGTCAGCATGTCACCCACAGGATCGTTGACCGGCATGTGAAGACGACCTTCTTGGGGGCCTTCCCCCAGCTTTGACCTGCCGCGCCTGCCGGGACCACCCCGGGGGTTCGCGGCCAGTCCTTGACTACCAGGACGACTTGATGAGGCCGGTCACTTCCCCGGCCAGCGCCCGCTTGCGCAGGCAAATACGGCACATCTGGAACTTGCGCAAAAACGCCCGCGGCCGACCACAGAGCGGGCAGCGGTTGTACTTGCGCACCTTGAACTTGGGCTTGCGCTTGGCCTGCGCGATCTTCGAAAGCTTCGCCACCTTTGAATCTCCTTAACTCCTGAAGGGCATTCCGAACTGGCGGAGCAACGCCAGCCCCTGCTCGTCGTTCTTGGCCGTGGTGACAAGACTGATGTTCAAGCCCTTCACCTTCTCGATTTGGTCGTAGTTGATCTCGGGGAAGATGATCTGCTCCCGCACCCCCAGGGTGTAGTTGCCCTTCCCGTCAAAGGCCTTGTTGGACACGCCCTTGAAGTCACGCACGCGCGGGAGCGCCACGTTGATCAACCGGTCCAAAAACTCGTACATGCGCTCGTTGCGCAAGGTGACCATGGCGCCAATCGCCTGCCCCTGGCGGAGCTTGAAGTTGGCGATCGATTTGCGCGAGCGGGTGACCACTGGCTTCTGACCGGCGAGCGCCGCCAGCTGGTCGACCGCAGATTCGAGGATCTTGTTGTTCGTCAGGGCCTCCCCCAACCCCATGTTGAGCACGATCTTCTCGAGCTTGGGCACCTGGTTGGGGTTCTTGAAGCCGAGCTCCTTCATCAACGCAGGGACGATCTCCTTGCGGTACCGAAGCTTCAGCCGAGCGGGCTTGGCCTCCAGCCCCTCCTCGATGTTGGGAGCAAAGCCGGCCTTCTTGGCGTCTTCCTTCTTGCGGCCCTTCTTCTCGGCCTTCTTCGCCTTGGCCTCGGCGGGCGCGTCGGTCTTCTTTTCGTCAGCCATCTTCTTCCTCTGCTTCGGCGGGGCGTCGAGGACTCCTCCCTGCCGATCAGCGCAATACCCCAAAAAGGCGCGGATAAATGCCCGAAGGAGCGTTGCTAGTCAATCGCGGCCTCGCACTTCTTGCAGAAGCGCGACTTCTTCTCCTTCTCGATGCGAATGCCCACCCGGGTCGGCTTGTCGCACTTGGGGCAGACGAGCGAGACCGAGGCCAGGGCGATGGTGCCAGGCTTCTGCAACCGCCCGCCCTCAGGGTTGGCCCGCTCCCGCCCCTTCTTCACGTGGCGAGTGACCAAGCGGAGCCCCTCGACGCTCACCCGGTGGGTGCCACGGTCGATGGCGAGGATCTTTCCCCGCTTGGTCTTCTGGGTGCGCTCCGCGCCCGCCATCACCTGCACCGTGTCTCCAACCTTCAGCTTCTGCATGGCCTTACCTCGACGCTTCGCCTACAGCACTTCCGGGGCGAGCGAGATGATCTTCATGAATTTCCGGGCACGGAGCTCGCGGGCCACCGGCCCGAAGATGCGGGTGCCGATGGGCTCCAAGTCCTTGTTGATCAGCACCGCCGAGTTGCCGTCGAACTTGATGTAGCTGCCGTCCGGCCGGCCGACCTCGCGCTTGGTGCGGACGATCACCGCCTTGGCCACATCGCCCTTCTTCACCTTGGAATTGGGCAGAGACTCTTTGATGGCGACCACGATGACGTCGCCAATCGAGGCATACTTTCGCTTGCTGCCCCCGAGCACCTTGATGCACTCGACGCGCTTGGCCCCCGAGTTATCGGCGACGTCGAGGCAGCTGGTCATTTGAATCATGGCACTTCTCCGCCTTCCTTCTCTTTTAGACCTTGGTCGCCCGCTCGAGCACTTCCACCACCCGCCACCGCTTGTCTTTCGAGGTAGGCCGGGTCTCGGCGATGCGCACCTTGTCGCCCTCGTTCACGGTGATCGTCTTCGGGTAGTCGTGCCCTTCGGCGTGCGCCTTGTACTTCTCGCGCCGGTTCATGATCTTTCCGTACTTGGGGTGGGCAGCGCGCCGGCGCACGGTGACCACCACCGTCTTCTGCATCTTGTTCGAGGTCACCACCCCGATGCGGGTCTTGGGGCGCCCGCGCGATGGCTGCTGTTGGGTCTGGGTCGCTTCCGCCATGGTCGTCCTCGCCTAGTCCTTCTTCGCCTGCTTCTGCGTCAGCACGGTGAGCACCCGGGCCAGGTCACGCCGGTGCTGCACCCGCTGAACGGGGTTGTCCAACGCGCCGGTGCGCAGCTTGAGCTGATCTTGAAAGAGCGTCTCCTTCAGCTCGGTGGCGCGGCGCTTCAAGTCGTCGATGTTGAGCTCTCGGAGCTCCTTCGCGGTCGCCATGTCTTTCTCCTAGACGCCCTGCTCGCTGCGGTGAACGATTCTGGTGAGCACGGGCAGCTTCGCCATCGCCAGCTTGAACGCCTCGTGGGCGACCTCTTCGCTCATGCCCTCCATCTCGTAGAGCACGCGGCCGGGCTTCACCACCGCCACGTAGTACTCCACGCCGCCCTTGCCGGTACCCATACGGGTCTCGGCAGGCTTCTTGGTGATCGGCTTGTCGGGGAAGATCCGAATCCAAATCTTCCCGCCGCGCTTGACGTGGCGGGTCATGGCGATACGGGCAGCCTCTATCTGGCGCGCGGTGATCCACCCCGGCTGGAGCGTCATCAGGCCGAACTCACCGAAGGCGAGCTGATTGCCCCGGTACGCCTTGCCCGGGGTGCGGCCCTTGTGCATCTTGCGGAATTTTTGGCGTGCTGGCTGAAGCATCGATCGTCCTCTTCGGCTACCGCAACGTCGGCGCGGCAGCGCCCTTGCCCGGGAGCACCTCGCCCCGGCAAATCCAAACCTTGCAGCCGATCTTCCCGTACGTCGTCTTGGCCTCGGCAAAGCCGTAGTCGATGTCCGCGCGCAGGGTGTGCAAGGGCACCCGGCCTTCGCGGTACCACTCGTAGCGTGCCATCTCCGCTCCGCCCAAGCGACCTGAGCAGGCCACCCGAATTCCCTTGGCGCCGAACTTCATCGCGGTCTGAATTGCTTTCTTCATCGCCCGGCGAAAGGCAATGCGGCGCTCGAGCTGCGTGGCAATGTTCTCGGCCACCAGCTGCGCGTCGGTCTCGGCCTTACGCACCTCGACGATGTTCAAGAAGACCTCGTTCTTGGTAAAGCGCTGCAGATCCTTCTTGATCGTCTCGATGCCCGCGCCCCGCTTGCCGATGACGATTCCCGGCCGCGCGGTGTGCACGTTCACCTTCACCTTGTTGGCCGCCCGCTCGATCTCCACCTTGGAGACACCGGCGTGGCCGAGGGTCTTCTTCACGAACTCGCGAATGAGGATGTCCTCATGCAGCCACTGTGCGTAGTTCTTCTCCTCGTACCACTTCGAGTCCCACGTCTTGATGATGCCGAGCCGGAACCCAACAGGATGTACTTTTTGACCCAAGGTGGTCTCCTTAGACGTCCGCCAGCACCACATGCACGTGGCTGGTCTTCTTGTTGATGCGGGTGGCCCGCCCCATCGCCCGCGGCATGAACCGGCGAGCAGTGGGCCCCTGGTCCACCGAAATGGTCTTCACGTACAGCCGGTCGACGTCCACCTGCCCCTTCGAGGTATCGCTGGCGTTGGCGATCGCGCTGCGAATGAGCTTGGTCACCGGGCGTGCCGCCGCCCGCTTGGTGAACTTCAAGATGTTGAGCGCGTCGCCGACCTGCTTGCCGCGCACGAGCGCCGCCACGTCGGAAAGCTTCCGCGGGGCCATGCGCAAGAACCTCAAGTGAGCCTTGGCTTCCATCGTTCGTCTCCTACCTCGGCGCCCCCGGCTTAGCCGCGACCTTCTTCTCGGCCGAGTGGCCAACGAAGGTACGGGTGGGGCTGAACTCGCCGAGCTTGTGACCCACCATGTTCTCGGTCACGAACACGGGGATGAACTTCCGCCCGTTGTGCACCGCGAAGGTGTGCCCCACGAACTCGGGGAGGATGGTGGACCTGCGCGACCAGGTCTTCACCACCTTCTTCTGATTGGTCTTCGACATGTCCTCCACCTTCTTGAGGAGGTGCTTGTCGACGAAAGGACCCTTCTTGATCGAACGCGCCATGCTCGTTTTTCCTACTGGCTACGGACGCCAGAACGGCGGCCGGAGACGATGAACTTGTCGGTGCGCTTGTTCTTGCGCGTGGTGAGGCCCTTGGTCTTCTGCCCCCAGGGCGAAACGGGGTGCGGGTTGCCCTGACCGCTCTTGCCTTCGCCGCCGCCGTGCGGGTGGTCGACCGGGTTCATCGCCAACCCACGCACCGTGGGCCGAATCCCCAACCAGCGGCTCTTGCCCGCCTTGCCGATGCGAATGATTTCGTGGTCGATGTTGCCCAACTGCCCCACGGTGGCGCGGCAGACGATCTGCACCTTGCGCACCGCGCCCGAGGGAAGGCGAACCTGGGCGTAGTCGCCCTCCTTCGCCATCAGCTGCCCCCACGACCCCGCCGAACGAATCATCTGCGCCCCGCGGCCGGGCTTGAGCTCGACGTTGTGAATGACCGTTCCCACGGGGATGTTCTGCAGCGGGAGCGAGTTCCCCGGGCGAATGTCGGCCTGGGTCCCGGCGACCAAGGTATCGCCGACGTTGATGCCCACCGGGGCGAGGATGTAGCGCTTCTCCCCGTCGGCATAGTGAAGCAAGGCGAGGTTGGCCGTGCGGTTGGGGTCGTACTCCACCGCGGCCACCTTCGCCGGCACCCCGTCTTTGTCGCGGCGCTTGAAGTCGATGACCCGATAGCGGCGCTTGTGGCCACCGCCCTGGTGGCGCCGGGTGATGTGCCCGTGCACGTTACGACCGCCCGAGCGCCTCATCTCCTGGGTGAGGGCCTTCTCCGGCTTGGCCTTGGTGATCTCCGCGAAATCGGAAACCGTCATCAGGCGCCGGGCTGCGGAGGTCGGCTTGTACTTCTTGATACCCATGGCTTAGACCGCTCCTCCCTCGAACAGCTCGATCTTGTCCCCCTCTTTGAGGGTGACGATCGCCTTCTTGAAGTTGGGCCGCTTGCCGATCGACTTACCGACCCGTTTGATCTTCCCGCGCACGATGTGGGTGCGCACGCCCTCGACGGTGACTTTGAAGAGGCTTACCACCGCGCGCTCGACGTCGTGCTTGCTGGCGCCACGGTCGACCAGGAACGAGTACTGCCGGTGCTTCTCCCGCGCCCGATCGAGCTTCTCGGTGATGAGCGGCCCCTTGATGACCTGGTGAATGTCCATGACTAGGCCTCCTTCCCCGCCCGCGGTTTGGCCAGGGCGCCCTCGATCGCCTTGGCCGCCGTCGAAGTGAGCACCAAAGCCTTGCGCCGAAGCACCGACTCGAGGTTCAGGCCCTCGGGCGCCAGCACGTCGAAGGACTTCATATTGCGCACCGAGCGATGCAGCGTCTCGTTCTTCGCCTCGTCGATGACCAGCGCGTTCTTCAGCTTGAGGCCCTTGGTGAGGGTCTCGTACGCCTTCTTGGTCTTCCCGTCGGAGGGAAAGTCCTTCACGATGACGAGCGCCTTCTCCTGGGCGCGCAGTGAAAGAGCCGCGCACAAGGCACTGCGACGAACTTTCTTCGGGGGCCGGTAGGTGTAGTCGCGGGGCTTGGGCCCCATCGCCTTGCCGCCGCCGACCCAGTGCGAGGCGCGAATCGAGCCCTGGCGAGCCCGGCCGGTGCCCTTTTGCTTCCACGGCTTCTTGCCGCCGCCGGAAACCAGCGAGGCATTCTTCACCGCCACCGTCCCCCGGCGACGGTTGATCTGCTGCATCTTGGCGACCTCGTAGAAGAGGTTCGGGTTGGCCTTCGCGGCGAACACCTCGTCCGCGAGCTCGAGCTCTCCGACCTTCTTGAGGTTGAGATCCACCACGTCGAACTTCGCCATCGCAACTCTCCCTAGCTCTTGATCTCCACGTCCACGCCGGCCGAGAGGTCCAGCTTCATCAGCGCGTCCAGCGTCTGCTGGGTCGGCTCGAGAATGTCGAGCAGGCGCTTGTGGGTGCGAATCTCGAACTGCTCGCGGCTCTTCTTGTCCACGTGCGGGCTGCGCAGCACGGTGAACTTGTTGATGCGCGTGGGCAGCGGAATTGGCCCGGCCACCTTGGCGCCTGTGCGCTTGGCCGTCTCGACGATTTCCCCTGCGCTCTGATCCAGGAGCTTCGAGTCGTACGCCTTCAGCCGGATACGGATCTTCTGAGTCGCCATTCGTGCTCTTCCTCTTCCACCAACAGACTTCGCCTCACGGCTTGAAAGGTGCCCCGAAACGCCTGGTTGTCACAGAACCGTGCCTGCGAAAGGGCGCGGCTTCTACACCGCGCCCGTTTGAAATGCAACTCCCCTAGTGACCGCGATACTTGGCGGTGATCTCGTCGGACAGCGCCTTGGGAATCTGGGCGTAGTGGGAGAACTGCATGGTGTACGTCGCCCTCCCCTGGGTGCGCGAGCGCAGGTCGGTGGCGTAGCCGAACATCTGCGCCAGCGGCACCTCGGCCTCGATTACCTGGACCCCGTGGCGCGGGTTCATGCCGAGAATCTTCCCCCGCCGGCTGTTCAAGTCGCCGATCACGTCACCCATGGAAGCCTCGGGCGTCACCACCTCGCACTTCATGATCGGCTCGAGCAGCACCGGGCCGGCGTGGTTGCAGGCGTCCTTGAACGCCATCGAGCCGGCGATCTTGAACGCCATCTCGTTGGAGTCGACGTCGTGGAAGCTGCCGTCGAAAAGCTCGACCCGAACGTCCACCATCGGGTAGCCGGCGACCACGCCCGAGGTCATCGCCTCGGCCACCCCTTTCTCGATGGGCGGAATGAACTCCTTGGGGATGACGCCTCCCACGATCTTGTTCTCGAAGACGAAGCCCTTGCCCGGCTCGTTGGGCAGTACCTTGAGCCAGCAGTGCCCATACTGCCCGCGCCCGCCGGTCTGCTTGATGTACTTGCCTTCGGCTTCGGCCGGCCGGGTAATCGTTTCTCGGTAGGCTACCTGCGGCTTGCCCACGTTGGCCTCGACCTTGAACTCGCGCAGCAGGCGGTCGACGATGATTTCCAGGTGCAGCTCGCCCATGCCGGCGATGATCGTCTGCCCGGTCTCTTCGTCGGTGCGCACGCGGAAAGACGGGTCTTCCACCGCGAGCTTCTGCAAGGCGATGGCCAGCTTCTCCTGGTCGTCGGTCGATTTGGGCTCGAGCGCCAGGTCGATCACCGGGTCGGGGAACTCCATGCGCTCGAGGACGATTTGCTTGTTCTCGGCGCACAGGGTGTCGCCGGTGGTCGCGCCCTTGAGACCCACCACCGCGCAGATGTCGCCGGCGAAGCACTCTTTGATCTCGTCGCGCTTGTCGGCGCGCATTTGCACCAGGCGCCCCACGCGCTCGCGCCGGCCCTTCACCGAGTTATAGACGTACGAGCCCGCCTCCAGCCTTCCTGAATACACGCGGATGAAGGTCAACGTGCCCACGAAGGGGTCGGTCATGATCTTGAAGGCCAGGGCCGAGAAGGGAGCATCGTCCTTCGTCTCGCGGGTCGCGTCCTCTCCGTCGGGGGTCTTGCCCTGCACCGGAGGAACGTCGAGGGGGGAAGGCAGGTAGTCGACCACCGCGTCGAGCAGCGGCTGCACCCCCTTGTGCTTGTACGCCGATCCACAGAGCACCGGAAACAGCTTCAAGCTCACGCAGCCCTTGCGCACCGCGGCGCGAATCTCGTCCTCGGAGATCTCCTTGCCCTCGAGGTACTTCTCCATCAGCGCGTCGTCGATCTCCGCCACCTGCTCCAAGAGCTTGGCGCGGTACTCGTCAGCCTTGGCCGAAAGCTCGGCGGGGATGGCGACGGTGTCGTAACGGCTGCCCAGCTCGGTGTCCTGGAACACCAGTGCCTTCATCGACAACAGATCGATGACGCCACGATGCTTCTCCTCGGCGCCCAGCGGGTACTGGAGCACGCAGGCGTTGGCTCCCAGCTTCTCGCGCAACGTCCCCACCGACATCTCGAAGTCGGCGCCCACCCGATCCATCTTGTTGATGAAGCAGATGCGGGGCACCCGGTACTTGTCGGCCTGCCGCCAAACCGTCTCCGACTGCGGCTCCACCCCGTTCACGCCGTCGAAGAGCGCCACCGCACCGTCGAGCACGCGCAACGACCGTTCGACCTCGATGGTGAAGTCCACGTGCCCGGGGGTGTCGATGATGTTGATGCGGTACTTCTGATCGCGCCGCGGCCAAAACGCCGTGATCGCCGCCGAGGTGATGGTGATGCCGCGCTCGCGCTCCTGCACCATCCAGTCGGTGACGGTGGTGCCCTCGTGCACCTCACCCATGCGGTGAATGGCGCCGGTGTAATAGAGAATCCGCTCGGTGGTCGTGGTCTTGCCCGCATCGATGTGGGCCATGATCCCGATGTTTCTGTACCTCTCGAGGGGATATTCACGGGCCATCGGCAGGCTCCCTCAACGACGGGTCTTTCCGAGCGGATGTCAAAGAGCACCGCCGGGCAGCCCCGGCGGAGTACGGCTCACCAGCGGTAGTGCGCGAAGGCCTTGTTGGCCTCGGCCATCTTGTGGGTGTCTTCCTTCTTCTTCACCGCGTTGCCGCGGTTGTTGGCGGCGTCCATGATTTCGCCGGCCAGCTTCTCCATCATCGTCTTCTCGCCGCGGGTCTTGGCGTAGGTGATGAGCCAGCGCATGCCCAAGGCGACACGCCGGTCCTGGCGGACCTCCACCGGCACCTGATAGGTGGCGCCACCCACCCGGCGGCTCTTCACCTCGAGCACCGGCTTGATGTTGTCGAGCGCCTTCTTGAAGGTCTTCAAGGGCTCTTCCTTCGCCCGCTCCTCGACCAGGCTGAAGGCGCCGTAGCAGATGCGCTCGGCGACCGCCTTCTTGCCCTTGCGCATCAGGTCGTTGACGAACTTGGTGACCAGCCGATCTTGGTACTTCGGGTCGGGGATGATCTTCCGCTTGGAGACGACGCGACGACGAGGCATGGCTTCTCCTGCTTAGCTCGGCCGCTTGGCGCCGTACTTCGAGCGCCCCTGCTTGCGGCCCTGCACGCCGACCGAGTCGAGCGTGCCGCGAATGATGTGGTACCGGACGCCCGGGAGGTCCTTCACGCGGCCGCCGCGAATCATCACCACCGAGTGCTCCTGGAGGTTGTGGCCGACGCCGGGGATGTAAGATGTCACCTCGATGCCGTTGGTGAGGCGCACACGAGCGACCTTGCGCAGCGCCGAGTTCGGCTTCTTGGGAGTGGTGGTATAGACGCGGGTGCAAACGCCGCGCTTTTGCGGGCACTCACGCAACGCGGGGCTCTTCCCCTTCACGTTCAACTTCTCGCGACCCTTGCGGATCAGCTGACTGATCGTCGGCATCCTTCGTAAGTCCTGTCTTGAAAAGGCGGCGGGGTCTACAGAGTCCGTGCCCGGCTGTCAAGCGCTCCGCCGCTCCTGCCATCTACTCATCGCGCTCGAACTTGCTCAAAGCGCCGGCGATGTCCGCTTCTTTTTCACCGCCTGGTTCCCACAAGGAAGGGTTGGGAGCGGAGTGCGCCTGTTCGGCCACGCGCAGCCGCTCCTCGCGCCGATCGAGCTCGCGCAGCTTGTCCTCTTGCTGCCGAAGCTCGCGCGCCCGTAGCTGCTCGAGCTCATAGGCGCGCATCATCACCTCCTGTTCCCGCTCGCGCACCCGCTCCTCGGCGGCTCGCAGCTTTTCCTCCAGGCGTCGGCGCGCCTCTTCTTGTTCACGGCGCTCGTCCAAGAGCTTGTTCTTTTGCGCGTCCATCTGGCCCTGCAGCTCCTCTAGGAGCGCGCGCTCGTCGGTGAGTGTGCGCAGCCGAGCCTCGAGGTCCACCATGGCGGCTCGAGCCTCCTCCCGGGCCGCCTGGGCGTCTTCGAGCTTGGTACGATACTCGCGGCGGGTCGCCTCCAGCGCTTCTCTTTCGGCGGCGAGCTCGGCCCCTTTACGCTCGGCGGCGGCGCGGGAAACCTCCTCGGCGGCGCGCGCCTGGGCCTCGGCGTGCTGGGCCGTTTGGGCTTCCGCACGTGCCAAGGCCAACGCCGCGCGCGCCTCCTCCAGCTCGAAGCGCAGGGCCTCCGCCCGAGCATCGGCAGCGGCGTGCGTCTCGTCCACGCGGCGGCGCAGCGTCGCTGACTCCTCCCGCTCCTGGGCCAGCTGCCGGTGAGCGTCGTCGACGGCGGCCCGGCTCTCGACCAGCGACCGGCGCGCCTCTTCCAGCTCGCCGCGAAGGCGAACCGCCGCCGCCCGATGGTCGGAGAGCTCTCCTTGCGCCTCGTCGATCCGGGAGCGCCGCTCCGCCTCCACCCGCCGGCGCTCCTCCTCGGCGCGCTCTTTGGCTGCCTGCACCTCGGCGAGAAGGGCGCGTTCGCGCCGCAGCGTGTTCTGCGCCTCGATGTGGGCCGCCTCCAGTGCGGACAGCTGGGCATGAAGCTCACCCAAGGCTGCCCGTTCCGCCGCCAGCTCTCCCACCACCTTCTCCGCCGCTTGCCTGGCGATGGCCAGCTCTGCGCGCGCCTTTTCCGCCGCGTCTTCGAAACGGCCCGCGACCCGGAGCGCCTCGGCCTCTCCCTTCTGCGCCGCCTCCAGGGCCAGTTGGTGGTCGCGGGCGAGCTGCTCCATTCGGTGCGACCAGGTCTCCTCGAGCAGCCGCCGCGCCTCGGCCTCGGCCAGCTTGAGGTCTTGAAGGCGCGCCTCGTGCTCCGAGGCAAGCTGGGCCAGCTTCTGGGCGAAAGTTTCGGCGGCGGCGCTCTTGGCCTCGGCGTGGCTGCCTTGCGCGGCGATCCGCTCCGATGCGAGCGCGGTGCGTTCCTCCGCCAGCAGCGCTTCCAACCGCGCCTTCTCGACGGTGAGCCGCGCGCGCTCGTCCTCCGCTCCCCGGGTCAGACGAGCCCGCTCGGCCTCCAGATGCTTGACGGCCTCCTCCCTCTCCGCCTGGGCCTTGTGCACTGCTTCGGCCGCCTTCGCCTCCGCGCTGCGCGAGGCGGCCAGCGCCTGTGCGTGCGTCGTCTTCAGCGCCTCGAGCTCGGCCTTCTGCTTCTCGAAGACGCCGCGGTCCTTCTCCACCTTGGCACGCTCGGCGGAAAGCCCCGTCTTGGCGCGCTCCCACTCCCCTTCGGCGGCATGGGCGCGGGCCAGCGCGCCGTCTCTTTCCTTCTCGGCCTTCTCGAGCCGTGCCTCCCAAGCCGTGCGGGCGGCATCGAGCTCGCGCCGCTCTTCGCCCAGCCGGTCTTGCAGCGTCTCCAAGCGCTGGCGCTGCTTGTCCAGGTGGCCGCGCTCGTCGGCCAACGTTGCCTTGAGCACGTCGACCTCGACCTGAAGCTTGGTGGCGACGCTTCGGGCATCGGCCTCGGCAGCGGCCTTCCCCTCCAGCTTCGCCTCCAGCTCCCGCACCGCGGTCTCCTTCCCCGCGCGCGCCTCGGCAAGCTGCGCCTGGAGGTGGTCGACCTTCGAGGCGAGCTTGTCGAGCTGGGCCTCGGTCTTGGTGAGCTGGGTACGCAGCTCCTCCCCTTCGACCTGCAGCTTCTTCGCCGCCGTCTTCGCCTCGTTCTCGGCGGCAGCGCTCTCTTTGAGCCGGCCTTCCGTCTGGCGCCGCAAGGCCTCCTTCTCGTGGCGTTCCTCGAGCAGCCGCGCCTGGAGCTGCTCCAGCTTGTGGGCGAGCTTGGCGCGCTCGGTGGCGTCCTCCTCCCGCGCCGCGCGTTCGCTCTCCGCCTCGGCCTGGGCGCGCTTGGCCAGCTTCTTCGCCTCGCTCGCGGCGGCGTGCACCTCGTCGAGCTGGGCCTTGTGGGCCTTGGCGAGCTCCGCGGCTTGCTGCTCGAAGATCTCCTGGGCGGCCGATTTGGCCTCGTCGAAGATCTTCTCCCGCATCCGGGCGATCTTCTCTTCCTGGGCGCGGCGAGCCGCCTCGGTCTTCTGCTGTTCCTCTTCTTGGCGGGCGCGCTCGATGCGGTGGCGAAGCTGGGTCGCTTGCGCTTCTGCCTGCCGCAACGTCTCGCTCTTGCCCAAGGCCTTGGCTTGTCCGAGGAGCTCGAAAAGCTCCTCCAGCACCGGAGCGGCCTCGAGCGCGCGCGCCTCGGCCTCGTGCGCCAGGTACACCGCGGCGGCCTCGGCGGCCTCGAAGCTCTGCGGGTTGGCCTGCCAGAGCCTGCGGCACACCTCCAGCGCATCTTTCAACCTGCCCTGCTCGGCGTACCAGCCGGCGAGGTCGATGCCCTTGTCGACGGCACGCGGGGAACGTGCGAGCGATTCTTCGAGCTTCACCACGTATTGCTGCTCGATGAATTTCCTCAGCTTGGCGAGCGCCGCGTCCTGCCCGGCGGAAAAGGCGACCACCACCCCGGCGTCGGGCTTGTCGACGGCGGCGATCACTTCACCCGCGAGCACCAGGGGCCGGTCCTTGTTCGCGGTGGTGAGCTTGAGCTCGACGCTCTGCCCGACCGCGAAGTCGCGCGAGGCGCGCAGGAGCATCCCTCCCGAGCCGATCCACGAGGTGTAGGCGAAGGTCCCCCGGCCCTCGAGGGCGTAGTCCACCCTCACCATCGCCGCGAAACGCACGTAGGCCGGCTCGGTGGGCTCCTGCTCTTGTTTCTTGGTGCGCTGAGCCACTGACCTTCGACTCTAGCTGGCTTCACAGCTCGGCGTTCATCACGATCGCGTCCTCGCCCTCGTCGACATAGTAGTTGGGGCGGACGCCCACCTGGCGAAACCCGAAGGCCCGATAGAGCTCGATGGCCGCGGTGTTTCCCCGGCGCACCTCCAGCGTGGCCAAGGTGCACCGGTGGGCGCGGCCTTTTTGCAGCGCGAGCTCGATCAACGCCCGTGCCACCCCTCTCCGGCGATGAGTGGGGTCGACCGCCACGTTGAGAATGTGCAGCTCGTCGTGCACCAGCCAGAAGATGAGACAGCCCAATAGACGCATGCGACCTTTGCCGTCGGGTTCTTCGGCGAGGAGGATGGTCGACCACTGGTGCACCAGCTCGCGGCGCAGCAGGTCGGCCGACCACGGGTTCTTGAACGACTGCGCCTCCAGCGCCTGCACGGCGGGGAGGTCTTCTGGATTCATCGACCGAATGTGGAAGGAAGGCGCGCCTGGCTCGAGCTTTCTCACGGCGAGCTCGCGCTTTCCTTGCGGGCGAAGGGAGCGATGATGCGCACGTCGGCGCCACGCCGCACCGCCGCCAGCTCTGCCAGCGTGAGCTTCCTCAGCCGCTCGATCACCAGCTTGTCTTTGAGCGGGCCGCGCACCTCTTCGTAGCTCGACCCCAGCTCCGCCGCGTGCTCGTCGTAGTAGCGCCGCACCTCGGCCTCGCTGACCTGCGCGCGCAGCTTGAGCTTGGCGTCGAGAATCTTCGCTGCTCTCAAGTTGCGCGCGAGCACCGTGGCCAGGTGCTGCAAGTCGGCGTCGTGCCGGTCGAGAAACTGCTGGAAGTGGCGCGGAGAGGAAAAGCGCCGCTGGAAGAGGGCGATCGCCGCCTCGATTTCTCCCGGCTCGAGCGTGTAGGCCTGCAGCTTGTCTGCCTCGGAAGACTGGAGCCTCACCCCGATCGCGTGATCGAGCGCCTCTTTGAGCGCCGCGTCATCGAGCAGAGCCGTCGCTGCCTCGACGCCACCGGCGGAGATGAGGGTCACCCGTCCCTCGAACTCGACCTCGGAGAGGGTGAGCGCGCGCCCGTCGATGATCGCCACCACCCGGTCGAGCACCTTGCCGGGAGGCTCCTGGGCCCACGCCGCCGCGGCGACGAGGACGACGATCCACACGTTGTACTGCGCGCGAAGCAAAACACCACCTCCGTGAGGCGAAAGATATGCGCTCTTTGCCCTGCCGAGCGACCATCCGTTTGCACGAGCAGGGGGGAACCAGCTGCAGTGTGTAAAATAAAGTTTATGCGAGTCGCTCGAGGAAAAGTGGTTGGTAGCACCGTGGTGGTAGAGGGAGAGCCGCTGCCCGAGGGCAGCCACGTCACCGTGTGGGCGGATGATGAGGAAGGGTTTGAGTTGGACGCCGAAAGCCTCGACGAGCTCGCTGAGAGGCAGATGCGGCCATCGAGCGCGGCGAAGGACTCAGCCCAGAGCAGCTTTTTGAGCGATTGGCGCGGTTGCGATCGACGTGAAATTCATCGTCTCGCCGCAAGCCGCCGCGGATATCGAGGTGGCCGCGAAGTGGTGGATGGTGAATCGCCCCGCATCACCGCTGTTACTTGAGAAGGAATTGAGCAGAGCGCTGGAATTCATCGCTGCCTCGCCGCACGCAGGGCTCCGTTGCGTGCAGAGCGTCTGTCGAAAGTTCGCCATGTACCGTTGCCGCGAACGCGATATCTGCTCTACTACCGCTTGGTCGTAGAACGTCAGGAGGCCCACGTGCTGCGGCTGTGGCATGCAAGCCGCCGCTCAGCACCCAAGCTCTGAGCCACGCGCGCGAAGGGCATGGCCGGGCCCCTTCAGCATCGTCTCCACGCACGCGCCCTCAGCGCCAGGAGGGCCAGAGCCAGCGCCAAAAGCTCGGTGGGGCCAGGGCCTGCCTGGCAGCAGCCCGTCTTGGGCGGGGGCGGCGGGTCGACGACAACTGGCGGCTCCTTGCCGCACCGGCCGACGGTGACGGCGAAGT
>JBMORE010000009.1:0-4273 GCA_049322255.1 Myxococcota bacterium | reverse complement strand
CCGGGCGGGCTCGACGGGGGCACACCCTTCGCGGGCGCATTCGAACGCTGCCGCAACTGCCACGACAAGGACAGCTCCCTCGAGCCGGCGCTCCTCTACATGCCCTTCGACGGCTGGGTCTCGTCGATGATGGGGAACTCGGTGCGCGATCCGCTTTTTCAGGCGGCGCTCACGGTGGCCAACCAAGACGTCCCCGGGGTGGGGCAGTGGTGTCTGCGCTGCCATGCCCCGCAGGCTTTCGTGCGCGGCCACACCCTGCCGCCCGACGGTGGCGCCTTCGACGCGCTCGACCAAGAAGGCGTCACTTGCGACGTGTGCCACCGTTCGCTGGTGCCGCCCAACGTCCCGGGAGCGCCCTTCCTCTCCAACGCCCAACTCTTCTTCGAGACGGGCATCTTCAAGCACGGCCCGTACGAGAATCAGTTCTCCTCGGGCCACGAAGGCGCACAGAGCACCTTCACCGGCTCCTCCGAGCTGTGCGGACAGTGCCATCGGGTGATGAGCCCGCTGGTGCCCTGGCGCGACGCCGACGGGGGAGTGCTCGGCCCGCGCTTTCCGCTCGACACGACTTATGAGGAATGGAAGGCGTCGGCCTATGCCTTCGGCTTACGCGCCCAAAGCTGCGCCGATTGCCACATGCCGCGGCAAAGCGGCACGCTGGCGGTGGCAAAGCTCGGACCCACCCGAACGGGTCCACGCCGGCACGTGCTCGTGGGCGGCAACGTGTGGGGCCTCGAAGCGGTGCAGGCTGCTAACCCCGAGCTCGGCCCGTACGCCGAGCAATTCGCCGAGACGAAAAAGGCAACCCTGGAGAATCTGCGCGCGGCCACCGAGCTCTCGCTGACGGTTCCCTCCGGGCCCCTCGAAGCGGGGACGCACACCTCGGTGACGGTGCGGGTGAAGAACCTCTCCGGCCACAAGCTGCCGACCGGCTACGCCGATGGCCGACGCGTCTTCCTCCAGCTCAAAGTGGGTGACCGGGTGGTGAGCGGCGCTTACGACCAGGCGAGCGCCGAGCTCCTCCCCGACTCGCAACTGCGCGTCTACGAAGCGGTGCACGGCCAGGTAGGCAAAGGGCCAGAGGAGCACCTCGCGCTCCACGACTACATCGTCAAGGACACCCGCATCCCGCCCGCGGGGTTCGTGCCCACTGCCGCGACGCGACCCGTGGGGACCAGCTGGTTCGACGAGGTCGACGGCGGCGTGCGCGACTACGACGAGGCGACCTTCGACTTTACTCTCCCCGAGGTTGCCGGCGACGTCACCGTTTCGGCGTCTCTCTTCTTCCAGTCGACCACCCGGCACTACGTCGACTTCTTGCGCGAGCAAAACCACACCGACGACAAAGGGCAGAAGCTCGCCCAAGTCTACGAGGCCACCGGCAAGGCACCACCCATCGAGATGGCGCGGGCCGAGGCGACCCTGACGGTGCAGGCGGCCAGCCCGAATGAGGTCGAGCCGCCGCGCCCTTGCGGGTGTCAGGCCGGCGGCGTGGGTGTCTTTGCGCTGGGCGCGCTCTTCTTGCTGTGGCGCCGTCGCTGAGCGAGCGGTCGCGCAAGCCCTGCGCAGCTGTGATGCCTGGTGCGCGCACCTCGTCCGGAACCGCTTGAATTTGCTGAGGGGCTCTGGAGGTCCACGGCTTGCTTCGTCGCCCATCGACGTCGGCGAATTTTCTCCCCGACGTCGTGGTTGGTTTGGCGAACTTCACGGTGGCGTGACTGGCACCCAGGAGAATGACTCTGATATGGCCCTCGCCGACGCGCCGGCAACGATGAGCCCTCCTCTTTCCCACCGATTGAAGGCCACGCTGCTCCGGCTTTGTCGCTCGTGGGCCACGCGGTCGTTGGCGGTGGGCGCAGTCGCTTCGCTCATCGACATCGGGATGGGAGTGCTCTGTCTAGGCGTGTTTTTGACCGGCACCCGCCTTGCGGCGATGACCGGAGTGGCGGTGGGCGCGGCCTTCACCTTCTTCGCCAACCGCTACTTCGCTTTCCGCGAGCACAACCCCAAGCTGGCCTCACCGGCGCTGAGGTTTCTCTTAGCCACGGGGGCCTCGATGCTCCTTCACGGCCAGTTGGTGGTGCTCCTGCGTGACCGCCTGGGAGTGCCATTCGTGGCGGCAAAAATCGTTGCCGACATGGTGGTGTTCACCGTCGGCCAACTCTTCGTCCTACGTTTCTTCGTCTTCCGAAAGAAACGAGACGTGGCTTCGCCCACGTCGAAGCGGGACTTGGCGCTCGAGGCGGCCTCCCCGGTCGATCGCGCCTAAGGCCATTCCCACGCCGATTGGTAGCCGTTTTGGGCTTGCGCCTCCTCGATGAACCGGGCGTAGAAAGGGTGCGCCCCCACGGTGGCCGAGTCGCCCACGACGAACAGGTGCCGGCGGGCACGGGTCATCGCCACGTTCATGCGCCGCAGGTCGGTGAGGAACCCCAGCTCTCCGCGGTCGTTGGAGCGGGTGAGGCAGAGGAGCACCGCGTCCTTCTCCCGACCTTGAAAGGCATCGACGGTGTCGATCTCCAACTCGTCGTGCGCGATGAGCTCGCGAAGGAGCGCCACCTGGGCGCGGTAGGGCGCGATGACCGCGAGCTCGCGAGGCGACAGCCCGGCGTCGAGAAGCTCTTTGGCCCGCGCCGCCAAAAGCCGCGCCTCGCCTTCGTTGCGGAAGCTCTTGGTGGGCGCATCGGTCTCGTCGGAAAACCCCTTGCCCGCGGTGTCGAGGAAGAGCAGGGGCGGCGCCTCCAGCCGGCAGACTTGGGCGAGGGTGCGCTTCGCCACCGTCGGATGGGCGCGCAGCTCTCCTGCGTACATCTCGCGGGAGGGAAAAGCCATCAGCGCTTCGTTCATCCGGTACTGCTCGCGCAGCATTTGTTTCACGCGCTCGCCTTGGTCCTCCAGCAATCGCTCGAAGAGGCTTTTTTCCAGCCCCGCGCGCGCGGCTTCTGGTGAGACGACGGTGGGCGGAAGCTGCTTGTGGTCGCCGGCGAGCACCACCCGTTCGGCCTTGAGGAAGGCGGCCAGCGAGGCGGGTTCGGTGGCTTGGGTCGCCTCGTCGAGAAGGCACAACCCGAAGCGCGCATCGGCGAGCACCTGAGCGTCGAGCATCGAGAGGGTCGCGCACACCACCTGTGCCGAGGAGAGCACCGAGGCGACCGCCTTCTTCTCCAGCGCGCGGGCTTCATCGAAGAGCTGGTAGGCCTCGGCGGAGGAGGCGCGGGCCTTGGCGAAGCGTTGCCGGCTGCGCCCTCGAGCACGTTGGCGTCGGGCGTAGCCGAGTAGCTCGAAGCCTTCGTCGAAGAGCTCGCGCGCCAGCACGCGGTCGGGGTGCTCCTCCACCACCACATCGAGGGTGTGCTCGACCAGATGGGGCAAGACGCGCGCGGGGTGGCCCACCCGCAAGGAGCGCAGCCCGGTATCGAGGCACAGCTCGAGCAGATGGTCGACAGCCGCGTTGCTCGCCGCCGTGCACAACAGGCGTGCTCCTTGGCGCACCGCCTGCACCGCCACCTCGGCGAGCACGGTGCTCTTGCCGGTACCGGGCGGCCCGTGGACGAGAAAGAAATCCTGCGCGGCGAGGGCTTGCGCGACAGCCTCGCGCTGCTCGGGGTTGAGCGGGCGAGTGGGAGAGAATTCCGGCGTCCGTTCGAAGCTCGCGGCCTCGGCTCCGAGCAAGACGTCGCGGCGCCGGTGCTCCCGTCCCCTCTCCCATGCCGCTACCTTCACCACCGCAGACTTTGCGCGTTCGAAGCTGACGTCGTTGGCGACCAGGTCGAGACGCAGCCGGCCCTCGCGCACGAAGAGGGGTGGCGAACGGTCGAAGGCCAGCTGCACGAACTTTCGCGTGGCGCGGGAGACGACGGCGGCCGCGGGGTGCTCGGTGTCGGCCTTGCGTGGGCGCAGCTCCACCAAGTCACCGGGCGAGAGGGAGGAGCGAAACGGCTGGCGATCGGCGCGCTCGAAGGTGACCAGCACCCGGCCGCCCAATCCGATGCTCTCCTCGGTCGATTCCAGGTCGAGGAGCACCAGCCCCCGTTCCTCCAGCTCGCCCAGCGGAAGCGAGGCCTTCTCCTCGGCGAGTCGGGTGCGTTCAGCGGCACGCTCCAGCTCGAGCAGCCGCGCCAGCGCCTCGAAGTGGGAGAGCTCTTTCACCACGCTGCATCCTAGACGGCCAGACACAGGCTGCGTGATGAGCTGCTGCAGCGCTCCTACTCGCCTACGAGCGTCACCACATTGCTTGCGCTCGTCCCGTCTGAGTCGGTGACCGTGACGGTGA
>JBMORE010000008.1:0-39297 GCA_049322255.1 Myxococcota bacterium | reverse complement strand
CAATTCCCTTGACGCCCAAAATCCTGGTGTATAGAAGACCCACACATTTGCCGCGGGGTGGAGCAGCCTGGTAGCTCGTCGGGCTCATAACCCGAAGGTCGCAGGTTCAAATCCTGCCCCCGCAACTAGAAAACCGAAGGCCCTGCCGGTAGTTAGCCGGTGGGGCTTTCGAGTATCTGGGGTTCGTGGGGGCGCATGACCAAACTGACACTCAGCCAGCTCTCGAGCCTTCTGCTCCGCGCATGCGACGATCTACGCGCCAACATGGATCCCTCGGAGTACAAGGAGTACATCTTCGGGATGCTCTTCCTGAAGAGGGTTTCCGACCTCTTCGACCAGGAGCGTGAGCAGCTTGGCAAGGATCTGAAGGCGAAGGGCATGGCCGCCAGCGCCATTGCCAAGCAGCTCGAAAACTCCGACAAGTACAACTTCTTCGTCCCCGAGGAAGCGCGGTGGTCCAACGTCCGCCACCTCAAGACCAACGTGGGCTCCGCGCTTAACAAGGCGCTTGAGGCCCTCGAAGACGCCAACGTCGATGCGCTGCAGGATGTGCTGAAGCACATCAACTTCAACCGCAAGATCGGCCAGCGCACCCTCGACGACGACACCCTGTCGAACTTCGTCCAGAACTTCGAGAAGATCCCGCTGCGTGACGAGAACTTCGAGTTTCCCGACCTTCTCGGCGCCGCCTACGAGTATCTAATCAAGTACTTCGCCGACTCCGCGGGCAAGAAGGCCGGTGAGTTCTATACCCCCGCCGATGTCGTTCGCACGCTGGTCGAGATCGTAGACCCGCAGGAGGGGATGAGCATCTATGACCCGACCTGCGGCTCGGGCGGCATGCTCATCCAGGCAGCAGACTACATTCGCGAGTGCGGCGGAAATCCCAAGAACCGCTCACTCTTTGGTCAGGAGAGCATCGGCTCGACGTGGTCCATCTGCAAGATGAACATGCTCTTGCACAACATCGCCGACGCCGACATCCGGCAGGAAGACACGATCCGTAGACCCCAGCACAAGGACGAGAATGGCGAGCTGAAGCGCTACGACCGCGTCCTCGCCAATCCTCCTTTCAGCCAGAACTACATCAAGAAGGACATCGAGTATCCGGGACGCTTCGCGGTCTGGCTCCCCGAGAAGGGCAAGAAGGCCGACCTGATGTTCGTCCAGCACATGCTGGCGGTGCTGAAGGCGAACGGCAAGATGGCCACGGTCATGCCCCACGGCGTGCTCTTCCGCGGCGGCGAGGAGCGCGAGGCGCGGCGCCACTTCATCGAGCACGGCTGGCTCGAGGCGGTCATCGGCCTCCCGGCGGGCCTCTTCTACGGCACGGGCATCCCCGCGTGTCTGCTGGTGATGAACAAGAAGGATGCGCAGGCGCGCAAGCACGTCGTGTTCATCAACGCGGATCGTGATTACCGCGAGGGCAAGGCGCAGAACTTCCTGCGCGCCGAGGACATCTCGCGCATCGTCCACGCCTACCGCACGCTGACGAGCAGGAGCGCGGAGGAGATCCCAAGTTACGCGCGCCGCGTGCCGGTCAGCGAGATCGAGGGCGAGGACTTCAACTGCAACATCCGGCGCTACGTCGACAACGCCCCGCCGCCCGAGCCGCAGGACGTGCGGGCACACCTGCACGGAGGCGTCCCGAAGTCGGAGGTGGAAGCTCTGAGGCACTTCTGGACCAACTATCCGGAGCTTCGCAAGCGCTGCTTCCGGCCGCGTGCCGGGACTACCTCGTACCTCGACTTCGCCCCTGAGGTGACCGACCGCCGTGCCCTCGCCGACATCGTCAACGGCGACAAGAGTGTCGCAGCGGCGCACGAGGCCTTTCGCAAGAAGCTCGACGCATGGTGGCAGAAGCACCTGACCGGCATAGAGGCGCTCGCGCCGACCAACGGCAAGAAGGGAAACGTCTATGCGCTCCGGCGCAACCTCCTCTCGTCGATCGACAAAGAGTTCACGGGCAGCACGCTCCTCGACGGCCATCAGATTCGAGGCGCCTTCGCGCGGTACGTCAGCGATCTCAAAGCCGACCTCAAGTCCATTGCGGCGAGCGGCTGGGGCTCCGAGCTGATCCCCGACAGCGATATTTTGGCGTCCCAGTTCCCCGAAGTGCTGGCCGATATCGAGACCAAGCGAACCCGTCTGGCCGAGCTCACAGCCCTCTTCGCTGGGGCCGACGAGGAAGACTATGAGGATGAAGACGATGTCGGCGTGCTGCCTGGCGACCAAGTCAAGGCTTTGAAAGAGGAGCTGAAGGAGCTGAACGCCACCTGGAAGACGGCGCTGAAGGAGCTGAAGGCCCTCGCCACGGACCTGTTCACGGAGATGAAGGTCGCGGGCGTTCTACCGAGGGGAATGAAGAAGGGCGACATCACCCAGGGCATGTCCGCGAAGGATGCTGACTTCAGCGCGGGCCAGGTCATCCTCGATCTCGCGACGGATGCCAACTTCAAGTCAGACAGGGTTGATGCGGTCCGCCACCGCATGCAGGACGGCTGTGAAACGCTTGAGCGTGTGCAAGCACGGGAGGCCCGCCTCGAGCGGCACAAGGCTCTCGAGGATGAGGCGAAGCAGCTCAAGGCCGACCTGCGCGCGGCCGAGAAGAAGCAGGAGGATCTCGTCGCCGCCGCGCGTGAGAAGATCGATCGCAACGAGGCCCGCAAGGTCATCATCGAGCGGTTGCACCGACTCCTCGTACAGACCTACGAGTCCTACCTGCGCGCGGACCAACGCGCGTGCCTCACCGCACTCGAGAACCTCTACTCGAAGTACGCGGTCACTGCCGAGGACATCGAGAAGCGCCGCGATGCGGCCGCGAAGAAGGCGAAGAGCTTCCTCGTGGAGCTGGGGTATGCCTGACCACATCCCGACCCGGCCGCTCGAGGAGCTAGCCACCATCACGATGGGGCAATCGCCTGAGTCTGCAATGGTCAACTTCAACGAACAGGGGCTGCCCTTTCTGCAGGGATGTGCCGAGTTTGGCTCGCGACATCCCACGGCCCGGCTCCACTGTTCGCCGCCGCTTCGTGTGGCCAAAGCTGGCTCGACGCTGATCAGCGTGCGTGCCCCCGTCGGAACCACGAACCGCGCGGATCGGGACTACTGCATCGGCCGCGGGCTCGGTGCAGTGCTCGCAAGACCAGACGAGGCCGACGATGTTTTCTTGCTGAGCGCCATTGAGCATGGCGTCGGGTATCTGCATCGAAGGAGTCAGGGTTCGACCTTTCTCGCAATCGGCTCGGATGACCTTCGGTCGATGCCGGTACCAGCACCGGCGATCGATGCACAGCGGTGGATCGCGGAACTTGTTTCGACTGTTGATGAGGCCATCGAGCAGACCGAAGCCCTGATCGCCAAGACGCAGCAGATCAAGGCCGGTCTGATGAACGACCTGTTCACCCGCGGCGTCACGCCGGATGGGCAACTCCGACCTGCGCGCGAGGAGGCTCCGAAGCTCTACAAGGAGTCGCCGCTCGGGTGGATTCCGAAGGACTGGGAGTCCTCCCATCTGCACAAGGTTGCAGAGGTCAGGACAGGAATTGCAAAGAACGAAGGTCGAGTGTTCTCAAGACCGATTGCGGTCCAGTACCTGCGTGTCGCCAATGTGCAAGATGGCTTCCTCGACCTATCCGAGATGAAGACGGTCCAGATCGAAGCGGCTGACCTCGAGCGCTACAGAGTTCTCGCCGGCGACGTGCTCATGAACGAAGGCGGCGACCTGGACAAACTCGGCCGCGGTGCTGTCTGGGCCGGGAGCAGCGAACCGTGCGTGCACCAGAACCATGTCTTTGTCGTGCGATGCGGCACCGCGCTCCTCCCGGTGTTCTTGAATGCCTGGACGGCAACGCCAATTGCCCGTCGATACTTCATGGTCGCGGGGAAGCAGACGACCAACCTTGCGTCGATCAACAAGACGCAACTGGGTCGTTTGCCGGTGCCCATTCCGCCGCCTCAGGAACAGTCGGAGATAGTTCGTGGCCTGGATGTAGTGGACGCTCGCCTGCAGGCCGATTCACAGGTAGCTGCGAAGCTTCGCTTATTGAAGGCCGGTGTCATGCACGACCTCCTCACCGGTCGCGTGCGCGTGCCCGTCGCCAAGTCGCAGAAGGTCGCGGCCAATGTCTGAGTACCTCCACGTCGAGAAGCCGTTCCTCGACCAGCTCAAGGCGCTGGGGTGGACGGTCATCGACCAGGGGCAAGGCTTCATCCCGTCTGAGCCCGCAGCAAGCCTGCGCGCCAGCTTCCGCGAGTGGATTCTGTCCCAGGTGTTTCGCGACGCGGTCCGGTCGATCAACGTCACCGCGGACGGCAAACCTTGGCTCACCGATCGCCAGCTCGACGACTCACGCGACCAGATTCTACGCCAGCCCAACCGCACCCTGCTCGAGGCGAACGAAACGGCGCAGGCCCTGTTCCTCAAGGCTCAGGTCGATCGCAACGAAGTCACCGGCGAGTCCGACCCGGTGGTGAAGCTCATCGACTTCTCGCACCCCGAGCGCAACCAGTTCCACGCCATCAACCAGTTCCGCATCGACACGCCCGGCTGCGTGAAGAGCTGCATCATTCCGGACATCGTCCTGTTCGTGAACGGCATCCCGCTCGTGGTGGTCGAGGCCAAGATCGGCGACCCCAACACGGCGAATCCGCTGCACGCAGCCTTCGAGCAGCTCCTGCGCTACCGCAACGGGCGCGCCGAGACCCTCAGGGCCGGCCTGCGCGAGGGTGAGCCCAGGTTCTTCTACACGAACCTTCTGCTGGTGCGCACCTGCGGGGAGAAGGCCGAGTTCGGCACCATCACCTCCGGCCACGAGCACTTCTACGCGTGGAAGGACATCTGGCCCGAGATCAACCGAGCTTACACTCCACCGCTCGGAGTGGAACGGGAGCAGGAGAAGCTGGTTCAGGGGCTCCTCCCCCCGGCGACCCTGCTCGACGTGCTGCGCACCTGCACGGTGTTCATGGACACGGATGCCGGGCGGCGCATCAAGGTCGTCGGCCGCTACCAGCAGTACCGAGCAGCCCGGAAGATCGTCGACCGCCTGCGCGCCGGCAGGACCCCGGACTCACGCTCGGGAGTCGTCTGGCACACCCAGGGCTCCGGCAAGTCGCTGACCATGGTCTTCGTCGCTCGGATGATCCGTGCTGCGGCGGACCTCGAGGACTTCAAGATCCTCCTCGTCAACGACCGCATCGACCTGGAAGAGCAGCTCACCGGCACGGCGAAGCTCATTGGCGGCAAGGTCAATGTCATCGAGAGCACGGCCGATCTCCGCGAGCACCTGAGCACCGCTACGTCGGACGTCAACATGGTGATGGTGCACAAGTTCGCCGAGCGAGCTGAGGCCTTGCCGGCCACCATCGCTCAAGCGCTGAAACGGCCGAGGGCCGCGATGAACCGACCGGACGGCGTCCTCATGGCAGCCGAGCCGGTCGCGCACTACGGCGCCGTTCCCTCGAGCAAGACCTTCGGTGTCGTCAATCCGTCCCAGCGCATTCTGATCATGATCGACGAGGCCCATCGCACGCAGGGCTCCGATCTGGGGGAGAACCTGTTCGAGGCGTTCCCCAACGCGACCCGCATCGCCTTCACCGGAACCCCACTCATCACCGAGCAGCACGGCACCAAGCGCACCGTGAAGCGCTTCGGCGAGTACATCGACACCTACAAGCTGATGGACTCGGTACATGATGGCGCCACGCTGCAGATCCTCTACGAGGGCCGGACGGCGGAGACGGCGCTCAAGAACAAGCACGGCTTCGACACCAAGTTCGAGGACCTCTTCAAGGAACGAAGCGAGGAGGAGATCCTCGCCATCAAGAAGAAGTACGGGGCCACCGGCGACATCCTCGAGGCCGAGAAGCGCATCGCCGCCATCGCCAAGGACCTGGTCGAACATTACATCGACAACATCCTGCCGGACGGCTTCAAGGCCCAGGTCTTGTGCCACTCGAAGCTGGCCGCGCTCCGCTACCAGAAAGCCATCCGCAGCGCGATCCAGGAGCGGCTCGACCGCGAGAAGGTGAAGGCCCATCCCGACCAGGGGCTCATCCGGCGCATCGAGCTCCTCAAGGCGGTGGTGGTCGTGTCGTCAGACCCGACGAACGAGCCCGCGGCGATCACCGAGGCGCGGAAAGAAGCCAGGCGCTGGAACGCGGTCGAGAACTTCTGCAAGCCGTTCGACTTCGACGACCCCGACAAGGTGCTCACGGGCATCGCGTTCCTCATCGTCTGCGACATGCTGCTCACCGGCTTCGACGCGCCGGTCGAACAGGTCATGTACATCGACAAGAAGCTGCGCGAGCACAACCTGCTGCAAGCCATCGCGCGGGTGAACCGCGTGGCCAACAACAAACACAGGGGCTTCATCGTCGACTACATCGGGCTCGCGAACCACCTGACCTACGCCCTGTCCATTTACGCCGAGGAAGACGCGGAGGACATCCGCGAGGGCTTGAAGAGCATCCTGAGCGAGATGCCGATTCTCGAGGAACGCTACCAGCGGCTCTTGCAGCACTTCCGCTCGGCCGGCGTCTCGCAGATCGAGGGCTTCGTCAAGGGCACGCTTCCGAGCCCTGAGGCCGAGGTAGCGGTCCTTCACGCGGCTGTGGCCGCACTCAAGGAGATCAAGCCGCGAGCTGACTTCGAGGTCTACTTCAAGAAGTTCCTCCAGAGCCTGAACCTCATCCTGCCGAACCCGGCGGGGCGCCCCTATCGCGGCGCGGCGCGACGGTTCGGCTACCTGCTGCGCATGGTGAAGGAGCGCTACAAGGACGACTCGCTCGACATCAGCGACGCGGGAGAGAAGGTGAAGGCGCTCATCAACGAGCACCTCGTCGACCTGGGCATCAACCCGAAGATCCCGCCCGTCGAGCTTCTGTCTGACGACTTCATCGCCCACGTGCAGAAGCACTCGCAGGGCAGCCCCGAGGCCAAGGCGAGCGAGATGGAGCACGCCATCCGCAAGCACTTCACGGTCCATTTCGACGAGGACCCGGCCTTCTACAAGCGGCTGAGCGAGAAGCTCGAGAAGCTCATCCAGGAGCACCACGACAACTGGGAGGCGCTCGCAGAGGGCTACGAGCACCTCCGCAGGGAAGCGATCGAGGGACGCACCGAGGCGGCGGAGGGCCTCACCAAGGAGGCCACCACCTTCTACGACTACGTCTTGCAGCTGGCCTTCGACGGCGGCGAGGTGCCGGCCGAGCAAAGAGCGCCGCTCAAGAAGCTGATGCTGCGCATCGTCGAGATGCTCCAGGACACCATCGATGTTCTCGACTTCTGGAAGAAGCCGATCGAGGTCAAGAAGCTCCGGGGCAACATCGACACGGAGATCCTACTCGCCGACATTCCGGCCCTGAACGCCAAGCATGAAAGGATCGCGGTCGAGGTCGTGAAGCTCGCCGAGAAGCGGCACGAGGAGCTGATCAAGTGAAGGACACGCAGAAGAGCAGCGTCTCCTACGAGGTCGTCCGCAGCCGTCGGTCGACGGCGGACATCATCATCGATCGGGACGGCAGCGTGCTCGTTCGCGCCCCTGAGTGGGCGGGCGACGAGCAGATTGCCAACATCGTCACCTCCAAGCACTACTGGATCTTCCAGGGCCTGGCCGAGTGGCGGGACTTGAACGCGACGCGCGTCCTGCGCGAGTACAAGAATGGCGAGGGCTTCCTCTACCTGGGACGAGCCTACCGCCTCCTCCTCGTGGCTGACCAGGACGCGCCCCTGCAGCTCAGGAACGGCCGCTTCACCCTGCGCTGCGCCCTTGTCGAGCAGGGCGAAATCGCTGCCGCGAAGGCGGCCTTCCGCGACTACTACATCGGGCGCGGCCTCGAGCGCCTGCGCCAGCGGGTGGACTACTACGCCCCGAAGGTTGGCGTGACCGGCACGACGGTTGACGTTCGTGAGCTTGGCAATCGCTGGGCGTCGTGCTCGCCGACGGGAGCGCTCGCCTTCCACTGGAAGTGCATGATGGCCCCGCAAACCATCATTGATTACATCGTGGTCCACGAGCTGTGCCACTTCCATCACCGCGACCACACCGACGCGTTCTGGAACGAGGTCGACAAGGTGATGCCCGACTTCCGTGAGCGGAAGGAGTGGCTGCGGAAGAATGGCGCGGGGCTGGATGTATGAAGCTGAGCCCTGCGAAAGTTCGCCGCCTCATCGCGAAGGGCGAGTCGGAGACGCTCGAGCTGAAGCGGAGCACCGGCGAGCTGCGGGAGGGGATGGAAGCGCTCTGCGCGTTCCTCAACAATCGCGGGGGGACCGTGGTCTTCGGCGCCGCGCCAGACGGTCGGATCGTCGGTCAGACCGTGGCCGACAACACGCTCCACGACGTTACCACCGCGGTTCGAAGCATCGAGCCGGCGCCGGACGTCGAGGTGAGCCGCGTCGAGATTGGTGGCGGAAAAGGTCTCGTCGTGGTTCGCGCCCGGTCCAACGACGCCGGCCCGTACACGTACGACGGTCGCAGCTTCATCCGTGTGGGCAACACGACTCGGCGCATGAAGCGAGAGGAATTCGAGCAGCTCCTTCTCGTGCGGCTCCACGCCAAGCACCGCTGGGAGAACCTCCCAGCCGTCGGCGTGACCATCAAGGACCTTGATGCCGACGAGATCCGTCGAACCGTCGACGACGCGGTGGCGGCCAAGCGTCTCGCCGCCGTTCCGACCGAGAGCCCGCGGGCGATCCTCGATCGGCTACACCTTCTTTCGGGGCAGACGCCAACGCAGGCGGCCGTCGTGCTCTTCGGCAAGGGACTCGAGGCGCGGTTTCCGCAGTGCGCGATCCGCGTCGCACGATTCAGAGGAACAACCAAGTCGGAGTTCGCCGACAACCGCCAGTTCCACGGGCACGCGTTCGATCTGCTGCGCCATGCCGAGGCATTTCTCGACATGCACGTGCCGATCGCGAGCAAGATCATCCCGGGGAGGATGCGGCGCGAGGACCGGCCGCAGTACCCGCCTGAGGCGCTTCGCGAGGCCCTGGTTAACGCGATCTGCCATCGCGACTACAGCGAGGATGGGGCCAGCATCGGGATCGCGATCTTCGACGATCGCCTGGAGGTCTGGAGCTACGGCCGACTTCCCGGAAGGATCACGCCTGAGCAACTGGTCAAGAACCATCCCTCGGTTCGAAGGAACGAGCTCATCGCGGACGTGTTCTATCGGCGCGGCTACATCGAGAAGTGGGGCCGCGGCACCCAGAAGATCGTCGAGCTCTGCGAAGCCGCAGGAGCGCGCCAGCCTGAGTTCGTCGAGCAGGGCGGCGAAGTGGGGGTGCGGTTCTGGCCGGCCTTCCCGTTGGAGCTGCCGGCTCCGCCGGCGATCACTGAGCGGCAGCGGAAGATACTTGCGGCGATTCGAGTCGGGGCTTCAGCCTTGACAGGTATCGTTGCGGCTGCAGGCGGCGGTGTGACCGAGCGAACGGTGCAGAGGGACCTCGATCGTCTACGCGAGCTTGGGCTCATCCGCCTTGCCGGTCACGGGCGAGGAGCGCGCTACATCGCCACCGAGGGGGCCGGCGAATGACGACATCAATCGCGACATCCCGATGTCGTCTTTCGTGTCGTGATTCGAGCTCGGCCTCAAGGACGGAACGCGTAACGGCGGTAGCGCTTGAGTCCCGGTGCGATCGTAACCGGCCAGAAACAGGCCGGATTCACATAGGACATGTCGAGAGCTGTCCGATAGAAGTGCCTCGCTGCCCTTGAGACGGTCCGAGTTTGCGGCGAGGGACATTGCGACATGCGGTTCGCGAAGGTTGGCGGGAGGCATCGGGGACTCCTGGTGACGGTTCTCGCCGCCCTTCGAGATCCCTCGTCAGGCTGGTGTGGTACAGGCCCCGACCACTTGGAGGTTTTAATGGAACATGAGGCCGCAACAGCAGCTGGTACACGCAATGGCGCCGATTCGGTGCAAGTCCCGGTCGGCACTCCCGTTCAGATCAAGGTCGAAGCAGCCCGGCCACCCGACATGGCCACGCCCGAGGAGATCAAGGCGACCACCAACCAGCTTTCCGCAGTGCTCGGTTCACCGACCGTTCTCAGGCTCGTCGAGGGACTCATCGAGGTGATCGGAGCAAAGGCAGGAGCCGAGCTGGAGAAAGCGAAGGCGCAGGCACTTGCCCAGGCCGAGGTGGAGAAGGCGAGGGCGGTGAGCGCCGACCAGACGCAGAAGCTCTACGGGGAGATCGCAAACAAGTTCCTTCGAAATCTTTTGGTGCTCGGTTTGGCGGCGCTGGGACTATTGGGCTGGATGGCGTGGACCAAGGTGGTGGATGGGCAGGTGTTCTCAGTCCTGGCCACGGTCGTCATCACGAGCGTCTTCGGTGGGACCATCTATGGGACGACGCTGCGCCCGAAGGACAAGAGTTGATGGAGAAGTGGCTCGACGCGCTCCAACTTGTCCCGCTTGTACTCGGGGCGTTTTGGCTGTGGAAGCTCAAGCAAGAGGAAATGCTCAAGACCCGTCTCCAGCTCGTAATGGAGATCTGGGAGGCATTCTCTGACCTGCATCTTGCCGTCTTCCATTGGGTGAACGGCGTTAGGAGTCCCGAGCAGTTCGAGGAGGAGATGGCCTCGATCTTTCCCAGGACTCTGAAGGCGTTCCAGCGGGCGCGGCTGCTGATGCACCCAGACCTCGTCGAGCAGATCGACGGTGTGTTCAGCCGCTTGGCTGAACTCCGCGCGCATCACGGGAATTACGAGATTTATCGAGGACAAAACAAGGACGCCCCCGGCGCCTATGTACGGGAGATGAACGACTCGTGGACGAAGGCCAAGAAGGAGCTACCGGCTACGTTGGACAAAACGCTTGAGCAGCTACATCGCGAACTGCAGGGCTTCATCCTGGGGCGCTGGACTGCGTGGAGATGGGCGAGGCTGCGTATTTCCTACCTGAAGCAGAAATCACCAGGTGCACTGGGCGCCGGATCTCTGGCGCGGGTGGCCTGAATGGGAAAACGGCAGAAGAAGCTGTGTGTCTTCTGCTTGGCCTCGCCCGCGACAGAGAAGGAACACATTCTCCCGTTGAGTTGGTATCCGACGACAACGCCTCCCTCTTTCCAGCGCCTGACCGTTCCCGTCTGCCGGGTCTGCGCCGACGCATTCGAGAAGGACGAACGCACGTTCAAGGTGCCACTTCTGATGGGCATAGACCTGGACCACCCGGGCGCGGCGGGCGTCCAGGAGAGGTGCCGTCGTTCATGGCAGATTACCGAGGGCGCGAACCCGCGCGACGCGCAGCACCGACGCGTCTGCATCAATGGGCACATCCATCGGCATCCGCCGCACTCACCGCCTCGACCCAGCCCTCGGCGAGCCAACTACCCAGTGCGGCAAACGCAGCCTCGGCGGGTGCGCTCCGGCCCTCGAAAGCGGCGCACACTTCTGCAAGCGGGCGGCTGGCCATCGCTCGTTCCAGCGCGAGGGACTCGTCGAGCTCCAGTGGGGTGTGAAAGACATCGAAGTCCCGCCGCCAGACGGCGACCGCCGTTGGACGAACGGAAGGGGGGCTCACCGTCCTTGAATCTTCCAGGCACCGCCAGACCTCCACGACGTCGTGTCGCAGCCTCAGCAGGCGAAGGGCAGGAATGAGCTTCAATCTCGCGTTGGCGAACTGCTCCCCAAGAGACGCCAGCACACTGGCACTGGCGCTGGTCGCGGGCGCCTCGAAGAACACCTCCGAGCGCGCCCATTCGAGGGTGGCAAGGTCGGAGAAGTCGGAGCGACCCCAGTCCTGGTCTCGAAGGTGCTGCGCGAGGTGGCGCCCCAGGTGGCGGAGATCGGGATGCTCCGAGGGGTACGCGCGCACGTAGCTTTCGCACAGCTCGTAGAAACCCTCGTCACCCATTGCCGCCGCGAGCTTGGGGAATTCCTCGCGCAGAGCATCGACCAGCCGCCACAGGTACATGTTCGAGTAGACCTCAATCCGCTCGGCGACAGGCATCTGGGGCGAACCCAGGAAGCAACGCTCTGCCTCATCGCGGCCGACACCGGAGGCTCGGGTCACCAGGCGGAAAAACAGCGCCTGTGTTTCGGCGAGCTTCATCCGCCGGCCTCCTGCGTCAACACTTCGCCCTCGAGTGCCGCCGCCTTCTGACTCTGCGCGACCAGCTCGTCGAGCCCCGGAACGTTGTCATCCCACTCGATGAGCGTTGAAACGCGCCCAAACCTGCGCACGGCTTGGCGGTAAAGCTGCCAGACCTCATCGGCGACCGGGCCGTCGTGGGTGTCCAAGAGGTACTTCCCCTTGTCGCTGTGCCCGGCGAGGTGAAGTTGGCCAACCCGACTGGCGGGGATGGCGTTCAAATACTCCAGCGGTTCGAACCCGTGGTTTCGGGCGCTCACGTAGATGTTGTTGATGTCGAGTAAGATTCCGCAGTCCGCTCGCTGTGCGACTTCGGAGAGAAACTCCCACTCGGTCATCGTGGAGTCGCGGAACGCGATGTAGCTGGAGACGTTCTCGAGCAGAATCTGCCGCCGGAGCACGTCCTGCACGGCGCCCACGCGTGAGATGACATGTTCGAGCGCCTCCTCGGTGTAGGGGAGCGGCAGAAGGTCGTGGACATACCGCCCGCCGTGGCTGCCCCAGCAGAGGTGGTCGGATACCCAAGCGGGCTCGATCTTGGTCGCCAGCTCCTTCAAATCTCGCAGGTAGGCCGTGGAAAGAGGCTCTGTCGAGCCGATGGAGAGTGAGACGCCGTGAAGCACCACCGGAACGTCGCGCCGCACCTTCTCCAGGACGGCGGTCGGCCTGCCCCCGGGAGCCATGAAGTTTTCGCTGATGGCCTCGACCCAATCAACGGGCGGCCTTTGCTCGAGCATACGCCCGTAATGTTTGGGTCGAAGCCCAACGCCGTGGCCCAGGTGCGTTCGCGCGAAACCCATGGGAGGAAGAGAAGAGCAGGGCGCTCACAAAAACCTGCGGAAGCGCCCTGCTCCGGCTTGGCTACTTCGCGGCGACGACGGTGCCGCCCTTGTCTTTGCACTCCTTCTCGCTCTTGGTCTCGATCCAGCCCTTCCCCTTGCAGGCGTTGTGGGACTTGCAGGCGTTGTCGGCGCCGGCGCAAGCGCCTTTCCCTTTGCACTCGTTGACGCCCGCACACTTGACGGCCTTCGGCGCCTCCTTCGGCTTCTCCTTGCCTTGAGCGAGGGCGGATCCAGACGCAAACAGCGCCGCGACCGCGGACGCGACCAGCGCTCCCTTCATGGTTCCTTTCAGCATGACGACTTCCTTTCTGTTTCGACGGGTGAGAAGGGCGTTCCACCATGGAGCGCCCCGAACAACGCTGCTACTTGGCTGGTGAGGTCTCCTTGACCTTCGCGAACAGGGACAGCTCGACGGTCCCTTCGTCCGCCACGACTTTGGCGAGCGACTGAACGCGGCCCAGCCATCCCTCGGTGTGCTTGGGGCCGACGAGGTATTGCTCGCGGTTGAAGCGGCTGACGGTGGCGCGGATGCGAATGGTCTTCGCCTCACCGTAGCTTCCCGGCGGGAACAGTACGGCGCTGCCGTGAACGTTCTCCTTGCCGCCGTCGTCGCGAGAGCGCCCACAGATGGTGAACGGCACGTCCGTCGAGAAGCTCACCGGGCGTTCAGCCACCAGCTTGCCCACCTTCACCACAGAGAGCGTCGCCTCGAACGCGCAGTCCTTGGCTTCCATCTTCTTGTTGGTGGCCCACTGCTGGAAGTGCTCGGTCTTCGTCTCCTCGTTGTCCACCTTGATGGAGGTGAGCGGCACCGAGCATCTTCCGGAGATGGTGCCCGCTTTCTCGTCGTAGGTGCCTGCGCACTCGACCGCCGAGCTGGTGGCGGTGATGCGCTCGCCGAGCTTGGCGTCGAAGACGGCGCTGAAGGTGTTGTTGCCGGCATTCGGGTCGACGCTGAGCTCCGCGGCGTAGGCGACTGCAGTCGACAAAGTGAGGACCATGAACAAGGCGAGGCGCATCATTCGAGTCTCCTTTGACGGTTACGTCGCAGCAACCGTACGAGTTACAACGGCCTCCCCGCCTGTCGCAACAGAAGCCAGTACCGCCACCAAAGCGCAGAGAACGCGGCGAACACCCCGAGGAACACCCAGGCGAATGCAGGAGCGCCCTGCGCCAAGGACAGCCCGATTCCCAACACGGCGGAGATGGACCAGATGATTTTCAACGTCAGCATGGCTTGGAAGACGGCGTGGCTCTCCTTGCGCCCCAGAAGGGACTGGAGCCCGATGCCGAACAACGCTGCCGCGACGACTCTTGCCGACGCCGGGTCGACCTCCACCCAACCCAACAGGGTGAGCAGCCACCTGGGCGCGACGAAAAGCGGTACGGCCACGAGCAGGTCAACGGCGAAGTGAACGACGAACCACTGACGTAGCGATGTGGGAACGGCTCGGTCGTTCACTTGCGGCTCCTTCTCAATTGTTTTCGAGGGCTGTGAGTAGCTCTGGCCGCGCACGGGCGAGATCCGGCTTGGAGCGCAGCGCCATGGCCAGCGCTCTGCGCGGGCTCAGCGCCAGCTCTTCTGAGAAGCGGGGCGGTACGCGCAGCGACCAGTTCCGTTCGCTGATCGTCCCTGGCACGTTGTAGGGCTCCTCGAGCCCGAAGAGATCGGAAAAGAAGACGAACACGTGGCGCGCGGGGCTGGTGAACGCGTCGGCGAGCATTGCCTGCACCAAAAGACGTGGCTCCCGGGCGAGCTGGCGCGACAGCTCTTCGCGCTTGGCCCCTTGCGCGAGGTGGCTGGCGAGGTAACTGCTCCACGTCGAAAGCGCGCCGGAGCTCTTCCATTCACGCACGCGCTGCCAGATCGATGGCGTGTCGTGATTGCCGAGCATGATCCAATCCGGCGGTCGGGCGTTCTCGCTGCGATAGACGTCACCAGCACGGGCGAGGTCGGCCTTCTGCAAGACGCGAAAGCGCCCCAAACCGTGCCGCTCGAGCACCCGGCGCAGAGGATAGGGCAGGGTGCTCAGCACTTCGCAGACGAGGTCGCGAGGGTCCCTTCCGTTGCGCTGGGCGGCATCGACGATTTCATCGAAAAGCACGCTGTACCGCGCGACCTGCTCCTCGGAGAGCGAACGCACTCGTTCGTCGGCGTAGCGCGGCACGGCGTCGTCGATCTGCTCCGGCTGAACGAGGGAATAGCGTGCCAGACGCGGGTGATCCGCCAGGTTGGGTGACGAAAAGAGCCGCGCTCCCGTTTGCACCGCGCGCAGCGCATCGGGCTCGTCTTGTCGATAGACCCATGGACAAACCAACCCGTGTGGGTGATCGATGCGTACGCCGTCGAGCTCGGAGAGCATCTTCGTCATGCGCCGCGTCACGAGCTCCCGGACAGGGCCACGACCGCCGTCGACGGAGGTGTACTGCGCTGGGTCGAGCACCGCGTAATTCCACGGCTGGCCCTCGGGGTTGGTACGGCTGGGCGGCGCCCCCATCGCGTAGCCCTCGAGGAGGAGCGCGCGGTTTCGCCAGACGTCCCGAAGCGAGAGCCCCGCCTGGAGATCTCCGAAGAGCTTGAGGCCGAGCTTGGCGCACCGCGCACGAAGCGCTTCGTGCTGCCGGTGAACGAGGAGCTGATCGAAGGCATACCGTTCGAGGTACAGGCCGCGGCGACTGCGCAACTCCTCCAGGCGGGCACGCGCGGTCTCTTCCCTGCCGGAGATCGGTTGCCACAGCTGCCGGTCGAGTGCAGGCCACTGGTCGATGAGCGCGGTGCGATGCTCCTCGCACAGCACCTCGAAGAGCGCGTCGGGCACGAGCCACTCTTCGTTCTCCTGCTGGAAGGCCAAAAGCTGCGGGCGCAGTGGAGCAGGAACGCGCCGGTAACGCTCGAAGGCATCAGCGAGCGCCTGGTGCTGCGCACCAAAAACGTGAGCGTACGAAACGCGGCGATCCCCGTCCGGCGGACGCTGCGAGACCAGCCGCTGGAGCACTGCGGCATCGAGCAGGCCCTCGTCGACCAGCGGGCGTAAGTCGACGTTGAGCGGGTTTCGCGAGAAGACAGTGCCATCGTACGGAGACGGGTTGCTCTCGGAGGTCAAGCCCTGCGGCCCAAGCTGCACGCCCGTGAAGCCTTGCCCGCGTGCCCATTCCAGAAAGGCCGCGGCGCCGCGGGAGTAGGGACTCCCCCGACCGATGTCCTCTCCCGGCACGCCCGGAAAGGCGGGGTCGTGAACGCCGAGCACCAGGCTGTCGACCTCGAGCAGGGTCAAGGCCTCGGCGATCGCGCCGTGCTCGTTCGCGGGTAGGTCAGCCATTCAGATTTCCGATGATACGGGCCTTGCGGGTGGGCGGCGCGGCATTCGAGCCCTCGCTGTGCGGCGGCCGATGGCAGGTGCCTACTTTGAGGAACATCTGGAGCCACGATGACCCTCGTCGAGCAGCTCGCCGCCTTTGTCACGCGAGCGCAATATGCGCGGCTCTCGGCCGAGGCGGTGCGGGCGCTGAAGGTGCGAATCGTCGATGCGCTCGGTTGCGCGCTCGGTGCGCTGGACGGCGCGCCCGTTGTGGCGGTGCGCGCGCACGTGTTCGAGCTGGGTGGGCGCGAGGCCTGCACGTTGGTCGGTGGAGGCCGTACTGCTCCCGATCGCGCTGCGCTCTTCAACGGTGCCCTGGTGCGCTACCTCGATTTCAACGATTCGTATTTGGCGCCCAAAGAAACCTGTCACCCGAGCGACAACTTCGGCGCGGTGCTCGCGGCCTGCGAGTACGCGAAGCGCTCCGGGCGCGAGCTGCTCGTCGCGCTGGCGGTGGCGTACCAGGTCCAGTGCCGGCTTTCAGACGTCGCTCCGGTGCGCCAGCGCGGGTTCGATCACACCACCCAGGGTTCGTTCGCGGCCGCCGCCGGTGTCGCCAAGGGGCTAGGGCTGGAAGAGGGTGCGACGTCACACGCCATCGCCATCGCGGGCACCGCGCTCAACGCCCTACGGGTGACGCGCACCGGGTCTCTCTCTCGCTGGAAAGGGCTCGCCTATCCCCACACCGCGTTTGGTGCGACCCACGCCGCCTTCCTCGCCAAGCACGGCATCACCGGTCCGCGGGAAGTCTTCGAGGGCAACAAGGGCTTCATGGAGTCGATCGCTGGACCATTCACGATCGACTGGTCACGCGAAGACCTCGAGCGTGTGCGACGCACAGCCCTGAAGCGCTTCAACGCCGAGGTGCACTCGCAGTCGGCGATCGAGGCGCTGCTCGAGCTACGGCAGGAGCACGACCTTCGTGCCGAAGAGATCGAGCGCGTCGAGCTTTCGGTATTCCAGGTCGCCTTCGACATCATCGGCGGCGGCGAAGAGGGGCAAAAAATAGTCGTCCGCTCCAAGGAGGAGGCGGATCATTCGCTGCCTTACCTGGCGGCGGTGGCGCTCCTCGATGGTCAGCTCATGCCTGCGCAGTACCAGCCGGCGCGCATCGTGCGTGAAGACGTGCAAAAGCTCCTGCGCCGCGTCGAAGTGACGCCCGACGCCGGGTTGAGCGGACGTTTCCCCGAGCTGATGCCGTGCCGGGTGCGCCTCGTTTTGCGCGATGGCCGCGTGCTCGGGAAAGCAAAGGACGACTACGAGGGTTTTCCCACCCGCCCGATGCGCTGGGAAAGGGTGGTGGAGAAGTTTCACCGGCTCGCCGAGCCCTTCGCCCCTCGCGTCGCTCGGGAACGTCTGGTGGAACTGGTCGACCACCTCGAGCACCGTGAGGTCTCCGAGCTGTGCGCCCTGCTCGGCGGCCTCCAGAAAGGCACCTGACATGGCCCACGACGACCGCGCCTTCTCGTTTCTGCGAATGAACCAGCGGCCACCCAAGCCGCGCGCCCGCGGGGTCACCGAGATTCGCGGGCCTTACTACACGCCCGTCGGCCGCAGGTACCTGGAGGACGTGCTGGAGACGATGGGCACCTACGTCGACACGCTCAAGTTCGCGGGGGGCTCCTTCTCCTTGATGCCCCGACGGGCGGTCACCGACTTGGTCGAGCTGTGCCACAAACACCGGGTGCAGGTCTCCACCGGCGGCTTCATCGAGTACGTGCTCACGCAAGGGGCCGAGGCCGTGGCTCGCTATCTGGGTGAGTGCAAAGACTTGGGTTTCGACATCGTCGAAATCTCCGCGGGCTTCATCAGCGTGCCCGACGACGATCTGCTGCTTTTGACCGAGCGCGTGCAGAAGGCGGGAATGAAGCCCAAGCCGGAGGTAGGCATTCAGTTCGGCGCCGGCGGAGCCACCACCACGGCCGAGCTCGAGACGGAGGGCACCAAGGACGTGGGGTGGGCGGTGAGGCTCGCTCGCCGGCACCTCGAAGCAGGGGCGGCGATGATCATGATCGAGAGCGAAGGCATCACCGAGCGCGTGACACGCTGGCGAACCGATGCCATCGGCCGCTTCGTGTCCGAGCTGGGTCTGGAACGGGTGATGTTCGAAGCGGCCGAGCCCGAGGTCTTCTCCTGGTATGTGAAGACCTATGGACCCGAGGTGAACCTCTTCGTCGACCACAGCCAAATCGTCCAGCTGGAGTGCCTGCGCTCGGGCATTTGGGGCACCAAGAGCACTTGGGGGCGCGTGCTCACCTATCGTCCCTAGAGCGAGGCGGCTTGCGGCGTTCGCTCTCCTTCTTGCCGGCACGAGCGGGGAAGGGTGACGGAAAAGGTAGTTCTCTCGAGCCCGGAGCGAACCTGAATGGTGCCTCCGTGAGCGAGGACAATCTGCTTGGTGATGAAAAGACCCAGCCCCAACCCGTCGCCTCGTCCCCGGGGAGTGGGGCGGTAGGGCTCGAAGAGAACGTCGAACAGCTCGCCCGGTATCGGCTCGCCTCTGTTGTGGACGTCGATCGACACCTCGCCGCCGTCGGCATGGAGGAGGACCTCAATCGGCGCGCCCGCGTCGCCGTGCTTGATGGCGTTGGTGACCAGGTTCGAAATCACCTGTCCCAGACGATCGGGGTCCCACTCGCCCTCCAAGTCTCCTTTGATCGTCAAGCGCACCGCGCCGTGGCGATGGGCCGTCTCCACCTCGTCGACCACCTGGCGGGCAAGCTCTCCCAAATTCATCCGCCGCGCGTTGACGGGGATGCCTTCGCCCAACCTGCTGCGGGCAAGGTCGAGAATCTGTTCCACCATCGCCTGCATGCGTTTGGCGCTGTTCTTGATGCGGGCAGCGACGTCTCCTTGTTCCTTGGCGCCCCGCCCACTCAGCTGGAGCAAGTCGGCGCCAATCATCACCGCGTTGAGGGGGTTGCGGAGGTCGTGGCCGAGTATGCCGATGAACTGCTCGCGAAAGTGGGCGAGGCGTCGGCGCTCCTCTTCGGTGTGCTTTTCGTCAGTGATGTCCTCGCACACCACCACGGCGGCGATGATCGCTCCTGCCGCTTCGATGATCGGCGCCGCGTTGATGCGCAGATAGCCGCTCGATCCATCACCGCGGGTGACGCGAACCTCCTCGCCCATGATGGTCTCTCCCTGACGCAGCACCCGCGCGGGGGGAAAATCGTCCGGCTCGTAGGGAGCGCCGTCGAGACGCCGGGCCTGCCAGTGCGCGCACAGTTCGGCAGCGCTCACCGAACGTGCCACCGGGTCGCGGAGGATGTGATCGATCTGCCGGTTGGCGAAGGTGACGGCGCCCAGCCTGGCCTCGACGATCAGCACCCCCACGGGGATGCCGCGCATCACCGCCTCCAGGCGCTCGCGTTCGCTGGCGAGCTGGTTCACCAGCCGCTGGTTCTCCTCCAGCGTGCGACGATGGTCGTGCATGTCCGTGCAGGTGCCGAACCAACGTGTCACCGACCCTCGCTCGTCGCGCATGGGCAGCGCGCGTACCAAGTGCCAGCGATATGCCCCGTCTGCCCTCCGCAGGCGGAGGTCGAGCTCGAAGGCGAGCTCTCGGTCGATGCAGCGCCCCCACTCCCGCCGACAGCGCTCCATGTCGTCGGGGTGGACCGAGGCAATCAACGCCTTGGGGAGCGCCTCGTCGCCGCCCCGGCCCGCATACTCGCGGAAACGCTGGTTGACGTAGTCGATCCTCCCCGAGGCCGTCGCCGCCCACACGATGGGCGGTACGTTGTCGGCCAAGAAGCGAAAGCGTCGTTCGCTGTCCTCGAGCTCGGCGGCGGACTGGGCGATGTAAACCAAGAGCTGGTCGCGCTCGAGCTCGGCTTGGCGCAGCGCGGTGATGTCGTGAAAGGTGATGGCCACGAGCGCCCGCCCGTCGGTCGCGGGCAAGGGGGCGCTGCTCACCAAGAGCAGCAGGCGACGACCCGACTTGGAGAGGACGACCTCCGCTCCCTTGAGGCTCTCCTTTTGGCGCAGGCGCGTCAGGGGTAACGCCTCGCCGGTGAGAGGGGCTCCGTCGAGTCCCACCAGCTCCCAACCTTCATGCTGCCCCGACGGGGCAACGATCGCCGGGTGGCCCTCGAAGGCGCGGCAATGGTGATTGGTGAAGACGACTTGGCCGGTGGTCAGGTCGACCACCAGAGCGGCAATCGGAAGTTCTTCGAACAACGCCTCGTGCAACGCTCTTTCCCCCAACGGCGCTCAGGAATCTCGCCGGGCCTGAGGGGCGGAACAACGGTGATGTGGCTCGAGTTTCCACTACCGCGCAGTCAGCGGACGACGGTTGCTTTTCCCGGGTAAGTTGCCAATGAAGACAAACGTGAACGTCAACCCGGCGCTCCTCACCGACCTGTACGAGCTGACGATGGCGCAGGCGTACGTAGAGGAGGGGCTCACCGACTCCGCCGTTTTCAGCCTGTTCGTGCGCAAGCTGCCAAAGCGACGCAACTACCTCCTCGCCTGCGGCCTCGAAGACTGTCTGCGCTACCTCGAGACGCTGCGCTTCGATCACGCGTCGCTCGAATACCTGAGCACGCTGGGGCTGTTCTCCACGCGCTTCCTCCACTACCTCGGCGACCTTCGCTTCAGCGGTGACGTCTACGCGGTGGCCGAGGGCACCCCGGTGTTCGCCAACGAGCCTCTGCTCGAGGTGGTCGCGCCGCTGCCGCAGGCGCAGCTGGTGGAGACGTTCCTCATGAACCAGGTGCACGTGCAGACCCTGCTCGCCTCCAAGGCGGCGCGGGTGGTGTGGGCAGCCAGGGGGCGCGCGGTGATCGACTTCGGGGTGCGCCGCATGCAGGGAACGGATGCGGGGCTCAAGGGGGCGCGCGCGTTTTGCATCGCCGGTGTCGACGCCACCTCGAACGTGCTCGCGGGCGCGACATACGGGGTTGCCGTCGCCGGCACCATGGCCCACAGCTACGTTCAGTGCCACGTGAGCGAGCTCGACTCCTTTCGGGCTTTCGCGCATCGCTACCCAGCCACCACGCTGTTGGTCGACACCTACGACACCCTGGAGGGTGTGCAGAACGTCGTTCGCCTCGCCCGGGAGCTGGGCCCGTCCTTTCAGGTGAGAGCCGTGCGGCTCGACTCGGGCGACCTGCTCGCGTTGTCGAAACAGGCGCGGCGCCTGCTTGACGACGCCGGGCTGGCGGCGGTGCGTATCGTGGCCAGCGGGGGCCTCGACGAAGAGGAAATCTTTCGGTTGCTGAAGAACGGGGCGCCGATCGATGCGTTCGGGGTCGGCACCGCGATGGGTGTCTCCGCAGACGCCCCGAGCCTCGATCTCGCCTACAAGCTCGTGGCTTACGCGGGGAAGGGGCGCACCAAGCTGTCGCCCGGCAAGGAGATCTGGCCCGGACAGAAGCAGGTGTTCCGCCAAGAGAGCGGCGATGTGCTCGGGCTGATCGAGGAGAAGCTGCCGGGAACACCGCTGCTTCGCCAAGTCATGCGTGCGGGCGCTCGCACACCCGAGGGGAAAGACGACTGGCGGGCAGCACGAGCCCGTGCCGAAAGAGAGATCGGCCGGCTCCCCGAACGCCTGCGCGCGCTCTCGGCTGCTGACCCGCCGTATTCGGTGGAAGTGAGTGAGCGGCTGCACGCGGAACGCGCGACGGTGGAGGTGTTCGTTCGGCAGTAGAGACCTCGTGCACGGGCATGTCGAGTCGCCCGTGGAGCTGACACGCGCACGTCGCCTCGAGCCTCAGCGTCGGGGCTTGCGTCACCCACCATGTGCCCTACCAAAAGAAGAGAGGCTTCCCAACGAGGCCTTTTGGAAAGGAGAAATCATCATGGCATTGGGAGACATCATTCGGCGTGGTGAGGAGATAGGTGTGGAGCCGTTTCGCCGCATGCGCGAGCTCTTGGGGTGGGATCCGTTCCGCGAGATGTTGCAGGTATGGCCGGAGCGAGAGCGGTTGGTGACGTTCACACCCTCGTTCGATGTCACGGAGACCAAGGAAGCGTATGTCTTCAAGGCAGACGTCCCAGGAGTGAAGGAGGAGGATCTGGAGATCACCCTCACCGGAAATCGGTTGTCGGTCTCCGGTAAGCGCGAGCTGGAGAAGAAGGAGGAGGGGCAGCGGTACTACTCCTACGAGCGCGCGCACGGCTCGTTCGAGCGCACGTTCACGCTGCCGGAGGGCGTAGACCCCGACAACATCCACTGCGAGCTCAAAGACGGGGTGCTGACCATCGCCCTGCCGAAAAAGCCCGAGGTGCAGCCCAAGCGCATCGCGCTCAAGGCCGGTGGAAAAGCCAAGGCGTGACCTAGAAGCCTCGCAGCACCGAGGCCCCTGACCAGGTCGAGACGTGCAGCGCTGGAGGCGAGACCATCGTGTCCAGCTCCAGCCGCTGCACGTTGTCATCTGCGAGATAGGCAGGCGCTCGCAGTGGAACGCTTCTTCCGCTTGCCGGGTCGTAGACGACCAGCCCAGTGGAAGGGCCTGCCACCACGACGCGTCCGTCTGGGAGCGCCACCAGGTCGACCACCTTCCGTTCAGCCATGCCGAGCTGCGCGACCGGATCGAAGGTGATGAAGCGCCTGCCGTCCCACACCGCCACGCCGTAGGCCGGGTCGCCGCTGCTGGCGGGAGGGTCGCTCGCGAACCAGACGCGCCCGTCGGAGGCGACCGACACCGCGCTCAGGTGCACCGGGTCGCCCTCCGCCGGAGGCCGGAAGACAGGTTCGTTCACGTAGCCATTCCCGTTGTCGGGCAACGGGTAGGGGTCTCCGAAGGACTCGGCGAAGGTGTCGCCCCCTGGCCGGGAGAACCAAGTGTACAGGTCTTCGTGCCAGACGATTTTCCCTGCGGTCCACTTCCCGGCGGTCCACAGGTTGCCATCGGGGGAGAGCGCCAGCCCGCGCCAGTCGCCCATGCGCTGGTTGCTGGTCGTGGCGTCGCACGGCGCGTGGTAGCAGACGCGCGCGTGGAGGTGGTCGGCCATGTACTCGAGGTTGACCGCGTCGAACCACTCGCCAGGGTTGGGACGGCGGAACTGGTCGGGGCGCACCAAGGTGACGCCGTGGTTCATGCCCACGTAGAGCTCGTGGGGGTGAAGGAAGTGGTCGAACACCAGCCGTTGCACGGTGCGGTTGTGCCAATACTGTGCGCCGTGAGCGTTGGCGACGAAGTCGAAGCGGTCGACCTGGAGGGTGCCATCACTTCGAAGACGCACGCGGTCGAGCTTCCCGGAGTGGCGATCGAGGTCGCTCCAGTCGCCGGGCCCGTCGTCGATGCCCGCGTAGCCGACGAAGACCTCGTTGGGGCCGCCGCCGACGATGGTGGTGATGCCGGGGTCTGCGGCAGCGCCGAAGATGGGGCAGCTCTTGTCCCCGCCGCTGAAATTGCTGTCGCAGTAGCGCTCGGGGTTGTCTTGGAGGTGCAGGCCCTCGGCTGAGCCGAAGCGACGAAAGACGGAGTCGCCGGGGCGCAACAGGTACAGCGCCTGGTGCGTGGCGACCCACCGGTTCTGCGCCTCGTCGGTGGAGTGGCCGACGATCGGGGTTTCGAGAATGCCCTGGGAGCGCGAGTAGGTGACGTGGGCGATCGGCCAGGGGCCCGGCCCACCGAAGGGGGTGCCCGCGTCGGGAAGGTTCTGGGGCGCGGTGCGAACCCTTGGCTCGAAGGGGCGGAGCAGGACCTGAGCGGGCTCGGTGGACCCGTCACCGCTGGGGCTGCTTTCGAACTGAAAGTGGGAGGTCGCTTGCGGAGCACATGCTGCGGCCACCAGGGTGAGCCACTCCGTTCGAAGTCTCGCCATGGCGCCCTCCCTCGAGCAGTTTTTCAGCGTTGCCAAGAGCGGGCCAGGGCGATCGAAGCGCCGGCACACGTCAGGAGCGCCCCCGGTGCACCCGCCTTGCCCAATGAGGGAAAAACCCTTCCTACCGCGGCGACGTCACTCCAGCGCGGTGTTCATCACCTGATCGGACCCCCGGCACATGAGCTCCACCGCCTGGGCGGCGCGGCCCGGGTCGGGGCAACTGCCTGCGTAGCGGCGGGTGAGCACCATGCCTGCCCACTCCTCGACGGTTTCCTGCGCGGGGGTGAGCCCCAAAGGCCCCAGACGCGGGCTCACCCGCTGGTCGAGGAGGGCCCGGCCCACTTCCACCGGCTTTCCTTCCTCGATGCGGACGTCGTAGTCGCCCAGCACATGGTGGTCGGCGGGGCGAACCCAGACGCGCATGGGGTTGAAGCGTGCCTTGCCGGTGCGACACAAAAGCTGAATACCGTCGGCCGCGTCTTGGCCCAAGCGGTAGCGCTCACCGAGGGCCTCGAGCATCGCGCCCAGCCAAGGGTGAGCCGCGACGCGCGGATCGGGCGGATGCCGAAATCGCCTCTTGCGGCCAAAGAAAAGGCCGCGCACGGTGAGCACCGTCATGCACCCCACCTCGATGAGCAACCCGAACATCTCCCGGGTCTCCTCCACCGAGGTGTCGCGCATCTTCCAGGTGAGCACGTCGGAGGCGGCAGGAACACGTGCAATGACCGCGGGCGCCAACGTCACCGCCCACGCCAGGGCGACTCCTCCGATGGCTGCGCTGACGAACCAGGGCAGCCGGCGAGCGATCGACAGCACGCAGGCGATTGCACCCGCGGCGTAAATCGCCATCCACCGCACCGGGTCGGGATCGTTGAGCTGCACTGCCGCGCTCACCCCCAGCACCAGCGCCATCACCCCTTGGGCGGTGAGCCAGAGCTTGGCTTTCATGCCGGGCGCTCTCGCTTCACGGCAGGATGAATCTGGGTGGCCTCATCTTTGGCGCTGTCGGCCATTTCGGTGATGCGGGAGTCGGCGCGGCGCAGGCGGCGGGACAGCTCACGGCAGATGTTCTGCAAGACCATGACGTAGCCGGTGACGTCCTCTTGGTAGAGAGCGTAGAGGTCGCGGTTGGTGAGCGAGTAGAGCCGCGCCGGCTCCTCGACCAAAATGGTCGCCGAGCGCGGCTGCACGTCGATGAGCGTCATCTCGCCGAACAACTCGCCCGGCCCCAGGCGGGTGACGCGCACCATGGCGCCCGACGCCGATTCACGGCAGACGACCACTTCACCAGCGCGCACCACATACATCGAACGCCCCGGTTCACCCTGGCGGCACACCTGCGCTCCTTTGGGAAACTGGTGCTCCACCAGCATGCCGACGATGCGATCGAGCGAGCGCTCTTCGAGGCCGCCAAACACCGCGATGCCCGCGAGAAACTCCTTGAGGCCGTCGACGTCCTGCTCCATGAGGAAAGACAATCACGTCCCGGCCGAGCAAGACAGCTTCACCGCACCGGGGTGGGCGCATGTGACCGTTGGAGAGGACCGGGTCATGGAGCTGGAGGCCGCCGCAGCAAGAGGTCTCGCGCGCGAATGAGCTCCTCGCGGCGCGCGAGCGCCATCTTTTGAAGATCCGGCGCCAGGCCCTCGAGAAGGTGTGGCGCACGCGACTCGAGCTGGGCGTTGAGGGCCGCCTCGATGACCGCGGCGGGAGCGTCGGGCGTCACCCCCAAGAGCGCCGCGGCCTTCATGCGGGCGCCTTGCAGGGTGAGCGCCGGGTCGCCCACGGCCGCGGCCAGGCGCTGCTCCTCGTTCGTGCGCTTGGCCTTGCGCGAGCGGCCACGGGTGACGATCGCTCCAGCGACGAAAAGCGCCGCCGCGCCAATGCCCACCGGCACCAGAACGCGCCGGCGGCGTTCGGCCAAGACGAGCTCGTGGGAGATGCGTTGGTCCGCGGTCAACGCATCTCCCAAGCGGGTGAATTCGTCGGCCATCTGTGTCAGCTGGCTGAAGGAGTGGGAGGTGTGTGTCGAACCGACGCCTACCCATGCCCAGGTGGAGAGCGCGGCGGCCACCACCGCTCCGGTGAGAAAGAGCCCCTTCATGCGACCCCCTTGGGAAGAAGGGGTTTAGCTGAAGCGACGGCGGGCGAAGAAAGCAAGGGCCAGCAGCGCCCAGCCGAAGGTGGCCGTCGGGCCGGCGGCGCCGCAGCTGCACCCGTTGCCGCCACTCCCGCCCCCTGTCCCCGCGTCGGGAGAGGTACACACGTTGTTTGCGCACACCCCGGTGGCGCAGGTGCCGCACGTGTGGCTGCCCCCGCAGCCATCAGCGACCACACCGCAGACCTTTCCGGCGCAGGCGGTCGCCATGGGAACGGGCGAGCAACCGCACACGTTGGCCGTGCCACCGCCGCCGCAGGTCTGGGGGGCGGTGCAGCTTCCACAGCTCGAGGTGCCGCCGCAGCCGTCGGCGACATCGCCGCAGTTCTTGTTGGCGCATGCCGTTGCCTGCGGGGTAGGCGTACAGCCGCAGACGTTGTTCGTGCCACCACCGCCGCACGTCTGCGGAGCCGTGCAGCTTCCGCAGCTCAACATGCCACCGCAGGTGTCGGAGATCGAGTCGCAGTTCTTCCCCTGGGCGAGGCAAGTGGTGGGCGTACACCCGCACACGTTGGGAGTGCCCCCGCCGCCACAGGTCTCGAAAGGCTGAGGACACATCGCTCCGGTGCCGCAGGTGTAGCTCCCGCCGCAGCCGTCCGACACCGTGCCGCAGTTCTTCCCCGCGCAGGCCATCACCGAGGAAATCAGCACGCAGGTGACCGCCACGGTGGTGGTGGCCATCGTCGCCATGTCCCCCAGGGGGTCGCTGCTCAAGTTGACCGAGTTGGTCCAGACGGTGAACGTCACCGTGCCGCTGGTACCCTGAGCGGGAGCCCACTCCACCTCGAAGGTGATGGTGTTGTCGGTGACGCCGTCGTCGGCGTCAGCCTTGGGCATGTCGTGGGTCGCTTCGGTGAACTGGTTGGCGCCCGCGAGCACCTTCACCTTGGCCCCCGCCATGCTGGTCGTGGGAGAGAAGGTGCCGGCGGCGCTGGCGCTCAGGTTGAAGCCGCCGTTGGGGCCGTTGGGCGTCGAGAACTGCACGGTGAACGTTCCCGCCTGGCCCGTCATCAGGGTAGCGGGTCCGGTGAAGAGGGAGATGAGCGGTGTCGTTCCCCCGTTGTGGCATTGCGGGCAGCCGGTGGCCCCGAATTGGGCGCTGTCGATTCCCGTGGAAAATGCTACCGCGCCTGTCGAGACGAGCAGCGCTGCGGCAACCGACCACGTTCGTATCTGGAACACGTGAACCCCCTCGACCCGGCCCTTGGCGAAGTGGAGGCACTGTAGCGCTCTTGCCGTGAGGGGGAAATGCGTTTCACCTCAAACGAACGTCTCGCTGCGCTATCTTTCGTGGCATGTCCAAAACGCCCCTTGTCGACGTCGCCCAGCTTCGCCAGCACTGGGAGCGGTTCTCCGCGCTCCCCGGCGGCAAGGCGCTGTTCAGCAAGGCGCTGGGTTTGATGGCGCCTTACACCGCGACCATCGACGCCCGCATCGAGGAGATGCGCCCCGGGTTCGCCCGTGCCCACCTGGTGGATCGTCGCAAGGTGCGCAACCACCTCCATTCGGTGCACGCCATCGCCCTCGCCAATCTGGCCGAGCTCACCGGGAACCTGGCGCTCATCGCGGCGATGCCTCCCGACGCGCGGATGATCATCACCGGCTTGTCGATCGCCTACCTCAAGAAGGCGCGGGGGAAGATCACCGCCGTCGCCGAGTCACCCATTCCCAAGAGCAGCGAGCGCCAGGAGTACGAGGTGCAGATCCGCCTGGAGAACCCTGCGCGCGAGGTGATCGCCACGGCCAAGCTCAAGAGCCTCCTCGGCCCCAAGGAATAGAGGCCTTCAATGCGGCAGGGGGGCCGCAGCGCCTGCGCCAAAGTCGCCGATCTGCGTCATTCGTTGCAGGGCGCGGTCCCAGTATTGGGCGCGCGAGATGACGATTCGCAAGAGAGTCATCGCCGGTAGCCGGCCCGAAGGGAACCAGGCGGGGTCGAGCTGCGAGGAGAGCCGTTCGGTGCGCGCGGGGTCTTTCCACGCCTGGGCCACCCCGGAGATGGACACGTACCGGTCCTGTTCGACGTCGGCGAAGCTCACGTTGACGTGCGCGTTGTGCTCCACCTCGTGCACCTTGGCCGAGTCGGTGGGGGTGAGGAACCACAGGTTGCCTTGGGAGTCGATCTCCTGCGCCCACATCGGCCGGCTGTGCAGGCTGCCGTCCTCCTCCACGGTGGTGAGCATCGCGACGTGCTTGCCCTCGATCAGCTTTCGTAGGCGGTCGGGCGGGCTGGCCCACTCGGCGGTCTGCATGAGGCATCTCCTTCCTTCGCACGCTAAGCACCGAGGCGTGAGCTCGCCGCTACCGTCCAGCCGACAGGGCGGCCGCCCGGTTCGAGCTTGCCAAGCGTGCGACCTTCGATTCCGCTTTGGCTGGTGGAGCTTCCCCTCTCGTCGCCGATGCTCGCCACGCTGGTCGTCGCCGCGTTCGTCGCGGGTGCGATCGATGCCATCGCCGGTGGTGGAGGGCTCGTCACCGTACCGGTGCTTCTGGCCGCGGGCCTTCCGCCGCACCTGGCGCTGGGGACCAACAAAGGACAGTCGGTATTCGGTGCTGCCACGGCCGTCTGGCGCTACGCGCACGCAGGTCTTATCGACGTGCGGCAAGCGGCTGCGACCTTCCCCGCCGGCTTTGCAGGCGCCCTCGCTGGCGCAGCGCTTCTGCTCTGGCTCGACCCGAGCGTCCTGCGGCCGATCATTCTCGTGCTCTTGGTGGTGGCCGGTTTCGTGGTGGCGTTCCGCCGCGTTCCGTCGGAAGAGGCGCGCGCGCCCAGGCGTTATGCGCGCGTTGTCGCGGCGGTGTTCTCCTTGGGCATCGGCGCCTACGACGGCTTCTTTGGTCCAGGCACCGGCACCTTCCTCTTCCTTGCGTTCGTGGGGCTGCTCCACGTCTCGGTTCCGCGCGCCACCGCAGCTGCCAAGGTAGTGAACTTCGCCTCCAACCTCGCGGCGGTGTTGCTTTTGGCGGCGAGGGGAGCCGTGGTGTGGAAAATCGCGCTCCCGATGGCCGGCGCCCAATTCCTCGGCGCCCTCGTCGGCGCGCATCTCGCGATCAAAGGGGGAGAGCGCACCATTCGCCGGGTAGTGCTGGTGGTGGTGCTGGGGCTGGTGGTGCGCCTGGGCTACGACCTGCTTGCTTCCTGAAGAACGGCTGGCTCGTTGCGAAAATCCCACCGTGGATACTAGTATTCATTCTATGACTACCAAAGCAACTACCCATCTGACCCGCAAGACGGCGATCGCGGTTCCGGCCGATCTGCTCGAGGCGGTCGATCGAAGTGCGCGCGCTCGTGGCGAATCGCGCAGTCGTTTCATTCAACGGGTCCTGCGCGAAGCGGTGCGAGCCAGACGCGATGCGGACATTACTCGCCGTCTGAACGCTCTCTTCGAGGACAAACGAGTCGCTGACCAACAGCAAGCCGATAGTAGGTGGCTCGATTCGGTGGGCACTTCGTGGGAAGAGTCGGGGTGGTGACGCAAGGCGACGTGTACTGGCTCACGTTCAGAGGCCGCGGGTCGGAACCCGCCGGGCGCCGACCGGCAGTCGTCGTTCAGCATGATCGCTTCAACCGAAGTGCAATCAACACCACCGTGGTTGCAGCCATCACCTCCAACATGCGTTTGGCGGCTATGCCCGGGAACGTTCGGCTCGGAAAAGGAGAGGCCAATCTGCCCGTGCCAAGCGTGGTGAACGTGACTCAACTGCGAACCATCGAGAAAGCTCGTCTGGTTGAACGAGTTGGCTCGTTGCGAAGCGCCTGCCTCAAGCAAGTGCTTCAGGGCGTCGCGCTGGTACTCGGAACAGATGAAACACTCTTGTCCGACTGAGGCATTCGAACGATGAGCCGCCCATCTTCCCGCGCGACGTTCTGGGTCAGTTTCGCCGTCGTCGCCCTCCTGGGCGGCGCCATCTTCGGTGTCCTCAAGTCGCAGGGCACGCCGACGGCGGCGAAGCCCGCCTCCCAGCTGGGAGGGTTGGGCCGGGTGAGCATTCAAAGTCGCCCCAGCGCGCAGCTGTTCTTCGAGCAGAAGCTCTTGGGGAAAACGCCGCTGGTCGACCTCTACATGCCCGCCGGCAGGCAACAGTTCGTTCTCGTCGGCACCGATGGCCTGCGCCGCTCGCTCACGATCGACGTCGCTCCCGATCGCGTCACCAAGGTCTCCGTCGACTTGGGCCAGCTCGCTCCCGCCCCGTGACACCCGTTCCTTTTTGTTTGTCCTTGCTGTGGGGCCTGCCGTAGATGGCGCCCCATGAAAACGACCCTCACCGTTCTCTTCGCTCTATTTGCCACCGCGGCAGCTGCTCAGCCCAAGCCCACGTCCCAAGAGGCCAAGGCTTTCGTCTCTAAAGTCGATCAAGACTTGAAGCGGCTGTGGACCAAGCAAGCCACCGCCGAGTGGATCAAATCGACCTACATCACCCAAGACACCGAGCAGCAGGCGGCCTGGGCCAACGAAGACGTGATGGCCTACCTCTCTTCGGCGATCAAAGACTCGATGCGCTTTCGCGGGCTGTCCCTCGACGCCGACACCGCGCGCCAGCTGCACCTTTTGCGAATCGCCAGCGCGCTCCCCGCGCCCTCCGACCCCAAGAAGCGCAGCGAGCTGGCGACGCTGGCCGCGCGTCTGGAAGGCATCTACGGCAAGGGCAAGTGGCGCGGCAAGGACCTGCAGGCGCTCTCCAAAGTCATCGCCGAGAGCAACAACTACGAGCAGCTGCTCGACGCCTGGGCCGGCTGGCGCACCATCTCACGCGAGATGCGGCCGATGTACCAACGCCTGGTCGAGCTCTCCAACGAGGGGGCGCGCGAGATTGGCTTTGCCAACTTGGGCGAGCTGTGGCGCAGCGGCTACGACATGGCGCCCGCCGACTTCGAGAAAGAGACCGACCGCCTCTGGAGCCAGGTCAAGCCGCTCTACGACCAGCTACACTGCTACGTGCGCGCGCAGCTGGTGAAGAAGTACGGCAAGGACAAGGTGAGCCCCGAAGGGCCCATCCCCGCGCACCTTTTGGGCAACATGTGGGCCCAGGAGTGGAACAACGTCTACAAGCTGGTCGAGCCGTACAAGGGGCAAGCCAGCCTCGATGTCAGCGCGGCGCTCAAGAGGAAGAAATACGACGAGCTCAAGTTGGTGAAATTGGGCGAGGCCTTCTTCACCGGCTTAGGGCTCGATCCGTTGCCCAAGACTTTCTGGGAGCGCTCGCAGTTCAAAAAGCCCGCTGATCGCGAGGTGGTGTGCCACGCCAGCGCGTGGGACGTGACCTACAGCGACGACTTGCGCATCAAGATGTGCATCAAGATCGACGAGGAGGACCTCACCACCGTCCACCACGAGCTGGGGCACAACTACTACTTCCACTACTACTACAAGCTGCCGGTGCTCTATCAGCAGGGGGCGAACGACGGCTTTCACGAGGCGATCGGCGACGCGCTCACCCTGTCCATCACCCCTGCGTACTTGAAGAAGCTGGGGCTGCTCACCACGGTGCCCAAAGACCAGAAGGGCCTCATCAACCTGCAGATGAAGGACGCGATGGAGAAGGTCGCCTTCCTTCCCTTCGGACGGATGATCGACCAGTGGCGGTGGGACGTGTTTGCCGGCAAGGTCGGGCCGGACAAGTACAACGAGCATTGGTGGGCGCTGCGCCAGAAGTACCAGGGAGTGGCGGCGCCGGTGGCGCGCTCCGAGGCCGACTTCGATCCGGGCGCCAAGTACCACATCCCCGCCAACGTGCCGTACATGCGCTACTTCCTTGCCCGTATCCTCCAGTTCCAGTTCCACCGCGCCCTCTGCCAGGCGGCCGGGCATCAAGGCCCGCTGCACACCTGCTCGATCGACGGCAACAAGCAGGCAGGGGCCAAGCTCAAGGCGATGCTCGAGCTGGGTGCCAGCAAGCCCTGGCCCGAGGCGCTCTTCACCCTCACCGGCCAGCGAGAGCTGGATGCCAGCGCGCTCACCGACTACTTCCAGCCGCTGCAAGCCTGGCTCACCGAAGCCAACCAGGGGCAAAAGTGCGGTTGGTGACGCCAACCGCTCGATCGCTCGGTTGCCTATGGACAGAAGTCGGGAAGGTGCCTACATTGCTTTCGTTCTCTCCAATAGCGGTGAGACCGGCAGCGGATTCTCGCTTGTCGAATCATGAAGGAATGAAGCGAATGGCAACTGGTACAGTGAAGTGGTTCAACGACGCCAAGGGTTTTGGCTTTATCACCCAAGACGGCGGGGGCGAGGATGTCTTCTGCCACCACACCGCGATCAACATGGACGGGTTCCGTACCTTGACCGAAGGTCAGAAGGTCGAGTTCGACGTGACCCGCGGCCCCAAGGGCCTGCAGGCCCAAAACGTCCGCGCCGCCGGTAGCTAAACAGCAGCGCGAACCATTTCGAGAAGGCCCGGCCCCGCCAAAAGGGTCGGGCCTTCTGTGTTTCTCGAGGTCGATATGACGAGGCTGCGCTGCGCGCTGGGCCTGCTCCTTTTGTCGTCGGGCGCCTTGGGTGCTCCAAAGAGGGTGGCAATGACGGATACGGCGGCATTGAAGGCCGAGCTTTTGAAGAAGCACGGCGCGGGGCAACAGGCGCGCATCGAGCGCGGACTTCGGCAGGTGGCTGCGCTGTGGCGAAAGGAAGACGGCGATCTGGCAGCGTTCGCGCGCGAGCACTTCATCGCCGACGAGGCGAAGCTCGAGGCGACCTTGAAGCGCTTCGAGCAGAACTTCGAGGTGCTCGACGGGCACTTCAACGAGATCGGCCGTGACTTGCGTCGGCCCACTGACCTCGACTGGGGGCCGCTGCTCTCCATCGACCCGCTCTTTTCCGCTTACGACCCCTCAGCGCACCTCTTGGAGGACCTGTTCGAGAACAAGATCGCCTTCGTCGTGCTGCTCAACTTCCCCTCGAGGACGCTGAAGGAGAAGCTGGAGGAGGGGAAGGGCTTCACCCGGCGCCAGTGGGCGGAAACGCGCCTCACCGGGCGCTTTTCCCGCCGCGTGCCCGCAAAGGTGCAGCAGCGCATCGCCCAGGCCTCTGCCGCCGCCGATCTCTACGTGGCCGAGTACAACATCTGGATGCACCACCTGGTCGACGACCAGGGCCAGCGGCTCTTCCCCAGTGGCAAGCGGCTGATCAGCCACTGGAACCTGCGCGACGAGCTCAAGGCGAGCTACGCCGACAAGGACGGGCTGGCCAAGCAGCGCACCATCGTCGAGGTAATGGAGCGCATCGTGGCGCAGGAAATTCCCAAGGTGGTGATCGACAACCCGCGCGTCGACTGGAACCCGTTCACCAACCAGGTGACCGCAGCGGCCCCCGAGACGGTGGAAAAGGAAGCCCCGGCCCGCGAGGCGAAGGCGGAAACTGTCCCCGAGCCCGACGTGCGCTATCAAAAGCTCTGGGCAAACTTCGAGGCGGCGCGCCAGGCAGACCCTTACTCTCCGGTGGCGCCCACCCAGCTTGCCCGTGCCTTCGAGCTTTCCGCCGAGATGAGCGAGGAGCGGGTGAAGGGGTTGCTCACCGAGGTGCTCACGTCGCCGTTGGTTCCCAAGGTGGCCGCTGAAATCGAGCGGCGGCTGGCCCGCAAGCTCGAGCCGCAAGACCTGTGGTTCAACGGGTTCGTCGCCCGGGGCAAGATTCCCGAAGCGGAGCTCGACACCCTCTGCCGCAAGCGCTACCCGAGCGCCGGTGCCTTTGCCAGGGACATTCCCCGCATCTTGGGCGATTTGGGCTTTCCGAAGGAGCGCGCCCGCTACCTCTCCGAGCGCATTCAAGTCGACGCCTCGCGCGGCGCGGGCCACGCTTTCCCCGCCTCACGCCGCGGCGACTTCCCCCGCCTGCGTACCCGCGTGGAGAAGGAGGGGATGAATTACAAGGGCTACAACATCGCGGTGCACGAGCTGGGGCACAACGTCGAGCAGGTCTTTTCGCTCTACGACGTCGACCGCACCCTGCTCGCCGGCGTGCCCAACACCGCCTTCACCGAGGCGCTCGCCTTCGTCTTCCAGGGACGCGACTTGGAGCTTCTCGGCCTCGCCAAGCCCGACGCCGAGAGCGAGCGCGCCCGGGTGCTCAACGACTTCTGGATGACCTGGGAGATCGCCGGGGTCGCTCTGGTGGATGTCGCCGTGTGGCATTGGATGTACGAGAACCCCAAGGCCACCCCGGCGCAGCTTCGCGCGGCGACGATGAAGATTGCCCGCGAGGTGTGGAACCGGCACTACGCGCCGGTGCTGGGAGGCAAGGACAGCGTGCTCCTGGGCATCTACTCGCACATGATCAGTTACCCGCTCTACCTCTTCAATTACCCGCTGGGGCACCTCATCGCCTTCCAGATCGAAGAGCATATGCAGAAGGCGGGGAAGCTGGGGCCGGAGTTCGAGCGCATGGCGAAGTACGGCGCGGTCACCCCCGACTTGTGGATGGAGCACGCCACCGGCTCGCCGGTGAGTGCCGGCCCGCTGCTGCGCGCCACGGCCTCCGCGCTGAACGAGAAGTGAATTTCTTCAAGGGCCTTTGAGGGAGCTTCACTGTGCCGGCGCGCTCGGTGCCATGACCTCGAGCAGCTCGACCTCGAACACCAAGGTTGCCCCGCCGGGAATCGTGGGCGGACGGCCGGACTCGCCGTAGGCGATCTTCGCCGGGCATACCAGCTTCGCCTTGCCGCCCACCTTGAGCTTCTGCACCCCTTCGGTCCAACAGGGAATGACGCCGTTGAGCGGAAACTCGGCGGGCTGACCACGCTTGTAGGAGCTGTCAAACTCGGTGCCGTTCACCAGGGTTCCGCGGTAGTGCACCTTCACCATGTCGGTTGCTTTGGGTGAAGCGCCGCGGCCTGCCTTCAGCTCGGTGTAGACGAGCCCCGAAGGGAGCACCTGCGCGCCTTTCTCCTTGGCGGCCTTGTCTAGGTAGGCCTTGGAGGTCGCGGCGCTGCGTGTCTTGGCGAGCGAGTCGAGCTTGGGGCCGTACTTCTCGATGTCGACGGCCGGCTTGGCGCCGCTCACCGCGTCGGAGAGCCCCTTCTTCACCAACTCGAGCTCGGCCTTGCTCAGACTGAAGGGCGCCAGGCTCCTTCCTACCGCCAGCCCCAACGCGTAGACGGTCTTTTCTTCCTCGGTCTGGGGCTCCTGGGCCATCGCTTGGCCGCAGAGCATCACCGCCGCTGCCACCACTGTCACCACTCGCATCGACGTCGCCTTTCATGGGCCGGCGCGAGATTGCGACGGCCGAAGGGCGCCCTTATAGCGCTTCGCGGGCCGATTTCTTGACCGATCGCGCGACGGCTCTACCCTTTGTCACAGGCAGCTTCATCGCTGCAGCGGCCTGTTGCCACGTTTGGAGGAGCGGATGAGAAACAAACGCAGGACCGATCGAGCCCCCTTGGACATCTTCCTCAACAAGTACGTGTCGGGGGTGCCGTACATGGCGCGCACCTCGGACATCAGCTCGGAGGGCGTCAACTTGGCACACCTCATCGAGCCGCAGTTCGCGGGCAAGCGGGTGGGGCTGCAGTTCCAGCTCCCCGGAAGCGAAGAGGTCATCTACGCCGAGGGAGAGGTGGTGCGGGAGTGGATCGACGCCCGCACCGAAGGCTCGGGCATTCGCTTTACCTTGCTCACCGAGCGCCACCGCCGGCTGATCGACCAGTACATCTCCGGGCACGTGGATTAGGATTGAAAGTCCCGCGCGCTCGAGCTGCTGACCGTCACGGGTCCAGACATCGATAAGGCGTGCGAGAAATTGAATCTCGCGAGAATCCGCGCGGCCCACGAGCGAAAGCTGCGCCGATAACGGCCATCGTCGGGCGGCACCGCGATGACTTCCGTTTCGAGCACGAGCATATGCACGGGGAACCGGCCAGCTATCGCGGTGAACGGATTACGTGCAGGCGCACCAGCACGTGCGCGGAGGGCCATCCCAGTCTGAGTCGGAGTCCGAGTCAGCGTCAGCATCAGGGGCTGAGTCAGCGTCGGGGTCTCAGTCCGGGTCCAGGAAGAGGCTTCGCCAGAGCCTATTGGGGGCCGCATCCGCCGCAGGCGGTTGCGGAGGCACAGCCGGCGTCGGGGTCAGGGACACAGATGCACTCTTGCGGGTCACCGAAGTAGACCTCTTGGGAAACGCACCCTGGCCCGCATCGCGCCCCGCCGTCCCAACGGCAGAAGGGGCGACACACGTGGTCCCAGCAGGCGAGGCCCTCGGTGCAGAGGTCAACCGCGGGGTCTTGGCGTTCGCACGACTCGCCCAGGGGTTGGACGTAGCCGGAGACGCAGCCCGAGCAGAGTTCAACCAAGAAGAGAAAGAAGATGAAGCGGGACGACATCGGAACGGTCGACTTCCTCGGCTTTGGACAGGAACGAAATCCTGGTCGAGGGGAATGGAGATGGCAACCATCTTTGCGGTTAATGGACACGAGCGCCGTCCAAGTCAGGTTGCAGGTGCAGGTAGAATAGCTTCAGGGCTCAGGTGCACGGCTCACCCCGCGGAGCGGCAGAGGGCTCAGCTGTTCGCCCTGCTCAGCCGTCTGCAGCGGTAAACCCTGCTACAAGTCAGATGAGTGCCGTCCGCATGACCGTCAAGTCGTGGAAGAGGAGTAGAAGGGCGGATGCCAAGGCAAAGAAGGTGGGCGCAGCGGCGCTATTCGCTGGGAGGACTCCGACTGCGGCGGACATTCGCAGGGAGTTGAAGGGGCTCTCGCCAGATGTGCTGGCTCAAGGCCCTCACGGGGATCTCCTGGTTCAGATGTGTGGGCTGCCGGCGGAAGAGGCTCTCGAGCGTGCGGCCGACCGGAAGCGTTGCTTAGCCTCTCGTGTTCGGGCAGGTCTGGCATTCTTCGCGATGGCGGCCGAACTCTTCCCAGGGGGCTTGCCCCAGGGGATCCGCTAGTCAATCTCCTCAAGCGGGACCTCCTGGAGGGAACTTTCGGCCGCGGCATGCCCGCTTTGAGTCCTTGACTGCGTCGGCGGTGAGACCCTTGAATCGGCCGCGCAGTGGGCGTCCTCCCATTGCAACCCACTTGGGAGGAGCTCCTCGTGACGCGCAAGCTCGTGTGGTTCGCCTTGACCGCACCGTTGGCGGTGTGGGCGCAGGGTAAAGCAGCGGAGAAGCTGGCCCGGCCTGCTCCCGGGGTGAATTGGGAAGGGCAGGTGGTGAGAGCCACCGGGGGTGGGGCCCCTGATTTGAAGGCGGCCAACCCCGCAGCGGCTCGCTTGGGCGCCGAGCGCGCGGCCCAGATGGATGCATTCCGCAAGCTCCTGGAGCAGGTCAAGGGCGTGCACATCTCCGCCGGTCGCACCGTGGGCGACGAGATGGCCAAGGACGAGGTCCGCGGCCAGGTCGAGGGCGTGGTGCGCGGGTTCAAGGTCACCGGCAAACGCTACTTCTCCGACAGCGGTGTCGAGGTCGACGTCGAAGTTCCGTTGGCGGCGCTCACCGAGCTGTTCGTCCAGTCGGGGGAAGAGGCGGTGGCGGTCAACAAGGAGGGCGATAAAACGAATACCGGGCTGGTGGTCGATGCCCGCGGGCTGAAGGTGACGCCGGCGTTGGCGGTGCGGCTGGTCGACGAGGCCGGCAAGCTCGTCTACGGCGTCGAAATGCTCTCTACAGAGGCACGCAAGTCGTCGGCGGTGGCCGTCTTCGTCAAGGGCCTCGCCGAGGCGAAGAGGTCGGTCAAGGTTGGCGACAAGCCGCTGGTGGTGAAGGCGGCGCGCGTGCAGGGCTCCGATTTGGTGCTTGGGGCCGGCGAGGTGAAGAAGCTCTCCCAAACGAACAACACCTTCCTGGCTGAGGGCCGGGTCGTCGTCGTCACCCAATAGAAAGGATGCGCGCGATGAAGGCCCACGAGGTGCTGGCGGCGGCCCTGGTGCTCGCGGTCTCGGCGGTCGCCGCGCCCGAGTACATCACCAAGGAGTCGATCGGCGAGGCGGCGATCGTCGACGGTAACGAAGAACGCGCCGAACGCGAGGCCAAGGAGCGCGCCTTACGCAACGCGGTGGAGGAAGTGGCCGGGGTGCTCGTCTCCGCCGACACCCTCACCCAGAACAGCCAGCTCCTGAGCGACCGGATTTTCGCCCACTCCGCCGGCTACGTGCGCAAGTACGATGTGGTGTCGAAGAAGAAGGACAAGGGCGTCGTCCTCGTCACGGTGAAGGCGGAGGTCGGCACCGCGCAGCTCGACAAGGATCTGCAGGCGGTGCAGGCGCTCATCAAGCGGCTCGGGCAACGTAAGCTGGTGCTTCTGCTTCAGGAGCAGACCATTCACAGCACTCCCAAGGGGGAGTCGCAGATCATCTCCACCAGCGTGGCCGCGACGGTGCTCACCGAGCTGTTCAAGAAGGACGGGTGGACCGTGATCGATCCTTCCTTCGCCGCGGGCAAGCTCAAGGTCGCCTCCGGCGTCTCCATGACCGGTGCCGATGCCAAGGAGATCGGCGACCTCACCAAGGCGGAGTACATCCTCTACGGGAACGTGGTGTTGCGAAATCAGGAACCAGGTCCTCACGGCTTCGAGGGAGCGCAGCGGTCTGGCGCACAGATTCTCTTCCCGGTCACCGGGGAATACGACCTGACGGTCTTCGCCACGGACTCCGGAAGCCAGCTCGCCAAGGTATCGGGGGCTCTCAAGGTCGAGATCAAAGGGAGCGACGGCCAGCTGAGGAAAACGGTAGCCGGTATCTCCTACGAGCGCACCGCGTTCAATCTGGTCAACCTCAATAGGGACGAGATCTCAAACAAGGTCCGCGCCGCGGTGGTCGAGTACCTGCGCGCGCAGGAACAGAACGGCAACCGGGTGGTGATGCATGTCACCGGCTTGGCCGACTTCAAGGCGGTGCAGGACTTCAAGAAGGCGATTGCCGCCCTCTCCAACGTGCGCGACGTCAAACCCGGCACCTTCGGCAAGGGCAAGGCGGAGTTCGACATCAGTTACGCCGGCCGCACCGAAGACCTCGCCGATGTCCTGAGCACCGCGCGGTTCAAGAAGAAGAAGCTGCAAGTCACCGGCGTCTCCGCCAACACCGTCGAAGTCCAAGTCGCCAAGTGAGGTGGACGGTGATGGGGCTGGTGGTCTCGTTGGGCGGATG
>JBMORE010000007.1:0-4280 GCA_049322255.1 Myxococcota bacterium | reverse complement strand
TCGGCCACCGCCCAGAACTCGCCGCGCTGGGTGAGGGTCTTCTTGAATTCGGCCTTCACCACCCCGAACTGGTACACCCGCACCGTCACCTCGCTGGCGGGGTTGGGGTCTAGGTGGTCGTGGGCGTGCTCCACCACGATGCGGTAGGTGGTGTCGATGGGGTTGACGTAACCGACAATCTCCGGCCCGTAGCCGGTGAGCGCGTCACGCAAGAACTGGGGGTCGTCCGAGGTGTCGCCGCTGACGCCCCAGTCGGGTACGGGGTTGGCGAAGAAGCAGTCATCGGGGGGAGTGCTCACCGGCGAACCCACCGTACGCAAGACGTGCAAGTCCATGTCGGTGCGCGCGTGGTTCCAGAACATCTCCACCAAGAGCTTCTGCGCCGGCGCGGCCACGATGCGCGTGCGCGCGGGGGAGCAATTCTTCACTCCGGTAGCGTCGGTGACGTTGAGCTCCACCTCGTATTCGCCGGGCACCGCGGTATCCAGACGCATGGTGCTGCTCACCTGGTCGGGTGCGTCGATGGTGGTGCTCGAACCCAAGGGCTTTTGCCGCAGAGTCCACTTGTAGGCGAGCGGAAGATCGGCATCCGGGTCGGAGGAGCCGCTGCCGTCTAAGGAGACCTGCAAACCGGGGGCTCCGTTACCCAAGGGAGCAATCACCGCCAGCGGGGCCAAGTTGGGCTGTCCGGAGAGGGATACCACCACCTCGCGAAGGTCTGGATCCGTCCCGCGGACGCGAATACCGCCCATTCCCGGCGCAGTGGTGCCCAAAGCCACGGTGTACTTCACCGTGAGCTGAATCTGCCCTGGCAGCCCGTTGGCCCCCACCGCCTTCACCACCGCAGGGGTGCGGGTGGAGCCGACGAAGGAGAAGTCGGCCGAGGTGCCCTCGGTGAAGGCGATGTCCTCCACGATGAGGTCAGCAGTGCCCTTGGAGCGGATGGCGAAGGTCTTCACCGCCGCGCCGCACTCCCCCACCCGTCCAAAATCGAGGGTGGTGGGGTCGACTTCCATGATGGCGCGGGTGGAGCCTTTGCCGGAAAGCTTCACTTCGACGCGCGGGTTGTCACGGTCATTGGTCTCGAGCACCAAGGTGGCCGTGTAGTCACTCTCCGCCGGGGGCACGAAGGAGAGCTCGACAGGCATGGTAGCGCCTGACTCCACCTCGCTCGGGGCTGCCTTTACCGAAAAGGGCGTACCGCCCTCGACGATGGACGCGCTCGTCACCTCCAGATTGCCGCGGCCGACGTTGAGCACCGGTACGTTCTCGAGCTTTTCGTTGAGCACCGGCACCGCGCCGAAGTCGACCGCCTCCGCCGGGGGGACCAGCTGCGGGCGCACAGTGCGCGTATCCCCCGGGCCGCAGTCACAACCCGCCCAAAGCAGCGACAACACCACCGCTGTCCACCAGGCAATCTCCCTCTCTCCCTGGGAGAGGGCCGGGGTGAGGGGCGCCTTCCTCACGGCCCCTTGCCTTCCTCGTAGTACTGCAGCTCCACCGTTGCCTTCAGGCCCGGCACCGAATCGCCGGCGAAGAAGACGACGTTCGTTTCCTCCTCATAGGACCAGCCATCAGGGCCGCCCTGTTGCGGGGTGCATACGAGCCCCACCGCCTCTTCAGGCACGCCTTCACACTCGGCACGGTCCACCGAGGCGCAGGGTTGGGTGACGTCCTCCGGGCTGTTGCAGGGGTAGCGCAAGAAAACCTTGAGCGTCTCCACGTTGGGCTTTTTCACCAGCGCGAACTTGCGCTTGAGCCCCACCGCATTGGTGGCGAGCTTCTTGAGGGTCTGCGCGAAGCTTGCGTCGCAGATGCTGCCCACCTCGCCGCCGGTGAGCTGCGATAAGCCTACATAGCGCACGCCGGGAGTCGCCCCGCAGCCGTTGGTGGGCACATCGCCGATGATGGCAGCGGTAGTGACGGTGCCATCGTTGCCTACGCCCTTCGCCGTCTCGAAAGAACGCCAGTAGTAGCGAATGTCTTGCGAGGAGCGGTCTTCCTCGTCGGAGACGAACACCAGATAGAGGTAGGCGTCGGGGCGGAGAAAGTCGATAGGGGTTTTCCCCGGGCAACCCTCGATGCAGATCACCGGGTTTTGCGCCTGATTGCAGTCGAGCTTGCACTGCTCGATGGCCGCCAGCTTGGGGGCGTTGACTTGCGCTTGCCGCTCCAGCGCCATCTGCGCCGCCTGCAGCCCTGCCTCGTAGGGGCTGCCGCTGGTGCCCACCTTGATGTTGTTGGAAAAGGCGGTGAGGAGGTTGGGAGTGGTGGGGGTGAGAATGCGCGGGCTGCCTTTGAACTGGCCCTGGTCGCGGAAGATGTCAGTGGTGGTGATGGCGATGCGAAAGTCGATCGCTCCCTTGGAGAAGAGGTCGATGAACGACTGGAAGTTCTTGGCCAGATTCTCCTGGCGCGGCGCCATCGAGCCCGAGTTGTCCACCACCCAGAGGACGTCGATTTTAGCTGCCGCCTGCTGGTCGTAAGTGTCGACGCGCACGTCGGGCGGCAACGTCTTCACCAGCTTGTCTTCGGGGCAGCCCCAGAGGGCAAGCGCAGCGAGGGGGAGGAAGATCCGTTTCATCGCGAGAACCCAAGGCGAACCTAGCCCAAGTAGCAAGCGTTATGCCCCTTTACCAGCCCAGCTGGTGGGGAGTGGACCCTCCTGAATTCGGAGATCTCCAATAGGTGACGCAGGCGGAAGGCACCTGTCATCTCCAGCCCTATGACACCAGCGCCAGTAGTCACTCGGTTTCGTACGACCGGGTGATGCCCCATTCCTTGAGCCGCTTGAACAGGGTTGAACGCGCGACGCCCAGCTCCTTGGCCACGCGTTCGCGGTTGTTGTCGAAGCGCTCGAGCGCGCTTTCGATGACCTGCCGCTCGAACCTCTCCAGCATCTGCGCAAGGTTCACCCCGGCCTCCAGTGGGTCGATTTTTTCTTCGCGCGGCGGCGCCGGCGGCTTCGGGACATCGCCTCCAGGATTCGAGCTCAGTCTCACCCAACGAACGAGGCTGGCTAACTCCTCCGACAGCCCGTACAACGTCGTCTGAATCTGGCGCACGCGTTGCCCGAGCTCCTCGACGTGTTGTTCATCCTTGACGGTCATCGCCTTCACCCGGTCGTCCACCGCCTTTACACGGCCGTCCACTGCCTCAACACGGCTGCCCATCGCCTCGAGCCGCGCGTTCGTGGTGTGAAGGCGTGCGTTGAGGGCATCGGAACGGTCGTCTAATCGGCGAACAGCGGTGCGAATCTCGTTCAGCGGCGTGTCGGCGTCATTCGGAGCCATGGGCAAACCCCTTTGAGTGAAAACCCGGCCCCTCATCGGAGCCGGGTCATCGATTGTCTTGTCCTCAGCGGCCGGTGGAGACAGATTCTGTGGTCACTTTCGACACGCCATTGCTCGAGCCGCGCCTCACGCGCTTGAAAACGTCGAGCTGGGCCAACACCTCCGGATTGTTCCGGAATGCACCGCGCGCTGCATTGAGCGCCGCCGCGAAGCGCTTGAAACGCTCGTGCTGCGCTCGACCAAAGGCTTCGTGCACCTTGGCGAATTCGGCCTGCGCGGCAACGTGGAACGCTCGTTCCTTTCGCTGCTCCACCGCGTCCGTCGCCAGCCGGGCCAGATCGACCAAGCCCCAATTGTTCTTGCGGAACAATTCGACCAGCGCGGTCAGTGCGTCGTCGAAGGACTTCAGCGGGTAATAGGTCTTGCGCTTGTTTGCCATCGGAGTTCTCTACTTTCTGCCCGGCTCAGCGGGCGGTTGGGTTGTTTGGACTGCGAACCGACCGCTTTGCGGAGGGCGTGCCACCGTGTCCGTGAACAACCTCGTTGTCTTCACAGGCAACCCCTAGGCTTCGCTAAGCAAGCGTGGTTCCTCGACATTCAGCGCGGCTGCAACACGACGCCGCAGTGTCGCCAGCCGAAACGACTCAATGGCCAGTGGGGGCAACTCGTCTCGTTTGGCAGACCCCGATCTCACCTGGGGGATACCTCTTCGCTGCCCGGGTCAACCACCGACAAGCAACGACCGAGGTCTGGTTCACCTGCGGGGGCAGCGTGGTTGAGTACCCTGGCCCAACCCACTGCCTCACAACGCGACTACACCGTCGGTTGCGGCTGTTTGCAGCCTCCCCCCTCCCCGCGCTGCCCCTCATGATTGATCGGAAGTAGCAGCGGGTTTGAGCAGGCGATACACGGCCTCGGCGCCGAGGAGCTGGCTCCATCCACGACTGAGGGTCCTCCAGCCGGGGTCGCCGTTGTTCTTGATGTGCC
>JBMORE010000006.1:0-4386 GCA_049322255.1 Myxococcota bacterium | reverse complement strand
TCGTCGCGACCGGACACCATGTACAGCACCACGCCAGTCACCAGCGCGGCGCCCCCGGCGGCGACGAGTACGGTACCGGTCGACGAAGAGCTGCCACGCGCTCGCTCCAATCGGTCAAACTCCGCCAGGGAGTCGGGCAGGCAAGTGCTCTCGGGGCACAGCGCGGTCATCTGCTCGTTTTGCCTGCCCGCTTGCAGCAAGAGGTAGCCGCCGCCGGCGAGGGCGGCGACTCCGGCTCCGGCCACCACGAACGAAGCCGTGCGAAGCCCTGAGCGATTTGCCGGCACCGGCTGTTGTATCTCCACCCGCGCGGGAACGGGCGCGCTCGCCACCACCTTCTCCGCGCCCTTGATTGCCTCCACCGGGGGGAGAACCTCTCCGGTGGCGAGAAACGCCGCCAGCCGTGGCATCGCACCCGCCGGCGAACCGCCGGGAACCACTTTCACCTTCGCCTCGCGTACCTCCTGCCCGCTCGAGGCGTCCACCATCGAGGCGACCTCGTAGCGCCCTTCGCCCGCGGGCTCCTCGACTCGCACCGCCACCACCTGCGCGACCCCGAGCAGCGCCGCCAGCCGCACCACCGCCGCCAGCCTTTCCTCCCGCGAACCACCGGTCGCCAGGCAGGGCCCGACGTCGGCGTACACCGCTCCCTCGAAACCAGCGTCGAGCTCGACGGTGGCACGGGTCGGCAGCCTCACCTTCTTCGGCAGCCCACGACGACCGCCGAAGCTGGCCTCCACCCAGTACTCACCCGCGGGAAGCCGCACCGTCTGCGGCGCGCTGCCCAAAGGTTTCCCCTCCACGAGCACCGGCAGCCCCGGCGGCAGGGTGACGACCGAGAGCGCGTGCGAAGGCTCTCGGCGAAGCCGGCCCGCCACCCCTTCGGCGAACTTGCGCATCGAGGGCGGGTAGAGGTTGGCGTCGGGCCGGTACTCGGGCTCGACCCGCAAGAGAGCCTCCAGCTCGCGCTCTGCCTCCCGCTTGCGCTCGGTCTTGAGGAAGATGGACGCCAGGAGCGTTCGCACCTCGCGCACGTCGCGCCAGCGCTCCTCGGTCGGAGGCAACCTCCACAAGTCCTCCAGCGCGGTGGTGAGGGCGCGCTCGGCGCGGTCATAGGCAGCCTGGTCGAAAAGCTCGTAGCGCGCCCCCGCCAGAAGCCTTTCCACCTCGGCGAGCGAAGAGCGCGACAACCCTCCCAGCCTCAGCGCCGTCTCCTCTTCCGATTGCACTTTCGACCCAGGCCGCTCACGCAGTGCCGCGCGCAAAGACCTCGCCAGCGCCGCCGCCGACCCGCTCTGGCAGTCGCCCACCGCCACCACCGCGTCCTGCTCCGCCCACCCTCGGCCCGCCAGCACCACCGCCACCAAGCTCAGGCGTACCCAGCCCATGCGAAAAGTCTCCGCGAAAAAAGAGGAAGCGCCGACAGTCGCGCAGTCGCTCGTGATGTTCAAGACGCTCGAGACGAAGCGTCGGGGCGCGCTCAAGGCTGACGGGAGCGACGCCGCGCCAGCGACAACAGGAGCAGCAGGAACGCCGGGCTCATCAGCCCCGCCGCCGAGGTGCACGCGCACCCGCCGCCTACGTCGGTGCTGCTTCCCCCTCCCCCTCCGGAACCGGTATTGCCGTTCTGTGTGGTGACGGTGATGGCGCCCGACTTTCCCGCGTTGTTCGCCGGGTCGCGCGCCACCACCTCCAGGGTGTGCGCGCCGTCTCTCAGCGTGGCGGTGTCCAAGCTGAGCTCATAAGGCGGAGCGCTCTTGGGGCTCCCCACCGAGGTGCTGTCGACCACCAAGCTGACGCTGGCGACGCTGTCGTCATCGGTGGCGGTGGCTTTGACCGTCACCACGCCCGTGAGAACCGCCCCGGCGGCGGGTGCGGTGAGCGTCACCGTAGGCGGAGTGGTGTCGGCCGGCAGCTGCCCCACCGGCACCAGGGTCACCGAGGCGCCTCCGGTCACTCCGTTGGTGCGGGCGGAGATGGCGTGCGGCCCACCGGGGTTGGGACCGGCGGTGAACAGGCCGCTTTGAGTGATGGTGCCGCCGCTGAAGACCTCCCAGATGATCGCCCCCGGCAGCGGAGTCGGCAGGCGGAATTGGTCCAGCCCGTTGGCGGTGAACTGCTTGGTCCTCCTCACCTCGACGAAGGTGCTCGCCGGCTGCACGTCGACGAAGGTGAAGGTGCTGGTGGCGGTGACGTTCACGTTGGCGGTGGCGGTCTGGTTCTGCCCGTCGAGAATGGTGACGGTGAGGGTGTGCTGCCCAGGAGCGGTGAAGGTGACCACCGTGTTCTTCGCTGCGTTGGTCCCATTGGGGTTGAAGGAAACGCTGCCCGGGTTTCCCGCCGCTCCCGCCCAAGTATAGGTAAGGGTGGCTTCGCCGCCGTCGTCGGTGGCGAGCACGCTCAGTTGGCTGGTGGCAGCGGTGGTGACCGGCGGGCTGGCCGTCGGCGCCTGCGCCAGGCAGGGCGCAGTGCTGCCGCCGGTGACGGTGACATTGAGGGTGGTGAGCGAGAAGTTGTCGCCGTCGTTGTTGCCGGTCGTGCAATTCCCGCCACCGCCACCATTGGCGGACATTCCCGCCGCATACAGGGTGAGCGCTCCTGCACAGTTGGGAGCTTTCATGCTGAACGTGAACGGCCCCGAGGAGTAAGGACGCGCAGCAACGTGGGTAATCTCTCCGAAAATCTCCTGGGTACCGTTTCCCGCGGTGAACGTCGCGTCCGATGCACTCGCAGCAACGTTCAGACCGGCACAAGCACCGGGACCACCGCTCACGGTAAGCGAGTAACTCGCCGTCTGTCCTGCTGTGATTGCGGTAAGGCCAGAAAGTGTGACAGCAGGCTGGCTTCCGCTTGGAGAATGGCACATGGAACAACGTTCGGGGCCCTTACCCGAACTCCCTGTCATGCCGGCCTTGTTGGCGGCGGCGACCACGGACAAGAACATCGAGGAGAGAATGACAAAGCGGGAGAGCATAGGATGCCTCGACTCAAGCGCAGACGGCCAAAGTACAACGTCATAGCAGCCTTGATGCCAACCCTCTTCGAGCTGCAACTGCTCAATTCAAAAGGAACATCTCTAGAGTCCGATGCGGGGATGCACACCTCCGTTCACAGGCGGAGCGGAGCAGAGCCAGACAATCTGCTACGGCCAAAATCGAGAGGCTCGGAAGCCGGTGCTGGACATCACGATGTAGCGGCCATCCGCTTGAATCAGAAGATCCGTCACGTTGCCGTCAGCAAGCACGTCGGCAGTAGATCGGCCGCCGGTTCCGAACGTGAGGTCGACCAAACCGGTGGTCATCAGCCGCGTGAGCATCGCCCTTCTCGAGGGCATCAATGTCGCCGCGGCCAAAATCCTACCGTCCACAAGGACAACAAGGGCACCGAAAAATCCGTGTGTGTCTGGCGCAGGGGGTTGGATCTCGACAAAGCCCGAGCCACCAAGCGTCCGGTCCACGCTCCCGTCCGCGTAGAACCGCGCGACGAACATCACCGCGTTGCCGCTGCTCGGGTAGTAGCTACCTCCCGCTACGATCTTGCCGTCGTTCTGAAGGGCTACGGACTGGCATCCACTTGAGGTTGCACCAACAGGAACAAGGGTGACGCGTCCTGCGTTACCAAATGAAGGATCGAGGCCCCCGTTCAGATTGAATCGAAAAATCGAAAAATGGGCGGTGCCACCTCCCGTCGCGGCCCGACCGCAAAGCAACGACTTTCCATCCGACTGGAGCACGCCATCGTCGACGAACGGGTTGGGTGGAGGGAGCTCAACCACCGATGCCCCCCCAACCCCGTATGAAGAATCGAGCACACCGTTCGGAAGAACCCGCGCCACCGCGACTCCGGCATCACGTATGGAAAGGTTTCCAAAGACTTGAATCTTGCCGTCTGAAGTCATTTCGACCTTCTGGGCTAGTGAGTAACCATTCGGTCGAAAATCGAACGACAGCTTGCCGCCGGACGCGAAGGACGAATCCAACAATCCAGAAGGCTCATATCGAGCGACGCCCACGTTTTCATCACCAGGCCCAGGCGTGAAACGACCGGCGATAACGATTCGTCCATCCGACTGAACTGCGACAGAACGGCACGTAGAAACTCCCGGTCCAAATGATGCGGTCGTCGCCCCTGCACTTCCAAAGAACGGATCCGGCACGCCGTTCTGGTCCAAGCGAGCGATGGCGAAATCATTGTTCGCGGTTCCGGCAAGTAGGACCTTGCCATCGGTTTGGAGGGCGCCGGCCCATGCACCGCTCAACGTTCCAACCGTGACGACGGCGATTCCACCATCCCCGAAGTCGTAGTCCAGCGAGCCGGAAAGCGGCAGCGCTGTCACCGTCACGTCCTGCTGCCGATTCACCTCTCCTGCAGAAGCGGTGATGCGTG
>JBMORE010000005.1:29863-42280 GCA_049322255.1 Myxococcota bacterium | reverse complement strand
GCCCTGTGGAAAGAACAGGGCCCGGGCTACCGGGTGGTCTCCTCGGGGTTGTCGCGCGCGAACAGGGGGCGGTAGGAAGGGCTGGCGAAGAGCTCGAGGTCGACTTCTTCACCCGCGGCGAGCTCGGCTTTTCCGACAGGAAGCACCACCCACCCGTCGCTCCCCACGTGGTGCAGAAGCTGCCCTGCGCCCGACGTGCGCACCCGTGCCCACGACCCGTCGGGACGCCGGTCGAGGTGGGCGCTCAACAGGTGAAGGACCTCCGGGTGTTTTCGGTGCTTCGCGTCGAGCCGCACCCGTTCGACGCGGCGCTTCTCCAGCACTCCCTGCCGCGCGAGGAGCATGGGCCGCGCGAGCTGATCGAAGGCCACGGCGGCGGCGGCGGGGCTCGCCGGGAGGAGGCAGATGGGCACCCCGTTCCACAATGCCAGGCTCGCGGATTTGCCTGGCGTGAGCGCCACCCCCTCGAACCCCAGCGTCGCTCCCCGCGAGGCCAGCACGTGTTTGACGCGGGCGGAAGCTCCGCCGGCGGTGAGCAAGAGATCGGCGCGGGACAGGTGGCGCCCGAGCGCGCGCTCGATCTCCTCGTCGCGATCGGCGGAACGCTCGATCGCCAGCACCTCGGCGCCTCCGTCAGCGCACAAGGCGGCGAGCAAGGGCCCGATGCCGTCATAGGTCTGGTGGGAGAGGACGGGGGTGCCTGGAGCGAACCACTCTTCACCGACGACGATGATCGCCACCCGGGGAGAAGGGCGTACGCGCGCAGCGGCAAGGCCCATCGAAGCGAGCACGCCCACCGAGCGCGCGTCGAGCCGATGCCCGGCGGCAAAGACCACCTGTCTCTCGGTGAGCTCCTCTCCACGCCGGCGCACGTTCTCGCCGGGCTCGACCTCGGCGAAGACCGCGGCTTTTTGGCCGTCGTCGCGGGCGAGCTCCTGGCGCAGCACCGCGTCAGCCCCGTAGGGAATCGGCGCCCCGGCGAAAATGCGGTAGGCCTCGCCCGCTTGCAGGTCGCGGTCGGGCACCGGGGCGCCGGCGAACACCGAGCCGATGATCTTCAGCCATCGCAGCGAATCACGCTTGGCTCCGCGCGTGTCTTGGGCCTGCACGGCGAAGCCATCGGTCGCCGAGCTGTCGTACGCGGGCATGTCACGGGGGGCGTGGATGGTCTCCGCCAAGAACAGCCCGCGGGCGTCGAGCAGCGGCACCCGAACGATGGGGCCGGCGCTCACGCTGGCGAGGGCGAGGGTTCGCGCCTGAAGGAGCGAGATCATAGGTTTGGCTTCGTGGCCTCCATCGTAGCGGACGGGCGCGGTGCGACTCTGGCAATTCTCGCCGGGGGGAAAGGGCGCCGCCTGGGCGGAGTGCCCAAGGGGCTTCTCCAAGTCGAGGGGCGAACGGTGCTCGAGCGGCTGTTGGCGCTGGCGCCCAGGTTCGAAAAGACGCTGTTGATCGCCGACGACCCTTCGCCGTACGCACGCTTCGGGCTTTCGTCGGTGGGCGACGAGGCGGCCCACCGAGGCGCTCCGGGCGGGGTGCAGGCGGCGCTGGCGGCGGCGCGCACTCCCTGGGTGGTGGCGGTGGGGTGCGACATGCCCTTCGTCACGCCCGAGGTGGTGGACGTGCTCCTGGCCGCCCGCTCGGAGGAGGTGGAGACCGTGTGCTTCGAGGTGGCGGGCCAGCTGGAGCCTTTGCCGGGAGCGTACCGAGCCTGCTTGGCGAAGCGTTGGCGAGAGCGGCTTTCGGCCCACCCGTCGCTGCGCTCTCTCCTCGCCGAAGGGAGTGTACGCGTGCTGCCCGAGCGGGCGCTGCGCGCGATCGACCCGCGGCTTTGGGCGGTGCGCTCGCTCAACACCACGGAGGATCTTCTCCAGCTGGGCGCGACGTTACCTTGATAAAGCAGATCCGCGACTGCTACGTTGCCTCGGCTTCCACACCATGGCGAAGACCTTCGAGAAGGCCGTCACCGGCTTCAACCACAACATCAAGCACAAGGGGAAGGTCTACCACGTCCAGACGGAGGACTCGGGCGTCAACAACCCCCACATCATCACCCACCTGTTCGTGGGCGGAAACATCCTCGCCTCGAAGAAGACGTCGTACGCCGACATTCTCAACGCCGAGAACTTGGCGGAGGTGGTGCGCGAGCTGATGGAGGAGCAGCACAAGGAGATGCTGCGCAATCTCATCAACGGGGTGTACGACAACATCGACGCGGCGGGTGGGGTGCGGCACTACCAGCCGGGTCAGCTCGCCGCCGAAGGCGAGGCCAAGCCCACTCTGGACGGCAAAGGAGGCGTCAAGCTGCCGGTGGCGCTGGCTCCCCAGGCTCCGCCGCAGCTGCCCCCCGAGGTGTTGGCCGCCCGGGCGATGACGGTGCAGCCCAAAATCAACGAGGTGGGGGTGGAGACGCTCTTTGGCGAAGACCTCATCTCGGAAAAAAGCCTCGACGAAGTCATCTTGAGCTACCTCGCTGGCGACGAGCAGTAGCGACATCTGCCTTTCACCGGAGCGACCATGTCCCAGTCGTTGGATCGTCTCTGCATCAACACCTTGCGCACGCTGGCGATCGACGCCGTGCAGAAGGCCGACTCGGGTCACCCCGGCCTGCCTATGGGCGCGGCCCCGATGGCCTACGTCCTGTGGCAGCGGCACTTGAAGCACAACCCCGCCGACCCCAAGTGGATGGACCGCGACCGCTTCGTCCTCTCCGCCGGCCACGGAAGCATGCTGCTCTACGGGCTGCTCCATCTCACCGGCTACCAGCTCGGGATGGACGACCTGCTCGCCTTCCGACAGTGGGGAAGCCGCACCCCCGGCCATCCCGAGGTCGACCTCACCCCCGGCGTCGAGGCCACCACCGGCCCCTTGGGCCAGGGCCACGCCAACGCGGTGGGTATGGCAATCGCCGAGCGCGCCCTGGCGCATCGGTTCAACCGCCCCGGGCACACCCTCATCGACCACCGCACCTACGCGCTCATCTCCGACGGCGACGTGATGGAGGGCGTGGCCTGCGAAGCGGCCTCCCTCGCCGGGCACCTCAAGCTCGGCAAGCTCATCTGTCTCTACGACGCCAACGACGTCACCCTCGATGGGCCGGCGCACCTCACCTTCACCGAGGATGTGGGCAAACGTTACGAGGCCTACGGCTGGCAGGTACTCACCGTGGCCAACGGTGACGAAGACTTGGCCGGCATCGACCAGGCGCTCTTGGCCGCCGAGGCCGACACCGCGCGGCCCTCGCTCCTCATCATCAAGACCACCATCGGCTTCGGCTCGCCCCACAAGAAGGGCACCGCCGCCGCGCACGGCAGCCCTTTGGGGGTGGAGGAGGTGGCGCTCACCAAAAAGGCCCTCGGCTGGGATGCGGAGAAGAAGTTCTTCATCCCCGAGGAGGCCAAGGCGCACTTTGGTACGGCGCAGGAGCGCGGGAAGAGGGCGCAGGCTTCCTGGCTGGCCCGCTTCGACGCCTACGCCAAGGCCTTTCCCGAGCTGGCCCAAGACTTCTTGCGCGTCGCCGCCGCCGATCTGCCCGACGGCTGGGAGGAGAACCTTCCCGCCTTCCAGCCCGGGGAGGCGCTGGCCACCCGCGCCTCGGCAGGCAAAGTCTTGAACGCGCTGGCGCAGAAGCTGCCGGAGCTTTTCGGCGGCGACGCCGACTTGGGCGGATCGACGATGACCGTGCTCAAGGACCAGGGCTCTTTCAACGGGCAGACGGGAGCGGGGCGCAACATCCACTTCGGCGTGCGCGAGCACGCGATGGGCGCCATCGCCAACGGCATCTGCTACCACGGTGGGCTGCGCCCGTTCACCGCGACGTTCTTCGCCTTCAGCGACTACATGCGCCCGGCGGTGCGCTTGGCGGCACTCAACCACCTGCCGGCGGTGTACGTGTGGACGCATGACTCCATCGCTCTGGGGGAGGACGGCCCCACCCACCAGCCGGTGGAGCATCTGATGGCGCTGCGCACGGTGCCCAACCTGTACGTGGTGCGCCCCGCCGACGCCAACGAGGCGGTGGAGGCGTGGAAGCTCGCGGTGCGCCGCAAGGAGGGGCCCACCGCCCTGGTGCTCACCCGCCAGAAGGTGCCCACCCTCGACCGGCAGAAGCTGGGCAGCGCCGCCGGAGTGGCCCGCGGGGCGTACGTGCTCTCCGAGGCGCGCGGGGGCAAGCCGCACGCGCTCCTTATCGCCACCGGTTCGGAGGTTCACCTGGCCCTCGCGGCGCAGGAGCTTTTGGCGAAGGAGGGGATTGCCACCCGCGTGGTGTCCATGCCCTGCTTCGAGGCTTTCGCTGCCCAGAGCCTGGAGTACCGCGAGTCGGTGCTGCCGGCGGCCGTCACCGCGCGGGTGTCGATTGAGGCGGGCGTCACTTTTGGCTGGCAGAGGTGGATTGGCGACCGCGGGGTGGCCATCGGTCTGGACCGCTATGGCGCCTCGGCGCCGGAGAAGGTCAATTTGGAAAAGCTCGGCTTCACTCCCGCGCGGGTGGTCGAGGCGGTACAGGGGCTATTGCGTTAACGTCACGTCTTTGGGGAGGAAGCGATGCCGAGCATCCGACGCATGGGGGAAAAGTTCGCGGCCGACGGCCGCATCACCGCCGACGAGGCCAAGGCGCTCGTCGACAAGGTGAAGTCCAACGGCATCGTCTCCATCATGGAGAAGTGGCAGCTGCGCAATGTGCTCAAGGAGCATGCCGACCTCTTCGAGCCCGTGGCGCTGGAGACGGTGAAGGCCTTGCTCGAGGGCCTCACTCCCGCCGCTCCGGCTGGGTCGGTGGTCAGCCTCGACGCCTCGGGGGCGTACCCGCCGGTCTTTCTCACCTCCCATGGTGGTTTCACCGTGCATGCCGACGGGCGGCCGCCGGCCAACGATGTCGAGCTGGGTGATGCGCTCTACCGGGCCGCGGCGGTGGTGGACGATGCCCAGGGCAATGTCTTTGCCCCGCTGCCGGAATCGACCCGCGCCGCCATGCTGGAGAATCTGCGCGGGGCGCTTGCGAAAGTGCCCGCCGGCGGGACGGCGCCCTCAGGGCTCGATGCCCAACAGGCGGTACAGCTGCGTGCTTCGGCGTCGACGGCCCTCTTGCACCTGCTCGAGGCGTCGCCGGAAGCCGCCCTGCGCGGGCAGCTCCTTGCGGCGTACGAAAAGCAGGTGCTCGCCGAGACCGACCCCCGCCTGCGGGAGAACATGATTTTTCACTTGGCCAACGCCCAAGCGGCCAAGAGCGGTCCGGTGAAAGAGGTCGCCGACCGGCTGATGAAGGAGCTCGCGCCCATCCGTCCTCCCTACGAGAAGTGGTTCGCCAATGGAAACGACACCCTGCGACTCTCGTGGACGGTGGGGCACGGAGAGTTCTGGAAGGGCTTCACCAACCAACTGAAGAGGGCCGGTTTCAAGCCGGTGGGCACCGAGGACCCCTACGGGGTCAGCACCTACGAGGCGACCTTCGACAAACCCGGCGTTGGCCCGACCAAGTTCCGTATCGACGTGCGCGAGGGGGGCACCGACATCCTCTCTGCGATGAACGATTCCAAGGTGCACGTGGTCGGCTACGACGGGCACTCGAACTGGGGCCGCAACATGTCCGCCTCGGTGAAGAGCGGGCCGCCAGCCCCCCACGGCGCTGACGGCAAGCTGCTCTTCTACAACCTGTGCGTGGGCAAGGGGGTGCTCGACCGGGTGAAGGAGAAGTACCCCAACTGCCAGGTGGTCACCACCTACGCCGCCTCGAATTTCTACACCGATGGTCACGGGCAGATGACCACCGGCGAGGGGGTGCAGGCGCTTCTTGCCCTGGTGAAGTCCATCTCCGAGCGTGCCGATTGGAGCGTCATCCACCAGCGAATGAACGACGCCGCGGACATCGGTGTGGGGCGCACCTGGGACAACTACCTGACCCCCATCTCCACCGTCACCCGCGAGAAGGTGCTCGACCGCGACAACGACGGCCAGGCCGACTACCTGGACAAGCATTTCAACTACAACCTGGTGCAGGTGGCCGACGACACCCAGCGCGAGTTCACCCCGGTGCGCCAGAGCCGCGCCGCCGACCGGCTCGATGGCACCAAGGTGCTGGTGTCGGCGAACATGATCAACACCCTCTCGGAGTTCAGCTCCATTCTCGAAGAGGTGAACCCCGACTCCAAGGTGGTGCCGTTCGGTTGGTTTGAGCCGAAGATGGGCGAGCGCGACGTGGTGCGCTTCAGCCAGGCCAAGGGCGCCGATGGCAAGAGCGAGTTTCGCATGCAGGTGAGCTCGCGCTACGCGCACATGAGCGAAGAGGCCCTGCGCGCCACCGCCATCTACGAGTTCAACCGTTACCTTGCCCAAGGCGGCAAGCTGCACCTGGGCCCGGTGGAGGCCAAGCTGGCAGGGCTCATCGCCTTCGGCCAGTCGTTGAGGGTCGACGAGGGGTACCGGGACGCCGACATTTGGAAGAACTTCATCGCCCGCTACAACTTCCCTGCAGACTTGAGCCTGGCTCCCATCACCAGTCTCCTCACCGCCGAGCATCACCGCTATGCCGGCAGCCCGGAGATGGTGAACAAGCTCAAGGCGCAGCTTTCCCCCCAGCAGCTCTCCGCCCTGGCCCGCCCGGAGGTGGGTGAGCCGGTGCAGCTCGTCGGCTAACCCCCTCTCCCCCTGGGAGAGGGTCGGGGTGAGGGGCGAGCGTTACACCCACCGTCAACGATGTTGACGCCGCTCACACCAAGGGCGGAAACCACTCACGAATTTCTTGGCACGTCTGCTGCTCCTTCGCTGGCTCGAAGGGAGGCAGCGATGCGCACCTGGAATGCAAAGCGGGTTTTGGCGGTGGCGATGGGCCTGGGGTTGGCCGTGCTCGGGGTGGAGGTCGCGATGACCCACCTCGCGGGGCGGGAGGTAGTGGTCCCCCCGCAGTACATCCCGGTGGTGTTCGGCCCCTTGGCGGCGGTGGTGCTGGTAGCGGTGGGGCTGGCGGTGCGTACGGAGAAGGTCTTCCTGCGAGTGGTGGGCACGGTGGGGGCGGTCGCGACCTTGGTGGGCATGGCGGGCACCACCTTCCACGCAAGGGCGCTGTGGCGGCTGCTCGAAGAGATGGAGTGGACGTGGGTGAACGTGGAGGCGGCGCTGGGAGTGGCGCCTCCGCCCTTTGCGCCCGGAGCCTTCGCCGGTATCGGCCTCTTGCTGATGCTGCTCGCCCACCGGAGGGTGACGGTGGAGCTGCGCGGGCCGGAGCTGGCAGGGAAGGTGGTGCCCTTCCGCGCGCTGGTCGCGTTGAAGCGGGCCGCCTGAACCTCAGGCAACGAAGCGAAGCCCCTCGCGAATCTCCTCCGCACGAAGCGGCCGGTAGCTGCCCAGGGGAATGTCGAGCTCCACGCCGCCGATGGCCTCTCGGTGCAGGGCCAGCACCGGGAGGCCGACCTTTCCCAGCATGCGTTTGACTTGGTGGTGGCGGCCTTCGGTGAGGGTGAGCTCGACCACGTCGGGGGCGCGCAGAATGGCGCGGGCGGGGCGAGCGGCGCCATCGTCCAGCACCAGGCCCTGACGCAGCGGCTCCAGCTTGGCGTCGTCGGCTTTGCCAGAAACGCGGGCGATGTAGCGCTTGGGCAGGTGGGTGGAGGGTGAGGTGACGTGTGCCACCAACCGCTCGTCGTTGGTGAACAAGAGGAGCCCGGTGGTGTCGCGGTCCAGCCGGCCCACGGCGTGCCAGCCATAACGTCGCAAGTCGGGCGAGAGAGCGGTGTGCAAGGCATCGAAAACGGTGCCTTGTCCTTGGGGGTCGACCGCCGAGGTGACGATGCCCGCAGGCTTGTGGAAAGCGAGCACCCACAGCGGCGCTTGGAGCGACACTTCGCCGCCGTCGACGTGCACCCGCTCGCCGTCTCGTACTGGAGCGAAGGGCTCGCGCACCGTTTTCCCGCCCACGCGCACCCGGCCGGCGCCAATGGCAGCCTCGGCGTCGGCCAGCGGCATCACTCCGGCGCGGGAGAGAGCGCGCGCCAGCCAATCGGGCTTCTCCTTCACGACGCCAGCCTTGCCGGCCTCGCGGGCGGCTTGCAGCCACTTGGGAGTCTTCGCTTTCCTGGCCATGGCAGCGGTTTAGCGGCCCGGCGGCGACCTGCCGCTCGATTCTTCCAGCGGCGAGGACTCCGCCGCCAGGAGCCACACGCTCCCCACCGTCCATCCGAACCATCTCTGTTTGCCCATTCGAGAAGCCCTTCTGGGTCAATCGCGAGAGGTGTGGTCGAGCTCGGCGGCGGCCTTGGCTGCCTCGGGCGCCCGGGGAATGACGAGCTCCACCAAGGGGACTCCGCGCCCCTCGACGCGCTCTTCGGCCAGCCGCAAGACGGCGGTGACCTCGATGCGGGTGTCGATTTCTCCCTCGCGCACCACGGCCCGAACCCACGCGTCGCCCTTCTTGCGATTGACCAAAGTGAGGGTGCGCGCCCCCGAGGGACCTGTGAGAGAGAGGGTAACGTCCGGGGCGTGGATGAAGTGCTCCCGGTAGAAGCGCTCGACGCGGGCGAATCCCCAGGGCACCCGGAACTGTTTCTGTCCTTCCGCAGCGGAAAGCACCTTGCCGTCGAGTGCCGGGAGCGGGAAAGAAGGCGAAGGGCGCGCCTTCGGCTCAGCAGCGGTGGCGGCAAAGGCAAGGCAGAATGCCAGGACGGCGGGCGTTGTTCTCATGCAGAAAGGGTTGGAGCGTGTCTCACTCTTCCACATCCGAGGTTCGTCCGCCCGCGGTGGCAGGTTCCTTCTATCCAAAGGAGCCGTCCGCCCTCGCCACGCTGGTCGACCGGCTCTTGAGCGCTGCCCGCCTGGTGACCGGCTCGGATGCGCCCAAGGCGCTCATCGTTCCTCACGCCGGCTACATCTATTCCGGCCCCATCGCCGCCAGCGCCTACGCGCGTCTGCGAAACGTCGCCGGAAGGATTCGCCGAGTGGTGCTCTTGGGGCCCTCGCACTTCGTGCCTTTCGACGGCCTGGCGCTCCCGGGCACATCGACGTGGGCGACGCCGCTCGGCGAGGTACCCATCGAAACCGAAGCCGCCGCCCGCCTGCCGGGAGTGGTCACCCTTCCCGCCGCCCACGCCAAAGAGCATTCGCTCGAGGTGCAGCTGCCCTTCTTGCAGCGGCTCTTGCCCCGCTTTTCGTTGGTGCCGCTGGTGGTGGGGCGCGCGTCGGCCGAGGAGGTGGCGGCGGTGCTCGAGGCGCTTTGGGGCGGCGAGGAGACACTCGTGCTGCTCAGCTCCGATTTGTCGCACTATTTGCCGTACGAGGCAGCCCAAGCCGTAGACCTTGCCACCGCCGCCTGCATCGAGGGGCTCTCCCTCGCGCCGCTTCAAGGGGAGGATGCGTGCGGTGCGCGCGGGGTGAACGGGCTATTGGTCACCGCACGGCGCCGGCGGCTGACGGTGGAGCGGCTCGACCTGCGCAGCTCCGGCGACACCGAGGGTGACCGCGATCGCGTGGTGGGTTACGGGGCGTTCGCCTTCTTCGAGTCAGAAAAGAACGCCCTCGTGGTGGGCAAGACGCTCCTTTCGTTGGCCCGCGGTGCGCTTGTCGAGACGTTCGGAGGCCCCGAGCTTGTCGTGCCCAGGGAGGCCTGGCTGCAAGAGCACCGCTCCTGTTTCGTCACTTTGACCTGCGAAGGCCAGCTGCGCGGCTGCATCGGGAGCATCGAGGCCCATCGCCCGCTCGCCGAGGAGGTGGTGCACAACGCGCGCGGTGCGGCCTTCGAGGATCCGCGCTTTTCTCCTCTGACCGCCGCCGAGCTTTCCTCCACCCGCATCGAGCTGTGCGTGCTCACGCCTCTTCAGCGGCTCGAGGCGCAGACCGAAGAGGAAGCCATCGCCCGCCTGCGCCCCGGGCAAGACGGGGTGGTTTTGGAGTGGGGCGGCCGGCGCGGCGTGTTCATTCCCAAGATGTGGGAGCGGTTGCCCAGACCGGCACAGTTCTTGGCCATGCTCCGACAGAAGGCGGGCTTGCCGGCGCACGAGTGGGCGTCGGGCACGCGGCTTTTCCGTTTCACCGCCCAGGAGTACGAGGAGGAACGTCAAAACCAGTGAAGAGCTACCCCGGCCGTTGGTGGCACCTGCTCGAGGACGGGCGCGTTCAGTGCGACCTGTGCCCCCGTGACTGCAAGCTGCACGAGGGCCAGCGGGGCTTTTGCTTCGTGCGTGCGCGCGAAGGCGACCAGATGGTGCTCACCACCTACGGGCGCTCGAGCGGTTTTTGCGTCGACCCCATCGAGAAAAAGCCCCTCCACCACTTCTTTCCTGGCTCGAGCGTGCTCTCCTTCGGCACCGCCGGTTGCAACCTGGGCTGCCGCTTCTGCCAGAACTGGGACATCTCCAAGGCCCGCGAGTGGGACGAGCTGTCCGACCAGGCCGGCCCAGAGGAGATTGCTGCGCGGGCGGTGGAGCTTGGCTGCAAGAGCGTGGCGTTCACCTACAACGACCCGGTCATCTTCGCCGAGTACGCGATGGACGTGGCCGACGCCTGCCGGGCGCGAGGGGTGAAGGCAGTGGCGGTCACCGCCGGCTACATGCGCGAGGCGGCGCGGCGCGATTTCTACGCGAAGATGGACGCGGCCAACGTCGACCTCAAAGCCTTCACCGAAGACTTCTACCACCGCGTCACCTTCGCGCACTTGGCGCCGGTGCTGGAGACGCTCGAGTACCTCGCCCACGAAACTCGGGTGTGGCTCGAGCTCACCACCCTTTTGATTCCCGGGCACAACGACTCCGAAGCCGAGGTCGCCAAGCTCTCCGAGTGGGTGCTTACGCACCTGGGCCCCCAAGTCCCGCTGCACTTCACTGCCTTTCACCCCGACTTCAAGATGCGCGAGGTGCCGCCGACTCCCGCCGCGACGCTGCGCCGGGCGCGCGCGCAGGCGCTTCGCATCGGCCTACGCCACGTCTACACGGGAAACGTGCATGACGACGAAGGCGACGCCACCTCATGCGCTTCATGTGGGGCGGTGCTCATTCGCCGCGACTGGTACGAGCTGCTCGAGTACCGGCTGACCGTCGAGGGAAAGTGCGCGGAATGCGGAGTGCAGTTGGCCGGCCGCTTCGACCTCGCGCCCGGGCACTTCGGCAGACGGCGTATTCCGGTGGCGATGAGTCCCCTCGCAACCTAGGGACACGAAAGCAGCGCGCGTACGGGAGTCGTCTTCCGGATGGTGGAGCCATCACCGAGGGTTCCTCCTCCGTTTTCCCCCCAGCACCAGAGGGTTCCGTCGGTCTTGCGCGCACAGCCGTGGAGGTAACCGACGGTGAGGTGGTCAGCTCCGAAAAGGCCCACCACCTGCACCGGCAGCAGCCGGCCGGTGGTGGAGCCATCGCCCAGCTGGCCATTGCCGTTGCCTCCCCAACACCAGACCGTCCCGTCGGTCTTGCGTGCGCAGGTGTGAACGCCACCGCAAGCGACCTCCGCGGCACCGGCGAGGTTGGCAACCTGCACCGGCGTCGGGCGGTCGGTGGTCGAGCCATCGCCCAGCTCACCTCTGCTGTTCGCTCCCCAGCACCAGATGGTTCCGTCTGCCTTGCGCGCACAGGTATGCGAAACGCTCGCTGAAATCTCGAAGACGTTGGACAGGTTGACCACTCGGACGGGCGTCGGGGAATCAACCCCGGAGCCGTCGCCGAGCTGGCCGCTGGGGTTGCGGCCCCAGCACCAGACGGTGCCATCAATCTTGAGGGCACAGGTGTGAAGGTCGCCAGCGGAGACATCCACCACGGTGAATAGGTTCTGCACCTGCACCGGTGTTGGACGTGGGGTGGTGGTGCCGTCTCCCAACTGGCCGGAGCCATTTCGCCCCCAGCACCACACCGTTCCATCGGCCTTTCGGGCGCAGGCGTGGGAGGAGCGGCTGGCGGAGACTTCGACCACGTTCGACAGCACGGCGGTTTGCACCGGCGCCGAGCGGCTGACGAGGGAGCCATCGCCCAGCTGGCCCTCTTCGTTGTTTCCCCAGCACCAGAGGCTGCCACCGGTTCTGACGGCGCAGGTGTGGTAGGAGCCCGCGGAGACTTGCACCGCGCCCGATAGGTTGGTCACCGGCCCTGGTGTCGGACGGGCCGCGGTGGACCCGTCGCCGAGCTGGCCGTACCCGTTGGCCCCCCAACACCAGACGGTTCCGTCGGTTTTGCGTGCGCACGTTTGAGTGCCACCGGCGGATACCTGAGCGACGCACGAGCAGACAGGGCCCAAGCAAACGAGGGTGCTGGAGCAGGTGTTCCCACCACAGCACGGCTGGCCTACTTCTCCGCACTGGCAGGTGCCGCCAGCGCAGGCCAAGTGGGTCATGCACGAGGCGCCCGTTTGGCAGCAGGCTTCGTTCCGGTTCCCACAAGTCACACAGGAGCCTCCAGCGCAGTTCGCTCCGATTTGACACGTGGCACCGCTGCAGCATGGTTCGCCAGG
>JBMORE010000005.1:0-29763 GCA_049322255.1 Myxococcota bacterium | reverse complement strand
TCGCCAGGTGCCCCACAGTGACACGTGCCCGACACGCACACGCCCGAGGGAAGGGTCGCGGTGGAGCAACGTGTTCCGTCTGTAACCGCAGGGCGCGTGCAATTACTGCCGCCGGCAGGACACGCATCGATGGTGCAGGGATTGCCGTCGTCGGGGCAAGCAGAGGTGCTCCAACCGCTTCCGTCGACACATTCCGACAGCTGGCCCTGGTCGGTGCATCGCTGGGCTCCGGGCGTGCAGATTTTCTCGGGAGTAGGGTTTTCTCCGGCATCGGGTTGAGCGCCGGCGTCCTCATCTCCCGTCTTGGGCCGGCAAGTCTCCGACGAGCTTGCCGTGTTGACGCAGTAGTCGTTCTCGAGCTTGCGAAAATCCTCGCAACCCACCCACAGCAGCGCTGCCGTGACGATAAGCCCCCACCGGCTCACTCCGTCCTCCCGTGGCTTCAGCCCAACACGAAGCGTACGTAGAAAAACCCGTAGAGCGCCAGCATCACCGCCGCGAGCAGGTCGAGCGTTACGCCCACCCGCATCATCACCGGCAGGCGCACGTAGCCGCTGCCGAAGACGATGGCGTTGGGCGGAGTGCCGGCGGGGAGCGCGAAGTCGCAAGAGGCGGCGAGCGCGGTGGTGGCAAGCACGGTGAGGGAGCCGGGCAGGATGTTCAGCATCAGGTTCACAGTGGCGGTGTTCGAAGCGACCGCCGAGAGCGCCACCGTCGCCGTGCTGGCCACGAGCAGCTGACCGAGCAGCGGCAGCTCGGCCATCGGTGCCAGCTTCACCGTGAGCCACGCCGACAGGCCGCTCCCGGAAATGCCTTCTGCCATGGCGAAGCTGCCGCCGAGCAAGACCAGCGTCCCCCACGGCACCCGCCGCAGCGCGGTGAGCGGCAGCACCCTCGCTCCAGCCAGAGCGGCCGCGGCGAGCATCGCCACCGAGGCTTCATAGTGCTTGCCCTGGAACTTGAAGCCCTCCCACAGGCCGGTCAGATGCGGGGCGAGGAGCGCGTGCAGCGGGCTTCCCACCACCCACAAGAGCGCGGCCAAAGCGAACACCACCGCCACCACCCGCTCCTGCGAGGACATCGGGCCCAGCTGCGACAGCTCGCGCGCCAGCACCTCGCGGCCCTGCTCGCTTTGGGGGGCGTCGTGCCGCCCCAGCCGCCACAACGTCCACCACACCACGGGCAAGAAAAGCGCCACGAAGGGCAGCCCTATCCAGAGGTATTGGAGGAAGGAGAGGTCGACGTGCAGCTTCTCCGAGACGAAGCCGGAGAAGATGGAGTTGGTGCCGGTGCCAATCTTGGTGGCGATGCCCCCCACGTTCGCCGCGTACGCCACCGCGAGCATGATCGCCGCCCCGAAGCCCGACAGAGGCTTGCCTCCCTCGCGCTGAAGCTGGGCGAGCAGCGCCATCCCGATGGGCACCATCATCACCGCGGTGGCGGTATTGGAGATCCACATCGACACCGCGGCGGTCGCCACCAACACTCCCCACAGGAGCCGCCGGGGATCGGTGCCGATGACGCGCATGATGTTCAACGCCACCCGGCGGTGCAGGCTCCAGTGCTCCATCGCCGCCCCGATGCACATGCCGCCCATGAAGAGGAAGATGTAGGGGTCGACGTACGGCGAGATCGATTGCTGGGCGTCGCCGACCGGGCCCTGACCGAAGACGCCCAACGCGGGGAACAGCAAGAGAGGCAGACAGGCGGTCGCCCAGATGGGCAGCGCCTCGGTGAACCACCACACCGCCATCCACACCGTCACCGCGGCGGCGTAGGCGGGCCGGTGCCCCTGCCCGGGGAGGTGGTGCAAGCCCGAGGGCACGAAGGCCAAGAGCGCGAAAGCGATCGGCCCGGCGAAAAGTCCGATGCGTTTGGCCTTCACTTCTTTTCCAGCTTCAGCGCCGCCGAATTGATGCAGTGCCGTAGGCCCGTGGGCTTGGGGCCGTCGTCGAACACGTGGCCCAAGTGGCCGCCGCAGCGGCTGCAGAGCACCTCGGTGCGCACCATGCCGTGCGAAACGTCGGTTTCCGTTTTGATCGCTGCCTCACTCGCCGGCGCCCAGAAGCTCGGCCAGCCGGTGCCCGAGTCGAACTTGGTCTGTGAGCTGTAGAGCGGCTGCCCACACCCGGCGCACACGTACATCCCCTCGTCCTTGGTGCTCCAATACTCGCCGCTGAAGGCGCGTTCGGTTCCTTTGAGACGCAAGACCCGATACTGCTCGGCAGAGAGCTTTTTTTCCCATGGGTCGTTCATCGACATCCCCCTGCAAAGTGCTCACTTCTTGCGGCCCTTCTTCGAAACGGGCTTCACCGCCGGTTTGGGCGCCTTGGCTCGGGAGCGGTTGCCCGGCGTGCCCTCGAGCGAGGGGGTCAGTCGCACCTCGATGCGGCGGTTGCGTGCGCGCCCCTCGTGGGTGGCATTGGTGGCCACCGGGTGGAACTTGCCGTAGCCCGCCGCCACCATCCGCTCCGGCGGCACCCGTCCCTTGTCGGAGAGAAAGCGCACCACGTTCACCGCGCGCGCCACCGACAGCTCCCAGTTGCTGGGGTACTTGGGCGCCAGCCGCTCGGAGATGGGGCTGTCGTCGGTGTGCCCCGCCACCTGAATCGCCTGAGCTTCGTCGACCCGGGCAAGCCCCGCGGCCAACCGCAAGAGCACCTCCTGCCCGCGCTTGGAGAGCTCGGCTTCGCCGACGTCGAAGAGCACCTTGTCACTCAAGTCCAACTGCACTTGCCCCTGGCTCTGGGTGAGGTGGATGTCGCCCTTGGCGATTTCCGCCTTCATCTGTTCGGCGAGGGTGTCGTAGGTCGACTGGAGCGCTTGAAGCTCGCTCTCGGCCTTGTCCAGGTCTTCGTTGAGCGCCGCGGCGTGGGCGAGCAAATTCTTCTTGTCCTCGCTCAGCAGGGCGACCTGCTCGTCGAGGGCTCGCCTGGCGTCCTCGGCTTCGTGCAGCTGGGCGAGCAGAGCCTGTGCGGCGAGGGACTGGGAGCGGGCGCGAACGAAGAAGAGGCCTGCGAGCAGCGCCAGGACCCCGGTGACAGCCACCAGCGGCCAACGTGCTCCCAGGGGCAAGAAGGGCTTCTTGAACGCCTCGGTGGTGGCGAAGTCGCGGCTGTCGCTCATCACCCGAAGGGTACGCGGATTCGTGCCTGCGCCGAAACTGGGAGAGAATCTTTCCCGGAATGATTCAGCTGTTCCACGTCTACAAGACCTACCCGGGAGGCGGCACCCCGACGCTGTCCGACGTGAACCTGCACGTGCGCAAAGGAGAGTTCGTTTTCCTCACCGGGCCCTCGGGCGCTGGCAAGAGCACCCTGCTCAAGCTCATTTTCTGCGCCGAGCAGGCCAGCAAAGGGCAGGTGCTGGTGGGCGGTCGCAACATCGCCCGCATTCGTGAGTCGGCGATTCCGTACCTGCGGCGCAACATCGGGGTGGTGTTCCAGGACTTCAAGCTGCTCCCCAGCCGCACGGTGGCCGACAACGTCGCCTTCACCTTGGACGTCTTGGGGGTGCCGCGCGCCGAGTCACGGCCACGGGTTTTGCGCATGCTCAAGTCGGTGGGGTTGGAGCACAAGGCCGACGCCTACCCCGAACGCCTCTCCGGCGGAGAGCAGCAGCGGGTGGTGATTGCCCGGGCCTTGGTGAACGACCCGACCATTCTGCTCGCCGACGAGCCCACCGGGAACCTCGACCCGGCACTGACCATCGAAATCATGGACCTGTTGTGCGAGGTGAACGTGCGCGGCACCACCGTGGTGGTCGCCACCCACGACGCTTCGCTCATCGCCCGCTACGACAAGCGCACGGTGCGGCTGGAGCGGGGAGTCATCGTCGCCGACCAAGACGGGGTCAAGGCGGCGCTGCGAATGGCGAGCGGCGAATGAGTGCCCTGGCGAAGGGCGCCTATTTTTGGCGCTCGGCGGCGTCGGGCATGCGGCACGCGCCCTTCGTGCACTTCATCGCGGTGCTCACCCTCGCCATCGCCCTTTTCACCGCCGGGCTGACGCGCGGGGCGATGCGCTGGGTGGACGCGCTGCTTTCCACCTTGGGAGGCGAGGTCGAGCTCACTGTGTACCTGACGGAAGAGGCGACGCAGGAAGGCGCGGCCGAGTTGGCCACGGCGCTCTCGCAGCACGCGGGAGCGCAGGCGCGCGTGGTGCCTCCCGAGGAGGCGCTGGCCCGTCTTCGCCTTCAGCTGGGAGAGCTGTCCTCGGTGCTCGACGACTTGCCGCACAACCCGCTGCCGTGGACGGTGGAGGTGAAGGTCGCTCCGCAGCGGCGCTCCCCCGAGGCGCTGCGCGAGCTCGCCCAGAGCGCGCGCCAGGTGCCGGTGGTTTCGGCGGTGGACTACGGCGAGGCGGCGGTGGAGCGACTTTCGACCATCGCCCGCACCTTGCGTCTGGCCGGGCTGGTGGCGTTTTTGGTGGTGGCGCTGGTGACGGTGGTCATCGTCTCGGCGACGCTGCAGCTGGCCATCTACGCGCGGCGGGCGGAGATTGAGATTCAAAAGCTCGTCGGCGCCACCGACCGCTTCGTGCGCATGCCCTTTCTGATCGAGGGCCTCTTCCAGGGGCTCTTCGGCGCGGCGCTGGCGCTGGCGGGGCTGTGGGCATTTGACATGGCCGGGGAACGGTACGTGGTTGGCTCGCTGTCGTTTCTCGTTGGTTCCACGCCCATCGCTTGGGTCGACGGCCGCATGGCCCTCGAGCTCATTCTCGCTGGCTGTGGGCTCGGGCTGGGCGGCAGCCTGGTGGCGGTGAAGCGGTTTTTGCGCGTATGAAGGCGGTGTGTCTCGCAGGAGGGTTGTGGGCTGCGGCCGCCTTCCCACAAGGCGTCGAAGCCGAGCGCGCCGAGGTTTCGCGCCGCTTGGACGCAGAGAAGACGGCGCTCGAAGCGTTGATGCGCTCGCAGAGCGGCGTGTTGGGCGCGCTCGATGCCATGGAGCGGATGACCCGAGAGGGCGCTGCGCGGGTGGGGGCGCTGGAGCGGATGGCCAAGCGCCTTGCCCAACAGCTCTCGTTGGCCCAGAGCTTCGACGAGCTGACCCAAGTCGCCCTGGAGGAGCAGCTTCGTCGGCTCTCCCCGCGGCTCTTGGGAATGTACCGGCTCACCCGGAAGGACGCGCTGGCGGTGCTGCTTTCCGCTTCCGACTTCGCCACCCTGATTCGCCGCGACCGCGCCGTGCGCGCGTTGGTGGCGCAGGACTTGGCGCTTCTTGCGCGCACCCAGGAGTTGAGGCGCTTCCAGCGGCGGTCTCGCGCTCAGCTCGAGTGGGCGCGCGCGTCGGCCGAGATGACGGTTGCGGCGCTGCAGCAGGAGCAGGCAGTGGCCGCGCAGCGCAAGGCGCGCTTCCAGGAAATGTTGGCCTCGATTCACGCCGAGGCGGCGCGCCAGAGCCGGGTGATTCGCGAGCTGGAGATGGCCGAGAAGGAGCTCGCCGCGCTGCTGGCGGAGATGAAGAGCGCCGCCACCAGCGGCTTTCGCGTACTGCGCGGGCGGCTGCCTTATCCCGTGAAGGGGATGATCGAGGCCGGCTTCGGCAAGGTGGTGAACCCCAAGTTCAACACCGTCACCGTGCGCAAGGGGCTCGACTTTCGCGCGCCGCTGGGGGCCTTGGTGCTGGCGGTGGCGCCGGGCAAAGTCGTCTTTTCCGACTGGATGAAGGGTTACGGCAACCTGCTCATTCTCGACCACGGCGAGGGTTACCACACCCTGATGGCGCACCTGGCGTATGCCTCGGTCGAGGTGGGTCAAGAGGTCGCCCGCGGCCAGAGTGTGGGCGCGGTGGGTGACACCGGCAGCCTCAAAGGCGCCTTCCTGTACTTCGAGATTCGTCGCCAGGGCGTGGCGATCGACCCCGGGCCGTGGCTCAACGAGACGGTGGAGCCGTGAGGCTTTTGCTTCGCGCCTTCGAGGGAGCGGGTTGCAAAAGGTTGCAACTCATGCCACTTTTTGAGACATGAAGTACACGACGATGGGCGTGAAGCTCGAATCCGGGGTTCGCCGGCGGCTGAAGGCTCTGGGTAAGGCCAAGGATCGTTCTCCGCACTGGCTCATCAAGAGCGCTGTGCTCGAGTATCTCGATCGAGAAGAACAGGTCGAGAGCGAGCATCAGGAAGACCACAAGCGATGGGAAGACTACCTGCTCACCGGCCAGGCTTTTTCTCAGGAACGAGTGATGACCTGGCTCGAGGATCTTCGTAGAGGCCGGCGCAGGAAATGGCCAAAGTAGCCTGGCTCCCTGAGGCCGTGCGAGACGTCTTCCGCCTCGAGAGTTTCCTGCGACAGAAAAATCCGCTGGCCGCCGCTGATGCCATCGATTGCATCCAGCAAGCCGCGCGCATGTTGGAGCGCTTCCCTCGGTCCGGTCGCCTTCTCGCAAACCATCCACCCCATCGCGAAGTCTTCGCCGCTTTCGGAATAGGCGCATACGTGCTCCGATACCGCCTCGACGACTCGGACAAGGTTTACATTGTGCGTGGTTGGCATAGCCGAGAAGTACGACACTGATGGGTTACGGCAACCTGCTCATTCGACCACGGCGAGGGCTACCACACCCACCGGATTTTCAATGATGAGGTCCTGGCCTGGCGGCTTGGCCATCGACCGCAGGATCTCGCTGAGCTCCTGATCGCCGCAGAAGCAGGAATGCGAGCAACACCCACGTGAAGGCACCCTCGGTGCTACGACATCCGCATCCGCTGGTGGAGGCGGAGCCCGCTCCGGCGTCAGCGGAGGTCCCGGCAGATGTTGTTGTTGCCGGCACCCACCCAGAAGCGGTGCCCACGTCCGCCGCCGCCGCCGGGAAAGTTCGCGGCAGCGGTGATGCTGTCGACGTTTCCCATGGGCGAGGTCTGGTCTCCCGCCTTTTCGATGCCGTCACAGTTGGGCCAGCCGGGGGTCGTCTGATTCTGCTCTGGGCAATTGAAGGTCGTTGAGAAGGGCGGCCGCCAAGACGACGAGCGGGCGCGTCGCGAGCCGGAGCGTTGGCATCCCACGAATCTTGGTCGGGCCGGGGTACAACTTCAATGTACGAGCGGTTAGCCTCGCGGCCGTGGATCTGCTCGCCTCCGCCAACCAAGCGCTGCGGCACGTGTTGAGGGCGCGCGGAGTGCGTTCGACCTTCGTGCGCGCCGGTGGACAGGCGGTGCACTACTACGCGCTCGGCGGCGTTGCGGGCCGCACCCCCCTCGTCCTCGTGCACGGGCTGGGCGGCTCGGCCAACGGCTTCTACAAGACCTTCCTCCCTCTCTCGCGGCGCTTCGGGCAGGTGTTCGCGCTCGACTTGCCAGGCAACGGTTTTTCGCCGCTGCCGCCCACCGGGCCCTCGAGCCTTCGCGCGCTCTTGGCGGTGCTCGCCGGCTTTCTCGACGAGGTGGTGCGCACCCCGGCCTACGTGGTGGGTAACTCCTTGGGAGGAGCGCTGGCCGCCACCCTCGCCCACGAACGTCCCGAGGTGGTGCGGGCGCTGGGGCTGGTGGCGCCCGCGGGAGCGCAGGTGGCCAAGGAGCGCATGCAAGAGCTGTTCAGTGCGCTCGACGTTCAGGGGCCCGCCGCCGCGCGCTCTCTCACCCGCCGCCTCTTCCACCGCGCGCCGCTGCCTTTGCTCTTACTCACCGGAGAGCTGCGAAAGCTGTACTCCACCGAGGCGGTCAAGGCAGTCGTGGCCGAGGCGCAGAAGGAGGAGACGCTCTTCTTGGCCCCCCAGGTGCTCCAGTCCATCCAGGCGCCCACCCTTCTTTTGTGGGGCAAGAGCGAGAAGCTGCTTCCCTTCGAGGGGGTGGACTACTTTCGCGCTCATCTGCCCGCCCACGCCCGCATCGAGGTGGTGGAGGGCTTCGGCCACGTACCCCAAATGGAGCGCCCCGCACAGCTCGTCGAGCACTTGGTGCGGTTCGCCGACGCCCACTCCCTGTGACTCGCATGTAGGAGTGCGCGGCGGCGCGACCCCTCCTAGAATTTGCGTCGAGACCTGGAAGAAGGAGCTTCGTGTGCACATCGCCGGTTTGTTGCTCACCTTGGTCACCACGTCGACGCCACAGGCCGCGCGGGAGGAGCTCACCTACCGCCAGCTCGAGCTGTTCGCCCGGGTGTTGAGCTACGTGGAGAACAACTACGTCGAGCCGGTCGACGACAAGCAGCTGATGTACGGGGCGATCAAGGGAATGCTCGAGACCCTCGACCCACACACCGTTTTCATGCCTCCCGAGACGTTCAAGGAGATGAAGATCGACACCTCGGGCGAGTTCGGCGGCCTGGGCATCGAGATCGCCCGGAAAGACGACGTGCTCACCGTGGTCTCGCCGATCGACGACACCCCTGCCTCGCGCGCCGGCATTCGACCGGGAGACCAGCTTCTGGCCATCGACGGCCAGCCCACCCGCGACCTCGACTTGGGCAAAGCCATTCAGCTCATGCGCGGCCCCGCCGGGACGAAGGTGATGCTCACCATCATGCGCGAAGGCTTCTCCGCCCCGCGAGAGATCGCCATCATTCGCGACCACATTCGCATCGTCTCGGTGGAGGGCTCGCTCCACAAGGGCATCGCCCACGTCAAGGTGAAGAACTTCCAGGAGCGCACCGACGCCTACCTGCGCAAAGAGCTCGACCGCTTGCGCGCGCTCAACGGCAACAAGGAGCTGCGCGGGCTGGTGCTCGACCTGCGCAACAACCCCGGCGGGCTGCTCGACCAGGCGGTGGCGGTGAGTGACCGCTTCTTGCCCGGCAACCTCACCATCGTCAGCACCAAGGGCCGCCGGGGCGCCAACGCGTCGGACGAGAAGAGCAAGGAGCGCGACACCGAGGGGAGCTACCCGATGGTGGTGTTGGTGAACGCCGGCTCCGCCTCGGCCTCGGAGATTGTCGCCGGGGCGCTGCAAGACCACGCCCGCGCGGTGGTGATGGGGCTGCCCACCTTTGGCAAGGGCTCGGTGCAGACGGTGATCGAGCTGGAGGACGGCTCGGGCCTCAAGCTCACCATCGCCCGTTACTTCACCCCCAAGGGGCGCTCCATTCAGGAGAAGGGCATCAACCCCGATATTTTGGTGGCTGAGGCTCCCGGGCCGGTCTCGGCCAAGGGGGAGGCTCCCCGGGAGAAGGACCTGCGCCGGCACTTCAAGAACGAGGCGGCCGAAGAGACACCCCCACCGCGCACCCTCCCCGCGGGCTTCAAGACCTGGGAGGCGGTGGAGAAGCTGCCCGACCACCAGCTCAAGGTGGCGTTGTCCTACCTTCACGGCCTGACCGGCTCCGCCCCATAGCGGAAGGATTTGGCATTCTTTGCGCAATACCGCTTGAATGCACCCTCGATGCGACGGCAACCCGGGGCGAGGGCAGCGATGGTCGGGCTGGCCTTCTTGCTCGTGGCGCACCCGGCCGCGGCGGGCAAGCCCAAGTTGACGGTGGTCGCGCTGGGGCTCGACTTCAGGGGCCAGGAGGCGGCGGGCGCGCTGGAGTACACCGCCGAGCAGGCCGTGGCGCGCTCGGGCCGCTTCGAGGTGGTGCGGCTGGTCGACGCGCTCGACACTCAGAACGCCACCTTTCGCGCCACCCGCCAAAAAGAGGCGGAGGCCGCGATGCAGGCCGGGCTTGCGGCCTACGACGAGCTCGACACCGTCCAGGCGGCGAAGCACTTCTCCGAGGCGGCGAAGGCGTACGAGCAGACCGACCTTGCCCGCACCTTCGCTGCCTTCTCCAAGGCTTGGGTGATGCGCATCGCCTCGCTGGTGGCCAACGGAGAGACCCGCGCCGCCGCCGCCGAGGTGGACGAGCTCATCCCCCTCGATCCCCGGGCGGTGTTCTCTCCCAACTATTTCCCTCCCGACTCGCTCAAGAAAGTGGAAGCTGCGCGCAAGGCGGCGCTCGCCGCAGGGTCCACCACCATCGAGGTGAAGACCCGCCCCAGCGGTGCGCAGGTGTACCTCAACGGTCAATTCAAAGGACTCTCCCCGCTGGTGGTTCAAAAGCTCCCCGCGGCTCAGCACCGGTTGACGATCGCCGCTCCCGGCTACGCGCTCTTGCAGCAGCGGGCAAGCCCGGGCCTCAACGAGCTGACCTTACGCCCGGTCGCAGCGAGCCCGTGGCAAGCCGCCGCCGACCGGCTGCAAAAAGACCCGGAAGGTCCCGGGCGCGATGCCGCCGCCGCCGAGCTGGGCCGCTACGCGGGCGCCGAGCAGGTGCTGGTGATATTGGCACGCCAGAACGCCACCGGGCAGCGGCTCGAAGTCATCGCCTTGCGGTTGGACAGCGCCGACGGCCACAACTTCGCCTTCCAGACGGTCGAGCTCGCCCGCACAGGCGACCTGGCCGTCGCCGCCGACCCGCTGTGGACCGCCCTCTTGGCCAAGGACGAGCCGCGCCGGGGCGGGCCGGTGACCCACTTCAAAGAACAGGGTCCGGTGTCGAAGAAGACCCTCGGCTATGCGCTCTTGGGCGGTGGCGGGGCGCTCTTGGTGAGCGGGTTGGTGTTCGGGCTGCAAGCCCAGAGCGCCAACGACGGGTACCGCCGCACCAGCCAGCTCGACCCGCGCCACTCGTCACTTCGCAGCAGCGGGCAGACCTACGCCTTGGTCGCCGATCTGGGCACGGTGCTCGGGCTGGCCGCGGCGGGCGCAGGAGGCTACTTCGCTTTTTTCAGCGGCCGGGGAAAGGCAGAGCCCCCGAGGAAGGTGGCTCCGCCGGCTCCGCGGGAAAAGGTGGTACCGAGGAACGAAGCCCCGCGGGTGAGCCCACCGAAGGACGACGACCTGCGGGAAGACTAGGACATGCGCGCGAACCGGGCTCGACGTTTGTTCTTCATCGCCGCCATGCTCGCCGCGAGCGCGTGCAGCCTCTTGCTCAACTTCGACCCTGAGGGGCTTCCGTGCGACAACGGCCGCTGCGCGGAAGGGTACGGGTGCGTGCAGAACGTGTGTGTGAAGGGGGGGCCGGTCGACGCGTGCGGCGGCTGCGCCACGGGTGAGCGCTGCGGCGCCGACAGCAAGCACTGCCTGCCGAACACCTGCGAGTTTCGCAAGTGTGGCATCGGCCAGTACTGCGAAGAATTCGAGGAGGGCCCCAGGTGCGTCGATGCCAAGCACCCTCGGCTCGGCACCCTCTGCCTCGACGATGCGCAGTGCGCTTCGGGCGGCCCCGGGCGGCTGTGCATGCGCGGCGCGGTGCAGAACAACCTCACCGGAACGCTGCGCAAAGGCACCTGTGTCGAGCCTTGCGCCGCCGGCGGCACCTGCCAGAGCGAAGGCGCCCGCTGCCGCACCCTCTCGCTGGGACTCGACGCGGGAGAAGTGAGCCTGTGCTTGCCGGATGACGCCTTCCATCCTTGCGTCAACGACACCTCCTGCGAGGACAACGACAGCCTCATCTGTACGGTGTTCGACCACCCCGCGGTGGGGCCGGTCTCGCTGTGTGACAGCGCGCTCACCACCGGGGCGGTCGTGGGCGAGCCCTGCGCGGCTACTCTGGCCGGGCGCGACGGCGGCAGCCTGTGTCGAAACGGCCTGTGTGTGCCCCGCGCCCCCGTCGACACCCAGCAGTCGTTCTGCGGCGAGCTGTGCGACGAGGGCACCTGTCCCAGCGGGAGCGTCTGCCGCCCGGTGGAGTTTGCCTTGCTGGGCAACACCCTTCGCCACGTGCCGATGTGCCTTTCCCGGGCAACCCTGTGCCTCGACTGCTTCGCGGGTCCCAAAACATGCGGAGCCGACGCCCCCAGCTGCGTGGGCACTGTCACCGGCCCGCGGTGCTTGGCCGCGTGTAACCCCGACGGCGGCGTGGGGCCCGCTTGCCCCCCCAGCCTCACCTGCACCTTCATCGACGGTGGTAGCTACTGTCTGCCCACCTTCGGGGGTTGCCCTTAGCGTCTCCCAAGGGACGCGATGGTGCGGCAGCACACCCGCACGCCACCTGTCCAGCCGCTCTCCTCCACGAGAGGGCGCGCCCATCCCGACGCTTGGCATCGTGGGTGCTTTGGCCAAACCGACAGCGGCTTTTCGTTGGAGGAGAAAATGCGTCGAGTCGGCGTGCTGATGGGCGGCTGGGGTGAGGAGCGGGAGATTTCGGTGAAGACCGGTGAGGCGGTTTCCTTGGCGCTGGAGTCGCGCGGCTACGCGGTGACCCGCATCCTCGCCGGACCGGGACTGGACCAAGCCTTGCGCGCCGCGCCGCTGGACGTTGCCTTCCTCGCCTTGCACGGTCGCATGGGCGAAGACGGCAAGGTGCAGGGGCTGCTCGAGGTGATGGAGCTGCCCTACACCGGCTCAGGGGTGCTCGCCTCGGCGCTGGCGATGAACAAGACCTACGCCAAGAAGCTCTTCCGGCTGCACAACCTGCCCACCCCGGCGGGTTACTCTCTTGGCCGCGAAAAAGCCGCTCGCGCCGAGGAGCTGCACGGCGACTTGGGCTTTCCCTGCGTGGTGAAGCCTGCTTGCGGAGGCTCCTCGGTGGGGCTTTCGGTGGTGCGCAGCGCGCAAGAGCTTCCTTCCGCGGTGGAGAACGCCTGCCGCTACGGCGGCTTGGCGCTGGTGGAGCGCTGGGTTCAGGGCCGGGAGCTCTCGGTGGGTATCTTGGGTGGAAGGGTGCTGGGCAGCTGCGAAATCTCCTTCCCCACCCAGACCTTCGATTTTCAGAGCAAGTACCAAGGCTCGGCACGCTACTTCCTGCCTCCGCGGTTATCCGCCACTCGCATCGCCAACATCGAGGTGCTGGCCCTGGCCGCCTACCGGGCGCTGGGGTGCCGGGGGTATGCCCGCGTCGATGTGCTCTGCAGTCAGACGGAGAACGACGTCGTCCTCGAGGTGAACACCCTGCCGGGGATGACCCAGACCAGCCTGCTCCCGAAGATTGCCGGCCACGCCGGGCTGTCCTTCGAAGACTTGGTGGAGCGCATCCTCTCCTTGGCCACGCTCGACCAGGTGAACGTGGGCGAAGCGGCTCCGGCTCTTCCTGGCGCCTCTGCGCTCATCGCCGGGTGCGGTTGACGCGAGCGGTCGGTCTCTTCAACCCCCCGTAATCATTTGACACGCACATCGGGCTGCCCCTATGGTGCCCGCCCACTCAGCATGGGGGCGGGGAGGCGGCCGCTGTCAGAGGGCCTTGGGGTTGCCGTGGAGGGGCCAGCACCAGCAATGACCAACGTCGAGATTGCATTCCTGGGCGTTTACTTCAGCGTCCTCACCGTGCTCGCGGTGTACGGGTCCCACCGGTACCGGATGGCGTTCCTGTACTACCGGCACAAGTTCAAGCTCCCCACGCCAAAGGGGCGGCTGGCCCACCTGCCGCGGGTGACCATTCAGCTCCCGGTGTTCAACGAGATGTACGTGGTGGAGCGGCTGATCGAAGCCACCTGTCGCATCGAGTACCCGCGGGAGCTGCTCCAGATTCAGGTGCTCGACGACTCGGTGGACGAGACCTGCGCCATCGCCCGAGCCTGTGTGGAGCGGCTGCGCCAGAGCGGCCACGACGTGGAGTACCTCCACCGCACCGACCGCCGGGGCTTCAAAGCGGGCGCGCTGGCCAACGGCCTGGGCACCGCCAAGGGTGAGTTCGTGGCGGTGTTCGACGCCGACTTCGTGCCTTGCCCTGATTTTCTTTCCCGTACCGTGCCTTTCTTCGCCGACCCGAAGGTGGGCATGGTGCAGGTGCGCTGGGGGCACCTCAACCGCGAGTTCTCCATTCTCACCCAGGCGCAGTCCATCTTCCTCGACGGCCACTTCGTCATCGAGCACACCGCGCGCAACCGCTCGGGCTGCTTCTTCAACTTCAACGGCACCGCCGGCATCTGGCGGCGATCGACCATTGAGGACGCGGGCGGGTGGCAGCACGACACCCTCACCGAGGACTTGGACCTTTCCTATCGCGCCCAGCTCAAGGGCTGGCAGTTCGTCTTCTTGCCCGAGGTCATCTCCCCGGCCGAGGTGCCGGTGGACATGAACGCCTTCAAGAGCCAGCAGCACCGCTGGGCCAAGGGGTCGATTCAGACGGCGAAGAAGCTTCTGCCCACCATCTTGAAGAGCGACTTGCCCTTTGCGGTCAAGCGCGAGGCGTTCTTCCACCTCACCAACAACATGGCCTATCTGTTGATGGTGCTGCTCTCGGTGCTGATGCCGGTGTCGATGCTGGTGCGCTTCCAGCACGGGTTGTACGGCACCCTCTTTCTCGACCTGCCCTTCTTCCTCACCGCCACCGCCTCGGTGTGCTTCTTCTACGTGGCCAGTCAGCGTGAGCTGGGCGAGGGCTGGTGGGGCCGGCTCAAATATCTGCCCTTCTTGATGTCCTTGGGCATCGGGCTGGCGCTCAACAACGCGCGCGCGGTGATGGAGGCGCTGCTCAACCAAGAGTCCGGCTTTACCCGTACTCCCAAGACCGGCTCGGAGGGCCGTGCGGTGGGGACGGTGAAGAAAGCCTACCGGGGCAAGAAGAACTGGCTGCCCGCGCTCGAGCTGGGTTTCGCCCTCTACTTCTTGGGCGCTACCTGGTTTGCCTACGACAAGCACATCTACGCCTCGCTTCCCTTCCTGGTGCTCTTTTTGGTGGGCTTTGCCTACGTCGGCCTCTCCAGCCTCTTCCAGGGCTGGCCGCGCGCTTCGCAGCCGTCGGTTGCCCCCAAGCCCGCAGCGAAGACCGAGCCGGCTTAAGCTGCCATCAAGACATCCAGTACGGCCCGCAGACGGAGTGGCCTCGACCAGTTGCTCTTTGGGTGTAAGGTCGTCCCCTCTGGGCGACGCTAAACGGCCATATGAACCAAGGCGCTGGACGTCGTGCGACATCTCGCCGTGCCGGAAGTGGGTCGGGCTCGTTCAGGGTATTGCTTTTACTCGCGCTCGCAGTTGGCATTCAGGTCTGGACTGGCTGCAGCGCAGCCCCGGGCGCTGATGGAACGGATGCGTCCGTCGAGCTCGATGCATCGACGGGTGCCGAGGCCGGTGGCCCGGCGGAAGCCGGAGCAATGCCGGACGCCAGCATCACGTCCGATGCCGGAGCATCACCAGATGCCGGGACGGCGTGGGACGGTGGTACCGGTGAGCCCGAAGTGTATCCGCTCGAGCTCGTCCTGCCTCGTCAAGCGGGAACAGCCCCTTCGTCGGATCCAGGCGTTCCTTCTATGCCGAGCGGACATCGCATATTCAAGGCGTACCCGGGCATCGAGTACAACATCCGTGCGGCTGTCATCGGCGGTTCCTACCCTTACAGGTTCAGCCTCGGCAGTGCGCCGCCGGGCATGACCGTTGACGCGCGGACCGGGGAAATCCGTTGGCCGAACCCCAGCGGCACCACCGTCAGCCCAACCCTCACGGTGACGGATGCGGCCGGAGCGCAGCGTTCGGCCCCGTGGACCATCACCGTCACCACGGCCGGCTTCCGTTTCATCAGCAGCGGTGGTGGATCGGACGCGAACGACGGGTCGCTGGCGGCCCCCTGGGCTACCCTCGCCAAAGTGAAGTCGAGCGGCCAGCCCGGTGACATCGTCTACTTTCGAGCCGGCACGTACCGGACCAGCGGCATGGCCGTCTCCGGCGGCACTGCGTGGTTGCGCGTCGAATTCACCGGCGCGGCTCATCCCGTGCAGTGGCTCGCCTATCCGGGCGAGAAGCCGGTCATCGACAACGATTACGTGCCCAACGTCAATAACGGCCGGTTCATCCGGTTGGGGGGGACGACCACCTACCCCGTTTACATCGACGGGCTCGAGCTCACGCACTCGTGGCACATCGCGCTCCAGTTTGCTTCGGGCTCCTGTCACTATTCGGTGTTCCGTCGCCTCGACGTGCACGACATCGCGCAAGCGATCGACGGCGCCAACTCGGCTGGCATCATGACCCTCTCGAACTATGCCGCTCCTACCTGGTACGGCGTTTTCCAAGACATCGACTTCCACGACAATGCCCCTGGTGGAATCAAGCTGTACTCCCACAAGAAAGTGCTCTGGGAAGATTGCCGGTTCAGGAGCTCCGTGTGGGGCCCAGACCTCAAAGCACACGTGCCGCGTTTCGAGGTCCGCGGCTGCCACTTCCACGGCAACACTGGCGCCTACGCCGGATTGTACGGGAACATGAATTTCGGTGGCGGAGGCCAGGGCGAAACCGCGTCGGGGGAGTGGCGGTTCAATCGGTTCGACTGCGTCGATTCGCCCTCGGTCTGGGCCATGGACGTGAACCAGGACGGCATGGCGGGACGAATCGACATCTATCGGAACACCGTGAAAGGGACGGTGCGGGTCCGCAACATCGAGGCGTCATCGCCCGACGGACCTTTCCGGTTCTACAAGAACGTCATCGTCAACAGCGCCGGCGGCACCGACCGGATCACGCTGGAGTCCGTGAGCGACCCCTCGCGGGTGCAGTCCGCCGACAACCTCACGGGCTCGCCGGGCGACAACATCATCGACGCCAGTGGCAACCTGACAGCCGGATACAGCAGCTACCTCGGCACCCACGGCCACCAGATTCCCTGAAACTGCATTCGGTGAGGTCGCGCGCGACCCAGCCGGTCGCGGCGTAGGTCGCGGATCTTGCTGGCAACTGTTGCGCAGCACAGTTTTTGCTGTGCACCTCGACTCAACATGAGCGCCTTGCCGTCGGAAGTACCGAAGCGATACGGCCGTTTCGAGGCGCAAGCTCTGCTCAAGGAGGGGCTGGGCATCGCCACCTGGCGGGGCGTGGACACCGCCAGCGGCGAGAAAGTCATCTTGAAGGTGGCTTCGACGCAGGCGATTTCGAAGGGCGCCGCGCAACGCCTCACCCATGAGGCCCACGTGCTCGACGAAGTACGCAGCCCCTACCTCAGTCCCCTACTCGAGTTTCAGCAGGCGGACCAGACGCTCTACTTGGTCACCCGCTACGTCGAAGGTATCCCCCTCCAAGAACGGCTCCGGCGCTCCCCGTTGGGAATGCGGGAGTCGCTCGCGGTGGGGCGGTGCTTGCTGTTGGGGTTGGACGAGGCGCACGCGCACGGGGTGCTCCACCGCGACCTCAAGCCCGCCAACGTGATTGTTCCCGACCAGGCCGCCATCGATCGCGCGACCCTCATCGACTTCGGGCTGGCGCGCAGTGCCAAGCTCGAGACCTCCCTCCGAGACATTCCCGTGGGCACCGTCCGTTATCTCGCGCCGGAGCAGGCCGGGCTGATGCGCCGGGACATCGACGAGCGAAGCGACCTCTACTCCCTCGGGGTGATGCTCTTCGAGTGCCTGGCCGGGCGTCCGCCCTTCGATGGGCAAACCGCGAGCGAGGTGCTGCGCCAGCACCTCGTCGCTCTTCCGCCGCCCCTGCGGGAGCACGCGCAGGTGTGCCGGGCGCTCGAGGAGGTGGTGCTCCGCTTGATGCAAAAGGAGCCCAAGGACCGTTTCCAGTCGGCGAAGGCCGCCGAGCAGGACTTGGCCGCGATTTTTCAGGCGCTCGAGCGCGGGGAGAGCGAGCCCGCGATGGTGATTGGTCTGTACGACCAGCGGCCGACGATCGCCGAGCCGTCCTTCGTCGGTCGCGAGGAAGAGCTGACCCGGTTCGAGGCGGTGCTCGACCAAGCCCGTGCGGGCCGGGGAGGGTTGGTGTTGCTCGAAGCTGCCTCAGGCGGAGGCAAGAGCAGACTGATGGAGGAGCTGGCGCTACGCACCCTGCGCCAAGGTGCCGTGGTGCTTCGAGGTCAGGCGGTCGACCAGACGGCGCAGCTCCCTTTTCAGGTACTCGAAGGGGTCTGCCGAGCCCTGGTCGACGACCAGCTGTCGCTCTTGGTCGCGGCACGGCCGGCATTGGTGGACCATTCCTCCGCGCTGAGCTCGTTGATGCCCCTGCTCCGGCCGGTGCTCGCCACCGGAGGTGAGGTGGATGGCCCGGAGATTTTCGGTCAGGAACGCGCCAGCGCTGCGGTGATCGCTCTTTTGAACGCGCTGGGAGGCGCCCAACAGCCGGTGGTGATTTTCCTCGACGACTGTCAGTGGGCCGACGAGCTCACCATGCGCACCCTGACGCAGTGGAACGCTCGAACCGACCCGCCCAAACACGTGGTCGTGGTCGCCGCCTTTCGTAGCGAGGAGGTGGCCGCCGACGCCGCGCTCCGGCGAGCCAAGCCGGTGGCTCATCTGTTACCGGGGCCGCTCACCGCGGGCGAGGTGAGCCGGCTGGCAGAGTCGATGGCCGGCAAGCTCCCGGCCGAGGCGCTCGAGCTTTTGGGCCGCCTCTGTGAGGGCAGCCCCTTTCTCGCCGGCGCCGTGCTCAAGGGCCTGGTCGAGGGCGGCGCCCTGGTGAAAGACCCTGAGGGTTGGCGCATCGAGCAGGTGGCGATGGACGAGCTTCGCTCCAGCCGACAAGCGGCGGCGTTTCTCACCCGAAGGCTCGCGCGACTGTCTGCTCCCGCCCTGCGCTTGCTCGAGGTGGCGGCGGTGCTGGGAAAGGCGTTCGACTCGGCGACCGCGGCCGCCCTCGCGGACATGGAGGCGAGCACCACCTTGGCGGCGCTGGACGAGTGCCGCCGCCTGCAGCTCGTCTGGGCCGACGCCGAAGGGGCCAGGTACACCTTCGTCCACGACAAGATTCGCGAGGCCCTCTTGGGCCAGCTGTCCGACGAGGCGCGCCGGCGGCTTCACCAAAGAGCCGCCGCTCACCTCGAGCGCAGCGGCCGGTCTTTCGAGCTGGCCTACCACCACTTCGAGGGAGGACATCCGGAACGCGCGTTGCCCCACGCGCAAAAAGCCGCCGAGCTCGCGCGCGCGCAGCACGCTTTGGAAACGGCAGCGCGGTACTACCAGATGGCCGAAGCCGGCATGGCCGGAGCCGATGTCGCAACAAGGCTCCAGGTGACGCAAGGGCTGGGCGACGTTTGGATGCTGCTGGGGCGGTACGGGGAGGCGCAAGGGAAGCTCGAGGCCGCCTTGGAGCTTGCGACTGGCCCCGTCCAGCGGGCGCAGATCCAAGGCAAGTTGGGTGAGCTCGCCTTCAAACGTGGCGACATGGGCGCGGCCAGCCGGGCGATCGAAGGGGGCTTGAGCCTGTTGGGCCGACAGATTCCGCGAAGCGCTCTGGGGTTTTTGGCGGGCGTCGTGGGCCAGCTCTTGGTTCAGCTGCTGCACTCCCTCTTTCCGCGGGTCTTCCTCGGCCGTCGCCCTCTTGCGGGCGCCGAGGCCGAGCTCCTCGCGGTGCGCCTCTTCAGTCGCCTCGCGTACGCCTACTGGTTCGAGCGTGGCACCGTGGAAACCTTCTGGGCCCACTTGAACGAGATGAACCGGGCGGAGCGCTTCCCACCCACCGCCGAGCTGGCTCAGGCCTATTCAAACCACTCGGTGGTCGTGAGCACCGTCCCTCTCGCACAGCGAGGCAGGGACTACGCCCAAAGAGGGCTCTCCATCCGCAAGGCGTTGGGCGATGTCTGGGGCCAGGGGCAGTCGATTCACTTCTGGGGCCTGGTGGAGATGGCCGATGCCAACTTGCCCAACGCGGAAGAGCTGCTCCAAGAGGCGGAGCGGACGCTGCGACGAACGGGAGACCGCTGGGAGGTGAGCAACGCGCTCTACAACGTCGCCTACTGCAAGTTTCGCCGAGGCGCTTTACGCGATGCGCTGGAGCTCTCTCACCGCGTCCGTCGAGAGGGGGTCGAGGTGGGTGACGCTCGGGCGTGCGCCATCGCTCTGGAGATTTGGGCCAAGGCCGCCGGAGGCGCCCTGCCGGCCGAGCTGGTACGCGAGGCGCTGAGCCTGCCGACCGACGACGTGCAGACCCATGTGACCGTTCTGCAGGCCGAGGCGATTCGCCTGTTGGCGCAAGGAGAGGTGGCGCAGGCCGAGTCGGTGCTGAAGGACGCCGAGCGGAAGGTGGCCCGCGCCAAGACCCGCAACGAGTGGGTCTCTCCCATTTCCGCGTGGCTTTTGACCACCCAGCGCCTGCTCGCGCAAAAGGCTCCAGCCACCGATCCAGTGGGACGTGGGAAGGCTCTGGCCGTGGCGACCCGTTCGGCGAAGCGGGCGATGGGGTGGGCCCGGGCGTTTCGCAACAACCTTCCTCATGTTCTTCGGGAACGGGGGCTGCTTCACGCGATGCGCGGCCAGCCGCGGCGCGCCAAGGCCCTGTTCGATGAAGCCGTCTTGGTGGCGAACCAACTGGGCGCTCGTTTCGAGCACGCCCAGTGCTTGTTGGCGCGAGGCCAGGTGGGTCTTCCGCTCGGCTGGCCGAGCGCAGCTCGAGATGTGGAGGAAGGGATGGCGGCGCTGGTGGCGCTGGACGGGGAGTGGGCCATCGATTTCGGTTCCGCCTCGAAGGTGGCCGGGCGACCGCTGTCCGCCCCAACGGTTCCCACCTTCTCCTTGGCCGATCGCTTCGATTCGGTGCTCGAATGCGGGCGTCGTATCGCCACTTCCTTGAGCGTTCAGGCGGTGTACTTGGCCCTGCATGACGGAGCGCTGACCCTGCTCCGGGGAGAGCGTTGCACCGTCCTGACGGTGGACGACCAGGGCCAGGTCTTCGCCGCCGTGGGCGAGGGCTTTAGCCGTGCCCTGGTGCAGCGCGCACTCCAGACCGGCAAGCCAGAAATCCTCGCCGAAGGGCTCTCGGAAGATGCGGGGGACAGTGTGCTCCTCTCCGCAGCGCGCTCGGCGCTGTGCTGTGCCTTCCGAGTGCGGGGAAAACCAGCCGGCTGCTTCTACATCACCCACCAGCACGTCGCGGGGTTGTTCGGAGAGGAAGAGAGCCGCCTCGCGGAGTACCTGTCCGCCCTGGCCGGCGCCGCGCTGGAGAACGCAGAAGGCTTCACCCGGCTGGAGTCGCTCTCGCGGGACCTCGAACGGCGCGTTCGCGAGCGGACTACCGAGCTCGCGCAGCGCAACTCCGAGCTGTCCCGGAGCATGTCCCAGCTGCGCCGGACTCAGGACGAGCTGGTGCAGGCAGAGAAGATGGCGGTGGTCGCCAAGCTTGCCGGTGGCGTCGCGCACGAGCTCAACAACCCGCTCGCCTTCGTGCAGAGCAATTTGAACACGCTGAAGAGACAAGCCGAGACGTGGCATCGGCTCTGGGAATCGTCCCGCATGGCGGCGCGGGCGTTGGAGCGTCACCCGGCGGGGGACGCCGAGGGCGCGCTCCATGACCTCGCCCCCGTTCTTTTGGCGGCGGAGGCCGAGCTTTCCGACCTCGAAGAGGTTCTGCCCGAGACCCTGGAGGGGGTGCAGCGGATCTCCAACCTGGTGAGCAGCTTTCATCGTCTGGCGGATCTGCGCGGCCCGTCCGGTCGTCTCCGCGTGGAGCTGGCCTCGGTGGTGGAAGAAGGGCTGCGTGGTCTACCCTCGTATGCCAGAGCGGTGGTCCCTCGGTTGGACGCCGGAGTCGAGGCGCTGGTGGCTCCTGACGACTTGCGCACCGCGGTCATCAACGTGCTCTCGTACTTGTCGGCCAAGAGCCGTCGTCTCGATGACGCGCAGGCGCCGCTCACCGTGCGGGTGGAAAAAGGGCCCTACGGGGCCGAGGTGCGCATCAACGACCCCAGCCTGGAGCTCACCGCCGAGCACCGGAATCGAATCTTCGAGCCCTCGGTCGAGCCCGACGGCCCCACCGGCCAGACCATGCGCCTGAACGTCGACTTGGCGGTGGCCCGGCAACTGGCGCGACGCAGCGGAGCCGAGCTGCACGTCGAGCCGGCGACATCGGGAGAGGGCACGCTGTTCCGCTTCGTCCTCGACCCGATGGTGGAGAGCAGCCAGCTTCGGCAGTAACCGTCAGCGTTGCGCCGCTTGCCGGTCGAGGCGGACGAGAAGCCTGCGCAGCCCGTCGGCCTCTTTGGGGTCCTCGAACTGGAACTCGATGCCCATGCCCTGGGCGTGGCCGGTGCTGCGCACCCACACCACCCGCCCTTTGAGCCGAAGCACGGTGAGCGACAGCGGAGGGCGCAAGACGAAGAGCACCTCCGCCCCCACGGGCAGCGGGCGGGCGCTGCGCACGAAGGCCCCGCCCTGGGAAAGGTCGAAGAGGAACTCGCGCCGTGTCTTGCCCTGGTGGGAGATTTTCACCGGGAGCGAGGTGTAGATGCGGTCTTCGTAGCGGCTGGCGCCGGGCTCGACCTCTTCTTTGGCGTAGGAAAGCAGCCGGTCGCGCCCCGCCTCGTCGTCGGGGAGAAAATCGACCCCGAAGCACTCCTTGAGCGCCATCGAGCTCTGGTGCCGTGCCCACGCCAACTGCCCTCGCACATTGAAGTGACGCGCCACCGGTTGGGCGATGCGCACCACCAGCTCGCAGTGCTGCCCGAGCGCACCGGGCACACTTCCGTCCACCGTGAGCCCGCCCACCTTGCCGTTGGGGTAGCAGCGTACGAGCACGTCGCCGGGCCGGGCGACCCTCAACGTCACCTTGAGCGGGTGGGTCGTCATGGTCCGGTGTACTGCTCGAGCAGGAGCGAGTTGTCCACCCGCGGCTCGCCGGCCACCAGCTTGGCGTGAATGCGCGCGTGGCTGGCGAAGAGCTTGCTTCCCAGCATCACCGCGTCGGCGAAGAAGCCCACCGCGCCCTCGGTGCGCAAAGGGGAAAGCAGCGTCCAGACGTTGTTCTGGCGGCGGGCCAGCTTGAGGTCGCCCCCGGTGGCGTCTTGGTACACCGCGTAGAGGTCTTGCGCGCCGGCGAAGGCAAGCGCGCTGTCGGTGCCCACCCAGTGGTGCACGCCGGAGCTGGCGGCGCCGGTGCCGGGGTCAATCACCTCGGGGGTGACTCCCGCCTGGAAGTTGGGGGCAAAAAAGAGCTTGAACGCCCGGCTGGAGAAGTCGTGGTAGCTCACCGCCACGTTGGTGCCGCCCGGGTCGAGCTTCACGTCGGGGAAGAAGCCGGTGTCGCCGGCGGCGTCGAGCAAGACCTGCGGCAGCACCGTGTTCTGCGCGCCCAGGCGCACCCCGTAGAGGTCTCCGTCGCCCCCGGTGCGGTTCATGTAGGCGATGTAGGCGTCCTTACCGTTGAAGGCGAGCGCTGAGAACAGGCCCACTCCGTCTACCACCTCCGCCAGGTTGGAGGGGTTGTACTTCTTCGCGCAGGTGGGGGTGGTGCCGACCATCACGCAGACCTCGGTGTTGGCGTCGCAGCCGGTGCAGGTGGTGTCGGGCGCGTAGCAGCCGGCGCCGGTGCCGGGGTCGGCGCAGGTCTGCGCGCAGTTGTAGCAAGGAGGAGGGGGGCGGCTTTGGCAGGCGATGGTGCGCACGGTGAAGTCTGCGGGGCCTGCGGGGCTGGCGGTGTTGGCGCGGGCGAACTTGAGCGCGGTGATGAACGTCTTGTCTCCGGTGGGCGGGGGCGCGGGGCAGCTGGCGGAGTCGAAGGTCGCTCCGCCGCCTTTTTGGAAGTAGGAGAGGCCGGGGTAGCCGTCGGAGTCCACCGCCACCGAGGAGTACAGCCCCAGGTCGGCGTCGGTGCCGTCCACCCGCATGGTGCGCCAGGTGCCGTCGGTGGAGCGGAGGGCGAGCTTCACATCACCGTTGGTGACGTCGTAGTAGCTCACGAACACCTGGCCGTTGTGCACCGCCACGTCGGTGTAGCGGCCGACGTCGGGGCCGGGCTCGACGACGCCGCCCCGCGCGCCCGAGGGGCCAAAGCGCACCGTGCCCGAAGGCACGCCGTCGACGTACTCGGTGCCGGCGAGCGTCCCCGCGCCGTCGAAGCGCAACACCACCAGGTCGCCGTACTGGCCGTCGTAGGCGGAGACGAACAGCCGGTTCTGGGTAGCGTCGGCGGCGATTGCCGAAAAGCGGCCCAAGTCCTCGGAGCGCAAGGGGGGCAGCTCGGCGCACACGCAGGCCACTTCGGGCAGCCGGCAGGTGTCCCACACGTTGCGGTTGTCGTTGAAGGTGGCGATGAAGCCGGCGGCGCAGGTCACCGGGCAGGCGGCGGCGGCGCGGTCGGTAGGGTTGGAGTAGTCCTGGCAGCGGTCGATGGCGGGCACGCAGGCCTTGCCGCTCTCGCAGGCGCCGCCGCAGGGCAGGTCGGCCATGCACTCGTTCTGGAAGCAGTACTGCCCGTCGGGACAGGCGCCGTCGGTGCAGGCCTTGAAGCGACAGCGCTTGGAGGTGCCGTAGCTGTCGGTCCACTCTTCGCAGAAGCGGTCACCCTTGTCGCCGCAGTCGGCGTCGGTTTCGCAGGAGAGGTACTTGTCGAAGCACTTCTTGCGGTCGGCGGGGCAGGTCTGCCCGGGGCAGCAGTCCGCCTCGGTGACGCACTTGCGATCGGCGAACACACAACACATCAAGCCGTCGCTGTCCTTCACCTCCGTACAGGGGTAGTGGTCGCCGCACTCGGTAGTCGAGCCGCAGGCCTGCACCATGTCCGGTTGGACGTTGGGGACGCTGGCGCAGGGCTCGGTGGATTGAAGCGGGGGGTCGCAGTTGCAGCCGCCACAGGCCGACAAGAAGGCCAAAGCGACGAAGATGCCGAAACGCTGGTCGGACATGTCTGAAAACCCCTGGGAAAAGACGTGCGGCCGCAAGGCATCCTACATCTGAAGCCGGCGGCCTTGACAGCATCAGCGCACATCCCGAATCTGCGCGGCCATGCGCAAGGCACTCCTGGTGACGGTGGCGCTGGCCGCCTGCAGCACCACGACCACCATTCACAGCACCCCGTCGGGGGCGAAGGTTTACCTCGACGGGGCATATCGGGGCGAAACGCCGCTCACCCTCGAGCTGCCCGACGGCTCGAACAACGGCTACAAACACGTGCGCTTGGAGAAGGAGGGTTACGCCTCCACCGAGACGGCGATTGGCCGCCGGCAGGACCCGGTCCGGCTGGTGTGTGGCTACTTCTGCCTCTTTCCGCTCCTGTGGGTCTACAAGTGGGACGAGGCGTACACCCTGCCGATGCGGCTGGAAGGGGAGGCCGCGGGCACGCCGACGCCGCCTCCCGCCACCGGCACTGGCACGCAGCTCTAAGGTTCCCTCACCCTTACCCTCTCCCACAGGGAGAGGGAGTTCAACGGCCACCGTCAGCCTCCGTCACGAAAGACGGACGGACGAGCGGTTGCGGCACCCGTTGCGGTTTTTCGGCCATCGGCACCGGGCGGCACGCGTCGTCCACCAGAGCGTCGGTGGCGGCGAGGAGCACCAGTCCCTCCTGGGGGCAGCTCATCACCTCGGTGGGGAATTCCACCGGGCACAGCTGCCCGGTGCCGTTCACCGAAAGAGCATGGGTCGAGCCGACAAAGCCCTTGGGCCCGCGTTCGAGCACGACGCGCGCGATGCCGCCGTCGCTCACGTCACGCGCAAAGAGCAGGACGAGCGTGCCGCCATCGTCGGTGCCTTGATAGCGGTAGTCAGGGTGCTCCTTGTGCACCCACGCACCGCCCAAGTCACGCGCGCAGCCGGCGGGAATGCGTATCGACGGTGGAGGAGGCTCGGGGGGAGGCAGCGGCGGCGAGGCCCGCAAACAGGCGGCGGCGGTTACGGCGAAGGCGAGGGGGAACAGGCGCATCATTCGCCGCACCGTAGCGGGATTCGACGAAAGTGGGAGCTGGTTTGACCCGGCTTCGCCGACTCTCTAACCTTTCGCTCATGCGTTGGCTTCGCAACGGCTTGGTGCTCGCCTTGGCGGTGGGCCTCACGGGCGCTCCGGCCCTCGCCCAGGAAGACCTCTTGATGCCGCTGGTCCCGGTCCCGACCAAGCCGAAGAAGAAACGGCCCAAGCCGAAGCCCGCGGCCAAACCTCCGCCCGCTTCCGACGCGAGCGATCTGTTGGCCCCGCTGCCTGCGGCGAAGTCGGAGCTGGTGGTGAAGCTCGCTCCCGGAGCGAAGGCGGGCGCAGTGTTGTTCCTCGACGGGAAGGAAGTGGGCCCGCTGACCTCGCGGCCCCACGTGTTGCCCCCGGGAGAGCATTCGGTGGTGGTCCGGCGCCCGGGCTACGCCGAGCTCAACAAGAAGGTGAACCTCGTGGCGGGGAAGACCACCGAAGTCGTCGCCGTCTTGTCGCCGATTTCGGGCTTTCTTTCCGTGCGCGCCGATCAAACCGGGGCACAGGTGCTGATCGACGACCAGTTGGTGGGCGAAGTCCCCCTCAGCGAGCTTTTAGTGGCGCCGGGCAGCCGCGAGGTAGTGGTGCGCAAAGAGGGCTTCGAGGAGAGCCGTCAGAGCGTCACCGTGCTCGCCGGCAAGGACTACACGGTGAGCGCCCAGCTGACCGTGGCGGCCCGCACCGTCACCGCCTACGCCGATCGCCCGGAGAACCCCGTCCTCGTTCCCGCTGACTCGGAGGTCACCTCGTCGCTTACGCCCGGGCCTTCCGAAGACGAGCCGCTCTACACCCGTTGGTACGTGTGGGCGGGTGCCGCGGCAGTGGTCGTCGCCGCGGCCACCACCTTCGTGGTCGTCTCCAGCCCGCAGAAGTTCGACAAGCACGGCGCCTGCGGAGGCCACTGCGACGCGTTCATCAACGAGCCAGCCGGGCTGCGGCCCTTGGGCGCTCACTGACCGCGCAGGTCGTCTTCCGCCTGTTGCTTAGGCTCGAGCACCAGGTACAAGTTGCTCACCCGGCCAACACCGCTGTAATCCAGCGCGGTCGCGCGCACTTTGAAGGGCGCCTCCTCGGGCAACAGTGAAGTCACGTCGACCTCGCCCGCCTCGAAGGTGAAGGACATCCTCCCCACGCTGTCGATGTTCTCGGGGCCTATCTGCACCACGTCGGTGTGGCCGACCGCTGCGCGGGAGAGCACCTGCCCGCTCTCGCTGAGCACCTCGAGGAGCACGAAGTTGTCCACCTGCCAGCCCTGCGTTGCCGCCTCGTCGCCGTAGAGTCGCGCCTCCATGCCTTCGAGGCGCAAAAGCGGTGTCTCCTTCGTCGCCACCACTTTGGGGGTGCGGTCGAAGTCGCGGGTGTCGATTTCGACGTCGGCGCGGGTTTGGGTGTTCTTTTCTGTTTCAATCTCCTCGGTCTGGGCGAGCAGCTGCACCGCCTGCCGGGGCTTCGACGCGGGTGGCTCGACACGCTTGGGACAAGCCAGGAGGAAGACGGCGGCGGTGGCCCACGTGCGCATGGCCCAGCCTTGTAGCCAGCGCGCTTTGGGCGGGTCAACTACACTGTTTGCACCATGCGACTGCACCTTTTCTGCGTCGCGGCGCTCTGGGCCTTGGGGGCTTGGGCCGAGCTTTCTCCCGAAGCACAGCTGTGTTTGACGCACCTGCGTGCGGGTGAACGCGCGCGGTTGGAGAAGGCCCTCGGCCCCGTGGAAAAGCTGCCGCTCTACCGTGCGCAACTCTCGGTAGACCCGACCCGGCGCGAGGTGAAGGGCAGGGTGTTCATCACCTACGTCGCCAAAGACCGGCGGCTGGAGGCGCTCCTGCTTCGACTGACGCCCAACGCCGCCCATGAGGGCGCCGTCCAGCTCGCCGAGGCCACCGCTCAGGGGAGGCCGGCGATGCTCGAGCTCGTCGAGCCGACGCTCTACCGGGTGGAGCTTCAACCTTCCGTCGAGCCCGGAGCGGCGGCTCAAGTGGAGCTGTCGCTCACCGCCCAGGTGCCAAAGGCTCCCGCGGGCAGCGACCAGGTGTCCCTCTCGCTCCACGGGCAGGGGGGAGACTACGGCGCCTTCGCCGCCTCACCGGAGATGATGAGCCTGGTGGGCCTGCTCCCGGCGGTTCCGCCCTCCGGCCCCGATGGCGACCCCCTGGCCGGCCCCAGTGGCACCGGCGACTTGGGTCTCTTCGAGCCGTCGAGCTGGCTGGTGACGGTGACGGTGCCCACAGGCTACCAAGTGCTGGCGAGCGGCAACGCGCTCGGCGAGGTGCCCGAGAAAGGGCGGAAGGTGCGCTTCACCTACGGGGCGGCGGCGGCGCGCGACTTTCCTATTTTCGTCGCCAAGGGCCTCTCCCACGCCGCGGCCAAGGTCGACGATGTCACCGTGGAGAGCTACTTCCTCGACACGGAGGCGAGTGCGGGGAAGAAGGCGTTGCGTCACGCCGCCGAGGCGCTGGGGCAGATGCAGAAACGCTTCGGGCCCTACCCGTGGACCCACCTGCGCGTGGTGCAGACCCGGCTGGGTGGCGGCGCGGGGGGGATGGAGTTTCCTGGCCTCGTCACCGTCTCCGGCGCGCTCTACCGCGGCACCGCCGACCCCTTCGCGGCGATGGGGATGCCCGGGCTGGGCGCGATGCTCGGCGGCGCAATGATGCAGGAGCTTTTCCCGAACATGCGCCAGCTCTTCGAGGTGACGGTGGAATTCACCGTGGCCCACGAGGTGGCCCACCAGTACTTCCCGATGCTGGTGGGGAGCGACCCGGTGGGCTCGCCGGTGACCGACGAGGCGCTCGCGCAGTACGCCGCGCTCCTCCACATCGAGTGGAAGCACGGAGCCAAGGCGGCGGAGAGCCTGCGCAAGCAGTACCTGGTGGGCACCTACCACCTGCACCGAATGATGGGCGGAGAGGACGGCGCCGCCGATCGCCCCACCGCCGAGTTTTCCTCCACCACCGAGTACGCGGCGCTGGTGTACGGCAAGGCGCCGCTTTTCTTCCACCAGGCGCGCGGAGTGTTGGGCGAAGAGGCGTTCTTGCGCGGGCTGCGCCTCTACGTCGACGAGAACCGCTATGGCTGGGTCGACTCCGAGGCGGTGGTTCGGTCGCTGTCGCGTCAGGGTTCTGGGGCCAAGCTCGAGGCGCTGCGCCGTCGCTGGTGGGAGGAAGCGCGGGGTGACGAAGACCTGGGCAAGCCCGACCTCGCCGGCATGTTCGGCGGTGGCAACCTGCCAAAGCTCGACCCGCGGTCGATGAAACTTCTCGAAGAGATGCTGCGCCAGCTCGGGGGCGAGTGAGCCGCTGCGCGTTTTAGTCGAAGAGGGCCTCGACGAACTCCTTGGGCTCGAAGGGCCGCAGGTCGGCCACCTTTTCGCCCACGCCCACCCAGGTCACCGGCAGCTTGAGCTCGTCGCAGATGCCGATGATGACTCCCCCCTTGGCGGTGCCGTCGAGCTTGGTGAGAGCGATCGCCGTCACCCCCACCGCCTCGTGAAATTGCTTCGCCTGGGCGATGGCGTTCTGCCCGTTGGTGGAGTCGAGCACCAAAAGGACCTCGTGCGGTGCTCCGGGGAGCGCCTTGCCCATCACCCGCTTCACCTTCTTGAGCTCCTCCATCAGCGGGCTCTTGGTGTGCAGGCGGCCGGCGGTGTCGGCGATGAGCACGTCGGCGCCCTGCTCCTTGGCGCGCTGTACCCCGTCGAAGACCACCGAGGCCGGGTCGGCGTCTTCCTTGCCCTTGACCAGCTCGGCGTGGGCGCGGGCGGCCCACACGTCGAGTTGCTCGGTGGCGGCGGCGCGGAAGGTGTCTCCGGCGGCGAGCACCACCTTCTTGCCTCCGCTGGTGCACTTGGCGGCGAGCTTGCCGATGGTGGTGGTCTTCCCCGAGCCGTTCACCCCCACCACCATCACCACGTGGGGTGGACCTCCTCCCTCCAGGCTCTTGGGCTTCGGCAAGTCGACGATGCGCTCGACCTCCTGACGCATCAGTCCCTTGAGCTTCTCGGCGCTGGCCAGCTCGTTGGCCTTGGCCTTCTCGCGCGCCAGCTCCACCAGGCTGGAGGCCGTCTTCACTCCGATGTCCGCGGTGAAGAGGATTTCTTCCATCTCGCCCAGCACCGACTCGTCGACCTTTTTCGGAGCGCCGAAGAGGGCGTTGAGGCGCGACATGAAGCCTTGGGTTTTGGTCTTCGAAAGGCCCTGAGCGAGCGTCTGCCCGGCCTGCGCCTCGATGCGGCGGCGTTCTTCCTCCGCGGCGGCCGCTCTGCGGGTTTCCTCCTCCGCGGCGGCCTTGGCCTTGGCTTCGGCCGAAAGGCGAGCGGCTTCTTCGG
>JBMORE010000004.1:0-42291 GCA_049322255.1 Myxococcota bacterium | reverse complement strand
ACGGGCGTGGAGTTGGAGAGTCGGAGGCCCGTGCCGCCCCGCACCGCTGGAGTGCCGCCACCAAGAACCGGGCGACCTGGTGAAGAAGGGGAAGAGCGACCATTGCTCTAGACGCGTTATCATTGGGCACAAATACAGGCATAAATACATATGGAACGCGCATCAAAAACAAACGCCCAGCAAGGGAAGCCCGAGGACGGGCCCCCAAGTTGGATGGCCAGTCGCCGGCAGGTGGCTCTGGAGGTCACACATGGCCAAACGCAACAGCGGCGGCAGCCGCCAGCGGGAGCTCATTCCGTATTCGAAGCGACCGACCATCCCGCTCGACGAGAACCACCGGGTGATGGAGCTCGGCCTGAAGTGGGGGTTGGTACGGTTGCGTGGCGGCTTCTTGCTCGCCACGATGGCGATGAACCGCAAGGAACTGACCGACACAACGTTCGCAGTGAAGGCGGTGGACGACTGCATCCATCTGTTCGGCAAACCACCGACTGGCTACGCATACGACCGCGGAGGCTGGAGCAGGGCGAATGTCACCGAGCTGAAGCGGAAGGGCGTGAAGCATGTGGGACTGGCCCCCCTGGGCCAGGCGAGTTGGGCAGTGCGAGGGAGGAAGAAGGACGAGTTGGTCAAAGAGAGGGCGCGGGTGGAGGCAGGCATCGGAGCGGTGAAGAGCAGCCGGTACGGATTCCACCGGCCGCCAGCCCGTTCGGCGCGCAAGATGGGTACGTGCGGCCAGATGGCGGTGCTGGGCTTCAACCTCAACAAGCTGGCCCGAGAGATGGTGAAGCGGAACGGCGAGGTGCTGGTTGGATGATACGGGTACCCGACCGCCCGAATCAGCCGCTCGCTCACGGCGGCGAGACAAAGCGCCAGCTCGCCGAATTACCGGACGCGCTCTAAGCTAGGGTCAACCCGCTCATGAGCTCGCTTCTCTTCGCTGCCCCTGCTGCCGACCCGTTCGCCCGACTGGTGGTGTCGCTGGTCGCCCTCGGTCTGATTTTCTCCATCCTCGCTGCAGGCGTTCTTCTCTGGGTGATGGCGGCCCAGGCGATGGTGCTCGGCCGGCCGACGCTGCCGCCGGGCTCATCGATTCGATGATTCGAAACGCCTTGTCGGCTTCAATCTGCACAACGTTTTCACTCTCCAGAAGCCCAACGTGGGCCCGCAGCTCACGACGCTCTCGGAGGCCAAGCTCGCCGAGATCGACAGGGCACTCGTTTTTGCGCTCGGGGTCGGAGAGCGGGGCACGCCTCTGCAGTGAAAGCTTTGCTAGCGGGTGGAGAGGTAGCGCGCCAGCGCCGCCACCGGCCAGTATGCGGCGGCGACCACCACCATCGTCGGCCCGGTGGGAACCGATTCGACGAAGGACACGTAGAAGCCGGTCGCCGCGGCGATGACCGCGCCCAGGATGGAAAGAAGGAGCACGCCCCGAACCGAGTCGGAGACGAGCAGCGCCGCGCCGGCCGGTAGCACCAGAAAGCCGAACACGGGGAGGGCGCCGATCGCCCGGGTGGCCACCGCCACCGAGACGCCGACCGAGACGTGCAACGTCAATTCGAGAGTGGTGACGGGAAGGCCCAGGGTCTTGGCCATCTCGCGGTCGAAGGAGACGAAGACGAGGTCCTTGAAGAGGAACACCTGGGAGACGAGCACCAAGGCGGCGACCACCCCCAGTTCCACCAGGTGCTCGTTGGTCACCGCCACCGCGTTGCCGAACAGGAGCATCTCCACTTCATGCTTTTCCAGCGCGAGCCGCGGGCTGGCGAGGAGGAGAATCGCCAACGCGGTGGCTACCAAGTACACCACCGCCACCGCGCTCTCCGCCGGAGCACGTTGCACCCGCGTGACGTAAGCGAGCGCCATCGCCACCCAGGCGGTGAGCACCAGCGCCAGCACCACCGGGTCGAGCCACAGCGGAGTGGGCTCGTGCGGGTCAGCTCCGAAGAGGCTGCCCACGAAGAAGCCGGCGGCCACTCCCAACCCGGAAACCTGACCCAACGCCGCAGAGACGAAGGCGATGCGCCGGGTGACCACGAAGAAGCCGAGGAAGCCGCACAGGGTGGCGGCCACCAGGGCGGCCAGCACCGCCGGCCCGAAGAGCGCCCAGAAGGTGGCGAAGTCCACCGGCTCGTTCACGGTGCTCCCCTGTCGTGGGCGCGGGCCTCGACGAAGACTTGGGTGCGCCCGTCGATGCGCTCGATGCGCACCGGCCGTCCGTAGAGGCGGCTCATGCGCTCGGAGGTGAGTAGCCCTTCGGCGGGGCCGGTCTCGAACACCTGGGTGCGCGTGTCCACCAGGGCGACTTGGGTGGCGTGCGCGGCGGCGGCGGCGATTTCGTGGGTCACGAACACCACAGACACCCTGGCTTTGTCGGCGAGCTCGGCGACTTCTTCGAGCAGCGCCGCCGAAGCCGCCGGGTCCAAGTCGGAGGTGAACTCGTCGAGCACCAAGAGGGCCGGCTCGCCGCACAGCGCCCGGGCGAGCAGCACCCGTTGGCGCTCTCCTCCCGACAGGGCGCGAAAAGGCGCGCCCGCCTTGTGGGCCATGCCTACGCGCTTAAGCTTCTCCATCGCCAGCTGACGGTCTTTGGCGGCGGTGAAGCGGCCCAGCCCGATGAGCCCGTAGCGTCCCTGCAACGTGACCTGAAACGCGGTGAGCGGGTACACCGGGTCAGCCCGATGCGCCTGGGGCACGTAGCCCAGCCGCAGCGAGGTATCCGGCAACGTGCGGCGGCCCTCCAAGAGCGGCACCAGCCCCAAGAGGCTGCGCAAGAGGGTCGTTTTCCCCGAGCCGTTGGGACCCAGCACCGCCAGGCGCTGGCCTTGGCGGACGGTGAGCTCCAGCGGGGGCAGGAGCGGTTGGCGGTACCCGATGACCGCGCGTTCTAGGCGCAAGAGCTCCACGAGGGTACCGACCTTCGGCAGCGCGAGGGCTGCAAGTCAACTGGCTTCATATGGGTTACCCTTCGGCCCCAGGTGAGCAGCGCCAAAGAGAAAGAAGGGCGGCGGGTGCGCAAGGTGGGCGCCTGCCGTTTGCTCGACGAGCTCGGGCGGGGTGGTATGGCCATCGTCTACCGGGGGGTGCACGAGTCGCTGCAGCGCGAGGTGGCCATCAAAGAGCTCCTCCCCGGCGGCGAGAAGGACAAGGAGACCCTCTCGCGCTTCCGCCGCGAGGCGCTGGCGCTGGCTGCCTTTCGCCACCAGAACATCGTCACCCTCTACGACCTGGTGGAGAAGAACGACGGGCTGTTCATGATCATGGAGCTCGTCGACGGCCCCACCCTCTCTGAGCTGCTCCGCGAGGGGCCGATTCCGCCGGAGGTGACGGCGGTGATTGGCGACCAGTTGGCCAGCGCGCTCGACCATGCGCACTTCCACCGCATCATCCACCGCGACTTGAAGCCGTCGAACATCATGCTCACCCGCTGGGGCGAGGTGAAGCTGATGGACTTCGGCATCGCCAAGGACGAGGAGCTCGACGCCCTCACCAAGAAGGGCATGGCTGTGGGTACCCCGGCGTACATGTCGCCCGAGCAGGTGGTGGGCGCCCCGCTCGACCCGCGCACCGACATCTATTCGCTGGGGGTGGTGCTCTACGAATGCCTGACGGGCGAAAAACCCTTCGTGGGTACCTCGGCGGGAGAGATCTTCGCCAAGGTCCGCGACGGCAAGTACAAGAAGCTGAGCAAGGCTGCGCCCCAGGTGCCCCCAGCGCTGCGCGCGGCAGTGCAGCGCGCGATGCGTAACAAGCCCAACGACCGCTACTTCGAGGCCTCGGCGCTGCGGCGCGACCTCGAGGTGTACTTGGCCCGCTCGGTGAAGGTGTCGCAAAGCGCTCTCTTGTTGGCTTTCCTTCGCCACCGCAAGCGGCTCACCGAAACGGAGGCGCTGGCCCGACTCACCGGCCGCGAGCTGGCCTTGGTCGACCAGTTCGACCGCGTCCGCTGGCCGCACAAGGGGCGGCTGCGCTGGGCGGTGGCGATGCTCGCCGCGGGCGGGGCGGCGCTCTACTGGACGCAGGCCAAGTGGCTGCCGCTGTTCAACGCGCTGTGGACGCTCAAAGGAAAGTAGCGATGGGCAAACTTCTGACGGAAGGACGCTAGCCGCGCGCGGGCTTGTCGCGCTTCTCATAGCGCGCGGTCACCACGGTGCCGATGCCGCCGCGGATGAACCAGTCACCCTCCACCACCATCCACCGCGGCTTCACCGCCGCCACCAAGTCGTCGAGAATGCGGTTGGTCACCGCCTCGTGGAAGGCGCCCTCGTTGCGGTAGGACCATAGATAAAGCTTGAGGCTTTTGAGCTCGACGCACAGCCGGTCGGGCACGTAGCGAATCTTGAAGCGCGCGAAGTCGGGCTGGCCGGTGAGCGGGCAAAGGCAGGTGAACTCCGGGCAGTCGAAGGAAATCTCGTAGTCGCGCTTGGGCACGGGGTTGGGGAAGGTCTCCAGCGACTTGGAGGGCTGGCTGGGCATGGCGCTTCCTCTAGCCGAGCCGCTGCCGTGCGTCGAGGCTTCGCGTGCTTGACCCGCCAGCGCTCCTCGTCTTGCATGTGAGCCGACGATGAACGACCCCAGGCGGCAGACCCGGCGCATCGAGTGCAGCGCCCGCTTCCGTGGCGGAGGCGCCAGCACCAACCTCGCGGGCCGCATCGTCGACCTCTCGGGCACCGGGCTGTTCCTCGAGACCAGCGTGTTCGTCCCCGTCGGCAAGCAGGTGCACCTCGAGTTCGAGCTACCCACCGGCAAGGTGGAGGCGGTGGGAGAGGTGCGCTGGGTCGCTCGTGGTGACGGGGTGGCCGACAAGGGCATGGGGATTCGCTTCCTTCGGCTGTCAGCGGCGAGCGCGCGGGCCATCGACGAGGCGTTGGGCAGTCGACCGTTCAACACCCGACGCTGACCCTCGTGTCGGCAAGCCGACGCTCGAGTTGTCTTTGGAACGCCGGTGCTCGAGCCTGCTTGCCGTTCAGGCGGGCAGTTCCTACCTATGGAGCGGTCAACGCACATGGACCGTTCCGAGCTGACCGACCTGTTGGCCTGCCTTCCCCAGGCGGCGGCGCGCGTCGATGCGCAGGGGCAGGTGCTGTGGGTCGCCTCCGACTTCGGGGCGAAGACGGGGCTGACGCTGGAGGCGGGCCAGCGGCTGGCCGAGGCGCTCGAGCCGTCGGTGGCGCGGGAAGAGCTGGAGCGCGCCATTGCCATGGGTGCCGTCTACGAGGTGGTGGTGGTCACTTGCGCGCTGCGCCAGATGAGGGCACGCGTGCGGCCTGCAGGCGATGTGGAGGGAGTGGCGTGGGTGGTGTTCGAGCCGGCGGGGCTCGACGACGACGCGGCGTTCGCCCGGGCGTTGCAGGAAATCGGCCGCGCGCTGGCCGAGACGCTCGACGTCGACGCGGTGTGCGCTTCGGCGGTGCTGGCGATGGTGCGCTGCGCCCAGGTGTCGCGCGCCGAGGTGTACTTGGTGGAGGAGCGACGCTTGCGCCGGGTGGCCGCCTCCGACCTCGCCGAGCCGCGGCGGGAGGCGCCCGCAGCGCTGCCCCCGGGAGCGTTCCAACAGGCGGTGGCCACCGGCGAACCCGAGCTGGGGGTGACGCGCACCGGCTCTGCCGCCGGCATGATGTTCGCGGCGGTTCCTCTCTCCGCGCAGCGCCGCACGGTCGGCCTCCTCGTTCTCTACAAGGACGCCCAAGCCTCCTTCTCGGTGCGAGAGCTCGACCTGTGGTCGGCGGCGGCGGCCCAGCTCGCGGTGGCGGTGGAGAACGCGCGCTTGCTCAAGGAGGCCCAGTCCGCCTTACGGGTGCGGGACGAGTTCATGAGCATCGCCTCGCACGAGCTCAAGACGCCCCTCACTCCGTTGAAGATGTGCCTCTCCCTGATGGAGCGGCGCATCGCGCAGGGCCAGGACGTTGAGTTGGCCACCGTCATCAAGTCCAAGCGGCAGGTGGACCGGCTGGCGGGGTTGGTCAACGAGCTGCTCGATGCCTCCAAGCTGGAGCTGGGCCAGCTTTCCTTCGCGGGGACGCCGCTCGAGCTGTCGCAGGTGCTGGCCGACGTGGTCGACGAGTTTCGCCTCGCCAGCGAGCGCGAGTTCCACCTGACGCTGCCCAGAGAGCCGGTGTGGGTGCGGGGCGACCGCGCGCGGCTGGAACAGGTGGTGGTGAACCTTTTGGAAAACGCGCACAAGTACAGCGCCGCTCTGCGGCCGGTGGTGGTGCGGCTGGAAGCGACGCGCGTCGAGGCGTTCGCTCGCGTGGAGGATGCGGGCATCGGCATTCCCGCCGCTGACCAGGGCCGGGTATTCGAGCGGTTCTGCCGGGCGCGCAACTCCTCCCACCGCCATTTTGGTGGGCTGGGGTTGGGCTTGTTCATCAGCCGCAGCATCGCCCGGCTTCACGGGGGCGAGCTGACGGTGCGCTCGGTCGAGGGCAAAGGCTCGACCTTCACCGTGGCCCTGCCGCGCATGAGCGAAGCCGAGGTGCGCGCGCGCTCGCCGCGCATTCTGGTGGTGGACGAAGACGGGGCACGCCTGGGCGCTGCCGAGCAGGTGCTGCGACTATTGCGCTTCGAGGTCTGGCGGGCCGCCGACGGGGTGCGGGCGTTGGAGGCGATGGGGCACGCGCCGGTGGACGCGGTCGTCTTGAGCGGCTCGCTCCCTTACGGAGAGCTCTTCGCGCAGACGCTCTCGCGGCTGCCCTGGGTGCGGCCGGTGCCCCTGGTGCTTTTGGGCGGGGCGCTCCCCTCGTGGGCTCCGCTGGGCGGCGGCGTCTTCCTCCACGCCGAGAAGACGGAGGCGCTGGGCGAGGCGGTGACCCGCGCCTTGAGTGTGGGCGCAAGCCAGATGTTGTCCGAGGCGCGCGACGCTTAACGCACCAACATCGAGAAGTCCCCGAGCTTAAAGCCCAGCCGCTCCACCAGCTGGCGCGCTGCGGGATGGGTGAAGGTCTTAAGCTCCACCTCGCGCTGGGCGGCGTAGCCGCTGGTGAGAGAGATGGGCGCGTAGCCGGGGTGACACATGAGCTCCACCGTTCCTGATGGGGGAAGGGCCTCGAGAATTTGCCGCAGGCGCTCGAGCGTCCAGTACGCCTCTGCGCCCGCATCGCCGACGAAGTGGTCGGTGGTGGGTATCTTCCGGCCCCGCAAGAAAACGCGCATCGCTTCGTCGACGGCGCGCACCGGCAGACCCCGTCGCCAGGCGGCGGCGGCCACCCCTTCAAGGATGTTGGGGCGTCGGTGCAAGTGCTTGTGGCTGTCCAGGTGCGTGGGTGGCCTGCCCAACAACGCCTCCAGCCGCGCCAATTGGGCGAGGGCTTCTTTCTCCACCACCTCCGGCGGAAGCTCGCTCGCGCGCGCCTCGGAGAAGTGACCGTTTGCGAGCAGGGTGTCGGGAAAGTCGCTCCCCACCGGGGCGAAGCGGGCGAGGTTCAAGTGCAGCCCGACGGCCAGCCCTTGGGCGGCGTTGGCGGCCTCCTCGGCGTGTGGGGTGTTCACCATCAGGGTGGCTGAGCCCACCAGCCCTCCGCGCATCGCTTCGAGGATGCCGCGATTGACCGCCGGGTCGTAGCCGAGGTCGTCGGCGTTGACGATGAGCAGACGTTTCATGGGCTGCACTGGGAAAGCAGCGCCGCCGACTGGGAAGAGAAGCGCTCGCTCAAGAGCCTCCTGGTGTCCTCGAGGTCCGGCGCCTTCGTCTGCGCCTTCACCACACACAGCGCCAGGAGCGCCCGCGGGTCCTTGGGGGCGAGACGGTCGGCCTCCCGGTAGGCGGCCTCGGAGGCCTTCACCTCTCCTTTTCGGTAGAGCACCGCGCCCAGGTAGTAGTGCCCCACGGCCAGCTGAGGCTTCTTCTTGAGTGCGCGTCGAAGCAGCGCGAGCGCTTCGTCGGGTTGCTCTTGGCGGAGGCGAACGAAGGCCAGCTCGGCGGCGGCTTGGGGATCGAAGCGTTTTTGCAGCACGGCGCCCAGCTCGGTCACCGCCTCTTCGAGCCTTCCTGCCCGTGAGAGGAGCAACCCCTGCCGTTTGGAGAGCGCGAGGTCGAACGGCCGCTTCTTCGCCGCCTGCCCCAGGGCATCGAGGGCACCCGAGAGGTCGCCTTGAAGCTCGCGCAGGTCGGCCAGCAGCAAGTGGGGCCGGTGGTCCTTGGGGCGCAGCGCCTCCGCCCGCGCCAGTGCGGCCTCCGAGCGCTTGCCCAGGCGCAGGTTCATCGCCGCCCTGGCTTCGAGCAAGTGTCCGTCCACCTCGTTGGGAAACCGAGTCACCAGCGCTTCGCTCACTTTCAGCGCGGCCTCGTAGGCCTCGGCGGAAAGGAGCAGCTCGCCCGCGCGGGCCAGTTGCCGAGCCGAGGCAGCGGGGTCTTTGGAAATCGGTTCGAGCAGCTCGTGCCGCGCCGCGACGTCCTTGGTGGCCTCGGCGGCAGCCAACCGTTCTTCGGGGGTGAGCGAGGGCCGGGTGCCGAGGTAGCTAAGGACGCTGGTCGAGGCCACTACCACCACCGCCGCTCCAACGAGCCATTTCACCGGGAGCTTTTGGAGGCGCGCGCGCCAGGAGGCGGCAGCCGCGGTCGGAGAAGGTTCGCTCAGTGAGTCCAGGGGCGCCTCGTTCATCGAGGTTGCCGACGGCACGCTGGGGTCGGCCTGCCGGGCCCTGCGCAGCGTCTGCCGTTGCGGGTCTTTTTCCGCGGGGAACAGCTCGCTCACGTACTCGCCGAGCTGCTCCCTGGAGGCGACCTGGGCCAAGCCGCCCACGCTGTCGATGGCGTCGATGAGCTCCTGCAAGCTGGGGAAACGGTCGTCAGGCTCGCGGGAAAGCGCCTTGAGGCAGACCTCCTCCAGCGCCGGAGGCACTGAAGGGTCGAAGTCGGTGGGTTTGCGCGGCCGCCCCTCGGCGATTTTCATCACCACTTCGTCGGTGCTCTGGCCCGTGAAGGGACGCCGCCCGCACAGCTGCTCGTAGAGCATGACCCCGGCGGCGAAGAGGTCGGCCCGGTGGTCGACCGGCTTGCCGAGAATCATCTCCGGGGACATGTAGAAGAACTTGCCTTTGAGCGTGCCCGGCTCGGTGTTCGATCCCAGGTGCTGGGCCTTGGCGATGCCGAAGTCGATGACTTTCACCTCGCCGCTCACCCCCACGTGGACGTTGTCGGGAGTGAAGTCGCGGTGGACGATGCACAACAGGCGCCCTTCTTCGTCGACCGCGCGGTGGGCGGCGTCCAGCCCCCGGCAGGCCTCGGTGAGAATGCGCAAGGTGATGCCCAAGGGCACCCGTTTGCCCTCATGCGCGGCGCGCAGCCGCAGCTCGGCGAAGGAGTACCCCTCGAGCAGCTCCATCGCGATGTACGGCTCGCTCTCCTGGTGGCCCAAGTCGACGATCTTCACCACGTTGGGGTGGTCGATTTGTGCGGTGATGCGCGCCTCGTTGAGGAACATGCGCACCACTTGGGCGTCGTTGACCAGGTGCGGCAGCAAGCGCTTGACCGCCACCATCGGCCCGAACTTTCCCTCGGGGGTGATGTGCCGCCCTACGTACACCTCGGCCATGCCGCCGGTGGCGATGCGCGAGGTGAGCCGGAAACGGCCGAACCAGGCCGGGGCGTTCAGGGAGGACAAGGCGACGCGAGTCTACCGTGTTCAGACTCCGATGACGGTGAAGCCGAGCGTGCGGGCCGCCTGCGCCTGCCGTCCAATCAGCTCTCCAGCTTGCCCGCTTCCTCCAGAGTGGTCAGCAGCCGTTCCGGAGTGAGGGGGACGTGGGTGAAGCGGTGAGCACAGGCGAAGGAGACGGCGTTGGCGACCGCCGCCGCCACGGGGATGAGCGACGGCTCGCCCACGCCCTTGGCACCATAAGGGCCTTTGCTCCAGGGCTGCTCGACGAGGATGGCGTCGACGCTGGGCGCGTCGGGCGCGCTGGGAATGAGGTAGTCGGTGAAGTTGGGGTTTTGGCAGCGGCCGTCGACGACCTTGAGCTCTTCCATCACCGCCCAGCCCAGCCCCTGCACGATGCCGCCTTCGATTTGGCCGGTGAGGGTGGCGGGGTTGATGGCTCGCCCGACGTCGTGGGCGGCGGTGACGTGGTCGACGATGACTCGCCCGCTGCGCAAGTCCACCGTCACCTCGGCGATTTGGGTGGCGAAGCAGTACACCGAGTACGCCTCGCCCACTCCCATCACCTCGTTCCACTCTTTACGCGGCGGGGCGAACCAGCCCTCGGCGGTGAGGTTCACTTTCCGCTCGTAGCAGGCCTTGGCCACTTCCTTGAAGGAAAGACGTTTGAGAGGCGCGCCCTCGGCGAAGAGCTCACCGTCGCGGGCGAGAAGCTTCTCGACGGGGACGTCGAGCTTCTTCGCCGCCACCTCCCGCATGCGTGACTTGAGCTCGCGGGCGGCATCGAGCACCGCGTTGCCGCTCATCACCGTGGTGCGGCTGGCCACCGTCGGCCCCGAGTCGGGCACCAGGTCGGTGTTCACCGGCACCACCCGGACGGCGGAGAGCGTGCAGCCCAACTCCTCGGCGGCGAGCTGCGCCACCACGGTAAAAGCGCCCTGGCCAATCTCGGTGCCGCCGATGGCGACGTTGACCGAGCCGTCGGGGCGGATGTGCAAGAGCGAGCCGCTGCCCTCGAGAAACTGCCCGCCCGCATGCAGACAGCAGCCATACATGCAGCAGCCGATGCCGATGCCTTTCTTCACGTCGCGGCTGTGGGCGTTGAATGCGGCCAGCTCGGCGCGCTTCCTCTCGAAAGCGCTCTTTTTCAATGCCAGCTCCAGTGACTCGAGCGCGCCCACGCTCTCGGGCAAGACCTGGCTGGTGGCGGTGGCGTCACCCACCACAAGCAGGTTTTTCCGGCGAATCTCCGCCGGGCTCAGGCCCAGCTTGGCCGCTGCTTCGTCGAGCTGGCTCTCCATGGCGAAAGTCACTTGCGGCGAGCCGAAGCCGCGGAAGGCGCCTCCGAAGAGGTTGTTGGTGTAGACGACGAAGGTGTCCACCCGCACGTGCGGCACCCGGTAGGGCCCTAGCGCGGTGGCGTTGGCGCGCTCGGCCACCACCGCCGACAGCCCGTTGTAGGCGCCCGCGTCGCAATAGAGCTTCACCTCACAGGCGGTGATGCGGCCGGTCTCGTCGAGCCCCATGCGGTGCACCACCTTCATCGGGTGGCGCTTGGAGGACCAGAGGATGTCCTCGGTGCGGTCGTAGACCAGCTTCACCGGGCGGCCGGTGACGTGGGCGAGCAGCGCGGCGCAGGCGGCCGGCTCGCTGGGGTAGTCCTCCTTGCCCCCGAAGGCCCCTCCGGTGGTGGCCTGGATGCAGCGAATCGCCGCCAGGTCTTTGCCCAGCACGCGGGCGACCGCTTTTTGAATGTAGAAGGGGCACTGCGCCGAGGCGTACACGGTGAGCATTCCGTCTTGCTCGGGCACCGCCACCACCCCGTTGTTCTCCAGATAGGCGTGCTCCTGGTAGCCGGTGGAGTAGGTGCCTTCGACCACCACCTTCGACTCCGCCCAGCCCGCCGCCGGGTCGCCCTTCACCACCTGCTTTTTCGCGAGGAGGTTTCCCTTCTCGTGAATGGGCACCGCGCCCTCGGCGAGCGCGGCCTCCACATCGCTCACCGTGGGCAGCACCCGGTACTCGACTTTCACCTTCTTCGCCGCGGCGCGCGCGTTCTGGGGCGTGTCGGCGGCGACGAGGGCGAGGCGGTCGGCCATCATCCGCGCCTTCGTCTCTACGAGCAGTGGCTGGTCGGAAGTGGCGACGCCGATTTGGTTCTCGCCGGGAATGTCCTTGGCGGTGAGCACGCAGAAGACGCCGGGGGAGGCGGCGGCCTCGGAGACGTCGATGGAGAGTATTTCGGCGTGCGGGTGGGCGCTGGTCACCACTTTGCAGTGGAGCATCCCGGGGAACTCGAGGTCGTCGACGTAGCGGGCGACCCCCTTCACCTTGTCCACCGCATCGACGCGCGAAGCGGGGGTGGAGACCACGGCGGTGGCGGATTCACGCATGTCGCAGTGCTTAGCTCCGCCGGCGCGCGGGGCGCAATCGTTGGCAGTATCGTCACCGAGGGTGGGAAAATCGAAGTGCTCACCCCGGAGGAGCTACTCACCCCAGGAAGCTACTGGGTTCGAGACCAGGACTCGTTGTTGTCGCAGGTCGGTCCCTCCCTCGACTCCTACCGGATCGGTCGGCTGCGGAGCCTCTGGCGCAGCATTCTGCCTCCGAGAGGGTAGGGCAGGCCCCCAATTGGGGTAACCAGGCGAGTCCTTCCGCTTACGTCGCCGCCCGCTTCACCGCTTCGATGATTTTCGCATAGCCGGTGCAGCGGCACAGGTTGCCAGAGAGGGCTTGCTTGATGTCGACGTCGGCGAGGGACCCCTCGCTGTCGAGATGGTGGCACCCGGTGACGATGAACCCGGGGGTACAAAAGCCGCACTGCACGCCGCCGGCCTCGACCATTGCTTTTTGAAAAGGGTGCAACCCGTCGAGGTGCCCCGCGCCCATTCCCTCCACCGTGCGCACCGGCCGACCCACCGCCTGCTTGGCATAGACGACGCAGGAGTTCACCGGCCGGCCGTCGAGCAGCACCGTGCAGGCGCCGCACTCTCCCTCGCCGCAGCCCTCCTTCGTCCCCGTGTACCCGAGCGCGCGCAAGGCGTCGAGCAGCCGGGCTCCCTTGAGGAATACCCCGTTGCGTTTCTGGCCGTTCACCTCGAGGGCGAGCTCTTCGTGGGTCATGCGCGCGCTCCCGTCATCGCTCGCCGCAGCGCGTCCTGCGTGGCGTTCACCACGAGCCGCTGTTTGTAACGCTTGCTCCCGCGCACGTCGTCGATGGGAGTCACCTCGGAGCGCACCACCTCGCGCACCTCCTCCACCAGCTTCTCGGAGAGCGTCTGGCCGGAGAGGAATTGCTCCACCTTCAGCGCGCGCAATGGTTTGGGCGCCACCGAACCATACGCCGCCCGAGCCGAGGCGATGACGCCGTCTTTCAGCTCGAGACACAGCGCCATGTTCACCACCGCGATGACGTTGGCCGAGCGGCTGCCGAACTTGGCGAACGCCTGGAAGCAGTGGCGCCGTCGGGGGACGAACACCTCGGTGATGAGCTCGTCGGGCTGCACCACGGTTTTGCCGAAGCCGAGGAAGACCTCCTCCAGGGGCAGGGTGCGCGCGCCCCGCTTCGCCGACGTCAGCGTCACTTGGGCCCCGAAGGAGATGAGCGGCGGCACCATGTCGGCCGCGGGAGAGGCGTTGCCGATGTTTCCGCCCACAGTGGCCCGGTTGCGGATTTGCGGGCTGGCGAACTGCCGGGCCGACTCCACCGCGCCGGGAAACTCGGCGGCGAGCTCTGGGTGGCGCATGAGGTCGGAGAGGTAGGTGCCGGCGCCGAAGCGAATCCCTTCTTTCTCGGGGCGGACCCATTGCAGCTCGGGCAGGTCGGCAATGGAGACGAGTTTTTGTGCCTTCAAGCGGCCTCCGTGGAGCCGCAAGACGACGTCGGTAGCGCCGGCAACCGGACGCACCTGGGGGTCGGCACTCGCGAGCAACTCGAGCGCGTGAGAAAGGCTCTGAGCGAGCTCGACCTCCACCATGGGCGGCAGGTTTATCACCTGCGCTCCCCTCTCGGTAGCGACGCGTCTCTCACTCCAGCCGGGTGAGCAGCTCGGCGCCCTCGCGGGTCACCAGCACGGTGTGCTCGTACTGCGCCGAACGCCGGCCGTCGGCGGTCACCACCGTCCAGCCGTCATCCCACAGCTGTAGCTCCGGGGAGCCCAAGGTAATCATCGGCTCGATGGTGAAGAGCATTCCCTCTTCCATCGGCTGGGTCGCGTCGGGGTCGTCGTAGTGACAAATCTGCGGGTCGGCGTGAAACACCTCGCCGATGCCGTGGCCGCAAAACTCGCGCACCACCCCCATGCCGGTCTTCTTGGCGTGGGCTTCAATCGCCGCTCCAATGGCTCGCAAGGGGCGCCCGGGCTTGACCGCCTCGATGCCCAGCTGCAGGCACTCCTGGGTCACCCTCATCAGCCGCTGGGAGTCGGCGTCCACGGCCCCCACCGCGAAGGTGGCCGAGCAGTCACCGTGCATGCCGTCGAGGTAGATGGTGACGTCCAGGTTGACGATGTCTCCCTTCTCCAAAGGCCGGCTGTCGGGGATGCCGTGCAGCACCACCTCGTTCACCGAGGTGCACAGCGACTTGGGAAAACCGCGGTAGTTGAGGGTGGAGGGAAAGCCGCCCCGGGCGATGTACGCCTGGTGGCACAGCTCGTCGAGCTCGTCGGTCGTCACTCCCGGCGCGATTTTTTGCCCCAGCTCGCGCAGGATTTCGGCGGCGGCGCGGCAGGCACGGCGCATGCGCGGCAGGCGAGACGAGGGCTCCTGTAGAAAACCCAGCCCGGGAACGCCGCTCTCGGCGTAGTCAGGGCGCGGAATCGTCGCCGGCACGGTGCGCCGGGGGCTGACCCGGCCTGGCCGCACACGCACCACCGGCGCCGGTCGGTGGGCCCGCTCGTCCTCTTCACGGTGGCACTTCTTGTACTTGGCCCCGCTGCCACACCAGCAGGGCTCATTGGGGCGCGGCCGAGACATCGAGTGCAACGGCTATTGGAAGGTGCCCGAGGTCGACGAGGGGTAGCTCAAGGTGACGTACATGCTGTTGGAGGTCGTCGAGCTGCACAGCCCGCAGGTGATTTGCGAGGAGGAGACGAAGGCGATGTTGACCACTCCGTCGGAAAGGTAGGTCTGCATATCGGCCAGAGGGACGGTCACCGTGGCGTTGGTGTACGTGGTTCCGCACTGGGACGCGAGAGGGTTGCCGCCATAGATGGTGCCGTACGAGGTGCCCGCCGTGGATTCCAGATACACCGTGAGGCTCTCAGACGGCGCTCCGGTGTAGTCGAGATCTCCGCGGGCGAAGACGGAGAGGGTGGCATTGCCCGTGGGCAGCTGCGTGGCGTTGAACGAGAAAGTGCGCAGGTTTCCGGGAGCGGTGGAGCCGCAAGGGAGCGTCTGCACCGCCGAGGTCTGCGAGTAGTTGCTGCCGCCCGGGTAGAGCAGGCCGTTGAGCTGGGTGTCCACCGCGGTGAAGGTGACCGTCTCCGCCACCGTGTCGTTGACGTTCACGCGGATGCCACCGTTGGCCACCCGCACCAGCACGCTGTTGGTGCCGGCGCCGGAGACGATGGTGCCCTGGCTGGCCGAGGCGAACACCGCCGACCCGCTCACGTTGATGGTGAAAGAGGTCGTTTGGTCATTGGTCATCACGTTGCCGTAGCGATCGACCACCTCGTAGGTGACCAGCATCGGCCCGGGCACGGCGACGTTGGTGATGGGCAAGGGTCGGACCGCTTCGGGGGGAGCGGTGGCGAGGGTGGCGTTCAGCGTGTACGCACCCGCGGTGGCTCCCACCCCGTCCATCCACAGGTAATAGGTGCCCGGGGGTAGGCCGAGCACGCTCAAGGTGGCGGTGCCCCCGGGGGTGGAGGCGGCGCTGCACGCGCGTTGCGCACCGGTGCAGGTGGCGTTGCGCAGGTAGAGCGCGGGCTGGAAGGTCGAGGTCGTCGTGGAGGCGCTCGCGGTGAAGTCGAGGGTGCTGGTGGTGGTGAAGGTATAGACCGCGTCGGGTGCGGCGCCGGTGGAGCAGGTTCCGGTGGAGTTGGGGAAGAGGGTCGCGGTGTCGCCGGTATCAGAGGCCGCGCCGTTGACGAAGGTGAGCACCTTGGGCGAGGTGCAGGAGTCGCCCGGTGCCGGCGCCGTCAGTGAAGCACTCAGCGCGTACGCTCCGGAGGTGCCCGCCACCCCGTCGATCCACAGGTAGTAGGTGCCTGCCGGCAGCGCCCCCAGGGCAAGAGAAGCGGTGCCTCCGGCGGTGGTGGCGATGGCGCAACCCAGTTGACCTCCCGTGCAGCTCGCGCTGCGCAGGTAGAGCGCCGGCTGGTAGGTGCCGGTGGTGGTGGAGACGTTGGCGCGGAGGTCGAGGGAGGTGTTGGTGGTGAAGCTGTAGACGATGTCGGGAGAGAGCCCGGTGGCGCAGGTGCCGTTGGTGTCGTGGAAGAGGTTGGTGGTGTCACCGGTGTCCGACGCGGTGCCACCGGCGGCTCCACCGGAGAAGACGAGGGGCTTGGGGTTGGAGCAGCTCTCCCCCAGCGCCGGCACGGAGAGCGATGCCGAGAGGGCGTAGGGCCCGGCGGTGCCGCTCAGCCCGTCGACGAAGAGGTAATAGGTGCCAGCGGGGAGCGAGCTCACCGCCAGTGCTGCGGTGCCTCCCGCCAAGGTCGCCGCGTTGCAGGTTCGCTGCGCGCCGGTGCAGGTGGTGTCCCGTAGATAGAGCGCCGGCTGGTAGGTGCCGCTGGTGGTGGAGAGGTTGGCGCGGAAGTCGAGCACCGAGGTGGTGGTGAAGGTGTAGACGACGTCGTTGCCTACCCCGGTGGCGCAGGTGCCCGTGATGTCGGAGTAGTACGACGTCGTGTCGCCCGTGTCGGTCGCGCTTCCGTTGGTGAAGGTGAGCGTCTTGGGGTTGAGGCAGGTATCTCCCGGCAAAGGCGGAGAGAGGTGGGCCGTCAGCTGGTAGTCGCCCGAGTTGGTGTTGCCGTTGTCCACCCACAAGAAGTAGGTGCCCACCGGCAGGCTCCCCAGCCGCAAGAAGGCGTTGGAGCCTGCGGCCGACGCTGCAGCGCAACCGAGCTGGGCCCCCGTGCAGGTCGCGCTGCGCAGGTACACCGCGGGCAGCAGGTTGACGTTGCGTGGCGTCAGGGTGACATCGAAGTTGGAGATCTCGGTGACATCGATGCGGTAGATGACGTCGGTGCCCAGGCCCCCACAAGTGCCGGTGCCGTCGTGAATGGCTCCTGAGGTGCTGCCCGCCGCGTTGGCCTCGCCGTTACGGAAGGGCAGCGGAATCGGATTGGCGCAAACGTCTCCGGCATCGGGCACGAGGCTCAACGAGACGTCGAAGGTGCCGGCGCTCGCGCTGGCTGCGTCCACCCACAGGAAGTAAGTGCCCGCGGGGAGGCTGCGCATGACGAGGAGATTGGCACCTCCCGCCGATTGCGACCTGATGCAAGCGCTCGGGTACTCGGAAGCGCTGGCGTCACAGGTGGTGCGCAGGTAGCTCACCAGCTGCTGCGAGGCATCGCTGGGCCGAACGTCGATGGTGAGCGTGCCCGCAGACGGAGTGGTGAAGCGAAACACCACGTCGCCACCCCCGAAGCCACCGCAGCTGCCGGTAGCATCGTCCGCCGCGTTGACCTTGTTGCCGTTGGCCGCGCCCACGCCGTTGGCAAGGACGATGTCAATGGGCGAAGCGCAGGTGTCGCCGGCCGGGGGGAGAGTGCCGCCACCACCGCCACCACCGCCACCGCCACCGCCGCCGCCACCGCCACCACCGCCGCCACCGCCACCACCGCCACCACCGCCACCACCGCCACCACCGCCACCACCGCCGTCGGTGGGCGGGACGACTTCACAGAAGCCGCCGGTGCTACAGCGCCCAAAGAGCGAACAGTCTTGGCACTGGCTGCCGGCGATACCGCAGGCAGTCACTTCGCTGCCGGGGACGCACTCCCCAGCGAGGGAGCAGCATCCGGTGCAGTTGCCCGGTCCACAGGGCTGCGTGGAGGTTGGCGTACCGCAGCCCGCCAGGAAACCGAGAGCCAGCGCGGCTCCCGCAAGTAAGCGCTTCATTTGGATCTCCCCTTTGTCAGACGGTCGTGCCTGTCGCCTCGCCGGAGTACATCAGAACTCTCGCCCGACGGGCCAGTCCACGACCGTATTCAGGAAAGAGTTTTTTCCAGGCTGGTGACGCTCCGCGTCAGGGCTCGACCGGACGGGTCACTCCACCGCGACTAGGCGCACGCGTTTATAGAGGCGCCGATCCAAGGGAAGCCGCGTGTCTACATACCCGAGCGCTTCGTCGAACTCGAAGGTGAAGGAGGGGATAGGCGGAGTGATGGAGACGATGAGCTCGAACTGCCACAGGCTGGTCAGATGCTCGCGGGTGCCAATCGCATCCGGCGGTGGGGGAGGGAGTCGCTCCGCGGCGGCGCGGATGTCGATCAGCGCCTCTCGGTCCACATGGGGATCATTGGAGGGAGCGACCAACTCCACCGACAGCAATCGGCCGTCCTTGCCTTGCACCACCCGCAGCGTCGCGCGGCGGGTGGCCTTCCACTGCTCGCGGTTGAGCTTACGCAGCGCTTGGCGGGCGGCGAGGTCGGGGATCTGCAGATGCGGTCGATCGCTGGCTGCCGCCGGCCGCTGGGGCAGGTCGATGCGTTCGCCGTCCTGTTCCAGCGGAGAGCCCGTGCGGCCGTACGAGGTAGCGCGCTCCTGCCAGATGTTGGCCCACAGCTTGGAGTTCTTTTGAAACTGCTCGGCGAAGCCTTGGAGCCCTCGGGCGGAGACGGAGCGGTCGGCGTCCCAGGTCTTCACCAGCGTCTTTCCCAAATCGATGAAGTAAGGGTGCACCAGGCCGCGGTCGACTTTTCCTCTGCCCACCGACTCTTGCACCAGCCTGTCCATCAGCTCCTTGGGGTTGCCGGCGGCCGGAGGTGCCTGCGGGCCTCGGGGCGGAGGCTCGAGGCGCTGGGTCAGGTCTTCGCTGGGCACTGCCATCGTCCCAGGCAGATTCCCGGGCACCAGCGTGAGTGCAGGCGGAGTAAGCGCGAGGGGCACGTCGAGTGAGGGAGCGTCGGAGGAAGGCGGCGACTCCGATATCGCTGGTGGAGTCGCGCGGCTCCCGGGGCGAAGGCTGGGGGCTGATGGCGTGAGCTGTGTTGGCGGTGCCGGAGCCGGCGGGAGCGAGGGCGCCACCTCGACGAGCTGAATCTCCACCGGGCGAGAAGGTGTCGGCGAGCGCTGTGGCGCGCGACGCCACAGCCACCACGCGACAACGGCGTGCAGCAACAGGCTGACAAAGAAGGCGAGAAGCCAGTGGCTGACGCGGCGCCGCGGCATGAAGCCGATCTAACGACTGACGGCGGCGAAGGTCAGCGGTTTCGCCGCGCCTCGAGAATCTTGAGGAAGGAGCGGCCGCGAATTTCTTCCAGCGACAGCCCGGTTGCGCCCGCCTCGGCCTCGGTGATGGCTCCACAGGCGATTCCGCGGAGGAAGTAGTTGAGCAGGCCCTGGCCGGTGGCGGCGTCGTCGAAGACGTCTCCCACCAGCGTCGCCTGCGCCGCCTTCTCTACGAAGTTCTTCAGCCGCGCGCTCGCCGCTTCGGCGCCCTCGAGGAAGAAGGCATAGAGCGTGGCGTAACGCACCGGCAGCTGCGCGGGGTGCAAGTCCCACCCCTGGTAAAAAGCGCCCTCCAACGAGTGGCGAATGTGCCGGTAGCTCAACCGCCAGGCGCGGTGCACCACCTCGCGGTTCTCGGCCCTTTGCGCCTCAGTGAGCGTGCCGCCCTTGGGGGCTTTGTGCGGTCCGACGGGCATCACGTTGGTGGCGCCGTCGGAGAGCATCACCCCGGAGCCGGCGAGCGAGACTTGCATCACGTGCTTGGCGAAGTCGCAGGCCGGATGATCCATCGTCTGAAAGGCGGCGGTGATGTTGCAGGAGGCGGTGTAGTCGTAAGTCCCGAAGTGCGCGGCGACCACCCGGCCGTTGCCGGCGGCGACCAGCTCCGGCAGCGCCAGCTGCCCCTTGCACCCGATGATCGACTGCGGTGTCTCCACCATCAGCTCGACCTTGAGCGACCCCTTCTTCAGCTTGTGCCTCGACTCCAACGTCGAAAGGAGCGCGTCGAGCGCCTCCACCTGCTCGGGGATGGTCACCTTCGGCAAGGTGATGAAAAAATTCTCCGGCAGCCGACCCTCGCTGCGTTGCAAGAGGGTGGTGACGAAGAGGTCGGTGGTGCGCGCGCTGCGGGGGAAGAGCTCCTCGCTGAACTGTTTGATGCGAATGCCGATGAAGGGCGACAGGGTGCCCTTGGCCATTCCCTTGGCGACCTCTTCGGCGGTGAAGACAGCGTGCCCGTCCTCCTCCGCGTCGGGGCGGTTGCCGTAACCGTCCTCGAAGTCGATGCGGAAATCTTCCACCGCCTCGCGCCGGAGCTTGGCAACGACCCGCGCGTGTACCTTTTCGGCGAAGCCGTGGGCGGTCGGTAGCCCGAGCGCCTGGGCGAGGGTGGCGGCGCTAGGGGCGTACTCCTCCATCGTGCGCAGCGCGACCTCACCCATCTTCTGCACCGTCTGCGCGTCGAACAACTGCGCCCCGCCGTACACGGTGTGCACCGGCTGGCGGCGAACGGGGTCTCCCGGGTAGGCCTTGAGGAAGGCGGTGTTCGCCTTCTTCAGCGCCGAACGGATGGGAGCGATTTGGCCGTTGGTGAGGGTGGTCTTCATGGAGATTCCTTCAGCTGCCGCGGTAGGTGGAAAAGCCATATGGGCTGAGCAAAAGCGGCACGTGGTAGTGCTCGTTGGCGGCGGCGATGTCGAACATCACCGTCACCTCCGGGTAGAAGCCTTGCTTACCTTGCGCGCGGAAGTAGCCGGCGGTGTCGAAGGTGAGCCGGTACACCCCGGGCGGGAGCGGGCCGGGAGCGAGGTCTTTCAAGCGCCCGTCGGCGTTGGTTTGGCCGCGTCCCAGCTCCTTCCAGCCCTGGCCTTCGCGGGCTTCGAGCCGAAGAGAGAGACCCGCCGCGGGACGGCCGGTGCTGGTGTCGAGAACGTGGGTGGAAAGAGTGCTCATGAAGAAAGGAGCTTCTCCAGTCGGATACGGGTGATTTTTGCCTGCTCGGCACAAGCTACGCGCAGCTCGTGGTCGGGAGCGTTGTTCATCCGCTCGCGCAGGAGGGCGAGCAGCTCGGCGGCGCTTTTGCCCGTGGCGCAGACCAGGAAGAGGTGGCCGAACTTCTCTTCGTAGGCGCCGTTGCCTTCGGCGAGCTCCCGCAGCGTCTCTTCCGACGCGGCGGAAACGCCCTGCTGCTCCTGGGAAGACCAGCTCGCGGTTTGGGCGAAGCGTTCGCGTAGCTTCGACACGTCGCCGATGCGTGGGTGGTGCGAGAAGGCCTCGTGCCAATCTGCGGGGCCGGCCTTTTCCCATCGGCGAGCCGCCTCGGTGTACAGGTGCTCTTCGTCGCGAAAAGGGCGGGCGCGCGCCACCCCTTCCGCCCACTGGCGCGAGCCACAACAACGCTGCAGCTCGGCGGCCGCGTCTTCGAAGGTGAGCGCGTTGAGCTGCGCCAGGGTCATTCGGGCGTGCCGTGCAGCCGCAGCCGGCTCACGCCCCCGTCGGGGAAGATGTTCAAGCGCACATGGGTGAAGGGGCCCGCGGCGCGGATTTCTTTGTCGAAGAAATGCTGGGTGTGCGCCTGCAGTGGGGTGCGCGGGAGGATTTCCTTCCACGGCAGATTCTGCTGGTTGACGAAGTCGATGAACGGCTCCTTCGAGTACAGGCCTTCCAGCGAGCAGCTCTCCGGGTAGTTCCCTTTGAAGTGGTTGGTGTCCACCTCGATTTTTTGCAGCGAGCCAGGCACGGCGAGCTTGACCACGATCCAATCGAACCCGGGCACGCGCTTGCGGCGCGTCTCCCAGCCCTCGCCCATGGTGGCGGCACGGCCGGGGAGAAGGAGGTTGTCCTTGGGGCCGAAGAAGGCGTCGTTCGCCGCCGCCACCGTGCCTCCGTGTTGTGCCGCGGCGAGGTCAATCGACGCGTAGGCGCGCAGCGTGGCGACGTCGGGCTTCACCTCACCGTGCACGCGCAAGCGCGCCACTCCTCCGTCGGGGTAGATGTTCAAACGCACGTGCGTCCAGCGGCGCTCGCTGCTGATGGCGAAGAGGTTGCGCGAGCCGCCCTGCAGCTTCGTTCGCGGGAGCAGCTCGGTCCACTTGGAGGCGTCCTGCGCGAGCTTCTCGGGCGCCAGCGCTCCCTCGACCTCTGCCGCGTCCAACGAGCAGTGCTCGGGGAAGTTGCCCAGGAAGTGGTTGGTGTCGACGTCGAGGCCCCGAATCACCCCGGGCAGGCCGAGCTGGACGATGCACCAGTCGAAGCCAGATGTACGACGGCGGCGGGTCTCCCAGCCGTCCATCCACTTGCCGAACTCAGTGAACTTGTCAGGGATGAACACCCCGCGCCCCGGCTTGAGTAGATTTTCCTTGGGAGCGAAGAACTCGTCGTTGGCGAGCAGCGCCCGCCCGCCGACCTTCTCCGCCGCCAGGTCGAGCAGCTCGGCGAAGCCGACGTGTACTTTTGTTTCCTCAGGGGTGTGCATCGCTGCCTCTCATGCGCAAAGGGCGTCGAAGGCGCCGCCCCGAGGGGCGGCCTATCAGATGGCCGCGCTCGAAGATTTTCCTTCCCCGCAAGAAGGTCGTCTCCACCCGGCCGAAGAGCAGACGGCCTTCGTACGGAGTCAACCGGTGGCGGTGCTGAATCATCGCCGGCTCGACGGCGAAGCCCGCCTCGGGGTCGAACACCACCAAGTCCGCGTCCCGGCCGGGGGCGATGGCGCCCTTCTGCGACAGGCCGGCCAGCCACGCCGGCGCTTCACACATCCACCGGGCGAGCTTCGAAAGCTCCAGGCCGCGCTGGCGCATGCCGGTCCACACCGCGGAGAGGCTGAGCTGCAGCGAGGAGATTCCGCCCCAGGCGTCGGGGAAGGCGCCCTCTTCGAGCTTCTTCAGCGCCGGGGTGCAGGGGGAGTGGTCGGAGACGACGAGGTCGATTCGCCCCTCGGTCAGGCCGCGCCAAAGCCGTTCGCGGTTCTCCGCCTCGCGAATCGGCGGAGCGCACTTGAAGTGGGTGGCGCCGTCGGCAATCTCCTCGGCGGCGAAGGTGAGGTAGTGCGGGCAGGTCTCCGCCGTCACCGGCAACCCTTCGCTCCGCGCGGCGGCGAGGTCGGCCAGGGCGTCGGCTGAAGACAGGTGAACGATGTGCACCGCGCAGCGGGTGGCGCGGCACAGTTCCACCATCATTCGCACCGCTTCGTTTTCCCAGCTTTTGGGGCGCGAGGCGAGGTAGCCGGCGTAGCGCCGCGGGTCGGTCGAAGCGGGCGCCTTCGCGTGCTCCAGCTCGGCGTGGACGATGAGCGGCAGTCGCCGGTGGGCGAGAAGAGGCATCGCCCGCTGAAGGTGCTCCCGCTGCACGTGGGGGAACTCCTCCACTCCCGACTCGATCAAAAAACACTTGAAGCCGGTGACGCCTTCGTCGGCGAGGCCGTCGAGCTCGAGGAGGTTTTTGGGCACCACTCCGCCCCAGAAGCCGTAGTCGATGGCGCAGCGACCTTCCGCCGCCCGGGCCTTGGCGCGCAAGCCCTCCACGGTGGTGGTGGGCGGAATCGAGTTGAGCGGCATGTCCACCACGGTGGTGATACCGCCGGCAGCCGCCGCGCGCGTGGCGGTTTCGAAGCCCTCCCACTCGGTGCGCCCCGGCTCGTTGATGTGCGCGTGGCAATCGACCACCCCGGGCGTCACCACCTTCTTCCCCACGTCGAGCACGGGGAGCCCTGCGGGAAGCGCTCCCGGCGCGACCACCGCGGCGATTTTCTCTCCGCGCACCACCACCGCGCCGTCCCAAAGCCCGGTGGGGGTGAGCACACGGGTGCTGCGGATGACGAAGCCCTCTTCACCCATGCGTCAGTGGCTCCTCACCACCTTGGCCACCGCCCAGCCGATGAGAATGAGCGCCGCCAGCACCGGCCACCGGTAGTCGGTGCCGAAGGTGGAGGTGGGGAAGTGGTTGGAGAGCATGATGAACACCAGAGGCATCACCATGAAGGTGTTGTGCTTGCTGCGCTGCTTGGCGCGCGAGGCCAGGGTGAGGTCGGGCGACTGGCCTTCCTTGGTGGCGGCAATCAGCTGCCGCTGCGCCGGTAAGATGCGCAGCCACACGTTGCACACCATCAGGGTTCCCATCAGCGCGCCCACGTGCATGTAGGCCGCCCGGCCGCTGAAGAGCCGGGTGAAGGCGTAGGCCGCGGCGATGAGGAGCAAGTAGGAGACGGCCGCCCCCACCCCCTCGTTTTTCCCCAGCGGGGAGAGCCAAAAGAAGTCGTAGACGAACCAGGCGGCGACGATGGCTCCCACGCCGATGGCGATGGCGGTGCGTTCGTCGAGCGCGTACACCATCTCGTCGACCATCGCTCCGCCGGCGTAATAGACGTACGCCAAGAGCACGACGCCGGAGAGCCAGGTGAGCAGCGCCTCGTACTTGAACCAGTGCAGCTTGCGCGGCAAGAGCTTGGGCACTTTTTGCTTGTCGACGACGTAGAAGCCGCCCGAGTGCACCATCCACACCGTGGCGCCCAGGTTGTCCCGGGCGGCGAGGCCTTCTGCTTCCTCCAGGCGCGCATCCAGCCAGGTGAAGAAATACGTCTGGCCGATCCACATGATGCCGGCGAAGACGTGCACCCAGCGAATGGCGAGGTGAAACCATTCGCCGACGTCGATTTCCATCCAGTCCTCCGGCGGCCGGACATAGCCCCAAGGGACACCAAGGCTCAAGTCAGCGGTACTTTCAGCCTCGCCGACGTCGGCGAAGCGCCTGCAGCGCGACCAGCCCCAGCGCCCACAGTGGCTCCGTGCCTACCGAAGCACAGCCCGCGGGGGCGCGTCCCTCCAGCTTGGCCCGCTGCAGCACCACCCACGGCCGGGAAGTGTCGGCGCAGTACTTCACTCCGTTGTGCCCGTCGACACAGGTGGCCGGGCCCACGCAGTCGGTGTCCGCCACGCAGGGCGCAAGGCACCTGGTAGAGCTGGCGGTGAGCCCGGCGCACACCGTGCCCCCGGTGCAATGCTGCTGTCCCTGGGTGCAGGTAGTTCCCGGCTCGACGGTGGGCAGCTGCACGTAGGTGCAGACGCCACCGGTGCACTCCAGGCCGCTGGGGCACTGGTCATTCTGGGTGCAGGGGCGCGAGCAGTAGAACCCCGGGTGCTGCGGGTCGCTCACGCACTGCCGCGAGGAGCACTGCAGCTCCGAGCCGCAGCGCCCACCCTCGGGTACGCAGTCGATGTCAGGGGTGGGGCAGGCAAAGAGGGAGCACACTCCGTTGGCCACGCAGTCCACCGGGCAGTCGGGGTCTTTGGTGAGGTTTTGGCAGGCGGCCGTGCACTGCCCGTCGGCGGCGCAGGCGCAGTCTTGATCGATCGGCGTGCACCCCGGAACGCACCGAGAGTCCTCGGCGCAGGTGGGCGCTTCCTTCTCGGCGAGCCATTGGCTGACGAAGCTTTGGTACGCGTCGATGCGAATGTCGGCGCCGTCGGTGCACGCCTCGGTGGCGGTGAAGGAGTGAATGCCCACCAGCCGCTCGACTCCGTCGCTGAAGGTGTGAAACGAGGGCCCGCCGGAGTCGCCGTGGCACACGCCCTTGCCTTGCCCGTCTCCCAGCCAGATGTGCGTCGAGCTGACTTGGCGGAAGGTGAGGTCCACCGTCCGCCGCACGCCCGAGCCGTTTCCGCCACCTGTGGTTCCGTAGCCCACCGCGCGCAGCGGCCGACCCCCGAAAGCGCTGACGCTGGCGCGGTTCCATTCCTTGACGCTGGGCACGCTGGGCGCGGTTTGCAGGAGCGCGAGCGCGATGTCGTGCTCCAGGCCCACCGCGGGGTTCCAGCTGGGGTGCATGCGGGTCTCCACCACCGGAATGAAGTCGCTGCTGGTGGCTTGGCCGATGGAGGGGCGGTTCATTCCCCACAGCATCACGGCGGTGGCGTTGCCGATGCGCGGATCGACGCAGTGGGCAGCGGTGACCAGGGTTCGTTGCCCGATGAGCGTGGCCGTGCAGCCCGACTGGGTGCCGTTGTTGTACTCCTGCAGGAGCATGAACACCTGGGGGTCGCCCGAGTCCAGCGTCCCGCCGACGATGGGCGAGCGCGCGAGCGAAAGGGAAGGCACCGCGGCTTCGTCGTCGGGTGGCGCACAAGCGGCCCCCACAAGGACGGCAAGAAGAAGGAGGGGAGCGCGCACGTCAGTGGCTCCGTCGGACGCGGCGAAGGAGGCTCAGCGCGCACCAAGCCAGCGCTGCCAGCGGTCCGCCGCCCACCGTTGCGCAGCCTGCTGCACGCTCTGTCAGGCTCGCCCGGGGCAGCGTCACCCAGCGGCTGGTGGGCTCGTGGGGCGAGCGGCAGTAACGGGTGCCGCCCACCCCTCCCTCACAGGAGTGGTCGGCGGGACAGTCGGCTTGGACGACGCAGGTGAGCGCGCAGCGTAGCGGCCCGTTGGAGGGACCGGTGCACACCCCGGCGCGGCAGTGGTCGGCGGCGGTACACAGCTCGCCTAAGTCGGCTTCGGGTTTTTGCGGGAAGAGGCACACCCCCGAGGAGGCGCACTCCATCTGCGCGGGGCAATCGGCGGCCTGGGTGCACACGCGTGAGCAGTAATACGCCGGGTGCTGCGGGTCGCTCACGCACTGGCGCGACTGGCACATCGCCTCGGAGCTGCACACTCCGCCCTCGGGAACGCAGTCGGGGTCGGGCTGCGGGCAGCTTTGGGCGGCGCACACTCCGTTGGCCACGCAGTCACGCGGGCAGTCGGGGTCGCGCAAGAGGTCTTGGCATTGCGGGCTGCACACCCCGTCGGCGATGCACACGCAATCTTGGTCCACCGGGGTGCAACCGCTCACGCATTTACTGTCGGTGGCGCAGGTGGGCGCCTCCCAGGCCGCGGAGGTGCTCTGCACCCATCCGAGGTCGACGTCCACCCGACTGTCGATACCGTACTCCGCGCAGTCGGGGTCGCCGTAGCTCACCACCCCCACCACCCGCTCGAGATTGCTGCCGGCGGTGACCATCAGCGCGGGGCCACCCGAGTCGCCTCCACAAGTTTGCTTGCCGGTGGCTCCCGACTCGAGGGTGTAGCTACGCACCTGGCGTAAGGTGTACGTCACCTCCCGCTTCACCCCGCCGCCTCCCCCCGTCATCGGGTCGGTGACTCCGAAGCCCACGTGGCGAAGGGACCTGCCTAGGTCCGCCGAGGTGAGCGCCACCGGGTTGGCTTCGATCGGCGTTACGTTGGATACCGGCTGCTCGAGTTGCAGCACACCGATGTCGTGCCGGCTTCCGTCGTAGCTGGGGTGCTCATGCTGCGAAACCACTCGCACCCGCTGCGTCGGCTGGTACGCATAGGTGCCCACGAGCACATAGTAGGGCTGGTTGACTCCGTAGGCGTAGACGCAGTGGGCGGCGGTGAGCACCGTCTTGGGGGCAATCAACGTTCCGGTGCAGTACTGCTCGCTCGTCCCCACCGAGACGGCCACCACCGCTGTATCGGCGTTGCTCACGGTGCCGCCGACGATCGGCGAGCGGTGAGTCTGGTAGCGCTCCTCGCTCTCCTCGAAGGGGGCGCAGCCCACGATGAGCGCTGCCACCACCACGAAAGAAAACCTGTGCATGAAGTCCCCAGAGAAGGTCGCCCGCGTTGAGCAACGGGTGTGCCAAGGTGCGCGGCCAAAGATCGAGCGGGCTTGGCTGAGTCGATGAGGGCGCGCTGCTCAGAGGCTGCGACACCGGCGCCGTCATTTGGCCTAAACCCGGACAGTTCCACGCAAAACGTCTTTGCACCGAGTGGGTTCGTCCTTCGCGGCCAATGCCCCGGCTGGTAACGTGCGTGCTCCGCTGGAGCCACGTTGGGTACCATCCTCAAGGGAGCCACCCTCGTCGAATTCGAGCCCGCCACGGTGGAGCTGGCGGACTTGCGAATCGAAGAGGGCCACATCGTGGCTCGGGACGCGCGGCTGACCCCGGAGGAGCGCGACGAGGTCATCGACGTTCGGGGGAAAATCATCATCCCCGGCTTGGTGTGCGCGCACCATCATCTCTACGCGTCGCTCGCCCGCGGCATGCCGCCGCCTGCGCCCAAGCCGGAGTCCTTTGCACAGAGCCTGGAGCGAAGCTGGTGGAGGCTCGACCAGTCGCTCGACCTCGATACCGTGCAGATTTCTGCCACCGTGGGGGCGCTCGACGCCCTGGCCTGCGGGACCACCACGGTGTTCGACCACCACGCTTCGCCGAAGGCGATTTCTGGCTCGCTCACCCGGGTGGCGCGCGGGCTCAACGAAGTGGGCTTGCGGGCGGTGCTCGCCTACGAGGTCACCGATCGCCACGGCGCCCAGGGCCGCGAGGAAGGCCTGGAGGAAAACGTCAGCTTCGCCAAGAAGGCGCGGGGGCGTTTTCGGGGGATGGTGGGGGCGCACGCCTGCTTCACGCTGTCGCGCGACGCGCTGGAGGGTTTGCGCCGCGCGTGCGAGGAGGTGGGGGCAGGGGTGCACTTGAAACTGGGGGAGGACGTCGTCGACGAGCGGCTCTCCTTCGAGCGCTACGGCCAGGTACCGGTGGCGCGCCTGTTGGACGCAGGCCTGCTCACTCCTCATGCGCTCGTCGCCCACGCGGTGGCGCTTTCCTGGCCCGAGCTGTCACAAGTCATCACCACCGGAGCGTGGCTGGTACACAACCCGCGCTCGAACATGAACCAGCAGGTGGGTTACGCGCCGGCGGGAAAGTTCGGCGCGCGGGCGATGCTGGGCACCGGAGGCCTGGGGGCCGACATGCTCGCCGAGGCTCAGGTGGCGCACTTTCGCGCCCTCGACGCCGGGCAGCCGATGGACGCGCTGCACTACTTGGCCAACGCCCAGCGCTATGCGAGCCAGCTGTTCGGAGAGGCCATCGGCGTTTTGCGCGAGAAGGCGGTGGCCGACTTGGTCATTCTCGACTACCGCACGCCCACCCCCCTCACCGCCGAGAACCTCGCCGGCCACTTGCTCTACGGGTGGAGCGCCCGTTGGGTGGAGTCGGTGATGGTCGACGGGGTGTGGCGCATGTGGGCGCGGCGGCCGCTCTCAGTGAACCCCGAGGCGGTGGCGGAGCAGGCTCGTCACAGCGCCCAGGCCCTATGGGCGCGCATGGCGCAGATCTGAGGAGAGGGACTCCTTCAGCGCTGTTCGAGCACGGGTACCGGCGACGGTGCGGTGGGGGGAAGGCGCTCTGCCGCCGCAGCGATCGCCTCACGCACCCGGGCAGAGGCGGTCTGGCCCAAGCCGAAGCGTCCGGTTTCGGCGCGCAGCGCGGCGCGCTCCTGGGGGCTGTACTTGAGGTGTGCCCATCGCACCGCATCGGGAGGCAGACGCAAATCGCTCACCAGCCCCACCCGCGCCAGGAGCTTGAGCAGGTAGAAGGAGAGGTCTACCTCCCACCAGAACCACCCCTGGTTGGCGGTGTTCTGGTGGTAGTGGTGGTTGTTGTGCCAGCCCTCGCCGCAGGTGACGAGGGCCAAGAGCCAGTTGTTCCGGCTGGTGTCGGTGGTGCGGTAGCGCCGGCTGCCGAAGACGTGGCTGAGCGAATTGATGGTGAAGGTGCCGTGCCACAGGAGCACGGTGGGAATGAAGAAACCCCAGATGAGCAGCGGAAAGCCGCCGATGAAGAACGTCGCCACCCCCAGGGCGGTGGGCGGCAAAAGGTGCCAGCGGTTGAGCCACACCAGCTCGGGGAAGCGGGCGAAGTCTTTGATCAGATCGAACCGGGTTGGGTTGTACTTGCGGCAAAGAATCCACCCCGCGTGGCTCCACCAGAAACCTTTGAGGGTGGGCGAGTGCACATCGCCTGCCTGGTCGGACTCGCGGTGGTGATGGCGGTGGTGCGCCGCCCACCACAGCACGCCCTTCTGAGCGCTGGTGGAGGCAAGCAGCGCGAGCAGGAGCTGGAACGCCCGGTTCGTCTTGAAGGTGCGGTGCGCGAAGTAACGGTGGTACCCGATGGTCACCGCCAGCATGCGCAGGTAGTAACTGGCCAGGCAGGCGCCGACGAGCTGCCAGGTGACCCCGGTGTAGAACGCGAACAGACACATCGCGTGTACGGCGAAGAAGGGAACGGAGGCGAGAAGCTCGATCTTCTCGTCGGGGGCGCGGGTCGAGGTGGGAGAGCTCACGTGTGAGTCCTTGAAGGTCGAGGGCCAACTGAGCGCGCAAGTTGCTCAGCGTCAGCCTCGATCAACACCCCGGCACGTCATCCGTCTGTCATGACCGCGCAGATTTTCGCAGGGCGGACAGGTAGTGAACGAACTCCGGGTGGCCGTTCAAAGAAGACAAATCGCTGTCCGTCTCGGCGAAATCGGCGCTGGTGAAGCCCAATTCATGGGCCTTCCACAGTAGACGCAGCGCGTCGGCGCGGTTGCCGGCCCGGGCATGAGAGCAGGCGGCGTCATAGGCAATCTCGGCACGCGGGGTATGGGCCAGAGCGGCTTCTCCCAGCTGGGCGGCGGCGGCGAAGTCTTCGCGCAGGGCGAGCACCCGCTCGGCACACTGGTAGGCGCTGCCCGGGTCCACGCCTGGAAGACGCAGCGCTTCATCGACTCGTCCGAGGCGAACGAGCGCTCCGGCGTACTCATGCAGCACGGTGGAGCTCTTGGTCTGTCGCCAGGCCAGCTCCCACAGGGGCAGCGCGCGTGTTTCGTCGCCGACCAGCGAGAAGGCCGCGGCCAGCGCCTGCGGCTCGACGGGTTGGCCTTGTACCTGCGAGAAGTAGTCGAGCGCCTGCCGGCCCTTGGCCTGCTTGAGAGAAATCCACCCCAGGAGGTGATGCGCGCGTGCGCGGGTGGAAAGGGCGCTGGTCTCGGCGGCGCGCTGGGCTACCCGGCCGGCCTCGTCGAGCTTGCCCTCGCCAAAGAGAGCCGCCGCTTGGGCGAAGGCGAGCTCGTGGGGGTCGGGTGGACCGGTAGGTGTTTCCCCCTTGAGGGCCGCGGAGAGCAAGGTGAGCGCGCGAAAGCCGTAGAGGCCGAAGAAGATGGCGAGGAAGAGCCAGCCCAACTTCACCGCCGCCAGCACCACCAGCGCCGACACGCACAGCGCGAGGACGTGGGCGCCCATGAAGCCTCGCCGGCCAAACGCGCGCAAAAGAATGGCCGAGGAAATGCGCCCGCCGTCGAGGGGGCTGACTGGCAAGAGGTTCATCGCCGACCAGAAGAGGTTGGCGAGCAACAGGTGGCGCAGCACGGCTGCGGCCGCTCCCTCTGGTGGAGCCAGCTGCAACAGGGCGAAGGCCACCGCGGCAAGCCCAAAACCGAAGGTCGGCCCGGCGAGGGTCAGCAGCACATCCTTGTGCCAGGGGATGGGCCCGGGCGCGTTGGGGTTGGTGAGGCCTCCCAGCGCCACCAGCGAGATGCTCGGGCGGTAGCCGAAGGCCAAGGAGACGAGCGCGTGCCCCAGCTCGTGCACCAGCACCGAGAGGAACACCACCCCTATCCACGACACCACCTCGAAGGCCACCGCCGCGCCGGCCATGGAGCCCTGCGTTCCCATCAGCCCGATGAGGGCGGAGGTGAAAAGGTGGCTGGGGTGCACCTCGACGGGAACGGAGCCCAAGCGGAACCGGAGCATCGGGCCCCACCTTAACGCGCCCGCCCGCTCGCCGCAGGAAAGGCCGAGGAAGATCGATTAAAGAGGGCACGATGCCGGCGCTGGGTCCTTTTTTGCTGAAGAACCCGTTCATCCTCGCCCCGATGGCGGGCGTGAGCGAGCAGCCGTTCCGTGTCCTCGCCTTCGAGATGGGGGCCGCGCTTTGCCCCACCGAGCTGGTGAGCGCGCAAGGGCTGATGCGCGCCAACGCCCGCACAGTGAAGTACCTGCGCCACGACGAAGACATCGAGCGGCCCTACTCGTTGCAGATTTTCGGTGGCGAGCCGGAGGTGATGGAGAAGGCAGCGCTGGAGGGAAAAAAATTCGGCGCGCAAATCATCGACATCAACATGGGTTGCCCGGTGAAGAAGGTGACCAAAAGCGGTGCGGGTTCGGCGCTGTTGTGCGACGTGCCGCGGGCGGCGGAAATCGTCCGCCGCATTCGCGAGGCCACGGGGCTACCGGTGACGGCGAAGATTCGCTCCGGGTGGGACCACCACAGCCGCAACTATTTGGAGATGGCGACGGCGCTGGAAGAGGCGGGTTGCGCCGCGCTGGCGGTGCACCCTCGCACGCGGACCCAAGGCTACGCGGGCAAGGCCGACTGGAGCGTCATCGCCGACCTCAAGCGGAACGTGAAGATGCCCATCATCGGCAACGGCGATGTGAAGACCTTGGCCGATGCCCACCGCATGCTGAAGACCACCGGCTGCGACTTCGTGATGATTGGCCGCGGCGCGCTGGGCAATCCGTGGATTTTCCGCGAGCTCCTCGGGGGCCCACCCCCCACGCCCACGGAGCGCTGCGCTCTCGTCTTGCGCCACTTCGCCGACCACCTCACCTTCGTCGGCCAGGAGCAAGCGGCGGTGCGCGCCTTCCGCAAGCACCTGGGCTGGTACTCGCACGGCCTGCGCGGCTCCTCGGCCTTCCGCAACCAGGTGAACCATCTGGAGCGAGCGGCGGAGGTGGAGGCCCTGGTGCGCAGCTTCTTCGCCCTCGCCGAGGCGGACGCCAGCTGCTCCGAGGAGCAAGAGGTCGACTACCGGTCGGCCCTGGGCTGATGAAGCCCATAGGCCGGTTGCCCATCAATACGGCTCATCAGTACGGTTTGAACAATGAAGACGACGCTCGAACTGAGGGCGCGCCTGCTCGCACGAGGAGAGAAGAAGCGACGCGAAAAGCTGGAGTTGCCCATCGTGCGGGGGACATCGGCTCCGGCCGTGGACATCGCCGACCGGGACGCGCTCTACGATCCGATGGAGCGTCGGTGATCGCCGTCGACACCAACGTGCTCATCTATGCGCATCTGCCGAAACGCGCCTGCACGCAGGTGTCGCGAGCACGGCGTCTCCAAGATTCTGACAGCCGATAGAGACTTCGCGCGGTTTCCGGGCATTGAGCCACAGCTCGTCGATGGGTGACGCCAGCGATTTCTGAATATCATCGGCAACGATGCGCCGTTGGGTGCCATTCGCTGCGTTGCTCCTCCTCGCTGGGGCCTTGGCTGGCGCCTGGAGGGCGCACCGAGCCCTGACTGACGCCCGCTCCGGCCTGGGGCAGCCCGTGTCGTTCACAGAATGGCAAGCGCCGCAGCGCACCCGCCAAGGGGCAGCGCGGCCGGGCCCCCAGCACCTCGGAGATGCGGGAACTGAAGCGGTCGTCGTTCGCGGTCGAGTGCTCGACGGAGAATTCGGAGTGGACGCCGCCGAGGTGGTGGGTGGCGGGAAGGTGGAGGTCACCGGTGCCGATGGCCGTTTTCGCCTCGCTCTTCCCGCGGACTCCGACTGGGTGAAAGTGCATGCCCGAAAGGGAACGCGTGTCTCTCGTCTGGTGCGGCTGAGCGCGCATGAGCCGCCGAGTAGCGAATTGATACTCCACCTCGCCACCGGCGGGGTCCTGAGAGTTCGAGTGCTGACGCACGAGGAGCGCCAGCCAGTTCCCGGAGCCAGCGTCACGGTGGACGAGGGAGCCCGGTCTGCCACCGCGGACGATGACGGCCGGTTGGTGCTCGATGGTTTGCCTGAGGGGGAAATCCGGCTGGTTGCTGCGGCGAGGGGCTTTGTCTCCAGTCATTTCACGACGTACCTCGCGGAGGGAGAGACACGAGAGCTCGAACTGGTGCTCGAACCAGCGCTGTCCCTGCGCGGGCGGGTGGTGGACTCTCGCGGAGAAGGCCTCCCCGGCGCAGAGGTGACCGCGCGCCGGCTCTCTGCCAAAGGCACTCGGGAGAACGTCGAGGCGAGGGCGACCAGCGGCCCGTCGGGAGAGTTCGTGCTGGCGGGACTACACGCCCGCGCGTACCGCGTCGACGCCCACCTCGACGGCTACGCCCCCGGTTGGGCGCCCTCGTTGGCATCCAGCAGCGAGGTGGTGGTGCAGCTCGAGCTGGGCGCGGCGGTGGAGGGGAGGGTGCTCGACGAGGCTGGTCAGCCCGTCGCGGAGGCCAAAGTGGTGGCAAGCGCCGAAACGGTCCAGCCGGCGCCAATGGATCGACCAAAGATTTCGGGGGAGACCGGCCCGGATGGCCAATACGTTCTCGAGGGGTTGGTGCCCGGTCAATACCAGGTGCGAGTGAAGGTGAAGGGGCGCTTCGGCAACCCCGAGCGGACGATTGACCTCAGGACTGGTGAGCGGCTTGTGCTGGACTTCGCGCTCCGCGGCCCGCCTGGTCGGGTCGAGGGGGTCGTGGTGGACAAAGAGGATGGCTCGCCGATCGACGGGGCCGAAGTTCGCCTGGGTTCCAAAACCGACGCAGGCGAGGAATTCGAGTATGTCGTTACTGGTACTGACGGGCGGTTCCGCTTCACCGGTGTCGAGTCTCGCTCGTGGAACTTGGTTTCCCGTGCGAGTGGGTACGCAGAGGGCCAGCTTGCCATCGCGCCTTCAGAAACGGGCGTGCTTTTGCCGCTCGCTCGCAGCTGGTGGGTGAGCGGGCGGGTGCTCGACCCTGCGGGCCGGCCGATTCCGAGTTTTACGGTAGGTACCGAGGACGTGACCAGCGCCGAAGGACGCTTTCGAATCTCGCCTGCACCCCAGGTGGAGTCACTGGTGATCTCTGCGAGGGGGTACGAGAAAACCATACGGTCCGTGGCGTTTTTTCCGGGCGCTTTGGTGGAGCTGGGCGACATTCGACTCGAGCTGGGGCCCCTGGTGGAGGTGACCGCGCTCGCGCCCGACGGGCGGCCGGTCAGCCCAGCGTGGGTGTACGCGGTGGATACCAACGAAGACAGCGTACGGGTGTTGATCAAAAAAGACCGCGCGGTGCTGCTGGCGCTCACCGACGTCGGTGGTCGAGCGTCGTTCCGCGCTTTGGCCGGCAAACTGTGCTTCGTGGCCGCGCGATTTCCCTACCCGCCCACCGGTACAGCTAACTGCCCAATGCAGGTCGTTCCAGGAGAGAACCGGTTCACCCTGCACTTCGCGGAGCCCGCCTGGCTGACCGGGTCGGTGTACTCCTCTGGCGTGCCACAACCGGGAGCAATTCTGGTGGCGCCCGACGAAGACAACTCCGCGGTCACCGACGCCGACGGTCATTACCGCCTGGGTCCCTTCAGCGCCGGCTCGCACGAAATTTTGCTGCTGTCTGGGGCACATGCGGCAGGACCAGGGAATTTGACAGCGGCAAAAGTGACGCTCGCCGCGGGGGAGGAGCGCCGGCTCGATTTCGGCGGGTTCGAGTTAGCGGCGCTTGTGGGCGAGGTGCTCGGAGCAGGAAACGAGATGGTGGTTGTCGCCGCGACGCAGGGGCACCTGACCGCCAAGGCTTCGGCATCACGGATTCAAGGAATGGCGGCCCAGATGCTCCAGTCGGTGAACGGCGTAGCGTCGTTTCAGCTCGAAGGCGTCAGTTCCGGACAGGTGACGTTGTTCGTTGGGCGCAAGAAGGGAGCGCCCTTGATTCAGCACCTCACCCTGCAGCCCGGCGAACGGCAGCGGGTGGTGTTGCGGCTGCCGCCCCCGTGAGTTGATGCGGGCGGTCACCGCTGCGGGAAGGGCTCGCGGTATGCCAGGTACGTCTCGAACTGGTGGCAGGGAAAGTTGAGCAGGCCGCCCGCGCCGGCATCGGAGAACTTCTTCACCACTGCGTTCTTGCCGGGGAAGGGAACCAGGCCCAGGCCCAAGAAGCCGGGCACCCCGTCACGCTCGTTGACGTAGTGGACGTAGCGCGGCCCGTCCGGGTAGGTGTGGGCGGCGCCTCCAAAGGTTTCGACGGAGATTTTCCCCATCAGCGCTTCCGCCTCGGGGCGGCTTCTCCCCCGCTCCTCGAGGCGCTGCTTGACGATGCTGAGCGCGCTGGAGACGACCAGGGCTCCCTGGCTGTGACCGAGCAGATGAACCGGCTCTCCGCGGTTGAGCGCGGCCAGAACCGTCGAGGCCAAGGTGTGCACCGCGGGGTTTTGGGAGAGGTCCACCTTTTGGCACGCGGTCAAAGGGTGCTCGTGCCCCAAAAGCCGGCCGAGAAGAACGTCGAAGTTGTCCCCCCAGTGCGCCTGGAAGCGGTTCAGCTTGTCCAGCCCCGACTGGAGGGTGTCGGGAAGAAACCCGGCGGTGGCGTTGTGAACGCCGATGACCGCCATGCCCGTCCGGTCCGCCAGGGCCTGGAGGTCCTTCGCCTGTGTCTCCTTCGAGGTGCGAATACCGTTGACGCTGAGGATGGTTCCCTGGGCTCGCTGTCCGCCCCGGGGGCGGAAGGGGGGAATGTCCTTGGGCGAAAAGCTGCGCGCGTAGGCCTTGCTGCCAGCGCCGATGAACGCTCCGTCGTAGAACTGCTCGCTTTTTCCCTCGGGAAGGGAAACGGCCTGGTTTCTGCGGGCACCCGCGGAAGGTGGGGGAGCACTGCGCCGGTCGATTCTAGGCATGAAGATGAGACTACCAGCGATGGCCGGCGTTAGGCTTTGGCTCTGTGCGCGCTCTTGCTCTCGACTTGACCCGGGTGGCGCTCAAGCGCCGCCGCACCAAGATTGTCGCCACCGTCGGGCCCTCCTCGTCCTCGCCCCAGATGCTCGCGGCGCTCATCGACGCGGGGGTGAACGTCTTTCGCCTCAACTTCTCCCACGGCACCCACGCCTCGCATGAAGCCGCCTACCAGACGATTCGCGCCGAGGCGGCCAAAGCCGGCCACCCGGTGGCGGTGCTCGCCGACCTGTGCGGCCCCAAAATTCGCGTCGGACGCTTCGAGGGCGGGGGCATCGAGCTCGTCGACGGCGGCGAAGTGACCGTCACCGTGCGCGCGGTCACCGGCAGAAGCGGGCTCATTCCCTCCGAGTACCCCGAGCTGGCGCGCGACGTGAAGGTGGGCGACCGCATTCTTCTCGACGACGGAAAAATCGAGCTCGAGGTGCGCGCGGTGGCGGGCGAGGACATCGCCTGCGAGGTTTTGCACGGCGGCAGGCTCTCCGACCGCAAAGGAATGAACCTTCCCGGCGTGGCGGTCTCGGCGCCCGCGCTCACCGACAAAGACCGCGCCGACGCTGTCTTCGCTGCCCAGCTGGGGGTCGACTACCTCGCGCTCTCCTTCGTGCGCCAGGGCGACGACGTGCGCCAGCTCAAGGAGCTCTTGCGCGCTCGAGGCGCGGACACGCCGGTGATTGCCAAAATCGAAAAGCCCGAGGCGCTGGAGCGGATCGGCGACATCGTGCTCGCCTCCGACGGCATCATGGTCGCGCGCGGGGACTTGGGGGTGGAGATGGCGGTGGAGGAGGTGCCCCTCATTCAACAGGAGCTGGTGCGTCTGGCGGTCCACGCCAGCCGGCCGGTCATCGTCGCCACCCAGATGCTGGAGTCGATGATCGACAACCCTCACCCCACCCGCGCCGAGGTGAGCGACGTCGCCGCCGCGGCCATGGCCAGCGCCGACGCAGTGATGCTCTCGGGGGAGACAGCGGCGGGCCGCTTCCCGCTGCATGCGGTGCGAACGATGGACCGGGTGTTGCGCTTGGTGGAGGGCTACCAGTGGAAGCACGGCCGGCACGGGTTGGTCGCCGACGTCGAGGCACACGAGGGCGGAGGAGTGAACCTGGGCGCGGCGCTGGCGCGGGCGGCGTCGCTGATGTCGCGCGAGGTGCAGGTGCGCGCGGTGGTGGTGCCCACCCGAAGCGGCCGCACCGCCCGGGAGGTGGCCAGCCGTCGGCCCGCGGCTCCGGTGGTGGCGGCGACCGATGATGCGCGCATCTGCCGGCGGCTCAACTTGATGTGGGGCGTCACCCCCGAGCTGGTCGAGCCGGCGCGGCTGTTGGACGTGGCCACCATGGCGCGCGAGCTCGCCCGCCAGGTGGGGCTGGCCTCAGAGGGCGAGCACGTCTTGCTGGTGTGGGACTTCAACCTCGCTCACCAGGGCCTGGCGCCCACGGTGACCATCCTGGCGGTGTGAAACCCTCTCCGTCTGGGAGAGGGGCAGATGACGTTCCCTCACCCCATCCCTCTCCCAAGGGGAGAGGGTCGGCTCTGGAGAAGGCGCCACACGACGAGGCCGATGCCGGCGAGGCTGGAAACAGCGCCCGCCACGTTCATCCACAGTTGGGCGCGGCCGACCTCACTGAACCTAGGCGCGGTGCGAGAATGGTATTCGGCGTACGTCCCCATGTGCACGTACTGGTCCCACTGCAGCCAGAAGATGCCGGCGATGAGGCCGAGCACGCCTACTCCCAGGGCGAGAGCGAGCGTCATCCATCCACGCTCGACACACGAAGAACCCGCCAGCGCGCCCACCGCTCCGCTCACTGCGCACGTGGCGACAAAGGCGAGGTAGGCGGGCACCAGCGAGACGGTGGCTGCATCCTTGGCGTAGGTCAGCATCCAGTCAGGGTAGAGGAAGAACATCGGCCCCACGCACAAGGCGTAGAGCACGCCCCAGCCGGTGCCCAGCCAAGCGGTGCGTGCGACCTCGCGTCGGGGCTCCTTGCGGATGAGACGGGTGGAGACGAGGGCGAAGAGAATCCCCACCGCCATCGCGGTGGGTGGATCGAGCGTCACGGTCGCAAGGAGCGGCTGCACGAGGGGCCTTACGAAGGAGAAGGCGCAAGCGCAGGTTCGACGAGCCGCCGGGAGGTGGCCACCGAACGGAAGTAAGCGCACGCCGGCGTCGGCTTGCGCTCGAGGGTGTCGAAGTCGACTTGGTACAGCCCGAAGCGCGGGCCCCAGCCCTCCAACCACTCGAAGTTGTCGAGGAGCGACCAGTAGAGGTAGCCGCGCAGGTCGACTCCCTGGGCGCGCGCGGCGAGGGTCTGCCGCCAGTGCGAGTAGAGGTAGCTGGGGCGGCGGTCCCCCTGACGGTCGTCGATGCCGTTCTCGGTGATCCACACCGGCAGGCCATAGCGCTTCATCTCCAAGAGCAACCGGCCGAAGCCTTCGGGGTAATCCTCCCAGCCGATGTGGGTGAGCCCGCGGTGGTGCACGTCGCGGTAGGTGAAGCGCACGTAGGGCTTCTGCAGCGTGAAGCGCAGGTGCGTGCGGGTGTAGTAGTTCACTCCCACGAACTCCGTCGAGTCGCGTAGCTGGGGCAGGTCGAGCTTGGCGCTCACCACCCCTGGCATCGACAGCCGCAAGCGACCGGTCACCAGCGCCTCGATGAACGCGTGGTTGTAGTTGTGCGAGGCGAGGTGGGTGAGCGCGCGATCGAACGGGTTCCACGCGCGGTCGGGCGCGAAGGAAAGCATGTTCTGTGAAATGCCCATCTCCACCTTGCCCAGCGCCCCCGCCAGCTCTTCGCGGGCGATGGCGTGGCAGCGCGCCAGATTCGCCAGCGCCGCGCCGCACTTCTGGCCGTCGGTGAGGCCGGGAGGGATGACTCCCTGCAGGTACCCGCCCAGCACCAGCACCATCGGCTCGTTGAAACTGATGATGAGCGCGTCCAAGCCTGCGAGCAGTTGCGCACACGCCTTCACGTAACGGCGCCAGCTCTCGAGAGAACCGGGTTCATGCCAGGGCGTCTCGCGGTGGAACCAGGGGGGGTGGGTGAAGTGGTGCAGCGTCACCACCGGACGCATGCCCGAGTCGTGCATTTTCACCAGCCGCTCTCGGTAGCGGGTGAGCGCCTCCTCGTCGAAGCGCCCGCGCACAGGCTCGATGCGCGCCCATTCCAGCGAGACGCGAAACGCCTTCGCCCCCACTTGGTGCGCGAGCTTCAAGTCCTCGTCGAAGCGGTTCCAATGGTCGACCCCCCGGCCGCAGCGCGCATGGGGCTTGTTCAGCTTTCCGGCGCGCTCCCACTCCGACCAGTCGTTTTCGATGTGACCTTCCACCTGGTACGCGGAGGTGGCCACGCCGAACACGAAGTCGGAAGGAAAGAGAAGCTCGGGCTTGGCGGACATCGGCAGGTTCGAAGGTAAACCCTGTCTGGTCCGTCGAGAAGCCCACCGGGTGCCTGGGCAGGTAGGCGAGTGTGAGTCTCGCGAGGGAGTTTTGTTCAACGCCGAAAGAGCGCTTCCAGCGCCTCGGAGAGCGTCTCCACGCCGATGGTCTCCAAGCGGCGCTCCTCGAGGCGCTTGGCGCTGCCCTTGGGCAAGAGCGCGGTGGTGAATCCCATCTTCGCCGCCTCGGCCAGCCGCGGCTCCACTTGCGCCACCGCGCGCACTTCCCCCGCGAGCCCCACCTCTCCCAGCACCAGGGTATGAGGGTCGATGGGCTGGTTCCGCAGCGACGACACCAGCGCGGCGCAGACGGCGAGGTCGCTCGCCGGCTCGGACAGCTGCATGCCGCCGGCGACGTTGACGAAGAGGTCGCACCCCATCAATTGCACATCCTCTTTCTTCTCCAGCACTGCGGCGAGGAGGGCCACCCGGTTGCCGTCTACCCCCATCGCGGTGCGCCGCGCGGTGCCGTAGCCGGTGGACGCCACCAGCGCCTGCACTTCGACGAGCAACGGCCGGGTGCCATTGAGGGTGGAGGTCACCACCGAGCCGGGCTTTCCCACCGGCCGTTCGGCAAGGAAGAGCGCCGAAGGGTCGGGCACCTCAGCAAGCCCGGTGGCCTTCATCTCGAAGACGCCGATTTCGTTGGTGGAGCCAAAGCGGTTCTTGTGCGCGCGCAAGACGCGGAAAGGGTGGCCGCGCTCGCCCTCGAAGTAGAGCACGGTGTCCACCATGTGCTCGAGCACTCGGGGGCCGGCGATGGAGCCCTCCTTGGTGACGTGGCCGACGAGGAAGGTGGGCACCCCGCTTTTCTTGGCGAAAGCCATCAGCCGCCCGGCCACCTCGCGCACCTGGGAGATGGAGCCGGGGGCGCTGCCCAGCTCGGGCAAATACATGGTCTGAATGGAGTCGACCACCAGCGCTGCCGGCTGAAGCTTCTCGGCGGCAGAGAGGATTTTCTCCGCGTCGGTTTCGGCGAACAGGTGCAGCCGCTCGGAGGTGACGCCCAGCCGCTCGGCGCGCAGCTTCGTCTGCCGCAGCGACTCTTCGCCCGAGACGTAGAGCACCGCGCGCTCGCGAGAAAGCCGGTCGAGCGCGCAGAGGAGCAGGGTGGACTTGCCGATGCCCGGGTCTCCGCCCAGGAGCACCAGGGAGCCGTCGACCACGCCGCCGCCCAGCACCCGGTCCAGCTCGGCGATGCCCGTCTTGCGGCGCGCGTCTTCGCCGGAGCCTACCTCGGCGAGTGAAACCGGCTGGGCCGAGCCGCCCGAAGCTCCCCAGGCGGGGCGGCGCTCGGAGCTCTCCACCGTCTCCTCCACCAGCGAGCCCCAGGCGCCGCAGTCGGGGCATTTGCCCAGCCACTTCGCCGCTTGGTACCCGCACGCCTGGCAGGTGAACTGTGTTTTCGCCTTCGCCATGGGAGCGACATAGCCGATCGGGCTGACGCCGACGACGGCAGTGTCACGAAGCGCCGAGGCCGTCCGACGCCCGGTTGCGTTGTCATCAAATTGGCTCTATTTTGATGCGCATAGGTGATGCCATTTGAGAACCACCGTCAACATCGACGATCGGTTGCTCCGCGACGCGCGGGAGGTCGCCGGTGCGCACTCACAAAGTGATCTCATCAACCGAGCCCTCGCCGCCCTCATCCGCGAGGCGCGCCGAAAGGATTTGCTCGACTGGGTCCAGCACGGCAAGACGAAGCTCAGCCCCGAAAAGCTCGAGGAGCTAAGGCGCCCGCGTGGTCCGCGTGCTCGTTGACACCTCCGCGTGGATTCTCGCGGTCCACCGGAACGACGCTCACGCCAAATCGAGGCTCGTCGAGGTCATCAGCGCTGGCTCTGCCGCCATCTGTCCCCTGGTCGTTCTCGAACTCTTGGCCGGACGCTCGCGTGGGGAAGATCCCGAGGCGATCCGGGCGCGCTTTCTTTCTCTCGACGAGCTTGAATGCACGCGCGCAGTCTGGGAACAAGCCCAACGACTCGCCTCGGAGGCCCGCGGACGTGGCCATACGCTACCTGCGGCAGACGCGCTGGTTGCCGCGCACGCTCTCGTTGCAGACGCGTTGCTGCTCCACGCGGACTCCGACTTCCCCCGTGTCTCAGCGTGGTCGGGACTGAAACAGGAGTCGCTGCTTCTGAGAGCTGACCCTGTGAGGTGAAAGGGAGCGCACCCGCGAGGGGAGCCTCCGGCATGAGCTACCTACTTCGGTTTCTGCTCAGAACCGAATGGGTCGCTGACATTCAGCACCCACGTGCCTGGATTTCGGAAGGCGTCTATCTGCCGGACGTAGGTCGCTCTTTGCCCGCAGACATCGACGCCGACGGCCGTCGCTGTGCCTTCCGATACCTTGAGCAGTGTCAGCGTTGGGGTTTGCCCACATTTGAAATCGAACTGGGAACGGCGGACCAGCTCTGCCTGATCCGTGTTCCAGCGCTCCTCATAGACACTCTCGCCTTGAATCTGCGTCATCGGCGCAGCGCAGCCCGCAAAAGCGAGAAGGAGCATCCACCCTCGATTGATCTTCATCGGCCCACCGTAGACAGCGATGCCACCCATGTCCACAGCGGGAGTCGACCGCTGCGTCTTCATGAGTCGCGTCCGCGGCGGTGAAAGGTGAGAGCGACCCACGGGCCTTCTCGTCGAGCGGTAT
>JBMORE010000003.1:0-42385 GCA_049322255.1 Myxococcota bacterium | reverse complement strand
GCGACGACGAGCGCCGCCATCGCTTCGAACACCGGCACCGCGCGGGGAAGAATGCACGGGTCGTGGCGGCCGGCCTTGGCCAAGTCGCTCAGCGTGGCGGGCGGCTTGAGGAAGATGCGCAGATTGACCGGAGCGCCGTTGGAGAGACCTCCCTGAATGCCCCCGTACGCCTCAGGCTGCGCGTGGAAGACGCTCCCGGGTGAGCGCAGCCGCTCGATGACATCGGTGGGGCCCCAGAGTACCCCGGTGACTGTTCCCACGCTGGCCATCGCTCCGGCCAAGGCGCCCTTCAGCTTGCCGAAGACCGGCTCACCCAGGCCCGGAGGCAGGCCGGTGATTCGCAGGTCGATGACGCCCCCGAGCGAGTCGCCCTCGGCCTTGGCCGCGAGGATGCGGTCGGCCATGCGCGCCGCCGCCTGTGCATCGGGGCAGCGCGTTGGATGGGCATCTACGTTTGCCCGCGTCACCTCGGCCGGTGGGGCTGCCTCGATGTCGGCGACCGCGCCCACCCACGCGACGATGCGGACGGAAGGGAGCTCTCGCGTGAGCAGCGCCTCGGCGATGGCGCCGCCGATCACCCGGCTCACCGTCTCGCGGCCACTGGTGCGGCCCCCCCCGCGATGGTCGCGGTGATGGAAGCGCTCGCGCCAAACCGCGTCGGCGTGCCCGGGGCGGTCGCTCGAACGAAGCGCGTCGTAGTCTTCGCTGCGCGCGTTTCGGTTGCGCACCAGCGCGGCGATGGATGTGCCGAGCGTCTTGCCCTCGAAGACGCCGGAGAGCACCTCGATTCGGTCGGCTTCGTCGCGCGCCGTGGTGAGCGCCGACTGCCCCGGCCGCCGCCGGTCGAGCGCCGCCTGAATCCAGGCGTCGTCGAGGCGCACGCCTGCGGGACAGCCATCGACGACAGCGCCCATCGCCGGGCCGTGGCTCTCACCGAAGGTCGTGAGGCGGAAGAGCTCTCCGAAGGTGTTCACCGACCCTCCCACAGCGCACGCTGGCCGCGGGCCTGGGCGATGAACCAGCGGGCGCCGAGCGCGAGCGGCTGCCCGCCGCGACGCCGCACCTCCTCCGACACTCGTCGCCCCGCAGCGCCGTAGGCGATGACCGCGACGCGCGCGTTCTCGAACCGAAGCCCCTCCGACACCCGGACATGGGCGGGCCAGGTCCACACCACCGGCCCGCTCACCACGGCGCTCGCCTCTTTGCGGCGTAGGACGCGCAGCCGTCGATTCGCTGCCGCCCGCCGGAGCGCGGCGGTGGCTCCCCCGTCGCCCAACAGGGTGACCGGCTCGCCTTCCAGCCGCGCCAGCACTGCGCGAGCACCCTCGACGTCGGTGTTGGCCGTGTCCCAGCCGTGCTCGCTGGCAAGGAGGGTGTTCACCGCCAAAGGACCAAAGCGCAGCTTGAACGGGCTGGTGACGGCGAACCCTGCATAGAAGGGCCGGAGCACTTCGACCAGGGCTCCCACGGGAGCATCTTCCGGCAAGTCGATGCGATCGAATGGTTGGCGGTGAACGCGAGGAGAACGCGAGCCGCTGATCGCGCTTCCGAGAATGCCCAGGCGGGCGCTGCCTCGGCCGCTGCGCCGTTCGCGCACCGCGTCGGCGAGGAGCCGCTGACCGGGAGCGGCGCTCCAGTGCGCATCGAGCGCGACAAAGTCGAAGTGGTTCCGCCCGGCGAGCAAAGCGCGAAAAGGAAGCGCCAAGGGACCCGTGGCGAGCACCGTGATACCGGCGAAGCCCAAGCCCTCCAGGCGGCGCTGGGTTTCCAAGAGGCGGCAGGCCTCGTCCAGGCGGCCCAGCGGCTCGACGTGCTTGAGCTGCACCGTCGAGTCTCGGCGCGGGCGCCAGTACGCTTCGGCATCAGCGGGGGAGAGGGGAACGGGCGCATGCCAGGAGTCGATGCGCTTCGCCGACGTCGGCGAGACACCGTCCACCCACGTGGCATGTCGAAGCCAGCTCGGGGGGGCGGGCGGCCCTCGCTCGGCCACGAGCAGCGCGACGACTTCGCTCAGCGCTTCCGCGTCGACAGAGCGGGTGAAATCGCTGCGCAGCTCGAGCGCGTTGGCTCCGCCCATGCGGGCACGGCGAGCGAAAGCGAGCGCCGCCTCGTTCTCGAGCCCCGGAGGCAGCGTCACCACCAAGGTCATGGGGACCTCCAGTGAGCGAGGAACGCGCCCAGGGACACCGTGGGAAGGGCCGAATGAATGGCTTCGCGCGCACGGAAGGTTTCGCGAAGCTCTGCATCGAGGTCCAGGTCTGGGCGTAGCCGCGGTCGGCTGGAGTCTGTTTGCAGGCGCTCGCGGTAAGTCTCGAAGGAGATCGGCACCAGCACGGGCAGATGACGCGCGAGCAGATCGGCATGGTGCGCCAAAAAACCACCCCCGACGGCGACCACGGCCCCCGGAAGAGGCAGCGCCTCGAAGACGCGCCGCTCCGCCGAGCGAAAGCCCGCCGGGTCCTGGCGCAGCCAGTCGAAAATCGCTCGGCCTTCGCGGCGCTCCATCTGTGCATCGAGGTCGAACGTCCTCCGCCCAGTCAGCTCTCCCACGAGCGGGAGCAGCCGCGACTTGCCCGCCGCGCGATGCCCGCAGAGCACGATGTGCCGATCGACGGGGAGCGTGGCAAGATGGGGCTCGAGCTCGACGTTCACGCGCGGGTCGATCGCCGCGAGAACCTGCGCGACGAGCGCGCGCGCCCTTTCATCCGACGGTACCGACATAGACGTACGCCGTGCCGAAGAGCAACGGATGGGCGCGCTGAGCGCTGAAGCGGCCGGTGCGCTCCATCAGCCGAAGAAAATGGCTGCCGGCGGGAAACGCCGCCGCGGTGCGCGGAAGGTACTCGTACGCATGACGGTGGCCAGTGAGCCAACCGCCCAGAAGGGGCATGAACCAACGCGCGTAGAGGCGAAAGAAGGCGCCGAAGAGGCCCGTCGGCTGCCCGAACTCGAGCACCACCACTCGGCCGCCGGGACGAACGACGCGGGCCAACTCTCGCAGACACCGAGCGGGGTCGTCGACGTTGCGAATGCCGAAGGAGATCGACGCCACGTCGAAGGAGGCGTCGGGGAAGGGGAGCGCCAGCGCGTCGGCCACCCTAAATTCGATCTCCAGACCGGCGCGCTCGGCCTTCGGCGGCGCAGCGTCCAGCATCTTCGCGCAAAAGTCGGTGCCCACTACCCGTCCCGATGGCCCCACGGCCCGCTTGAAGGCGAGGGCCAAATCGCCGGTGCCGGTGGCGCAATCCAGCACCGCGGCGCCTGGGGTGACGCCGGAGCGCCGCACCGCTTCGCGCCGCCACAGCCGGTGCATGCCCAAGGACAGAACGTCGTTCGTCGCGTCGTAGCGCAAAGCGATCGCCGAAAACATCTCGCGGACTTGAGTGCTCACGGTGCACCCAGGGCGCGAGCAGGAGGAGCTGCCCGGGGCAATGTTCTGCCCACGGCGTGCAGGACGGGGACGATCGACTCCATGAGCTCTCGGAACATGTCGGGCGTGAGCGCCTGGGGACCATCGCAGAGCGCACAGTCGGGGCGCGGGTGCACCTCGACGAGCAAACCGTCGGCCCCCGCCGCTGCGGCCGCCAGGGACATCGGCGTCACCAGCTCTCGATCGCCGGTGGCATGCGAGGGGTCGACGATGACCGGCAAGTGGGTGCGCCGTTTGGCCCACGCGACCGCGGCGAGATCGAGCGTGTTGCGGGTTCGGGTCTCGAAGGTACGAATGCCCCGCTCGCAGAGAATGACTCGAGAGTTGCCCCCGTCGAGCAAGTACTCGGCGGCGAAGAGCCACTCGTCCATGGTGGCGCAAAGCCCACGCTTGAGCAGCACCGGCGCCCTCACCTTGGACAGCGCGCGCAACAGGGTGAAGTTCTGCATGTTCCGCGCACCGACTTGAAGAACGTCGGCGTACTCGAGCATCAGGGGAATCTGCGCCGCGTCCATCACCTCGGCCACCACGGGCATGCCTTGCCGCCGCCCCGCTTCGCGTAGCACGTGCAGCCCCGGCTCGCCCAAGCCTTGGAAGGCGTAAGGGCTGGTGCGGGGTTTGAACACCCCTCCGCGCAACACGTGCGCCCCGGCGGCACGTACCTCCCGCGCCGTACTTTCCGTCTGCTCGGCCGACTCCACCGCGCACGGGCCCGCCATCACCACGAAGTCGCGCCCCCCCAGCTCCACCGGCCCCACCCGCACCCGCGTCGCCCCACCACCCGAAGGGCGCAGCGTCTTCTGCTGGCGGCTCTCTAGATTCATGGAGTTCAAGCGGTTTTGAACTTGATGATGCATGTATAGCTGCGATGCCTTAAAAGACAACCGGAATGAGCGCGAACGGTACGGGCGATGTCGTCGCTGTGACTACCGCGGTGCCGGGCAACCCGCCGCCACGCGCGCTCGTTGGCGAGTGGGTGTTCCGGTGGGAGCACCCAGAAGGCAAAGAGGCGGCGGCAGGAGAGGGCATCGCCGCGCTGCTCGAGGCGCACACGGCGCAAGAAGTGCCCCAGGTCTTGCGGGCCGTGGCCGGCTCGGCTCGTCTTCGCTTCGAGGGCGAGGTGGAGCGACCACCGGGGCCCTGGTTCGGTGGCGTGGCGTTCGACCCGTATCGCCCGTCGTGGGAAGGGTTCCCTCCGGCGCGATGGGTGCTGCCGCGGGTGCTCTACTGGAGCCGTGCGGGGCGGACGTTTCGCACCGAGTTTCAAGGCGCGCCGCCCGTTGCGGTGCGTCCCCATGGCGGAGCCAGCAGTCCGCCCATGGATCGCGCCGGTTTTGGCCGCATGGTGGACACCGCGTTGGCGGCGATCGGTGAAGGAGCTTTCGAGAAGGTGGTGCTTGCCCGGGCGATCGACCTGGCTTGTTCTCGAGGCCCTGACACCATCGTCGCCGCGCTCGCCGCTCGCTTCCCCACGTGCCGTACCTTCGCTTTTCGAAGCGGTACGGCGACCTTCGTGGGTGCAACTCCGGAAACGCTCCTTCGGCTCGAGGAAGACACGGTGCACACCGAGGCGCTCGCCGGCTCGGCGTCTCCCCGAGATGCGGAGCGATTGCGAACCTCGGAGAAGGACCTGCGTGAGCACCGCGCGGTCGTCGACGGCATTCGCGAGGCGCTTTCGCCGCTGACCGACGCGCTGGAGATCGCAGCCGCACCCGAGTTGGTCTTTTTGGCCAACGTCGTTCACTTGCGCACCGAGATTCGAGCTCGACGCCGTCAGGGTATCGGTCTGGTGGACCTGGTGGAAGTCTTGCATCCCACGCCGGCCGTGGGAGGGCGGCCGCGTCACCGGGCGCTTTCGTTTCTGGCCGAGCACGAAGGTTTGGTGCGGGGCTGGTACGGAGGCGCGGTGGGTTGGGTGGGCGCAAGCCACGCGGAGCTGGCGGTGGCGTTGCGCTGTGCGTTGGTGGAAGAGGGTCGCGCGCGGCTGTTCGTCGGCGCTGGGGTGGTACGAGGCTCGACGCCCGAGGGCGAGTGGCGGGAGACAGAGCTGAAGAGCTTACCGATGCTCGAGGCCAGTGGAGGTGGCGCGTGAGCGAGGCTCTTGTCAGCGCGCTCGTCGCTGCCGGGGCCCGGCACGCGGTGGTGTGCCCGGGATCTCGCTCCACGCCGCTGGCGCTCGCGTGCGCGGGGAACCAAGCACTGCGGACCTGGTCCGTCGTCGACGAGCGGAGCGCGGCATATTTTGCCCTGGGGTTGGCCAAGGCCTCCGGGCGGCCGTCGCTCCTGGTTTGTACCTCGGGCACGGCGGGGGCGAATTTTTTTCCCGCGGTGATCGAAGCCTCCATGGGGCATGTGCCGCTCGTCGTGCTCACCGCCGACCGGCCATGGGAGCTGCACGGCTTCGGCGCCCCGCAGACCATCGATCAGCATGGGCTCTTCGGGCGCTACCCGCGCTTCTTCTGCGACGTTCCCGCCCAAAGCCCGGTGGAGCACCTCCGGGCGCTGGCGGCGTGCGCGGTGTCGAAGGCCACCGGTGCCCCACGAGGCGTGGCGCACCTCAACGTCGCTTTCCGTGAGCCGTTGGAGCCAACGGGTGAGACGGCGCCCCTGCCCACACGGACGTTCGTCGTGTCCTCGCCGAGGCTCTTCCCGGACGACGCTGCGCTGCGCCGTGTGGCTTCCGTCGTCTCCCGGAGTGAACGGGGGGTCATCGTGTGCGGCCCGCGCGAGCGGGAGGACGGCTTTGCCGCGGCGGTGATCAAGCTGGGTGCGGCGCTGGGTTACCCGGTGCTCGCCGAAGCGACCTCGCAGGTCCGCTACGGCGCCGAGGTGGTCGCCTCCTACGAGGGTTTGCTTCGGCACCGCGGCTTTGCGGAGGAGAATCGTCCTCAGGTCGTGCTCCGGTTCGGGGGCGGGCTGACCTCGAAGACGCTCCAGCGCTGGCTCGACGGGTCGGGCGCACACACCGCCGTCTTCAGTGACGAGGGCGCGCTCGTCGACCCGCATCACGCGGCGGCCGAGATCGTGGTCGGCGACGCGGCCGCCTCGTGTGAAACGCTGGCGGGGCTCGTTCACCGACGCAAGGCGGGGGGGGAACGCTTCGCTCGAGGGGAGCAAATCGCCCGCGGCGCCCTCGAGGCTGCATTTGCCCGCGACGACCAGCTCACCGAGCCGCGCATCGCCCACGAGCTGGTGCGCGCGCTGCCTCCCGAGGCGAAGCTGTTCGTCTCCAGCAGCATGCCCATTCGAGACCTCGACGCGTTCGCACCGTCGGCGAACGGGCGGTTGCGGGTCTTCGCCAACCGCGGAGCCAACGGCATCGACGGCATCGTCTCCTCTGCTCTTGGCGTGGCGGCCGCCGGCGAAGGCCCCACCGCGCTCTTCACCGGCGACCTGGCGCTCCTACACGATCTGGGTGGTCTAATCGTGGCGCGCCGCCACCGGCTGTCGCTCACGCTGGTCGTGGTGAACAATGACGGCGGAGGCATCTTCAGCTTTTTGCCCATCGCCGGTTTCCCCGAGCATTTCGAGGAGCTCTTCGGAACACCGCACGGAGTCGACTTGGCGCACATCGCCGCGCTCGCCGGTGCCCGCTTCGCTCGTCCCGTCAGCGCCAGCGAGCTGCGCCGCGAGCTTCTCCAGTCGCTCGAGGGCGGGCTGCACCTCATCGAGGTGCGGACGAGGCGCGCCGAAAACGTCGAGCATCACCGGGCGCTCTTCGAGGAAGTCGGACGCGCGCTGGAGGCAGCGTCATGGCGCTGACCTTCGAAGAGTGGGGGAACGGGCCGCGGCTCTTGCTCCTTTTGCACGGCTTCACCGGCAGCCCGAGGTCGTGGGACCACCTGCGGGAGGACTTCCTCTCCTGGGGTTACCGGGTGCTCGTCGCCGACCTGCGCGCTCCGGAGAGCTTCCCCGAGACCATCGAGCAGCTCGCCCGGTGGGTGGGCCACGTGCCGGAGCCGATCGACGTCGTGGGTTACTCGCAGGGAGCACGCGTGGCGCTCGGGTTGGCGCTTCGCCAGCGAAGAGGGGTGCGGCGGTTGGTGCTCGAGAGTGGTTCGCCCGGCCTTCGCCGCCGCCGGGAGCGCGCGGCGCGTCGGGTGCAAGACGAGCTGCTCGCCGGTCAGATCGAAGCGCACGGGGTGGAGTGGTTCGTCGACTACTGGCAGAGCCTCCCGTTGTTCGGTCCCTTGCCGCAGGCGGTCGAGGCTTCCCTGCGCGCCCGACGCTTGAGCTGCAGCATCAGTGAGCTCACTGCGTCTTTGCGTCAGCTCGGCCTGGGCTCGCAGCCCAACTATTGGCCAAAGCTGCCCAGCCTGCGCGTGCCGACGCTGCTCCTCACCGGCGAGCGTGACCACAAGTTCACTCGGCTGGCGGCCCGCATGGCGGCGGAGCTCCCCATGGCGTGGCACTGCACGCTTCCGGCGCACCACACGCCCCATTTGGAAGTCCCGGCGGCCTACGTACGCGAGCTGCGCGCCTTCTTGGAGATTGGCTGGTTCGACGAAGCGGAGGCATACGCATGAAGCCCGAATGGAAGTCGGTGAAGCAGTACGAGGACATTCGCCACGAGACCTGGAACGGCATCGCCAAGCTCACCATCAACCGGCCGGAGGTGCGCAATGCCTTCCGCCCGCAGACGCTGTTCGAGCTCTCGGCGGCACTCGAGGCCGCGCGGGAAGACCCGGAGATCGGCGTCGTCATTCTCACCGGAGAGGGAGACCATGCGTTCTGCTCCGGCGGCGACCAGCGCATTCGCGGCAAGGAAGGCTACGTGGGCGCCGACGGCGTACCCCGCCTCAACGTGCTCGACTTGCAGAAGGAGATTCGCTCGTTGCCCAAGCCGGTGGTGGCGATGGTGGCGGGCTACGCCATCGGCGGCGGCCATGTGCTGCACCTGGTGTGCGATCTCACCATCGCCGCTGACAACGCGCGCTTCGGTCAGACGGGGCCGCGGGTGGGCAGCTTCGACGGCGGCTTCGGCGCTTCCTACCTCGCCTCGGTCGTCGGACAGAAGAAGGCGCGCGAGATTTGGTTCCTCTGCCGGCAGTACGACGCGAAGGCCGCGCTGGAGATGGGGCTGGTCAACACCGTGGTGCCGCTGGCCGAGCTGGAGGCGGAGACAGTCAAGTGGTGCCAGGAGATGTTGGCGATGAGCCCGCTGGCGCTGCGGCTGCTCAAGTCCTCCTTCAACGCTGCGCTCGATGGTCAGGCGGGGGTGCAGGAGCTCGCGGGCAACGCGACCTTGCTCTACTACATGACCGAGGAGGCGCAGGAGGGGAAGACGGCCTTCCTTGCGCGCCGGCACCCCGACTTCAAGAAGTTCCCGAGGCGGCCGTGAGCGCCTGGGTGATGGCGATTCGCCCGCGCACCCTCTCGGCGGGAGTGGTGCCGGTGGCGGTGGGCAGCTCGCTCGCCTTCGCGCAGGGCGTGGGGCGTCCGTTGGCCGCGCTCGCCGCGCTCGCCGGGGCGCTCCTCATTCAGGTCGGCACCAACCTCGCCAATGACTACTACGACTTCGTGCGCGGCGCGGACACCGGCGAGCGGCTCGGGCCTCCGCGGGTTACTCAGCAGGGCCTTTTGGCTCCGCCCCGGGTGCTCGCCGCGGCGCTGGGAGCCTTCGCCGCCGCCACGCTCGTGGGCGTCTACCTGGTCATCGTCGCCGGCTGGCCAATCGTGGTGGTGGGCTTGGTGTCGATCCTCGCGGGGTATGCTTACACCGGCGGTCCCTTCCCGCTCGGCTACCACGGCCTGGGAGACCTCTTCGTCTTCATCTTCTTCGGAGTGGTCGCGGTGGCGGGCAGTTACTACGTGCAGGCGCTCGCGCTGCATCCCGCAGTGTGGTTCGCCGCCATGCCCGTGGGTGCGCTGGGGACGGTGCTCTTGGTGGTGAACAACCTGCGTGACGTGCGCACCGACGCGCGCGCGGGGAAGCGGACGCTGGTGGTGCTCTTGGGCGTTCCCGCCGCTCGCAGCGAGTATGTGTTCTTGCTGGTGGCGGCCTTCGCGACTCCGGTGGCGATGTGGGCGCTGGGGGTGGCTCGCCCTTGGGTGTTGTTGCCGCTGACCTGCCTGCCGCTGGTGTTTCGCCCTTTGCGCTGTGTACTGACCCGCGAGGGCGCCGCCCTGAACGAAGCACTGCGAGACACGGCGCGGTTGGGGCTCGTTTTCGGTTTGCTCTTCGCCGTCGGACTGTGGCTGGGAGGTGCAAGATGAAGATCGTGGACTTCCTCTGCCGTCCCTTTCAAAAACCTTTTCGGCGACCGGTGCGCATCGGCCGTGCGGCCTGTGAGAGGCGCGAGGGGGTCGTGGTCACCCTCGTCTCCGAAGAGGGCCGGCGCGGACAAGGCGAGGCGAGCCCGCTCGTCGAGCTGGGCACCGAGAGCCTGAGAGCCACGACCGAAGTGTTGTCGAAAGTGGCGACGTTGCTCGCGGGTGTCGCGGTGCCGTGTTCACTCGAGGAGATCGACGCTTTGATGTCGGCGGAGGTGTTCGAAGGCGCTCCGGCCGCTCGTCACGGCGTGGAGCTGGCGCTGCTCGACCTTTTGGCGCAATCGCGCGGCGAGCCCATCGCCCGGGTACTGGCGAACGGCACCGCACGCTCTTCGGTGTGGGTGAACATGCTGCTCGATGCGCACGAGCCGACGGCGCTGGCCGAGCAAGGCGCCCAGGCGCTCTTACGCGGGTTCGATGTGCTGAAGGTGAAGGTGGGAAGCGACCTTTGCGAGGATGCGGCGCGCCTGCGTGCCCTGCGTGCCCGCGTGGGTCCCAAGGTGCGCATTCGCATCGATGCGAACGGCGCTTGGTCGGAGGGGCAGGCGCGCACGGCCTTGCGCGGGCTTTCTCCGCTGGCGCTCGAGCTGTGTGAGCAGCCGGTGGCCGCCCACGACCCAGCGGCGTTGCGCCGCGTGCGCCAGCTCGTCGACTGCCCGATTGCCGCCGATGAGGCACTCGCACAGGAAGAGTCGCGCACCGACGTCCTCGATCCCGACCGCGGGCCGGCGGCCGACGTGCTCGTGCTCAAGCCGATGGTGCTGGGGGGCTTGCTCCCGGCGCTGAAGCTGGCGCGCAAAGGGAAGGAGCACGGTGTGGGCGCGTACGTGACCACGACCATGGATGGGTGGGTGGCGCGTAAAGGCGCCGCGCATCTGGCGGCCGCGATTCCTCAGAGCGAGTGGGCGAGCGGGCTGGCCACCGGAGCGCTCTTCGCCGAGGGCGCCGACGAGTCGCCCGCCGTCGTCGCCGCACATGCCTCCCTCTCCCTGTGGGAGAGGGTAGGGGTGAGGGGTGAGCGCTCTGCGAATTGACGCCCCTCACCCTAACCCTCTCCCAATGGGAGAGGGGATTCTACGCTGGACGGGAGCGCTCGCCGCGCGTGGGGTGGGGCCGGGCGATGTCGTGGCGGTGCTCTCGCGCAACCGTGCCGAGGTGGTTTTTCTCTTTCACGCCGTGGGGCAGCTGGGAGCGGCGCTGGCGCCGCTGAACACACGGCTGACAGCGGTGGAGCTCGCACCGATGGTGGAGCGGCTTCGGCCGCGGCTTCTTTTCGCCGACAAGCAGCTGGCGGGCCGCCTCGCCGGCGTCGAAGTGCTCGAGGGCTTCGCCGACGGCGCTGCGCCCCACGCTGGGGTGACGCCGGCAGAGCCTTCACGGGCTCGCGCCATCCTCTTCACCTCTGGAACCAGCGGCACGCCGAAGGCGGCCGTGTTGACGTCGGCGAATCTTCTGGCCAGCGCCCGGGCTTCTGCGCAGCACCTCGGCCCCTCACCCCCTGCGCGGTGGTTGGCGTGCCTTCCCCTCTTCCACATCGGCGGCCTGGCCATGCTCGTGCGTGCCGAGCTGGAGGGCGGTTCGGTGGTGCTCCACGACGGCTTCGACCCGGAGCGGGTGAACGCGGCGATCGACGGCGGCGACGTCTCGCACGTCAGCCTGGTCGGCACCACGCTCGCCGCCCTCCTCGAGGCGCGCGGGCCCAGACGCTTCCCCTCCAGTCTTCGGGTAGTGCTCGTCGGCGGCGGCCCGGTGTCGGTCGAGCTGCTCTCCCAGGCCCGGGAGCTGGGAGCGCCGGCGCTTCACACCTATGGACTGACCGAGGCCTCCTCTCAGGTCGCCACCGAGCGGCCCGCCGAGGCAGACGGAACGACGTGCGGCCCGCCGCTTCCGGGAACCGAGGTGAGGGTGACGAGCGAGGGGGAGATCGAGGTTCGCGGGCCGACGGTGATGCAAGGTTACCTGGGCGAGGCGCCCCTCGGCGGCGCCTGGTTTCGCACCGGAGACTTAGGGAGCCTGGATGAGCGCGGGCGGCTGACGGTGCTCGCGCGGAGAACCGACCTCATTCTCAGTGGCGGGGAGAACGTCTACCCGGCGGAGATAGAGGCGGTGCTCTCGACCCACCCTGGAGTGACCGAGGTGGCGGTGGTGGGCGCCGCGGACGCGCGTTGGGGACAGACGCCCTGGGCCTTCCTCGTCGCCCGGGGAGCGATCGACTCGGCGGCGCTCGAGAGGCATTGCCGCGCCAGGCTGGCGGGCTTCAAAGTGCCTCGACGCTTCGAGCAAGTCGAGGTGTTGCCGCGCAACGCCTCCGGAAAAATCGATCGGCGCGCGTTGGAGTCGTTGGCGCACGTCCGTCTCGCCGCGCCGGCGCGTTCGGGCTGACGGGCGGTTGCCGGTGATGCGCCAAGTCGAGTAGTCAGCCTTTCGCTGAAGCGGACCAAGGAGTCGTCGATGCGTCGTCTGTGGTGGCTAGGGGTCGTCGGGCTGGCCGTGCTCGCCTTCGTTCGTTGCGGCGGCGTGGGCAAGCGGTGCGATGCGACCACCTGCGCAACCGGGTGCTGTGATGAGAATGGCGTGTGCCAGGCAGGGAGCAGCCATGTCGCCTGCGGCAAAAGCGGAGTCGCCTGCCAAGACTGCAATTCGACCCAACTGGTGTGCGCGCCGACACAGGTGTGCACCACGAGCGCTGGTGGGGGAGGAGGCGGCGGCAGTGGAGGGGGAGGCGGTGGAGGGACGGACGCGGGCACCGATGGTGGAGCCGATGGAGGCACCTTCGACGCCGGCTGCCTCGTGCTCGCCAACTTCGTCGCAGTCGCGGAGCGCGGCGGTTACCTGCCAGACGATGCGGGCTTCGACGTCGTCGGCGGCCTCCAGTGGAACCCCGACCCCTCTACGAATCCAACGGCCGGTTACCGCCAGCTGTGGCTGGAGGTCTGGCCGCTCGGTCAAACCCTGAGCTTTCCTTTGAGCCGAACCTTCAATGCCAGCACCCGATACGACACCTGTGACGTGTGCGTCGGCTTCGACGAGGGTTGCGACGACGGGACGATGACTTGCCAAGCGGCCTACTTCGTCCAGGGCGGCTCGGTGAACGTGACCCGCGCCGACGTCTCGGCATCGGGGCGCATCGAGGCCACTGGAACCAACCTCCGCTTCGTCGAGTGGGACTACGACAACGACCTGCCGGTGCCCAACGGCCGGTGCGTGCAGCTGGGCACGCTGACCATGAACATCGGCTGGGACGGCGGGTAAAGGCCCTCCCAAGCTCGGCTATGCTGTCGGTCCGCCGCTCACACGGAGGTTTTGCCTTGCGCGTTGCCGCTTTCGTCGCCGCTCTATGGACGCTTTCCCTCGCCGGGTGCGGCAATGCTCCCGGAGAAGCGACGGGTTCGGTGGGACCGCGCGGGGGAACGGTGTGCGTCGAAGACCGCCGAATCTGCCTCGACGTACCCTCGGGCGCGTTGGAGAACGAAGTGGGGTTTCGTATACAGCTTTCGTCCACGCCGGCTCCCGGCGCCATCGGCGATACCTGGGACATCGGCCCGACGGGGACGACTTTTCTCAGCCCCGCGCGGGTGGCGATTCGGTACGACCTGGTGCCCGATGCGGGCAACCTGAACCCGGCGCTCTTGCGCGTCTACACCGAGCAGGAGGGCGAGTGGGTGCCGCTGCTCGAGCCGAGCCTCGATCGCGTCGCGAGCACGGTGAAAGGCGGGGTGCTCCATTTGTCGCCGTTCGCCATCCGGCGCATCGATTTGCTCCCGGACGGAGGTATTCCTCCCGAGCCCGACGGTGGCCAGCCAGATGCCGGCCAGGCGCGGCCGGACGCAGGTGTTCCGGACGCGGGGCGGCCTGATGCCGGTGTTCCTGATGCGGGTCGACCCGACGCCGGGACGCCAGATGCGGGTAGACCCGATGCCGGAATGCCCGACGCGGGGTTCGACGCCGGAATGGACGCAGGTGTGGATGCCGGTGCCGTGGACGCAGGGGTCGACGCGGGTGAGTCCGATGCGGGCTTCGACGCCGGGGAAGCGGACGCAGGGGCAATCGACGGCGGCGCAGCGGACGGTGGCAGCTGAATCCGTCAACAGCCGGGAGCGGGATCGGGAGCGGGAGCGTTTGCGGGAACGGTGGCGGTGAATCGGGGCACGTCCCACGCACCCGGGCACGTGACCGCCAACCGTGATCCGTACGCGTCTCCGCTGCCCGCGAACGCTCCCGCTCCCGATCCCGGCTGTTATCTTCGGTTCAAACCATCACTGCGCGCCGATGCGGTGTTCCCTCAGCCGTCGTTGGCCTTGAGCCCGTACTTCGTCACCAGCCGGTGCACGTAGTTGCGCGCGATGCCCGCCGAGCGCGCGATCTGTGAGATGTTGCCGTTGTGCTTGTGCAAGAGCGCCACCAGGTACTCCTTGGTGAAGCTTTCGACCAGGCGCTCCTTCGCTTCCTTGAACGGGAGATCGGCGATGTGCTCGTTGCTCAGCGCGACGCCGCTCGAGGATTCTTGAGGAAGCGGGTCGACCTCGGCGCCCGCCAGCGCGCGCTCGACCACGTTGCGCAGCTCACGCACGTTCCCCGGCCAGTGGTAGGCGGCGAAGCGAGCCAGAAGCCCGCGCGGTAGCTCGAAGTCTTCTCGCCCCAGCTGCCGCACGAAGTGCTTGGCCAAGAGCGGCATGTCGTCGAGCCGGTCACGCAAGGGAGGTACGTTCACCAGCACCACCGCGAGGCGGAAATAAAGATCGCGGCGGAACTTGCCCTCCTCGACCATCTTTTCCAGGTCGCGGTGGGTGGCGGCGATCACCCGTACGTTCACCCGGCGCGGCTTGTCTTCGCCCACCCGTTTGACCGTGCCTCCCTCGAGCACGCGAAGCAGCTTGGGTTGGAGCTCGAGCGGCAGCTCGCCGATCTCGTCGAGGAAGACGGTGCCTCCATCGGCCTCCAGGAACGCGCCGTAGCGCTCGCTCACCGCCCCGGTGAAGGCGCCCTTCACGTGCCCGAACAGCTCGCTCTCGATCAGAGTGGGAGCCACCGAGCCGCAGTCGACCACCACGAACGGCTTGTCGGCTCGTTTGGATTTCTGGTGAATCGACTCGGCGAGAACTTCTTTGCCGGTTCCCGTTTCACCCAAAAGCACGATGGTCGAATCGGTGGGCGACACCTTTTCGAGAATTCCGAAGAGCTGCTTCATCGACGGCGCGGCGCCCATCACCGAACCGAAGGACGATTGCTCGGCGGGCAGGCCCAGATCCTTCTCGGCCACTGAGATGCGCAACCCCGTCTTGCCCACGGTGACCACCGTGTCTTCTTCGACCACCACCTCGTGCACCCTGGCGTTTCCGATGAATGTGCCGTTGGTGGAGTCGAGGTCTCTTACGCGCACCCCGTCGCCGCGCGCGTGCAGCTCGATGTGGTAGCGCGACACCGTCGGGTCGGTGAGCGCAAGACCAGCGTCGGGGTGGCTGCCCACCAGGCAAACGCCGCTCAAGGTCATCGACTTTCCGGCATCGGGCCCCGAGACGACGGTCAGCTCGTACTCCCGGGCACGCAGGGTGCCGGAGTCGCGATCGAGTCGAAGCAGCTCGCCGGAAGGAACGATCGGAACGGTGGCCTGCATGTAGAGCGGTGACTATACCGTGTTCGCCCCGCCAACAAGCGGTGCGCGCTCCACAAGCAGCGCCTGCCACGCGGGCACGTTCGGATTTAGAGTGCCGTCGGCGGCTCTGACGGCAATCTCATCGAGCGCGAGGAGGGCCCGTTCGAATGTGCCAGGGTCGACTGTTACGGGAACGAGCGTTGCGTCGTAGCGCTGGAGCTCGGCGTCGAGTGCCCCAAGCGCGTCGCGCTGATGGGGCTTCAGATAGGTCGGAGTGAAGAAGACCCGCGAGCGCCAGCCGGCCAGTTCGATGGGGGCCGACGCCAGCAGCAAGCTCAGGCCGACAGAGACTGGTAACCCCTGCTCCAAGAATGCGCGGGGAAAGAGGAGCCACATGCCCGCCAGCAACATGCCGGAGAGCAGCGTCACAGCGACCGCCGGGAGCGTGTAGATGATGATGAAGAACATGGTCGGCGTCCTATCGCAGCAGGGCGGAGCGCGCCAAACGCCCTCATTCGGAGTCGCCTTGATTCATTTGTCTGGTCTTGTTAGCTTAGTCTCATGACTAAGTTGCTCAACGTACATCAGGCGAAGACGCACCTCTCCGAGGTTTTGGCGGACATCGAGAAGTCGGGCGCCGTCTATCGCATTTGCCGCAACGGCGAGCCCATAGCCGACCTCGTCCCCCATCGGAAGCGGGACCGGCTCAAGGCGCACCCGGTGTGGAGCAAAATCTCCGTTCGTTTCGATCCGACCGAGGAGCTGAGCGCTGAAGAGTGGCCGGAGAGCGAGGGATGATTCTCGACACCTGCGCCTTGATTTGGCTGGCGGAAGGGGGACGCCACCTGACACCCGCGGCCAAAGAGGCGATCGCAGACGTTCCGACGCTTTACATTTCGGCGATCACGGGCTTCGAAGTGGGCGTCAAGCACGCGCAGCGAAAGCTCGAGCTACCGGTGGCGCCCGCGGAGTGGCTGGCCGGCGTCCTCTCGCATCATGACATCGACACTTTGGACTTGAGCTTGGCGGTCTGTGTCGCCGCCGCCGGGCTTCCACCCATACACCGAGATCCCGCCGATCGCTTCATCCTTGCGACCGCCAAGCTGTCGCGCCTGCCGATCATTACCGCCGATGAGCGCTTTTCGACCTACGGCGTCGAAGTGATCTGGTGAGGGTGGGCACGGGCAAACTCCTTGCGGGCGAGTGGGCCGTTCCCTAGTATCCGCCGCCTCTTTCCAGCGTTCAGGAGCAACGAAATGCCGCCCATTTCCGGCGACAAGATTTCCTTGCGGGACGGGAAGCTCGCCGTCCCCGAGCACCCCATCGTGCCTTTCATCGAGGGCGACGGAACCGGGCGCGACATCTGGCGGGCCTCCCAGGCGGTCTTCGATGCCGCGGTGGAGAAGGCGTACCAAGGCAAGCGGAAGATCGCTTGGTTCGAGGTGCTCGCCGGAGAGAAGGCGTTCAAGAAGCTCAACAACTGGCTGCCCGACGAAACGGTGGAGGCCTTCCGCACCTATCTGGTGGGCATCAAGGGCCCGCTGACGACTCCGGTAGGCGGCGGCATTCGCTCGCTCAACGTGGCGCTGCGGCAGATGCTCGACCTGTACGTGTGCCTGCGCCCGGTGCGCTACTTCAAGGGCGTGCCCTCGCCGGTGAAGGCTCCCGAGAAGGTGGACATGGTCATCTTCCGGGAGAACACCGAAGACATCTACGCGGGCATCGAGTTCGAGGCCGGCTCGGAGAAGGCAAAGAAGTTTCTCGAGCTGTTCAAGCGCGATTTCGAGAAGGAGTTCGGCAAGATTCGCTTTCCCACCGACGTGGGCATCGGGGTGAAACCGGTGTCGAAGGAGGGGAGCGAGCGGCTGGTTCGCGCGGCGATCAAGTTCGCGCTTTCACACAAGCGCAAAAGCCTCACCCTGGTGCACAAGGGCAACATCATGAAGTTCACCGAGGGTGCGTTCCGCAGCTGGGGTTACGAGCTGGCGCGGCGCGAGTTCGGCGACCAGACCTACACCTGGGCGCAGTGGGAGGAGACGAAGGCGAAGCAGGGCGAAGAGGCGGCCAACGCGGAGCAGAAGAGGGCGCTGGGGGCGGGCAGGCTCTTGGTGAAAGACGCGATCGCCGACATCACCTTGCAGCAGGTGCTCACCCGGCCCGACGAGTTCGACGTCATCGCCACCCTCAACTTGAACGGCGACTACCTGTCGGACGCGCTGGCGGCGCAGGTGGGCGGCATCGGCATCGCCCCCGGCGGCAACATCAACTACGTCACCGGGCACGCGGTGTTCGAGGCCACCCACGGCACCGCTCCCAAGTACGCCGATCAGGACAAGGTGAACCCCGGCTCGGTGATTCTCTCGGGCGACATGATGCTCCGGCACATGGGTTGGCATGAGGCGGCCGACCTCATCATTTTGGGCATGGACCGGGCGATCTCACAGAAGACCGTCACCTACGACTTCGCGCGGCTGATGAAAGCCGAGGGCGTCGCTGGGGTGAACGAGGTCAAGTGCAGCGAGTTCGGCCAAGCCATCATCAAGAACATGTAGCCCGACACCCCTCTCCCCTTGGGAGAGGGCAAGGGTGAGGGAACGCAAATGTCAAAACGCAAAATCGGTCTCATCGGCGGTGGTCAAATCGGCGGCAACCTGGCGTTGCTTGCGGTGCAGAAGCAGCTGGGCGACGTGGTGCTCTTCGACATTCCCGCGGCGGAAGGGTTGGTGAAGGGCAAGGCGCTGGACATCAACCAGCTCACCGCGGTCGACGGTTACGACTGCCGCGTCACCGGCACCACCGACTGGAAGGACGTGGCCGGCTCGGACGTGGTGATCATCACCGCCGGGGTGCCGCGCAAGCCCGGGATGAGCCGCGAGGACCTGCTGGAGATCAACCTCAAGATCATGAAGGACGTGGCTGCGAATCTGAAGACCCACTGCCCGGGCGCCTTCATCATCAACATCGCCAACCCGCTCGACGCGATGGTGTACGCGCTGCACAAGATTACCGGGTTCAAAAAGAACATGGTGTGCGGCATGGCCGGAGTGCTCGACACCTCCCGCTTCAAGTTCTTCGTCGCCGAAGCGCTCAATGTCTCGATCCGCGACGTGGAGGCGCTGGTGTTGGGCGGCCACGGCGACGACATGGTGCCGATCCTCTCCACCGTCACCGTAGGCGGAGTGCCGCTGACCAAGCTATTGCCCAAGGACAAGATCGACGCGATCGTCAAGCGCACCCGCGAGGGCGGGGCCGAGCTGGTGGCGCTCTACAAGACAGGCTCGGCGTACTTCGCTCCGGCGGCGAGCGCGATCGCCATGGCCGAGAGCTTCTTGCTCGACCGCAAGCGGGTGTTGCCGGCGGCGGCGCTGCTCGAGGGTGAGTACGACATCAAGGGCTGCTTCATGGGTGTGCCCGCGCAGATCGGCGCCGGCGGAGTGGAGAAAGTCCTTCAGCTCGAGCTTTCCGCCGAGGAGCGGGCGCAGCTGGAGAAGTCCTTCCAGTCGGTGAAGAAGACGGTGGAGTCGTGCAAGCTGTGAGACGCGCATCACTGGGAGTGGGCCTCGCCGCCGTCGTCGTGCTCGGAGGCTGCGTGCGCCACGCGGCGAAGATTCCTGCCAAGGCGGCGCTCGACATGGAGTGTGCCCCCGAACAGCTCACTGTCCTCGAGCTGGGAGGCGGGGACACCGGCTCACACCTGGTCACCGGGTGCGGGAAGAAGGCGACCTACGAGATGAACCCGCTGGGTGACTGGGTGCTCAACGGACCGGTGACCCGCGACCCCAAGTTCATCACCCCCGAGCAAGGCGAGCAGAAGTAGCGCTAACTGGCGCGTTCGCGCACGACTTATCGCTTGGAAAACAATTCTTTGACGTGACCGTTGCGCACGCTAAGCAACGCGCATGGCCGACGCCGCAACCGTGGATACATCGAGCAGCAAGGTGGATCGTTCGTTCCTGTGGCGCCGCCTTCACTCCCTCACAGGCGTGCTGCCGGTGGGAGGGTTCCTCGTCTTTCATCTCTACGAGAACCTGGCCGCGCTCAAAGGGCCGGCGGCGTACGACGCGATGGTGACCCAGGTCAACTCCATGCTCCCCAAGCCTTACTTCATGGGCCTGGAGCTGGGGGGGGTGTTGCTCCCGCTGTTGTTCCACTCGCTCTACGGCATCTACATCGCCTCCACCGGGCAGCCGAACGTGGGCCGCTACGCCTACGGCTCGAACTGGGCGTACTGGGCACAGCGTTTCTCCGGCTATGTGGCGTTCATCTACATCTTGGTCCACGTGGGAGTGTTGCGCTTCTTCGTCACTTTAGGGGGTAACCACCTCGCCTCGGGCGGGGGAGAGCTGGTGACCTACAACGACGTGGCCGCGCACCTGGGTAACCCGCGCTACCTGTTCGTGGACACGATGCTGGCGGGCAACCACATTTTCGCCCTGTATCTTTTGGGCACGCTCCTCACCATCTACCACTTCACCAACGGGCTGAACGGTTTTGCTTGGACGTGGGGGTTGGCGGTGGGGCGCAAGGCGCAAGCGCGGGTGCGGCTGGCTACCTGGGCCCTGTTCGCCGCGCTCTCGGTGGCGACGTTGAACATCCTCTTCACGATGCGGCTTTCGGCCTAAGAGGGCCGCGCGGAGCAATCGAACATGGCGGAAGAGCGCTACACGGTGGTCGGCGGCGGGCTCGCCGGCCTGATGACGGTGATCAAGCTGGCCGAGGCGGGCAAGAAGGTCGACCTCCTGTCCATCGTGCCGGTGAAGCGTTCGCACTCGGTGTGCGCGCAAGGCGGCATCAACGGCGCGGTCAACACCAAGGGCGAGGGCGACCACCCCGACATCCACGTCAAAGACACGCTGCGCGGGGGCGATTTCCTCGCCGAGCAGGTGTCGGTGAAGGGCATGTGCTACGCGGCGCCGGGCATCATCTACCTGCTCGACCGCATGGGGGTGACGTTCAACCGTACCCCGGAGGGGCTGCTCGACTTCCGCCGCTTCGGTGGCACGCTGCACCACCGCACCGCCTTCGCCGGCGCCACCACCGGGCAGCAGCTTCTGTACGCGCTCGACGAGCAGGTGCGCCGCTACGAGGCCGACGGCCTGGTCACCAAGTACGAGTACTGGGAGTGGCTGGGGATGGTGCGCGACGAGGGCGGCGCCTGCGTGGGCTCGGTGGCGATGAACCTGGTGGACAACGAGATTCGCGCCTTCCCCGCGGCGGCGGTGATGCTCGCCACCGGCGGTCCCGGCATCGTCTTCGGGCGTTCGACCAACTCGGTGATCAACACCGGCACCGCCGCCGGCCGCGCCTACATGGAAGGGGCGATTTACGCCAACGGCGAGTTCATTCAGGTGCACCCCACTTCGATTCCCGGGGAGGACAAGCTGCGCCTGATGAGCGAGTCGGTGCGTGGCGAGGGCGGACGGGTGTGGGTGCCCAAACAGAAAGGTGATGCGCGCGAGCCGCGGAACATTCCCGAGGCGGAGCGCTGGTACTTCCTCGAGGAGAAGTACCCCAAGTACAAGAACCTGGTGCCGCGCGACGTGGCCACCCGGGAGATTTTCCACATCTGCCGCAATCTGGGCCAGGGAGTGGAGGGCAAGGACGCGGTCTACCTCGACGTCACCCACATTCCGGCCAAGACGCTGGACGCGAAGATCAAGGGCGTGATGGAGATCTACGAGAAGTTCGTCGGCGACGACCCGCGCGTCACGCCGATGAGGATCTTCCCCGGCATGCACTACTCGATGGGCGGGCTGTACGTGCAGTTCCAGCCGGGCTCCGACCTGACTCCCGAGCCCAACCACCCCAAGAATCAGTCGACGAACATCCCCGGGCTGTTCGCCGCCGGCGAGGTCGACCATGCGTACCACGGCGCCAACCGGCTGGGAGCCAACTCGCTGCTCTCCTGCATCTACGCGGGAATGATCGGCGGCCCGGCGATGGTGAGCTACGCCAAGAGCACCGCGCAGAAGCCGGCGGGATCCAAGCCCTTCGAGCAGGCCCAGCAGTATTGGGTCGAGCGCTTCGAGAAGATTCGCAAGATGGACGGCGCGGAGAACCCCTACCAGCTGGGCAGGGAGCTGGGGGATCTGATGACCGAGAACGTGACGGTGGTGCGCTACAACGACAAGCTGAAGAAAACCCTCGAGCGCCTCGCCGAGCTCAAAGAGCGCTGGGGTCGGCTCAACGTGCTCGATACCTCCAACAACGCCAACCGCTCACTCACCTACGCCAACCAGCTGTGGAACATGCTGGAGCTTGCGCACGTCATCACCAAGAGCGCGCTTTTACGCGACGAGTCACGTGGCGCCCACTACAAGCCGGACTTCTCGCTGCCCGAGCCGAAGTCCAAGGACCCGCGGGAAGACCCGGAGTGGATGAAGCTGTGGAAGGAGCGCCATCAGAAGTGGGCCAAGACCACCAAGGCTCAGTACCTGAACGGTGAGCCGCAGATCAGCTACGAAGACATTTCCACGCCCGTGCTCGAGCCCGAGCCGCGCTGGTACGCGTAAGGAACCCCACGACACCATGGTCACCTCTCACGGCAGCGGCAGGACCCACGTCGTCTTCAAAGTCTGGCGGCAGGAGTCGCCCGACCACGAAGGGCGCTTCGAGGAGTTCAAAATCCCCTACCACAAGGGCGCCAACGTCATCTCCTGCCTGATGGAGATTCAGCGCCACCCGGTGACCGCAGAGGGGAAGAAGACCACCCCGGTGGTGTGGGACTCGAATTGCCTCGAGGAGGTCTGCGGCAGCTGCACGATGAACATCAACGGACAGGTGCGCATGGCGTGCTCGGCGCTGGTGGACAAGCTCTCCGAGCCGATCACCTTGGAGCCGATGCGCAAGTTCCCCTTGGTGCGCGACCTTGCCGTCGACCGCAGCCGGATGTTCGACGCGCTCAAACAGGTGAAGGCGTGGATCAAGCTCGACGGCACCCACAACCTGGGGCCGGGCCCGCGCATCTCCCAAGCCGATCAGAGCGTGATGTACGTCTTGTCCACCTGCATGACCTGCGCCTGCTGCCTCGAGGCGTGTCCCCAGGTGAGCATGGACAACCAGTTCATCGGGGCGGCGGCGATCAGCCAAGCGCGGCTGTTCAACATGCACCCCACCGGCGCGATGAACGCCGAGGAGCGCCTGCGCGGGCTGATGCAGGAAGGCGGCATTCAGGACTGCGGCAAGGCACAAAACTGCGTGCAGGTGTGCCCCAAGGAGATTCCGCTCACCACCTCGATCGCCACGATGAATCGCGAGGTGACCAAGCAGGTGGTGAAGGACCTGTTCTCCTCGGACGTCGAGAGCAAGCACGGCGGCGGGCCGGGGTAGGTTTGGCGGAGGGCTTTCAGGGTCGTTATGATGGCGCGCATATGACGGCGACGGACCTGACAGTCGAGATTTTGAAGGGCATCCGCGACGAGGTGCGTCAGCTGCGTCAGGATACGAATGCGCGCTTCGAGTCGATGGACAAGCGCTTTGAATCGATGGACAAGCGCTTTGAGGACGTGGGCCGGCGCATGGTCGAATCCGAAATGCACGTGGCTACGGCATTGGTTGACGTGTCCACCGCCCTCCGCGAGGTGCGGGACCACATTCGCAGCTACTCAGAGCTTCGCCCGCGCGTTGAGAAGTGCGAGCAGGACATCGCCGCGCTCAAACAGCGGCTCCCGGACGCTTAGCCTCCCGTCCTTTCGGGAGGAACGACGCCGAAGCGCGCGACAACTTCCGGCGCTTCCGGTATGAGTTCGCACCGCCAACAACGGGTGAAGGATCTCCGGCGATGAAGATTCACGAATACCAGGGCAAGGAAATCTTCAAGAAGTACGGAGTGCCGGTTCCGCGAGGCATTCTGGTGCACTCTCCCGCCGAGGCGGAGCGCGCGGCCAAGGACTTGGGAACGCCAGTCGTGGTGGTCAAAGCGCAAATCCACGCCGGCGGCCGCGGCAAGGGCGGGGGCGTCAAGCTCGCCAAGAGTCCCGAAGAGGCCAAGGAGCTCGCCGGGAAGATGCTGGGCATGATGCTCAAGACGCACCAGACCGGCCCGGAAGGGCAGAAGGTGCGCAAGCTCTACATCGAAGAGGGGCTGGCCATCGCCCGCGAGCTCTACCTCGGCGTCACGCTGGACCGCGCCACCTCGCGCATCACCTTCATGGCTTCGAGCGAGGGCGGCGTGGAGATCGAAGAGGTCGCCGCCAAGCATCCGGAGAAAATCCTGCGGGAAGCGGTCGACCCGGCGGTGGGCTTCCTCGACTTCCAGGGCCGAAACCTCGCCTTCGGGCTGGGCCTGTCCGGCGCCACGGTGAACAAGTTCGTCGTCTTCTGCCGCGCGCTCTACCAGGCGTACATGGACACTGACGCTTCCCTGGCGGAGATCAACCCGCTGGTGGTGCTCAAGGACGGCTCGGTGGTGGCCCTCGATGCGAAGATGAACTTCGACGAGAACGCGCTCTTCCGGCACCCGGACATCGCCGAGCTGCGCGACGTCGACGAGGAGGACCCGCGCGAGGCCAAAGCCAAGGAGCACGACTTGGCCTACATCTCCCTCGACGGGGACATCGGCTGCATGGTGAACGGCGCCGGGTTGGCGATGGCGACGATGGACACCATCAAGCTGGTGGGGGGAACTCCGGCCAACTTCCTCGACGTGGGCGGCGGAGCCACCAAGGAGAAGGTGACCGCGGCGTTCAAGCTGATCCTCGCCGACCCGCAAGTGAAGGCGGTGCTGGTGAATATCTTCGGCGGCATCATGAAGTGTGACGTGATTGCCGAGGGGGTGGTGGCCGCGGCCAAGGAAGTGCGACTCCACGTTCCCCTGGTAGTGCGCCTGGAGGGCACCAACGTGGAGAAGGGGAAGGAGATTCTCAAGGGCTCGGGGTTGCCGATCATCTCCGCCGACAACCTCCGCCAGGCGGCAGAGAAGGCCGTGGGGGCGGTTCGGGGCTGATGCGACATGCGTGGCTTGGGGTGGCGGCGCTCTGCGCGTGTGGGCCGCCTCCTCAGACGAAGGACGAAGCGGCGGTGACCTACCGGGCATCCTTCACCGCGGAGGGCGGGGTGAACGCGAAAGTGGTCTTCCCCTTTCCGGTCGACGGCGCGGCGCTGGTGGTGGAGCAGGGGCTCCAGGTCAGTGACGCGGGCACCGCACGAATGGAGAACGCGCAGGAGGGCAGCGGGCTGGCGCTCGAGGGCAACGGGTATGTCGAGGTGACCTTCAGCGCGCCGAAGGTGAAGGGCCTGGGCAGCGGCGGCATTCCCGAGGCGATGCTCTCCCGGCCGGTGCCGGATGGAGGCATGGGCGATCGCTACATGCGGGTGAACAAGGGCGGCTCGGCGTCGGTGCAGGTGGAGTTCGAGTACACCGCCTCGCGCGACTGCGGCGCGTCATGTGGGGGGAAGCGCTCCTGGACGTACCAGGGGCCGGTAGGGCTTTCGCTGCAGGAAGTGCCGATGGGGTTTTCGGAGGAAAAGCGACCATGAGCATTCTGGTGAATCGGGAGACCAAGGTTCTTTGCCAAGGCATCACCGGATCGGCGGGCTCGTTCCACGCCAAGCAGATGCTGGAGTACGGGACTACGCTGGTGGCGGGGGTGGTGCCGGGGAAGGGCGGGCAGGCCTTCGAAGGGAAGGTGCCGCTGTTCAACACGGTGGCCGAGGCGGTGAGAGAGACCGGGGCCAACGCCTCGGTGATCTTCGTCCCGCCGGCCTTCGCCTCCGACGCGATCATGGAGGCCGCCGCCGCCGGGGTGCCGCTCATCATCACCATCACCGAAGGCATTCCGGTGAACGACATGGTGAAGGTGAAGCGCTTCCTACAAGGAAAGAACGTGCGCCTGGTGGGCCCCAATTGCCCCGGCGTCATCACCCCCGGGGCCAAGTGCAAGATCGGCATCATGCCCGGGCACATTCACAAGCCGGGACGCGTGGGGGTGGTGTCGCGCTCGGGCACGCTCACCTACGAGGCCGTGCACCAGGTGACCACCCTGGGCATGGGCCAGTCGACCGCGGTGGGCATCGGCGGCGATCCGGTGAACGGCACCGACTTCGTCGATTGTTTGAGGCTCTTCAACGCCGACCCCGAGACCGACGCGGTAATCATGATCGGCGAGATCGGCGGCAGCGCCGAGGAGGTCGCCGCGGCGTACATCGCCAAGGAATTCAAAAAGCCGATCGCCGGGTTCATCGCCGGTCAGAGCGCGCCTCCGGGCAAGCGCATGGGCCACGCGGGGGCGATCATCGCCGGGGGCAAGGGAACCGCGGCCGAGAAGATCAAAGCGATGCAGGCGGCGGGGGTGGTGATGGCTCCCTCGCCCGCCGAGCTGGGAACCACGCTGCAAGAGGCGATGAAGCGCAAGCGCTCCTAGTCGCCGAACCCACACCAAAGGAAGAACGCCATGGCAATCGAAAGGACGCTGTCAATCATCAAACCCGACGGACTGGAGAAGGGCGTCATCGGGAAGGTCATCGCCCGCTTCGAGGAAAGCGGGCTCAAGCCCATCGCCGCGCGGCTGACCTGGCTGTCGAAGAAGGAAGCCGAAGGGTTCTACGCCGTGCACAAGGCGCGGCCCTTCTTCAATGACCTGGTGAGCTTCATGACCTCGGGGCCGGTGCTCTTGATGGTGCTCGAAGGAGAGAGCGCCATTTCCAAGAACCGCGAGGTGATGGGGGCGACCAACCCGGCGAACGCCGCTCCGGGCACCATTCGCAAAGACTTCGCCACCAACGTGGAGAAGAACACCGTGCACGGGTCCGACAGCCCGGAGAACGCGAAGATCGAAATCGCCTACTTCTTCCGTGAGACCGAGCTGCACTCCTACGGTTGGAAGCGTTGACGCGTGGCCGCTCTGGCGTCGATCCGCCGCGGTGTTAGGCGCCATCTTCTCAATCGTGGGCGCGGTCGCGGCGAACGGCGGAAAGCCATTCAGCTGTCCACTATGCTTCAAGTTGATCCGGTGACGAGGGCGTTTGGGGTGAAGCGCCGCGAGTCCGCTGCGAAGCGGTTCACCACAGGACGGCGGAGGACGGGTAGGCGGCGATCTTTGGATCTGGAGTGACGATGGTGAGCCCGTGCGTCGCCGCGGTGGCAACGATGAACCGGTCGCCCGGATCCTTGTGCTCGATCATCCGTCCAGCAACGAGTATCTCAGTGGGCAACGCGGTGGACGCGAGCGCGACCGCGGATGTAATGGAGAGCTCCAGCAGATTCAGGCGTTCGACTGCCGCCGTCCACCAACTCTCTGGCGCACTGCCAAGCTGGAGGTTGCCCTGGCGGTGCTTGATACCGATCTCGAACGCGGATGCGGCAGAGACAAAGACAGCAGGCGTACCGTCAATCGCGCGGACGGCGGCGGCGGAGAGCTCGGCACGATTGGTGACCAGCCACAGGAGCGTACACGTATCGAGGAGGATCATCCGCCGGTCCAGTCGCCCCAGTCCTCGGGCGCCAGGGGAGCGAGGGCCTCCTCGCGGCCCACCGGAGGTCCGAGATCGCTGGTATCGATGCGCGTGCGCAGGCTGCGACGGAGCGGCCTGATCTCTGCCACGGGCTCGCCATCCCGACAGAGAAGGACTGTCTCTCCATGTTCGGCGGCAGCCACCAGTTGGGAGAGGCGGGTTTTGGCATCCTGCATGTTCACTTTGGTCACGCGGGAATTATTAGGCTGGCCAACCTGGCCAGGCAAGTCTCGCTCAGCTGGCTGGTCGGAACTGAACGATGGCCTAAGCATGCCGACTTTGACCTTGATTTGAGGCAAACAAGAGCCCATAAGCATGCGCGAAACACTAACCGCCCGCAGGGCCTCGACCTGGACCGACCCATGACCCAGCTTCGCGACTTCCTGGAAATTCCGTACGAGCAGTTGGAGGAGATGAATCTCGAGGTGAAGGAGGCGCGCCTCAAGAAGGTGGCTCCCGACAAGCTTCGCGAGCAGCGGGTGAAGTACCTGGCCGACGAGCGCCGCATCAAGGCGGTCACCGTGTGCTTCACCGACCTCGAGGGTCGGTTCCACATGCTCGACTACGACAAGAAGTTCTTGCTCAAGTCGGCCGACAACCTGACCTTCGACGGCTCGTCGATTCGAGGGTTCTCCCAGCAGTCGGAGTCCGATTTGAGGCTGGCGCTCGACTGGGGCGCGTTCTATTGGCTGCCCGCCGACATCTTCGGCCCGGGCAAGGTGCTGGTGTTCGGCGAGGTGCTCGAGCGCGACGGCACCCCGTACCACGCCGACATGCGCTCGTCGCTGCGCCGTACCTGTGAAGAGCTGTACAAGAAGGATGGCACGGTGTGCCACGCGGCCACCGAGATCGAGGGCTTCCTCTTCAAGGGTCGTGACGCCGAGCGGCGCTACCACGAGACGAACAAGTTCGAGTTCATCTCTACCGGTGGCTACTACCACTCGCTGCCCGGCGACGCCTTGCGCCTGTTCATCGACAAGGCCGCCGAGGCGCAGCGGGCGATGGGCTTCGAGAACGAGAAAGACCACCCCGAGGTCGCGCCCAGCCAGTTCGAGATGAACTTCATGTTCAGCGAGGCGCTGATCGCCGCCGACCAGATTCAGCTCTACAAGCTGCTCTGCCGCCAGGCCGCCGCGCAGCTCGACTGCACCGCGTCGTTCCTCCCCAAGCCGGTCACCGGGGTGAACGGCAACGGCATGCACACCAACCTGTCCTTGGCCAAGGGGGGCAAGAACCTCTTCCACGACAAGGCCGGTGAGCACGGGCTGTCGAAGCTCGGCTGGGACTTCATCGACCGCATCTTGAACAACGCCAACGACGTCTGCCTGGTGCTCAACTCCAGCGTGAACGCCTACCGCCGGCTCGACCCGCACTACGAGGCGCCCAACCAGATCAAGGCCAGCGCCAACAACCGCGGGGCGATGGTGCGTATCCCCTACGGCAACGAGCGTTCGGCGCGCATCGAGGTGCGCTCGGTGGCGCCCGACGCCAACCCGTACCTGGTGCTCTATGCGCTCTTGCGCACCGGCCTGGAGGGCCCCCCCTCGCAGGAGGACGAGACCAAGAAGAGCCGCACCCGCTTCTTGCCCGACAACGTCTACGACGCCATTCGTCTCTTCAAGGGCAGCCAGTTCGCCAACCAGATGCTCGGCGAGACGCTGGTGGGCAAGTACTCCGAGCTCAAGCAGATCTCGGCTGATCGCTGCCCGCGCCAGCTGGGCACGCAGATCAAGGCGGCGGAGATCATGTTCCACCACGAGGTCACCAACCAGTACCTCTGGAGCCTGTTCTAGGATTTGGGACACGACCTAAGCGGCCTCACTCTCGAAGCGCTCACCCGGTTCGTCACCGACGAGCTGGGTGAGCGGGCGTTTCGCGCCAGGCAGATCTACGGGTGGCTCCACCAGCGCGGGGCGACGTCGTTCGAGGAGATGACCGACCTCTCCAGGGAGCTGCGCCAAAAGCTCGCCGCGCGCGCCACGCTTTTGCCGCTCACCAAGGACTTGGAGCAGCGCTCGGTGGACGGCACCATCAAGTACCGCTTCAAGACGCAGGACGGCCGGCTGATCGAATCGGTCTACATGCCCTCGGAGGACCGCAAGACGCTGTGCGTCTCCACCCAGGTGGGCTGCGCGATGGGTTGCACCTTCTGCATGACCGCTACCTTGGGGCTTTTGCGCCACCTCACCCCGGGGGAAATCGTCTCGCAGGTGCACGCGGTGAACCGGGAGATTCGCGCCAACGAAGGCGTCACCGATACCTACCGCCCGCTCACCAACCTGGTCTTCATGGGCATGGGCGAGCCGTTGCACAACTTCGAGAACTTGAAGACCGCGCTTTCCATTCTGCAGTCGGAAGGTGGGCCCAACTTCTCGCACCGGCACATCACCGTCTCCACCGTGGGGCTGGTGCCGATGATCGAGCGCTTCGGGAAAGAGACCGACGTCAAGCTCGCCATCTCGCTCAACGCGACGACCGACGAGCAGCGAAACCAGCTGATGCCGGTGAACAAGAAGTGGAATTTGGAAGCGCTTCTCGCCGCGTGCCGCAGATTCCCCTTGCGCCAGGGCCGGCGCATCACCTTCGAGTACGTGCTCATGAAAGGGGTCAACGACTCGGACGACGACGCGCGCCGGCTGATGGAGCTGCTTTCCGGCATTCCGGTGAAGGTGAACCTGATCCCCTACAACGAGAACCCGGGGTTAGGGTTCGCGAGCACGGGCGAAGAGCGCGCCGAGGCTTTCCGCGCCATCCTCGCGCAGGGGCGGGTGGCCGCCTACATCCGCAAGAACCGGGGGAGAGACATCGCGGCGGCGTGCGGCCAACTGGCCAACCGGCAGGGCGCCACAGCGGAAAGCCGCGAGCATCCTTGACTTTTCGACGCACCGTCCGCTAAGAGCCGCGCCTCTTTCAACGCGTTTGGAGTTTGTGCCATGGCCGTCGTCCTTCGTCTTGCCCGCGCGGGCGCCAAGAAGATGCCGTACTACCACGTGGTCGCGACCGACTCGCGCAACCCTCGCGATGGCAAGTTCATCGAGGCGATCGGCGCGTACGACCCCAACCTCGAGCCGCCCAAGTTCGAGGTCAACGAGGAGCGGCTGCAGCACTGGCTCCAGGTCGGCGCCACCCCCTCCGAAACCGTGGCTGGCTTGCTCAAGCGGTCGAAGCGCCAGCAGGCCAAGGCGTAACGCTTCGCCGTGACCGGCCTCCTCGAGCTCATTGCCAAGGCCTTGGTCGATAAGCCCGAGCAGGTGGAGGTGCGCGTCTCGCCCGCCGACGGGGGGCGGGTGCTCGAGCTCAAGGTGGCTCCGGAAGACGTGGGCAAGGTGATTGGCCGCGACGGGCGCACGGTGAACGCGATGCGCACCCTCTTGGCGCACCTGGCGCAGCGCAAGGGCGAGAAGGTGCGGCTGGAGATTCTCGACGATCGGCGCAACGCCGTGCCTGCTGCCGCGCCCTCGCCCAGCGCTCCTCCCGACGCAGGTTAGGTGGCGCTCAAGGCACATCTGGAGGTCGGTTACGTGTGCCGTGCGCACGGGCTTTTGGGCGAGGTGGCGGTGAAGACCTTCGACCCGGGCTCCGAAACTCTCTTCCACCTCCGTCGGGTGCTTTTGCGCACGAAAGAGGGAAAGGAAAAGACGCTGGCCGTGCAGTCGGCGCGTGCCACGGCGAAGGAGACTCTCTTGGGCTTGAAGGGAATTTACGGGCGCGAAAAGGCCGCCGCGCTGGTGGGTGCCACCGTGCTCGCCTTTCGCGAGGACTTGGGCGCGCTGAAAGAGGGCCAATATTTCCTCGGAGACTTAATCGGTCTGGCCGCGGTCGACGAGCGGGGGAATGTGTTGGGGACGGTCGAGGGGCTCGTCGACGCCGGCGAAGTGCCCAACTTGGTGATTCGCCGGGAGGCGCAGGAGCTCTTGGTGCCCTTCGCCGAAGAGTTCGTGCCCAAGGTCGATCTGAACGCCCGGCGGGTGGTGGTGCGGCCGTTGGAGTACTCCTAGATGACGCGCTTCGAGGTTCTCACCCTCTTCCCCGAGATGGTGGCGGGGTATCTGGGCCAGAGCATCTTGGGCAAGGCGGCGGAGAAGGGGCTCATCGAGGTGCGGCCCATCGACATACGCGCCTACGCGGCGGGCAAGCACAAGGTGACCGACGACACGCCCTACGGCGGCGGTGCGGGCATGGTGATGAAGGTGGAGCCTTTGGTGGCGGCGATTGAAGCGGCGCGCACGCGGCTGCCCAAGGGCCAGGTGCTTCTGATGAGCCCGCGCGGGCGGCGGCTCGATCAAGTCTTGGTGCGCGAGCTTTCGCGGGAAGAGGCGTTGATTCTCGTCTGCGGGCGGTACGAGGGGGTTGACGAGCGAGTGCTTGCGTACGTGGACGGGGAGGTGTCGGTGGGGGACTTCGTGCTGACCGGGGGCGAGCTGGCAGCGCTGTGCGTGGTGGACGCGGTCGCCCGCTTGGTGCCGGGCGTGTTGGGCAACGTGGCGTCGGCCGGGGCGGAAAGCTTCGAGGAGGGCGTGCTCGAGCACCCGCACTACACCCGTCCTCCTGAGTTTCGCGGGGCGCGGGTACCCGAGGTGCTCCAATCGGGAGACCATGCGCGCATCGCCCGCTGGCGCCGCTGGCATGCGTTGCGCGCCACCCGGGAGCGCCGGCCGGATCTCTTCAGGGCGCTCACGCTTTCGCCAGAGGATGTGCGTCTCATCGAGCTGCCGGAGGAGGCGCTCTAGGCGGTGGCGCAAGGTGGCGCATGCCACGACTGGACACACCTTTGGGCTTTTGCTAGTGGAGCCGCTCTTTTTCAGGAGTGACGCATCATGCGCCCCAGCGCGATCGAATTCATTCAGTCCAGGCAGCTGCGCAAGGACGTTCCCGAGTTTCGCACCGGAGACACCGTTCGGGTGTTCTGGAAGGTGCGCGAAGGCGACAAGGAGCGCCCCCAGGCGTTCGAGGGCGTGGTCATTCGCAAGACCCGCGGCCAGAATTCGGCCACCTTCACCGTCCGGAAGATGTCCTACGGCGTCGGGGTGGAGCGCATCTTTCCCCTCCACAGCCCTCGTTACGAGAAGATCGAAATCCTCTCCAAGGGCGACGTGAACCGGAATCGGCTCTTCTACCTGCGCGCCTTGCGCGGCAAGGCCTCACGCATCGAGCAGCAGGAGGAGGTGCTCGAGGAGGCCCAGGCCCCCAAGGCGGAAGCTGCCGCCATCACCGAGGCTCCCGCCGCCAAGCCGGCGAAGAAGGCCAAGGCGAAGGCCGCCAAAGCCGAAGCGAAGAAGGAGTAGGGCTTCAGGCGGCGTCGCGAATAAACTGCCGCCCGCCATGTACATCCTCGAGCTGGCGGTCCAAGCGGTTCGCGGCTTCTCCATCAGCGGGCGTGTGGCGCTCAAGCCGGGGTACTCCGTCCTCCAGGCCGGGGCCGGGCCGACGCCGCTTCCCCAGCTCATCAGCGCCCTGGTTTTCAACGACGGTCGCGGGGGCGATGCCGCTTTCATCGCCCCGGGGGCCAAGGCGGGCAAGGCCGGTCTGACCCTTTTGGGCAACGACCAAGCCACCTACCGGCTGGTGCGCGAGCTGGGCGGGGCGGGGGCGCTCCACCGGCTCAACCAAGCCACCACCCAATTCGAGGTGGTGACCCAGGACGCAGCTGAGACCAGCCAGGTCTTGCGTGCCCAGGCGGGGATGCCGCCCAAGACGACATTCGAGCAGCTCTTCACCTTCCAGTCCGACCAGTTCCCGTCCCGCCGCCCCAAGCCCAAGGGGGGCACCGCGGCAAAGGCGGCGCCGAAGATGGGCCTGGCCGGTCAGCAGCCGGTGGAGGCCGCCTCCGACTTGGGCGCGGCGCAGGCCCGGCTGACCGAGCTGCAAAAGGAGCACGCGCTCTCCAAAGACGTCGACCAGCTCCAGTTCAAGCTCGACGGCGTGGCCTCGCAGATGTTCGAGCTGGAGGGGAAGCTCAAACAGACCCAAGGGCTCAAGGCCGCGGTGCAGGAAGCGCAGGCGTCATACGCCCAGGCGCCCACGCCCAAGTCGCTGGGGCTTTCGGAAGACATTCTCGCCCGGCTCGATCGGTACCCTCAGCTTGTGCAACGGCGCGACGAGGCGCTCGCCCGGCTCGAGGCGGAGAAGGAGCAGGCAGCCCAGAGCTCGGGGCCTACCTGGGTGGAACCGTTGTGGAGGGACCCGCGCTTTTTGGGTGGCGCGATCGCCGGAGCGCTCTTTCTGGGGTTGGCCACGCAGCTTCAGGGCTACTTGCGCTACGTGGCGCTGCTCGACATTCCCGCGTTCGGGTTCGCCGCGCTGGTCGCCTTGCGCTGGGTGGAGGACCTCCAGGCAAGCACCCGCACCAGCCGCAAGGGGGACTTCTTGGTGGCGCGGGAAAAGAAGATTCACGACGACTTTCAGGCCGAGGCCGCGCAGGTGAAGGCTGCCTTGCACGCGGCGCAGGTGGAAACGGTGGAGGAGCTGCGCGAGGTGCTGGCGATGCGCGACCGCTATGCGCACAAGTTGGAGGAGCTCAAGGCGCAGCTTCGGGAGTACGAGCAGAACCCGGAATACGCCAGCGCGGCGGCCGCCTACCAACAGCTCAAGACGGAGCAGGAAAACATCAACGCCCAGCTACTCGAGCGCGGGGGCGGGTACGTGCGAGACGTGCGCGAGGTGGAGCGGGAAATCGCCCGGGTGAAGGAGTCGATTGGCAAGGCCAGGGCTCCCGCGGCGCCGGCCCCGGGGGCGTCGTCGAAGGCCCCCGTCGATACTTTCGAAGACCCCTCACCGGCGCTGATGATGCTGGGCGCCGACTTGTTCACCTGCGACGTCCCGGCGCTTCACCGGCTGCTCAAAGAGCGCGCGGTGCAGTACCTCTCGGCCCTCACCGATCGGCGCTACCACGACCTCGAGGTGGACAAGGACGGCAAAGCGTTCGTGCTCGCGCCCGAGCGCAAAGTGAGCGCCAGCGAGCTGCCGGGAAAGGACCTGGACATGCTCTACCTGGCTCTGCGGCTCACCCTGGTGGAGAAGTATTGCCAGCGTTTCAAGGTGCCGGTGGTCGTCGAAGACGTTCTTCCGCTGGTCGACACCTCGAAACACGCGCTCTTGGCCCGAATGCTCAAGCACTTGGGGACAGTGACCCAGGTGTTGCATCTGACGACGAGCCCGGCGTTCGTCAGTGCCGCCGACGTTTCCGTGCAGGTGTGAAGACCTACTTGCGAAGGACCTGACGGTCACCCGCGAGCACCGCCGCCGCCATCGCCGCTCCCGTGGCGACGGCTTGGTCCGGTTCGTCCAGCGCGAGCGGCTCGCGCCCGAAGTACTCTTTCAGCGCACGCAAAACCGCGGGCATGCGCGCCGACCCCCCGACGAGCACCACCTCGTTCACCTCGGCGGGCTTCACCTTCGCCTTGGCCAGCACCTCGTCGCAGGATACGAACGTCCTGAGGACCAGGTCCTGACAAAGCTGTTCCAGCTTGTGGCGCGTCAGCGCCAGGTGGCGGCCAGCCAAGGACGGGTCGATGGCGCCCAGGTCGACCTCGATCTGCAGTACGGAGGACAAGGCAATCTTCGCGTCTTCGGCGGCCAAGAGCAGCCGATGGAAAATCGCCGAGTCCGTGCGCATGTCGCGGCGGTAGACCTTGAGCGTCTCGTCGGCCATCCATTCGGCCAGGCGCAGATCGATGTCGCTGCCCCCGAGGAACTGCTCACCGCCCGAGGCCAGCACCCAGTGCACGGCGCCGTGCAGCTTCAAGAGCGCGAAGTCGAAGGTGCCGCCGCCGAGGTCGTACACCGCGACGATGCGCTCCTTGCCCTCTTGGGTGACGAAGGGCAGTGCCGCCGCGTAGGGCTCCTCGATGACGGTGACGTCGGCGAAGCCCGCCTTGGTCGCCGAGACCACCAGCTGGTTTCGCTGGCGCTGCGAGAAGGCAGCCGGAACCGTCAACGCGATCTTTTCGGGGGAAACCGCCTCGAAGACGGGGTAGCTGCGCATGTGCTGGAGGAGCGCGCCGGCCACCTCGGTGGCGTTCACCTTTCCGGCGCGGGTGACGAAGCAGGGCACCCCGTGGGCTCCCTCCACCATTTCGAAGCGGCCGTGGGAACGAAACGTTTGCACCTCCTCGGCCTTCCACGGCAGCCCGATGATTCTTTTCACCGAGTGGAGCGTGTTCTGCGGGTCGACGCCCATTCGCTTCTTCGCGGCTTTTCCAAACTCGAGCGTTCCGTTGGGCAAATAGGCAACGACCGAGGGAATGACCGCTGCGCCGTCCCAGTCGCGCACCAGGCGGGTCTGACCCTCCTGGTACACGGCAATCTCCGTGGTGGACGTTCCGAAGTCGACACCGACCGTGCAAGCCATCGAAAACCCCCGAAGCGAAGACCGAAAGATAAGCCCAAGGGCTGCAAAGACTACAATTCGGCGCCCAGGTCGCGGGTCGCGCTCCCCGCAAAAATGCTGTCAGAGCGCTCTGGTAGGGGTACGGCCCATTGTGAGAGAAGAGGTGAGGATGGGCGCCAAAGGGGCCAACACCAAGACCAGTGAGGTGCAAGTGTCGCCGCCGCCGGCGGCATCGACGACCGCCGCCGAGGCAGTGGCCGACATCGGCGTGGCCACCCCGATGATGCGGCAGTACCTCGAGACCAAGGCCGCGCATCCTGACGCCATCCTCTTCTTCCGGCTGGGTGATTTCTACGAGATGTTCTTCGACGACGCGGTGCGTGCTGCGCCGCTGCTCCAAATCACCCTCACCGCGCGCGCCAAAGGCGCCGAGAAGGTGCCGATGTGCGGGGTGCCGTACCACTCGGCCCGCCGCTACATCGCCAAGCTCATCGGGCACGGGCTGAAGGTGGCCATCTGCGAGCAGGTGGAAGAGGCCAGCGGCCCAGGCATCGTCCGGCGCGAGGTGATTCGGGTGGTGACGCCGGGCATGGTCCTCGACGAGGAGGTGCTCGAGGCGGGCGAGAACAACTTCCTCGCCGCGGTGCTCCTTCAGGAGGAGGACGGGGGAATGGGGGCGGCGCTCCTCGATGCTTCCACCGGAGAATTCACCGCTCTGTTGCCCGAGAGCTTCGACGACTTGGTCGACGAGCTTTCCCGCGCCGCGCCGCGCGAGCTGTTGGTTCCCGAAGCTCTTCAGGGAAACGCCCGCCTGACGCGGTTGTGCCAAGCGCTCCCGCGCAGGCCGGCGGTGGCGACGCTCGCGTCCGAGGCTTTCGAGCCTGCCCGGGCGGCGGCGCGGCTGCGCTCGCACTTCGGGGTGTCCTCGCTCGAGGGCTTCGGGCTCTCCGAGTCCTCGCCCCACCACGCCCCTGCGCTCGGGGCCGCGGGGGCGGCGCTGCGCTACTTGCAGGACACGCAGAAGGCTCGTGCCCGCCACGTCGATCGTTTGAGCTTGTCGCGCCGGGGGGCGCAGCTTTTGCTCGACGAGGCCTCGCGGGGCAATTTGGAAATCTTGCGCACCCTCCAAGACGGCGCTCGCAAGGGCTCGCTCCTGTCGGTGCTCGACCGCACCGCGACGGGCATGGGAGCGCGCAAGCTGGCCCGCTGGCTCACCGCTCCCTTGGCCGACGTGGCGGCCATCGAGGCCCGGCTCGATGCGGTGGAGGAGCTGTCGGTCAAGGGCATGTGGCGCGAAGAATTCACCGGCGCGCTGCGGCAGATCGCCGACGTCGAAAGGCTGTGCGGCCGGCTGGCGATGGGCACGGGCAACGCGCGCGACTTGAAGGCCCTGGGCCAGTCGCTGGGGGTGCTGCCCTCCATATGCGCCGCGCTGAAACGCTGCCGCTCTCCACTCTTGGGTGGGCTGCGCGGGCCTTTGTCGGCCCAAGGAGTGGTCGAGCTGGGCCAGGAGCTTTCGAACGCGGTGGCCGACGAGCCGCCGGTGACGCTGAAGGAAGGCGGGTTGTTTCGTGCCGGCTACAACGCCGAGCTCGACGAGCTGTCGAAGCTGGCTAGCTCGGGGCGGGAGGTGCTCCTCCAGATCGAGGCCCGCGAGAAAGAGCGCACCGGCATCGGCTCGCTCAAGGTTCGCTTCAACAAGGTGTTCGGGTACTACATCGAGGTCACCCGGGCAAACCTCCACCTGGTGCCCGAGGGTTACCAGCGCAAGCAAACCACCGTGGGCGCCGAGCGCTTCGTCACCCCCGAGCTCAAGGAATATGAAGAGAAGGTTCTCACCGCGGAGGAGCGGCGCGGCGAGCTGGAGTACCAGCTCTTCGAGGCCCTGCGGGCCAAGGTGGTGGCGGCGGCGAGTGCGCTCAAGGCGGCGGCGGAGGCGCTGGCGGTGCTCGACGTGTTGCTCTCCTTCGCCCGCTGCGCCGCGGAGTACGGGTACGCCCGTCCTGTCATCGACACGGGAAAGAGCATCGACATCGCCGCCGGCCGCCATCCGGTGGTCGAACGGGTGCTCGCCCACGAACCCTTCGTTTCCAACGACGTACGGCTGGGCGAGGAGGCGCAGCTCGTCGTCATCACCGGGCCCAACATGGCCGGCAAGAGCACGGTGATGCGTCAGGTGGCGCTCATCGTGGTGATGGCGCAGGCGGGCTCGTTCGTGCCGGCCGCGCACGCGCGCATCGGGCTGTGCGACCGGGTGTTCACCCGCGTGGGCGCCGCCGACAACCTCGCCCGCGGTCAGTCGACCTTCATGGTGGAGATGATCGAGACGGCGAACATCCTCCACCACGCGACCGACCGGAGCCTGGTGATCCTCGACGAGATCGGCCGCGGTACCTCCACCTTCGACGGGCTGTCGATTGCTTGGGCGGTGGCCGAGCACCTGCACGACGAGATCGGCGCGCGCACCCTCTTCGCCACCCACTACCACGAGCTCACCGACCTGGCCCAAGAGAAGGCTCGGGTGAAGAACTGCTCGATCGCGGTGAAGGAGCACCAAGGCAAGGTGGTGTTCCTGCGCAAGCTGGTGCCGGGCGGGGCGAGTCGCTCCTATGGCATCGAGGTGGCCAAGCTGGCGGGCCTGCCGCCCGAGGTGGTGGGGCGGGCCAAGGAGATTCTCCTCAACTTGGAGTCCACCGAGCTCGACGAGATCGGCCGGCCTCGGCTCACCCAGAGGCAGCGGCGGTCGACCGACCAGCTCGGTCTGTTCGTCTCCGAGCCTGTGCCCACGCTGGCGACGTCTCAGCAGGCGGTGCTGGAGGAGCTTTTGGCGCTGCCCCTCGAGGCCACGACGCCCCTGGAGGCCCTCAATGCGCTCTATCGCTGGAAGAAGGCGCTGGAGTAGCGGTACGTGCGCCTGGCCATTCCCCACCCGCCCCGGAAGGTGAAGCTTCGGCAGGTGCCCGGTGCCTTGCGACGGCTGGGAGTGTCCTTGGGTCTCGGGGTCGTTTTGGCCACGGGGCTTTCCCAGCTGGGGACCATGGGGGCGCGCTATTGGGTGACGGAGCACGCGTTCTACGAAAGCGCCCAGGAGGTCTTGGGCAAAGTGGCGGCGGTGAAGCTGCCTGCCAAGGAAGAGCGCGAAGGAGCCACCGCCACCTTACACGTGCTCTATGCCTTTTTGGGCCAGGAGCACTCGGCGAGCAACGTGGTGACCCATGCCGCCTATGCGGAGGGGTTGGGGGTCGGCGCCGAGGTGACGCTTCTGGTGAGCCCCACCAATCCAACGGCGCCGCGCGAAGCGAGGTACGCACGCGAAAAAGCCTGGGCGCTGTGGCTGGCTCCGGCCGGGTTGGGCTTGGGGGTGGTGTTGGCGCTCTTGGGGCTGGGCTGGGAGCTTCGCCGCACCCTGCGCGCCGACTTGGAGCCCCTGCGAAAAGGAATGCTGGTGTGGCTCACTCCGGCCGAACCTTTGTCCCCGACGAGATCCGAAACGGTCTTCGCCGCCAGCTACTACCAGGGCGACGTGAAGCACGAGGTGAGGGCGCGCGCGCGGCCGGGGAGGGCGCCGGTGAAGAACGGGCCCAAGCTGCTCGCCGCCGTCGTTCCTTTCCGGCCCACTTGGGTGAGGGTGATCGACGAAGATCTGGCGAAGACTTTGGGGTGGGTGGAGTAGGGGCGAAAGCCCAAAATTTGCCCAGGTGTAGGCCTCGTGCTCACATGGAACACCTCTGTAGGTGACGAGGAAGGTTCGCATGCGCGCTTGGGCGATGTTCGCAGCGGTGGCGTGGGTGGTGACGGCGAGCCCAGCGCTTGCGGCCCCAAGCTTCGAAGAGGCCTACGCCGACGCGCGAGAGGCGTACTACGCGCTCAAGGGAGATGCGCAGCGCCGCCAGTTTCGTCACCACTGGATCAACGTGGCAAAGAAGTTCGAGCGGGTGGCGGCAAAGTTTCCCAAGAGCGAGCGGGCGCCCGACGCGCTGTTCACCGCGGGGGAGCTCTTCGTCGAGCTTGGCCGGCTCTCGGGCGCCCGGGAAGATTGGGAGGCGGCGATGGCCAGCTACGCCAAGCTCGTCGAGCTGCACCCCAAACACCGGCTGGCCGATGACGGTGCGTTGGCGCTGGCGAGGCTCCATCTCGATCGAAAGGCCGACCCCGAAGGCGCGCGAAAGCTGATCGAGCAGATGCTGTCGGTCAACCCTGACGGCGACCAAGCCAAAAAACTCGAGGCACTGGCTGCGCGCCTGCCGGCGGCGAAGATGGAGCCGGCCAAGGCCGCGCCCGAGCGGAAGGACGTCTCGCGCTCGCCCACAGCCGACGCGTTGTTGGCGGCGATCTCGAAGGTGACTGCGCGTCGCGTTTCCCCGGTGGAGGAGGCAGCGGCCGCCCTTGTGCCCAAGGCGCTCCCCAAGTTGACCGAGGTGCAAGAGCGCCTGCGCGAGGTGAGGGTAGGCCGGGCCACTCCGGGGCCGGCACCGGAAAAGCTCGATGCCCAGGCGACCCAAGAGGCCAAGGAGCGGCTGCGCCAGGTGGCCAAGCACGAGCTGGGGCGCGAGCTGACGTTGGCCGAGCAGCTGGGGCTCAAGGTGCGCCGGGTGGTGATCGATGCCGGCCACGGCGGGCATGACACCGGCGCCATCGGTCCCTCCGGGGTGCAGGAGAAGGACGTCGCGTTGGAGATTTCGAAGAAGGTCGCCGCGCGCCTCACCGAGGTGGGCCTGGAGGTGGTGCTCACCCGCGAAGACGACACTTTCCTGAAGCTGGAGGAGCGCGCCCAGTTGGCCAACCAGGCGCGGGGCGATCTGTTCATCTCGGTCCACTGCAACTCGGCGCCCTCGAAGAAGCTGCGGGGGGTGGAGACTTACTCTCTGAACATCGCCTCCGACCGTTACAGCCTTCGGCTGGCGGCGCGGGAGAACGCCTCCACCGAGAAGGGGATCAACGACCTTGCGCTCATTTTGGCCGACCTGGCGACCAAGGCGAACACCGAGGAGTCGGCGCGGTTGGCCGCCAAGGTGCAACGAGGCCTGGTGAGCGCGCTGTCGGCCAAGCACAAGGGGATCAAGGATTTGGGCACCAAGGAGGCGCTCTTCTACGTGCTGTTGGGCGCGAAGATGCCCGCCATTTTGGTGGAGACCTCCTTCCTCTCCAACCCGGTGGAGGAGAAGCTCCTTGGCTCGAGCCGCTACCAGGAGGATGTGGCGACGGCGATCGCCGAGGGCGTGCGCGAGTTTCTGGGAGACCGGGAGCGGCTGGCGAAGGTGGACTAACGCTTTGGGTTCGACGAAGGTGCGCCCATGCTGGCGCTGCTCCTTCCACTCCTGCTCGCCGCCGCTCCCTTCGAGGGTGGCGCCACGCTTCCCGCACCGTTGGGGCGCATCGGTGACGTGGTGGAGGCGCCCTCGTCGGGAGGTTATCCACCGGAGGAGAAGGTGCTCTTGGCGACGCTCCCGGGGTGTGGACGAGAGCAAGCCCTGCACCTGAGCCGTTTTCTGTCGGGTGTGGCTTTGGCCGGCGGGCAGATTCAGCAATGGCTCGAAGGGGTGGGCGACGGCGCCCCCCAGGGCCTCTCGAAAAAGCTCTTCGGCAAAACGTCGAGGCTCATCGAGGCAGTGCGCAAGGCAGCTCAGGCCCGGCCCGGGGAGGGCGGAGTTTGCGAAAAGCCGGTTCCGGCCGAGGAGGGCTGGCGGCTTTCGCTCACCGAGGCCCCTCCCAAGCTGTGCAAGAACGACGCATCTGCCTTGGACGACCATTGGTTCGTGGTCGGTACGCGGCCCTCGAAGAAGAGCATCGCCGCAGTGATTCTCGTTCGTCCCTCCCACGAGAGAGCCGCCGACCGCTGCCGCCCACGCCTGTCTGCCGTTCTTTTCGATGCCGACGGGGTGGCGCGCCTGCGTTACCACGCCGACTACGGCGGAGAGCTGTCCGCCGAGCTTTTGGGAGACCGCTGCCAGGCGGTGTCCTTCACGTTCGCGCCAAAGCTTTCGGCGTTCGAAGCAGCCTTTCGGCGCGGCGGGCGCGGCTGCACCGGGGCCGTTAAGAAGCAACAGTGAGCACTCGCGAGCGTGAGTGTCTTGGAATGGACCGGTCAGGCCAACCGTTGACTGAAATGAAACCGGGCGGACGAGCAAGGGCCTCGTCTTCGCGGCCAGCAGTGAACGGAACGAAAAGGAAACTTGGGCGGTTGAACCATAGGCGACCGGCCGTGCTTGCATCGGGCAGGCCCGGACCCAAGGTTTTGAGCAAGAGAGAAGGCGGCGAAGGGGAAGGTCGTAACCACGGAGGAAATCGAGATGGCGGACAAGGAAAACAAGGGCAGCATGACGGTGGCCGAGGCCGGGCGAAAGGGCGGAGAGACAGTCCGCAACGAGCGCGGTCGCGAGTTCTACGAGACGATTGGGCGCAAGGGCGGCGCGACGGTGAAAGCGGAGCGCGGGCGGGCCTTCTACGAGGAGATCGGCCGCAAGGGGGGCGAGACGGTGAAAGCCGAGCGCGGGCCCAAGTTCTACGAGGAGATCGGCAAGAAGGGCGGCGACCGAGTCAAGGCGACCCGCGGGCCGAACTTCTACGAGGAGATCGGCCGCAAGGGTGGGCAGAAGGTGAAGAAGCTCATCGAGGAAGGCAAGCGGGCGGCGCGGGCGGCGGCGGCCAAGGAGCCGGCCAAAGAGGAGCACGTCGAGCACAAAGGGGGCGAAGAAGGGGCGATGAAAGAGTAGCCCTTCGAAACGCGCGGGTTTTCAGTATAAGGCCCGCGTGTACTTGGTCGTGGTCTTCCTCAATCGCCCCGACGAGCCGGAGAAGGCCATTCAACGGCTTCGACAGTTCGGGGTGCCCGAGCCGCTCGTCTTGAGAGCCAGAAGCACCGCCGCCGCGCTTTCCACCGAGGTGCCGGTGTTCGCCGGGTTGCGCAGCCTCGCCCCCGGTGGCGATGAGGACCGGCTCATTCTTTTGTGCCTCAAGTCGTTCGGGTCTCCCGAGGAGGCCGAGCGCCTGGTCTCCCGGGTGCAGCTGGAGATGGACGCCGACCACCCGCCCTCCGGCCGCATCTTCGCGGTGCCGGTCGTGGGGGGCCAGCGGGTGTAAGCTGAAGGGCCTTGCAGACGCTCCTGGTCTTCCTCGCGGTGGCGACGCTTTCGGTGCTGGCCTCGAGCAAGCGGCTGCTCGAGGCGGGGCGCTTCTTCCAGCTCGCGCAGCTTTCCGCCAGCGGCATGCTCTTTTTGGTGCTCGGCGCCGCCGTGGGCCCGCACGCCGGAGGGCTTCTCACTGCCGAGGACTTGAGCCGGTTGCGGCCGCTCACCGCGCTCGGCCTGGG
>JBMORE010000002.1:0-42698 GCA_049322255.1 Myxococcota bacterium | reverse complement strand
CCTCGGATTTCGAGGGCTTGATTCGCGGCGACCAGCGGAGAGACATGGGCGTTACCTCCGCCCATGACAGATCATTTTTCCACGCCGACGTCGATCCCCTTGGCGCCTAACGGGATCAGCTCTCTAGTAGCCGGGCTGCACGGTGACCACCACCGCGCATCGGCCTACCGGTTCATCGACCCGAGGAACTCGGCGTTCGACTTGGTGGGCCGCATGTGCTTGAGCACGAACTCCATCGCGTCCACAGGGGTGAACGGGTGCAAGACCTGCCGCAGCGCGGTGATGCGAATCAGGTCGGCCTCGGGCAAGAGCAGCTCTTCTTTGCGCGTGCCCGACTTGTTGATGTCCAGGCAGGGGAAGATGCGCTTCTCGAAGAGCTTGCGGTCGAGGACGATCTCCGAGTTCCCGGTGCCCTTGAACTCCTCGAAGATGACCTCGTCCATGCGGCTGCCGGTGTCGATCAGCGCGGTGCCGATGATGGTGAGCGAGCCGCCCTCCTCGATGTTGCGGGCCGCGCCGAAGAAGCGCTTGGGCTTGTGCAGCGCGTTGGCATCGACACCGCCGGAGAGAATCTTCCCCGACGGCGGCACCACCGTGTTGTAGGCCCGCGCCAAGCGGGTGATGGAGTCGAGCAGGATGCACACGTCGTGCTTTTGCTCCACCAGCCGCCGCGCCTTGTCGATGACCATCTCCGCCACTTGCACATGCCGGGTGGCCGGCTCGTCGAAGGTCGACGACACCACCTCGCCGCGCACGCTGCGCTCCATGTCGGTCACTTCCTCGGGGCGCTCGTCGACCAGGAGCACGATGAGGACGATGTCCGGGTGGTTGGCGGAGATGGCGTGGGCGATGTTCTGCATCAGCACCGTCTTGCCCGCCTTGGGCGGCGCCACGATGAGGCAGCGCTGGCCCATGCCGATGGGGCAGAACATGTCGATGATGCGGGTGGTCAGCTCGGCCCCGTCGTGCTCCAGCTTGAGCTTCTTGGTGGGGTAGAGCGGAGTGAGGTTGTCGAAGAGAATGCGCTCTTTCACCTCGGCGCCCAAGGGGTCGACGAAGTTGATCTTGTCGACCTTCTGCAAGGCGAAGAAGCGCTCCCCCTCGCGCGGCTGGCGAATGGAGCCCTCCACCGTGTCCCCCGGGCGCAGGTTGAAGCGGCGCACCTGCGAGGGAGAGACATAGATGTCGTCGGGCGAGGGCTGATAGTCGGAGTCGGCGCTGCGCAAAAAGCCGAACCCGTCCTGCAGCAGCTCGAACACTCCTTCGGCGTGCACCTCGTAGCGCTTGTCGGCGATGCCGGAGAGAATGGCGAAGAGCAGCTCCTGCTTCTTGAGGCCCTGGGCGCCCTCGATGTTCAGCTCGTGCGCCATCTTCGACAGCTCGATGATCTTCATCCGCTTGAGGTCGTTGAGGCGCAGGGCCTGCATCGGCTCACCAGGACGCGCCTCGGAGAGCGAGGGCGCCTGGGGAGAAGGCGGAGCGGGCGGCAGGTGAGCGGCAGGAGCGAAGCTGGCCTTTGCGCCCGCGCCCTCTTCTTCGCGCCCGGCCATCGCGGTCAACACCGGCCGCAAGTGAGCCTCGTCGCCTTCGCCCTCTTCCTCGTCGCGCGAGCGGCGCCGGGGCTTCTCCTCGCCGTCGGCCTTCGCCTTCCTCCGCTTCGGCTTCTCGTCGGCGGTCTCTTCTACCTGCTCCATCTCGTCGGTGGCCTTCTCTCTACTGGTCCTGGCTTTGCGCATGATGTGTCGTCTTCGGATGAAGGGGATGGCCGCGCTGGAATCCCTTGCCGGGAAGCCCTGGGAGTGCGACCTTGCTTTGGAAAAGGGAGAGCACCCGAAGTGGGCGCTTGAAAAACGCTGGGCAGGTTATTGAGCGGCCCCTCCCCTGTCAAGACGAGTTGGAGTGGATGTGGAAAAAACAACGGCGGCCCAACGGGTGGACGAGCTTCGCCGCGAGATCGCCCACCACGACTACCGCTACTACACCCTCGACGCACCTGAGATCAGCGACGCGGCCTACGACCGGTTGATGAAAGAGCTCCAGGAGCTGGAGGCCGCCTTCCCCGACCTCATTACCGCTGACTCCCCCACCCAGCGCGTCGCCGGAGCGCCGGCCGAGAAGTTCGAGAAGGTCACCCACCGCCTCCCCATGCTGTCGTTGTCCAACGTCTTCGACGACACCGAGATTTCCGAGTTCGACGAGCGGCTGCGCCGCCTGCTGGGCGTGGAGGAGATCGCCTACGTCTGCGAGCCGAAGATGGACGGGCTGGCGGTCGAGCTGGTCTACCGGAACGGTCACTTCGTCAAGGGCGCCACCCGCGGCGACGGCTTCGTCGGAGAAGACGTCACCTCGAACCTGCGCACCTTGCGCAACCTGCCCCTGACGCTCCAAGCCCTCGCCGACGTCGGCCTGCCCCCGTACCTCGAGGTGCGCGGCGAGGTCTTCATGCGCAAGGCCGACTTCGTGAAGTTGAACCAGCGCCGCGAGGAGGCGGGCGAGCCCACCTTCGTCAACCCACGCAACTCGGCGGCCGGCTCGCTGCGGCAGCTCGACCCTCGGGTGACTGCGCAGCGCCCGTTGCGCCTGTACGTCTACGAGGTCGGGGTGGTGGAGGGGCTTGCCTTCACCACCCACATGGAGAAGCTGGAGAAGCTGACGCTCCTGGGCCTGCCGGTCATACCTCACCGCAAGCGGGTGGTCGGGCTGCCGGGCCTGCGCCAAGAGTACGAGGCCTTGCTCCGGGTGCGGCACGAGCTGCCCTTCGAGGTCGACGGCATGGTGGTGAAGGTGGACGTGGAAGACCACCGCCTGCGCCTAGGGCAGGTGTCGAAGAGCCCGCGGTGGGCGACCGCATACAAGTTTCCTCCCGAGGAGGAGGCGACGGTCGTCGAGAACATCGACGTCAGCGTGGGCCGCACCGGAGCGCTCACTCCGGTGGCGTTCCTCGCCCCCGTCCACGTCGGCGGGGTCACCGTCTCGCGCGCGACCTTGCACAACGAAGACGAGCTGCGCCGCAAAGACGTACGCATCGGCGATCACGTGTTCGTGCGCCGGGCGGGCGACGTCATTCCCGAAATCGTCCAGGTCATCACCTCCAAGCGCACCGGCCGGGAGAAGGAGTTTTTCTTTCCCAAGACCTGCCCGGTGTGCGGGGCCGACGTCTTGCGCGAAGAGGGCGGAGCGATCTCCCGCTGCACCGGCGCCTCCTGCCCGGCCCAACTGGTGGGGAACCTGCGCCACTTCGCCACCCGGCCGGCGATGGACATCGATGGCTTGGGGGACAAACTGTGCGTCCAGCTCATCGCCTCCGGGCGAGTGAAGAGCTACGCCGACCTCTACCGTCTGAGCAAAGAGGAGCTGCTCACCCTCGAGCGCATGGGAGACAAGAGCGCGCAGAACCTGCTCGACGCGCTCCAGCGCTCGAAGAACACCACCCTGCGCCGCTTCCTCTACGCCTTGGGAATTCGCCACGTGGGCGAAGCCACCGCCAAGCAGCTCGCCGAGCACTTCCAACAGGTGCACCGTCTCTTCGACGCCACCGAAGAAGACTTGACCCGGGTCAAGGACATCGGCCCGGAGATGGCCCGCGAAATTCACGCCTGGTTCCAGCAGGCGCAAAACCGCCAGGTGATCGAAGAGCTGCTCGCGCGGGGAGTGACGCCCGCCCCTCCCGAGCAGGCAGCCGGAGGTCCTTTTGCCGGCAAGACCGTGGTGCTCACCGGCGGGCTTTCCACCCTCACCCGGGAGCAAGCCAAGGAAGAAGTCGAACGGCGTGGGGGCAGGGTCTCGGGCAGCGTGTCGAAGAAGACCGACTTCGTGGTGGCAGGAGAAGAGGCCGGCTCCAAGCTGAAAAAAGCGCAGGAGTTGGGCGTGCGGGTGCTCGACGAGAAGGCCTTTGTCGAGCTACTGCGGGGGCGGGCATGAGCAAAGAGCGAGCCAGCTTGCGCATCAAGGGGCGCGTCCAAGGCGTGTGGTACCGGGAGAGCGCCAAGGAAGAAGCGCTGCGGCTTTCTCTCACCGGCTGGGTGCGAAATGTGGAGAACGGCGAGGTGGAGGCGCTCGCCGAGGGCAAAAGAGAAGACCTCGAGGTCTTCATCGCCTGGTGCCACCAAGGGCCGCCGGCTGCCCACGTGTCCGAAGTGCATGCGAGCTTCGCTCCCGCCACCGGTGAGTTCCCCACGTTCGTGGTGATGCGCCGATGAGCCCTTACCTGCTCTCACCGCTCCCGGCGATGCTCGGCATTCGGGCAGGCTCCAAGGTGTCGCTGCTCAACCCTCCCCCGGGCTTCGTGCAAAGGCTCAACCCGCTGCCCGAGGGCGTCGAGTTCCTGGTCACCGCCTCCACCGGATTGGACGTCATCCTCTTCTTCACTGGCGACAAGGTGGAGCTGCTCGAACGCCTGCCCGCCCTCTCCCGCGCCATGGCCGTCACCGGCAGCATCTGGGTCATTTGGCCGCGACCCAAGCTGGGCACCCAGCCCCGCCACACACTCTCCGAGGACTTCATCCGCCTCGCGGCACTCGAGATGGGCCTGGTCGACAACAAGATCTGCGTTCTCGACGAGACTTGGACCGGCCTGCGTCTGGTGTGGCGCCCACGGGGGCCGCGCCCCGAAAAGCCCTCGACCAAGTCAGCCTCCGCCGAAGCATGAACGGCCCGCTGACGATTTTTGGGGCGTTTCCTTTGCATTGCCGCCCCATTCCGTGACAGGTTAGCCACGTTCACAAGCTTTCGACGGAAAGCCTGACGGTCCCGTCACGCGCCCGGCCGCTTGGCCTTGGGGCACGCAAGTCGTCGGAATCGAAGGGCTCGAGTAGTTGAAACCAGGTGGGGCCACAGTGGTGGAAACCCTATTCACAGCATTCCTCGCCTCACCCACAGCGCGCCAGCTCGCCTGCCAGGAGTCCGTCTTCCGTCCGGTACTCCCGGGAGAGCGCGGCGCGCGGTCAGGTCTTTTCCATGAGCAGCATTCTCGTCATCAACGCCGCGGGGCGGGAAACCCGCGTGGCGCTGGTGGAAAACGGGCACATCGCCGAGTTCTATCTCGAGCGTAAGAAAGACAAGGGAATCGTCGGCAACATCTACAAGGGCCGCGTGGTCCGGGTGCTCCCGGGCATGCAGGCGGCCTTCGTCGACGTCGGCCTGGACAAGGCCGCCTTCCTCTACGTGAGCGATGTGCTCTACGACCCGGAGAGCGCCCGGGCGCAGTTCGAGCTCACCGAGGGCGAGCACGAGGAGGCCGCCGAGGTGCCTGACGTCTCCCCCGACGTCTCCTTTGGCGGTGAAGAGCCCGCCGCGCACGCCGCCGCGGAGGAGGTCGAGCTGGAGGTGCAAGAGCTGCCACCCGGAGCCCTTCCTCCCCCCGAGGGCGAGCGCACCTCGAGCGGCGAGATGCCGGCCATCGGCGCCGGCGAAGGGACGAACGAGGCGGAGGCCGCTTCGAACGAGCCGCCACCTGGCGGTGAAGCACCCTCGACGGAGCCTCCCTCCGGCACCGAGGTGGTGGCGCAGGCGATCGCCGAGGCCGGAGCGCCAGCTGCCCTGGTGGGAGCCATCGCCGCCGCCGAGCCGGCTACGACAGTCGCCGCGCTGGAGCAGGTCTCTCAGGAAGCACGTGGAGAGCGCCGCGGCCCCCGCGACCAAGGGCTGCGAGAGAAATCTCGCCGTGAGCGCGAACGCGACCGCCGCGCCCGCGAGGACGACAAGGTCAAGCACCGCAAGCAGGCGAAGATCGAAGACCTGCTCAAGGTGGGCCAGGAGGTGCTGGTGCAGATCTCCAAGGACCCGATTGGCACCAAGGGGGCGCGGCTGACCTCGCACATCTCCATCCCCGGCCGGCACCTGGTGTTCATGCCCACCGTGGACCACGTGGGCATCAGCCGCCGCATCTCCAACGAGAAGGAGCGCCGGCGGCTCCGCGAGATCGTCGACCGCATGCGCCCGCCGGGGACGGGCTTCATCGTGCGCACGGTGGCGGAGGCCGTTCCCCAGGAGAAGCTGGAGGCGGACATCCGCTTCCTCATCGAAGTATGGAACGAGACGGTCAAGCGCGCCGAGAAGCGCGGCGGCCCGGGGCTGGTGCAGCCCGAGCTGGACCTCATCTTGCGCGCCACCCGCGACCTCTTCGCCCAGGACGTGGAGAAGCTGGTCATCGACGAACGCGAAGAGTACGAGCGGGTGCAGAACTTCGTCACCGCGCAGGACCCGGCGCTGCGCGAGCGGGTGCTCTTGCACGACAACGAGGAGCCGATCTTCGACGCCTACGGCATCGAGCAGGAGCTTTCCCGCGCGGTGCAGCGCAAGGTGTGGCTCAAGAGCGGCGGCTACCTCATCATCGACCAGGCCGAGGCGCTCACGGCGATCGACGTCAACTCCGGGCGCTACGTGGGAAAGAAGAGCCTCGAGGAGACGATTACCAAAATCAACGTCGAGGCGGCCAAAGAGATCGTCTACCAACTGCGGCTGCGCAACATCGGCGGCATCATCATCTGCGACTTCATCGACATGGAGAAGCCGCAGAACCGCGACAAAGTGTTCAAGGCGCTGCAAGAGGCGCTCGGCCGCGACAAAGCCAAGACCAACGTGCTGCGCATCTCCGAGCTGGGCCTGGTGGAGATGACCCGCAAGCGGGTGCGCGAGTCCATCACCCGCATGCTCCACGAGGACTGCGCCTACTGCGACGGCCAGGGCTACGTGAAGACCGCCACCACCGTGGCGTACGAAATCTTCCGCGAGCTGCGGCGTGAGGCGGCGGCGTACAAAGACCCGACCCTGGTCATCAACTGCAACGGCGACGTGGCGCGGCTGCTCCAGGGCGACGAAAAGCAGGAGCTGCGCCACCTGATGGACCGCTTCAACAAGACCATTCAGGTGCGGCCGCAGGCGAGCTACCACCGCGAGCAATACGACATCTACGCCCGCACCGCGCAGGGCAACGAGCACAAGGTCGCCGCCTCGAGCCAGGTCTTCGACGCCGAGCAGAGCTACGGGGCACCCAAGCAGCGGCCACCCCAAAACAACGAGCGCGAGCGTGAGCGGGGACGGGACCGCGGCCGTGGCAGAGGCAGAGATCGAGACCGGGGCCGGCGTGAAGGCCGGGGCGGTGACGGCCAGCGGCGCGACGAGCAACGCCCCCAAGCGAAGGAACCGAGCGAGCCTACATCTGCCGCGGCTGCTTCCGCGGAGGCTCCGGCCAGCGTGGAGGGACAATGACTGTCCCTCCCGTCCCCGCCGAGCGTAGGTCCCAGGTTCGCAGGACCATCAACAAAGAGTTCGCCTCGGTCGACGACTTCATCGCCGAGTACGTGACCAACCTCTCGCGCACCGGTGTGTTCATTCGCTCCGATGACCCCCTGCCGGTGGGTACCCAGGTGACCTTGCGCTTCACCGTCATCATGGAGGAGCTGGAGACCATCGAAGGCGTCGGCGAAGTCGTGCGCACGGTCCCGGTGGGCTCGGGCGAAAAAGCGGGCATGGGGGTGGTGTTCACCGAGCTGAGCAGCTACTCACGGCAGCTCATCGAGCGCATCCTCGTTCGCCGGTAACTTGGCCCTCCCTTTCTTGCGCGCTCGGTTGACCCGGGCCTTCCTCGCCGCCTGGGCCCCTTTGGCCACCACCCGGGCCGGCCGCTTCGCCTCCGACACCTACCTGGCGCTGCGCGGGGTCATCCACGGTTTTCGCGGCGAGTTCATCAACCTGCGCGCGGGCAGCCTGACCTTCATCAGCATCTTCTCGCTGGTGCCGATGGTCACCGTGGCGCTGGCGCTACTCCAGCTGTTGCACCAAGACGCCTTACGCCTCCGACTGACCACCTTCATCCGCGACCTGCTCGCCCCGGGCATTCAGCACGAGTCGGCCGCCTTCCTCGACAAGTTCATCAACTCGGCCAGCTCCACCGCCGCGGGCAGCCTGGGCTTTTTCTTCCTCATGGCGTCGGCGGGCATGCTCCTGCGCCACCTCGACGCCTCGCTCAACGAGATTTGGGCGGTGCAGCGCGCGCGCCCTCTGTGGGTGAGCTTCGGGCTCTACGCCCTCGCGCTCACCTTCGGGCCGGTGGTCGCAGGCGCGTGGCTCATCGGCACCGCCACCATCCGCCGGCTCATCGTCGACGCTGGTTTTCCCTTCTCCGCCGAATTCATCATTCTGGGCTCGATCGCCCTCTCGGTCGGGGTGCTCACCCTCATCTACAAGCTGGCACCCCACGCCCCGGTGCGCTGGCGCTCGGCGCTGGCCGGCGGCCTGGTGGGCGGCGTCGGGTGGGAGGCCGCCAAGCACCTCTACGCGCGCTTCGCGGTCCTCGTCTTCAAGGCCAACCCCATCTATGGCTCGCTCTCGGCCGCTCCGCTCTTTTTGATGTGGATTTATTTGAGCTGGCTGCTCGTGCTGCTCGGCGCCCGTCTGTCGTACGCGGTGGAGCACGCCACTTTCCGCGGCGAGTTCATGGACTTGGTGCACCACCCTCGCACCAAGGAGCTTCTGGGTGCACGCCTCGCTCAGCTCACCGCGGCGGCGCACTTGCAAAAGGTGAGCTATCCCACCATTCGCTCGCTCGCCCGCAGGCTGCGAGTCCCGGAGCAGATGCTCGCCGAGGTCGCCCGCCTGCTCGTTGACGCCCAGCTTTTGGTCCTCGGCCCGCGCGGCGCCCTCCGGCCTGCCCGGGAGCCCCACGAGCTCACGCTTGCCGACCTTTCGGCTGCAGTAGGCGGTGTTCCCAAGCTGATGCCCACGCCCGAATGGGTGCCCAAAGTGTCGGAGTTCCAAGAGGTTGAACAACTCTTCGCCGACGTCGACGAGGCCTCGATCGCGCGGCTCAAGGCCGTCACCTGGTCCCAACTGGCGACGCGTTTGGCTGCTTCACCTGCGCGCTCCACCGCCACCGCTAAAAACTCCTGAAGTCTTGATGGGTTGGACGGTTGGCGATGTTGCATCCGCGGGCCCATTTGTTATGGTTTTGCTCCGAACTGGCCTGATTTCGCGGGTTTTAGGAGCGCCCATGCTCAAGTCGGACTTGATCAACATTTTGGTCGCCAAGCGCGGGGTGACACAGAAGCAGGCGGAAGCGACCATCGAGACCATCTTCGATTCGATGAGAGACGCTCTCTGCCGCGGCGAGAACATCGAGATTCGGGGGCTGGGCGCCTTTCACGTGAAGGACTACCCCGGTTACCAGGGCCGTAACCCCAAGACGGGGCAAGTCATCCCCGTCAAGCCCAAGCGCGGCCTCTTGTTCCGCACCGGCAAAGAGCTGCGCGACCGGGTGAATCGGCCCCCCGCTCAACAGGCGACACCGGGCAGCGAATCGGGCGGCGCGCTGTAGCTAAAGCGCCGCCAACCGCCCAATCGGCTTGACTTGCAGGTCCGCGTCGAGCTCGCCGTAGGTGAGCACCGCGACCTCGGGGAAGGCCCCCTCGATGAGCCGGCGCAGCGTCCGGCGGACGTCGGGCGAGGCCAGGAGCACCGCGCGGCCCCCCTGGGCGATTCGGTGCACACCCTCGAGAATGCCTCCCACCTGGGCGGGGTCGAGCGCCCCTTCGCCACCCCCCTCCCGCAGCGCCTCTTCCACCGCCGGGTCGACCAGAAAAGCGAACAGCGGCCCGCCAGGTGCGTACTTGTGGCTCAAATAGTGGTGCAGCGCCTGCCGGCACTTCTCGGCCAACGCGTGGACGTCGCCCTCGGTGGTGGGGCTGACCAACGCCTCGAGAATGCAGCGGAGGTTGCGAATGCTGACCTCCTCCCGGAGCAGCTGGCGCAAAACGTCTGTGAGCAGCGGCAACGGGACCTTGTGGAGGGCCTCCTTCACCAGGGCAGGAGCGACCGGCTCGAGCGCTTCGAGCAGCGCTTGCACTTCCTGCACGCCCAAAAGCGACGCCGCCCGCTTGCGCAAGAGGGCGGCAAGATGACCGGTGACCAGCTGCGTGGCGGTTCGGGTCGCCACCTGTGCCGCCTCGAGCCGTGGACGCGCCTCCGCGGGAAGGCGGCAAATCGACTTGAGCGAGACCGGCTCGGTCGCCGGCTGGACATCGAACCCGAGGGAGGAAACGTCGCTCGGCGCGGCGAGGGCGTAGATTTCACCGGGAACGATTTGCCCGCTGCCGCAGGGTACCTCGTCGATCTGCAAGGCGTAGCCGCCCGCCGGCAGGTAGCTCGCACCGGTGCGCACGCGAATGCCGGGGAGCCGAAGGCCCAGCTCGTAGAAGAGCTGCTCCTTGAGGCGCTGGAGGTCCTCGTGCACGAGCTTGCCGCCGTCGGCCTGCGCCCACTCGGTGAGGTTGCTCGCCAGGTCGAGTACCAGCGGGGAGACCCCCACGGCCGGCTCTTGCGACTTTGCCTGCAGACTCGCCGACGTCGGCGAGGACGAAGGCTGCCCCGGCGCGTTCTGTCTTCGCTCGTGGAGCAGCTTGAGCCCGTACCCCACGGCTCCGCACGCAGCCGCGAGGAGCAAGAAGGTAACAGCGGGCATCCCCGGGACGGCCGCCAGCGCAATCGACAACCCTCCGACCACGAAGAGCGCCTTCCACTGTCCGAAGAACTGATAGCCAATCTCCGCGCCCAAAGACCCATCGTCGGCCTCGGCGTTCACCCGCGTCACCACCAGGCCGGCGGCGATCGCGATGCACAAGGAGGGCAGCTGCGAAACCAGCCCGTCACCAATGGAGAGGAGCGCATAAGTCGCTGCGGCCTCACCGAGCTCCAACCCACCCTGGAGGACGCCCATCGCGGTTCCGCCAAGGAGGTTGACCAGCACGATGACCAGACTGGCGACCACATCACCTTTGACGAACTTCATCGCCCCGTCCATGGCCCCGAACAACTGCGACTCCCGCTCCAGCTCTTTGCGCCGCGCGCGCGCCTGCGCCTGGTCGATCGCCCCCGCGCGCAGGTCGGCGTCGATCGACATCTGCTTGCCGGGCATCGCATCGAGGGTGAAGCGGGCCGACACCTCGGCGACGCGCTCGGCGCCCTTGGCCACCACCAAAAACTGCACCAGGGTGAGGATGACGAACACCACCGCACCCACCACGTAGTCACCCCGCACCACGAACTCGCCGAACGCCTGAATGATGTCGCCCGCGTGCCCGTCGGAGAGCGCCAGCCGGGTCGAGGAGACGTTGAGCGCCAGCCGGAAAAGCGTGGTGAGCAGGAGCAGCGTGGGAAACGCCGCCACCTTGAGAGCGTTCTGCGCGTAGAGCGCCGCCACGAGCAGAGACACCGACGCCACCAGATTGACGGCGATGCCGACATCGACGAGCCACGGAGGCAAGGGGACGACCATCGCTCCCAAAATGGCGGCCACCACCACCGCCAGCACGACGTCGGAGGACTTCTTCGCCCGCGTCAGCAAGCCTTCGAGCTGGCTCATGGCATTTCCTTCCTCGCGCTGGCCTCTGCCTCGCGCACGTCGAGTGCCACCTGGAGGACCGCGGCGGCCGCCTTGTAGAGCTCTTCGGGAACCTCTTCGCCCACGTCGTAGTGAATGAGGCTGCGCGCCAAGCCCACGTTCTTCACCACCGGAATTCCCAGCTGCCTCGCCTCCCGGCGGATGTTCAGCGCGTCCTCCTCACGGCCATTGGCGACGACGTAGGGCGCATCGCATTCCGACTCGTCGTACCGCAGCGCCACCGCGATGTGCGTGGGGTTCACCACCACGACGGTGGCTCGGCGCACCCCTCGTGCCACGCCACCGTTCGCCAGTTGCTTGTGGAGCGCCTTGCGCTTGGCCTTGTGATGCGGATCGCCTTCGCTGTTCTTGTGCTCCTGCTCTACTTCTCGACGGCTCATCATCAGGTCTTTCTGATGGCGCCGTTTGGCGAGCAGAAAGTCGCCCACCCCGAGAACGAGGACCATGAGGGCGCAGCGCTTCGCCAAAAGGCCAACCTGCGCGAGCACCACCTCGAGCGAGCCGGTGCCCTCCAGCACCACCGCCCGCAGCACCGCGGGTGCCGCCTCCATCACCGCGCTCCACACGAGCCAGGTGGTGAGCGCGACGACGAGCAACCCCTTGGCGAGATCGACGAGTCGGCGTGCCGAAAAGAGGCGCCGGAGGCCACCGAAGAAATCGACACGCTCGAGCTTGGGTGCCACCAACCCCGGGTTGAGCTGGAAGCCCACCGTGGCCAGCGACACGACCATCGAGGCGATCAGCGCACCGGAAAGCGCCGGGGCGACCACCCACCCCAAGACGAGCAGCGCCTCTCCCAGCGCTGCATGGGCCAAGACGTCGGGGGAGGAAAACAGCGCGCGGGTCCAGTCCATGATGCGTTGTGCCGATGACGTGGCGAAGGCGAGGGTTGCGAACACGGCGCCAGCGGTGACCGCCGATGCGGAAAGCAGGCGGCTGCGAGGCAGCTCTCCTTTCTTCCTCGCTTCCGCCAACCGCTTGGGTGTCGGCTGCTCGGTCTTCTGGCTCATCGCGCGGCCTCCGACAGCGAGTGGAGCATGTGCTCCAAGCCCAGCACCTCACCGAGGAGCCGTTCGCACAAGACGCCCAGGCTCAGCCAAACCACCGCTCCACCGCCGAGAATGCGCAGCGGCGCACCCACCTCTTGCAAATTCATCTGTGGGGCGATGCGAGAGGCAAAACCGAGCACGCAGTCGACGGCCATTGCCGCGCCAGCGATGGGCGCTCCGACAGCCAACCCCGTCGTCAGCGCCGCCGTGGCCGTCCGTACCCCTGTCATCGCCACCGACTCATGGGCGACGAAAGCGCCCAGCGGCACCACCTGGAAGCTCTTGAACAGTCCGCCCAACACCGCCGGAAAAGCTGCAGAGCTGACCGCCAATGCCACCAGGAGCTGATAGAGGCCGTCCCCCGTGGCCGACTCCTGGGTGCCGGCGGCGGGCAGTGTCGCCTCCGCCGACGACCCGCGAAACAGGTCGATGAAGCGACCGCCCATGCGCGCCGCGTCGAATGGGAGCGAGGCGATGAGCCCCAGCGAGATGCCAAAGAGCAGCTCTCTCACGGCCGCGCCGGCGAAGCTCCACGCACCGTCCACATGAGGAGCCCCGACGCCGCCGGCGAGATGAACGGCCATCGCCAGCGTGAGCACCAAGGCCAGCCGTACAGTGGTAGGAGCAGACACGCCGCCAAAGAGAGGACACAGAAAAGCCACCGGCAAAAAGCGCGCGCCACACAGGGCCACCCCAACGACGTGGGGCAACCACAGCTCGACGATCCTGCCGAGCTCCACGGCAATCACGACGCCACCTCCGGCAACGCCAGCAACAGCTGAGTGGTGAAGCGCGCCAGCTGGGAGGAAATCCACGGTCCGGCAAGCACCAAGGCCAGCACAGCGGCACACAGCTTGGGGACCACGGTGAGGGTGCTCTCTTGGAGCTGAGTGGTGGCCTGAAAAAGGCTCATCAAAAAGCCCACCACCAACGAGGCCCCGACGGGTGGCAACGACGCCAGCACCATGAGGAGCAACGCTTCCCGGCCCAACGCGATGAGCATGTCCTGAGTCATCACCATCACCGGTAACCGAGAATCAGCCCCCGGGCGAGGAGCGCCCAACCGTCCACGGCGACGAAGAGGAGAACCTTGAAGGGAAGACTGACCTGGCTGGGTGAGAGCGTTTGCATGCCCAGCGCCAGAAGGATGTTGGCGATGAGCATGTCGAGCACCAGGAACGGCAAGAAGACGAGGAACCCGATCTGGAAGGCCTCTTTGAGCTCGGTGATGACGAAGGCGGGGACCACCACGGCGAGATCCTCCTCGCTCACCAGCTCTGCTTCCTCCGCCGGTCTTAGCTCGCGCGCCAGCTCGACGAAGCGGGCGCGTTCCTCCGGGCTGCCGTGCTTGAGGAGGAATTCACGCAGTGGTTGGCCGACGCGGGCCGCAGAAGCAAGCACCTGCCCACTCGAACCGGCTTCCTGATAGGCGAGCTGGCCGGCGTCGTACATGCGCTGCGCCACCGGAGCCATGATGTGGCCCGAAAGCACGGCGGCGAGCCCGGTGAGGACGATGGTGGGCGGAGCCTGCTGAGTACCCATCGCTGAGCGGGCGATGGAGAGCACGACTGCGAGCTTCGAGAAGCTGGTGAGCATCACCACCGCGAACGGCACCAGGGCCATCAGAGCCAACAGGCCCAGCATGGAAACTGGCTGCCCGGCGAAAGAGCTTTCGGGATTCATCTCGTCCCCTCCTTTCTCGGCAGACGACGACAAGAGCGTCCGCTGGGCGCACCATGGCGTGCCCGAAGCTTGTGCGCCGCGGGCATCTCGGTGATTTCGGCGTACCCGTCTCCATGCACGACGAGGTAGCTGCGCCCCTCGGCGCAAACGAGCGCCAAGCCGCAGCGTGGCGACAGCCCCACCCTGGAGACGACCTCGAGGCGGGTAGGAATCGGGAACCGGGCGCTGACCTTTCTGGTCCTTCGAAACCACATCACGCCTCCGACCACCGCAGCGAGGCCGAGAATCCATCGCGCCGTTCCGCCCGCATCGATGCCGTTTCGCGACGCTGCAAACGCAAGCAGCAGAAGGAGGACCGACACCAAAATGACTTTGTGCTTGGGGGAGCGCAGCGCTTCCATGACGTCACCTTTCTTTCGACAGCAGCGCGAGGATTCGCGTCCCCACCTCGCCTTCGATGTCGACGAGCTCGGCACGAGCCACCTCGCGGTCTCCGACACGCAGGATCACCGGCTCGGCGAGATGGATGTGCAGGGGCAAGACCGCGCCCACTTGAAGCTGGGCGAGCTCGGCCACCGAGAGGCGTACCCGGGCCAGCTCGATTTCCACCTCGATCGGGAGCTGCTGGGTGGGTTCATTGGCGACATCGTGCTTCGAGGACATCATCGACTCCTGGGTAAAGGCGCGGAGCGTCGCGCGAGAGAAGGTGAAACCTTTGTCACTGCAGTTGCCGTGGAGCTCGAACGTGCGCGTCACCAAGCGACCTGGGCCACTGAGCCGGCCCGCGGACATCGTCAGCCCCGAGAACATGACGACGTCGCCTTCGCACAGCTCCATGAGGTCATCGAGGGCGAGCGCCGCCCGTCCTGCAAAAACGCGGGCGACCAGACCTGCTGCCATCACCTCGGAAGCGATGGGCAGCTCCTGATGAACGGGAACGTCCTGGACCGATGCCTGCACGGCAGCGGCGGGGACATAGACACGCGCCGAGCCTGTCACCTCACCGAGAGTCACTGTCAGCGCAAAGGCAATCTGGCGCGGTGTGGTATCGATGTGATCGAGCGCCTCACCTCGATCGCCATGGACCGAGATGAGCCGGGGAGCAAACCGCTTCTCCATAAACTCCACGGGGCGCAGCGCGGAAAGGCTGAGAAGCACCAGGTAGCCGAATGCGGCCTCTTCAATTCTCGTGAGCCTCGTCGCTGGCCCGGCGCCTTCTGAGCTGCCGGCGATGCGCTCGAGAAGCGCGACCAGAAGCGGAAGCTCGACCTCGAGAACGGCCTTGGCCCCCACCGCTGAAAGCTCCAGCACCGCAAAGCCGGCCTGCTGCGCCAATACCTCAAAGGGGTTGGTCGTTGCTGCGAGCACCCGGCCCTCGAGCTCCACCGTGCCACCCAATGGATTCGAGAGAACGGTCGCGACCTTCTGGACTGCCTCCCTCATCTGGGACGCCAGCGTGGGCCTCGAGCAGAGGGCCAGGTGCGCCCGCGTCAAACTTCGAACCCCCAGCCGCTTGATCTTCGCGAACGGCTGAGGAGCCCGTGCTTGGGAAGCAATCGGAATTGGGGAATGGGCCGCTCTCATCGCGGCTGTTGCTTCTTCAAAAAAAGAACCAACGACAACCTGTTGAATTCATTTTCGTTCTTGCGCTGGCTAGGGGAACGAAGGTCCTGTCGGAAGACGACTGTTCACCGTGCGAGACGGTGGTCGCGTCAGCGACGTGACAGGGCGGTCTTAGCGAATGGCTTCCCGAACGAGGCGTTGGGCAAAGACCCGCACCATGGGAGATCCAGCGGGCTGGGCGAGGTCGAGCTGCAGGGTGGGAAAGTGCGACCGCAAAAAGGAGGGCAACCCTCTAAAAGCCTCCCGACGTAGGTGATGACCGGCCTGCGCCAACAGCGCCCGCGCCGCGCGCTCTGCACCGTCTCTGATTCCGAACACCCGCTCCAAGCGCGCCTGCCGGAGTGCTGAACCCCACCGAAGGGCCGAGCGTGCCGCGGTTTCGGCTTCCGACCTTTGAACGGCGGCGAAGGACTCGAGCAACGTCAGCACCCCGCCTTTGTCGAGGGCGCAGGCAAACAAAGCGATTCGCTCTGGTTGGCTCTCTCCGGGCACTTCCACCACCCTCGTGCTCACGGCGAGAATTCGGGTCGTTTCATGGATCGAGCGGGCCATCATTCGGCTCCCTAGGCCGCGCGGCGGGCGACGTGGGGCGGCGGGCTCGGCTGAGGTTTCGCGGTGGGTGACGCCCTCGTCACCAAGTTTCGGAAGTGACGGATCCGCAGCGTCAACAGCACCATCACGACCGCGAGCACCGACACGGTGATGCCCATCGCCGTCAGCAAGACTCGCAGGCGAGTCACCGGCGACGACCCCGCCACCGGGCTTTGCACGTGAGTGGCCACCTCGCTCACCACCAACGTCACGTTGCCCGCGGTCAACCCCTCGACGCCTCCAGCAATGAGCGCCTTCAGCTCTTCCCTGATCTGGGTCACTCGAGCCGCCGCTCCGGGGGAAGCTCTCACCAGCGCAGAAGCCTTGGCCTCGACTGGAGCCTGTCCAGATCGCGCTGGCGGTGGCAGCACCAAATGCACATGGGCTGAGGCGACTCCGTCGAGTGACTCGAGCGTCCGCGCAAGGTCTCCCGCGAGGCCGACGACCATTCGCGCTCGCTCTTCGGCAGGCGTGGGGACGAGGCCTCCGCGGCCGAGGACATCCATCGTCGTCGGCACCGTTGCCCTCGGAAGCCCCAGCTCGGCAAGAACCCGAACGGCATCGGACGCCTGTTCATTGGGGACCTCCACCGCCCAAGCTGGTTTCTTGCCTGACACCGGCACCTTGCGCGCATCGAACCCCCGCTCAACCAGCACGGTCTGCAGCTCGTTGGCCTGTCGCTCGTCGAGCGATTGCTGAATCTGCGAGCGGCAACCGGTGACCCACACGGCGCTGGCGAAAAGAAAGCAGGTCAATCGTTGGAGCTTCATGGAAGGGCGCTCCTCCTTCACACCTGTGTCTGGAGAATTTGTTTGACGCCGTTGGTGGCCTTCTCGACGACCTTCCCGGCCAGATCGAGTTCTTGGCTGGCGCGGTAGACGTGCGCCTGCATCGCCAACAGCTCTGCCGGGGTGAAGGTCTTGCCCGATTGGGCCATGGCCAGCACCTGATCGAGCCGTTTCTGTGCCGCGCTCACTTGGTCGAGCACCTCGGCAGCCTTCAGCGACCGAGCGGGTTGCGCCTTGGACGGTGCGCACGGTTCCAACTGACCAGTCCGCGCGACCTGTTGGGGGTTCGCAAGACGCGCCGCGGAGAGAACCTTTCCGAACTTTTCCTTGCCAGCGTCCGCCACGGGCACCGGCGGGGAAGCGCCAGCACCCGAAATCTTGTCGATCGCCATGGCAGCCTCCCTAACGGATGTTGTTGATCGCGGCCTTTGCCGAGTCGTGCCGGACCTTGAGCACGTTGGAGAGCGCGTTGAACTCGCGGCTCTCGCGCTGCATCTCCCACTGGAGCTTGAGGTAGTACTCGCTCTGCTGGCTCTGCAGGTCGAGGAGCGCGGTGCTGTCCGGCTGCACCGCTTCGGCGGTGGAAGCAGAGGCACGCGACCCGATGGGCGCCACCGCCGAGCCCCGTACGGAGGAGGCGGCCGTCACCATCGACTGGATTCCCGAGACCGCCGCGCTCACCACCGGTATCCCGGTGGCCATGCCGCTGGCGAGTGCACCTCCGACGTGAGCCACGCGACGAATGGTGTGCGCCAGAACCTCGCCGAACTCGACCTTGGGGGTCTGGCGGCCAACGGTGGGAGTGAAAGCAGTGGGTTGAATACGGTGGGGGGAATCCATGACGACCTCCGAAGGAAAGCGAGTCGGAAGGCGTTGGATTCACCCGGCGTGCCTGACGCCAGCGACGGAATTTCGAAGACTTAGGCGACCTTCGGGTCCGGAGGCACGTCGTCCATCCCGCGGCGCGGACGGCGAGACGTGTCATCGGCGAAGAACGCCATCAACTCCTCACGCTGGGCGTGAGCGTCTTCCATCGCCAGGGTCATCAGGTCTTTGGCGTAGTCGCCGTCGAAAAGCAGGTAGCTCGCCAAGTCCGCCTCGGTCATCAGCTGGCTCTGGGCGATGCGGTGCAAGAGCTTGGTGGGCAACGTCACCGCGCTCGCGTCGCGGATGCGGCGCTTCTTGGCGTGGGAAGCGGCGATGGTGGCGATGTCGCGTGAGGGCCGTAAGACCATGTCCTGCACCAGGCGATAGGGCTGCCCGCGCATTCGCTGCACCGTCTCGTTCATCTTGGGAATGAAATCTGCCCCGAAGGTGGCCTCGCCCGCCTCGAGCAACGCATTGAAGCGGCGCAAGCGATCCAGGTCGTAATCGGTGTGGTCGAGCATCAGCGCGTTGAGCACCTTGCCCATCAGCAACGGGGTGGTGGGGTAACCCTTGAGCGGCCGCCCGGGAGGAAGGCCCTTGGGGCGATACCGCAAAGAGATGATGAGCACCTTTTCCGCCCCCAGGCGCAGGGCGGGCGACAAGGGTGTGTTCTGTCGCACGCTGCCGTCGCAGAAGTACTCGTCGCTAATTTTCACCGATCGGAAGAGCAGCGGGATCGCCGCCGAAGCCAGCGCGTGCTCCGGTCCGATGATGGCTTCTCGCGCGATGTTGTAGGGGTCGCGGCTCCACGCCGGCACGCCGCCTTCCCTTCGCTGAACGAACACGATGGTGGAGCCCGAGCTGATCTTGGTGGCCGACACCGAGAGGGCGAGGAACAGGCCTTTTGCCAAATTGGCGGAGATGCGCGGCCAGGGGGCGTGGGTGCGCACCATCTCCTCCAGCGGCTCGGGGTGGAGGATGTCATAGAGCCTCCACCCTTCCGGCCGAAGCGGCTCGTTGGTCGCCGCCCGCCACATCTTGCGCACCAGCGTCCACAAGTCTTGGCCGTGAACTTTGTACACCTGCTCGAGGGTGAGGTCCGACCACAGCGAGGCCAGTACCTTGCCTTGGTTGGGTGGGTCGTCCATCGTCGCCGCGAGAAAACACGCGGTGATCGCCCCCACCGAAGAGCCACACAAGATGTCGAAGCGCACGCTCGGGCGTACCGACGGCGGCAGCTCCTCGCGCAGATAGCGAATGATGCCCGCCTCGTACGCGCCGCGTGCACCGCCTCCTGAGAGCACCAATGCCGTAGGTCGATGGCCCAAGCGACGCACATCTGAGCACGGCTTGCGACGATCTCCCACCTCTCGCTCGCTGCGCCTCGCTGGCCGAAAAGTTGCGGGGCGGCCCGGCTGAGCCAAACTGCTACCAGCCTGTCGCTCTCAAAGGTGAGCCCATGCAGACCGCTCCTTCCCGCACCGAGCCCGCCGAGCGCTTCCACCCGCGCGTGCCAGCCAATCTCATGGTGAAGCTCCTCGTCGACGGTCGTGCCCTCTTGGCCAAGGCGCGTGACCTCTCCATGGCCGGCCTGTGTCTGGTGAGCGACCCTGGCCTGCCACGCGACCGGCTGGCGGTGGCGATTCCACTGCCCGGCGATCGCGAGGTGGTCACCGCATGCACCGTGCGCCGCCGCGGGAGTGACGAGGTGGGTTTGGAGTTCGATCAGCTCGACTGGGAGGACTTGTTCGCGCTCGCGCGCTTCCTCCACCCCCGTCTGCCTTGAGCTAGCGCTTTCGAAGCCGCTCCACCAATTCCATCAGCTCGGCCCCACGAAACGGCTTGTGAATGTAGCCGTCCGCCCCGGCCCGGGTGGCAGCCTCGACGTCCGCCTTCTTCGCCTTGGCCGTGAGCATGTAGAGGGGCACCATCGAGGTGGAGGGGTCGCTCTTGAGCATTCGGCAGAGCGTGATGCCGTCCATCTGCGGGAGCACCACGTCGAGCAAGATGAGGTCGAAGGTCTGGCTCCGCGCGAGCTTGAGCCCCTCCACACCGGTCGAGGCGCTTTCCACCGTCACTTCCCCATCGGAGAGCATGCTGCGCACCAGCTCGCGGATGACCGGCTCGTCCTCGACCAAGAGGATGTTGAACTGCGCCGTATTGGTCGCCCCCGACATGCCGCAGGCGATTATGCCCGCCTCGGTCACTCGTAGGCCAATGCCTCGACCACGTCGAGGCCCGCCGCTCGTCGGGCGGGATACAACCCCGCCACCACCGCGCACACCGTCGCCGCCGTCACCATCTGCAGTCCCAGCGCCCAGGGAAGAACGAAGGGGAAGGACCAGCCGGTGGCTTGCGCGCCGACCACCTTGGTCACGGTGAGCCCCATCACCGCGCCTGCGACGAGCCCGATGAGCCCACCGGAGAGGCCGATCAACGCTGCCTCGGTGACAAACAACCGCACCACATGCCCCTGCGCCGCTCCCACCGCGCGGAGCAGACCAATCTCCCGGGTGCGGTCGAGTACCGCCGCGAGCAAGGTGTTGATGACCCCCAAGAGCGCGAGCAGCACCGCCACCACCTCCATGGCGTAGGTGACGCTGAAGGCGCCATCGACCAGGTTGAAGGCCTCTTGGCGCAGCTCGACGTTGGAGAGCACATAGAGGTCGTAGCGTTGGCCGAAGCGGGCCGTCACCTCGCGGCGCACCTCTTCCAGGCGCGACGGGTCGGAAAGGTAGAGCTCGAAGGTGTCGACCAGCTCGTCCTTGAAGTGTGCGACGAAGACGCGCCGGTCCATGAAGACGGTGCCCTGGTCGGAGGTGTAGTCGATAATCACCGCGCCTACGGTGTAGGTGCGCCTCCCAGTGGGGGTGTTCATCTCGAAGGTGTCGCCCACGTGCAGGTTGCGCCGGCGCATGAGGTTCTCCGAGATGATGACTTTGCCGCCATCCTCCTCCTCGTCGCTCAGGCGGCGGCCCTCGAGGTACTCCAGCTTGCCGTGCTGGTCGTAGATGTCGGAGATGAGCGAAATGACGTAGACGCGCAGCCCCAAGACGTCGTGAGAAAACGCACGAATCTTGTCCACCTGCCCCACGCCGGGAATCGCCGCCAACTCTTCTGCCAGGTCCGGCTGCATGGGGGTGTTCCGCACCCCGCCCACCTTCGCCGAGGAAGTGATGAACAGGTCGGCAGGCACCGACTGCTCGATCCATTTCTCCGAGGAGCGCCGGAAGGAGCCGACGAAGCCGGCGATACACACCGTCATCGCCACCCCGATCGCCAACGCCGACACCGGCACCGCGGTACGTGCTGGCGCGCGGGCGAAGTTGTCGGCGGCGAGCTTGCCACTCACCCCCACGAGCCACTCTCCAGGCCGCGCGTATACCCGCTGGAGCCAACGCAAGAGGACCGGCGAGACGAGCGAGGCGCCCATCAAGGTACAGAAGATGGAGAGGTACCCACCCACCGGAAGGTTCTCGACCGGCGCGGGGATGAAGGTGGCCGGGTAGACGCCCAGCAGGAGGCCAACCCCCAACATTGTGGGCGTGGAGCGCAAGGAAGCGACGTCGGCGCCGGCGGCGATGTCGCGGCGCAGGGCCTCCACGGGCTGCACGCGCGAGGCGAGCACCGCGGGACGCAGCGCGGCGAAGGCGCTCCCCAGCACTCCCAAGGCGATGCCGAGCGACAGCTCCACCGGCCCCACGTTCACGTCGGTGGCATTCACCTGCACGTAGATGGAGGTGACCGTCTCCGACACGCCCCGAATCGCCCCGCGCGCGATGAGCACGCCCAACGGCAGCCCGAGCGCCGTGCCGAGAATGCCCATCACCACCGCTTCGAGGGTGAACAGCGCTCGAATGCGCCGCTTGGTCGCCCCCAGCGCGCGCAAGGTGCCAATCTCTCGGCGCCTTTGCAGCACCCCGATGGCCACGGTGTTGTAGACGAGGAACACCCCCACCAAGAGCGCCACCCCCGAGCCCAGGTTGAGGCCCATCTGGAAGCTGCGCACCATCTTCTCCACGCTGCCGCCACGCCGGCTGGGACGGTCGACTTCGAATTGCGGCCCCAGTGCCTCTTGCAACGAAGCGCGCACCGCGTCGATGCCCACCGCGGGGTCCACCGCCACGTCGATGCGGTCGATGTTTCGCCCGCGTTGGAAGGCCTCTTGCGCCGAGCCCACGTACATCACCGCCACCGAGCCGCCGAACGCCTTCACCGGGCCCGACTCCTTGAGGAGAGCATGGACCACGAAGTCCTTCGCGCCCTCGGAGGTCATCAACTGGAAGGAGTCGCCGACCTTCAGCTGGCGCTCAGCCGCGAAGCGCTCGGAGACCAACATGCGGTCGACCGAGTTCAAGAACTCGAGGTCGTCGGCCAACGAACCGATGTCGCGGTCCACGCCTTGGTAAGTGCGAAAATAGCCGTCGTCGAGCAGATCGACGCCCATCACGTAGAGATTCACACCCTGAGCGCCGTGCACGGGAACGATGGCGGTCAACCCGCCGGCGGCGTGCAGCACGCCTGGCACGCCGCGCACTTTCTCGACCAGCGAGTCGTCGAAGCCGGTCTTCGAGCCGGCCACGGACAGGTCGGCCTTGCCCGCGATGGTGTCCACCGTGCTGCGGAAAGCGTCCATCACCGAGCGGTTGATGGCGGTGACCCCCACCATGGTGGCTACGCCGACGGCCACTCCCAGCACCGTGAGCGTCGAGCGCAGCGGCGCGCCGACGAGGTGGCGCCAGGAAACGAGGCGGAGCAGGTGAATCACGGGCAGGCGCACCTTAGTGCAGTCCAGGGTTCGACGGGCTTACCTTACGAGCATTTCGACGGCTGGCCGGTAGCTCTCGGCCTGCCACAGCACGATCGCGTCCCCGACACCCATTCTCCGGCGGAGGCGGTCCTGAATCTCGCGCATGTCGAGAACGATGGACTCTGCAGCTGGGGGCGCAATCCGCACACCGAAGTCCTTGGAAAAAACCTTAGTGAGCCGGGCAACCTCATCAGGCGTCGAGGTGTGGGAGACCGCTCCGGCGACCTCAAGAACGTTGAAGGCACTCGTGACACCGCGACCACTTGCCCGCATCGCGTCCAAGAATCGACGCGTTACGGGCGCCCGCGGGTCTTCGACATGCGCGACGTCGATCGTGAACGGGTCGGAGTCGATGAAAACAAGTGCCTTCTTCTGCTCCACGCGATGTATTCCTCCACGGTGAAGGGAAGTGGGTTCCTTCTGGCGTTCTGACGCAGCTTTTCGAGAAAGGCCTCGGAGTCATGTTCCTCTTCGGGCAGGTCGTCGACGTGCACCATCGCGGCATAGGGTTTGCCGCGAGACCAGCACCTGCTCGTGACGTCCGACCGCGACCCAAAGAGCGGTGAGGGCCACACCTACGGGTCCTTCGGCCTTTTCTCTAGGATCGTCAGAATGCTGCTGAAGAAGACCACCGTCGAGAGGAAGCCAAGCCCTTCTGCGAAGGCTCCCAATGCGAGCCCAGCGAGGACGGAGCCATAGAGCACGAGGACCGGGAAGGTCTGCCTCTTGAATCTCCTTTTTTTGAGGAGGTAGGTGCCTGTGACGCCCAAGGCGACTTGAGCAAGGGCGAGCCCAGCCATGCCGAAGCGGCCCTGCTGGAGCCACTTGACCGCCTCGAACGCCAGCACGCCACCCGACGTGGTGAGCAGCAACGCAGGCAGGCGTGGCGAGTTCAATGCTTTCCCCCAACGGGCTGGAGCAAGGAGACGGAAGGCGGCTTCTTCTCTGCGGGCGAACTCCAAGTCCTCGGGAACGATGTGGAGCGCGTAGGGGAAACCCATCGCGAGAAGAGTCTCCACAGCCACTGCGCGACAGTACCGGTTCTCCTCGTCCACGAGGTTGTTGAAGCCTCCCGCATCCAGTTCCTCCACGATGGCCTTGAACTGCTCTGCCGCGTGGCCCTGCTTGCGCAGCTCGATGAGAAGCTCGTTCACCTTCCCGGCGAGCGCGCGGCGCCCCTCGCCCGACTCCGCGCGAGCCGCCGCGACGACGGCGCGCAGCCGGGTGACGTCGTTGGGCTCGGAGCCCTCGCCCACCGCCACAGCGAGCGGCGTGCGTGTCCTCTCCCGGCTCAGGCAGCCACGCCCCGCAGCGCCTCGTCGCCGACGACGGCTCCGTCGGCCAAGCGAACGATGCGGTCCCCCACTTCGGCGGCCTTGGCGTCATGGGTCACCATCACCACGGTGACGTTCCGCTGACGGGTGGCCTCGCGCAGAATGCGTAAGACCTCGGCGCCGGTCTTCGAGTCCAAGTTGCCGGTGGGCTCGTCGGCCAAAAGAAGCGCCGGCTCGGTGAGCAGCGCCCGCGCCACCGCCACCCGCTGCATCTCTCCCCCGGAGAGCTCGTCGGGGCGGTGATGGTCTCGCTCTTTTAGGCCCACGGCGGACAGCAGCTCACGGGCCCGAGGAAGCACCGCCTCGCGCGACTGCCCCGAGAGCAGCGCCGGCAAGACGACGTTCTCCACCGCGGTGAGCGTGGGCAACAGATTGAAGAACTGAAAGATGAACCCCAGCCGCTCGCGGCGGAAACGCGACAGCGCGGCGTCGTCGAGGCGGGAGATTTCTTTGCCATCGATGGTGATCGAGCCCGAGGTGGGCACATCGAGCGCGCCCAGGAGATTGAGGAGCGTACTCTTCCCCGAGCCCGACGGCCCCATCACCGAGAGAAACTGTCCCTTGGGCACTGTGAGCGACTCGACCGCCAGCGCGCGCACCTCGGTTTTGCCGCGGCGGTACACCTTGGTGGCCTTGTGCACTTCAATCATATCTCCGCCAGGCCTTCCTTCTCCGTCCACCCTTCGAGGCCGTTGGGCAGCCGAATGCGCACGAACTTGCCAGAGCTTTCCAACAAGCGCACCTTGAGCCCCGCGTGCACCTCGAAGGAGACCTTGGCGGACTCCTTGGGCAGCTCGAAAGCCTTGAGCTCCTTGGCGACCACCACCCCTTCGCTGACCGTCCGTTCCACGTAGATGTGGGCGCCGACGAGGCTCCCGCTCACCAGCGCGCAAAAGAAAGCCGCTGCCGCACCCAGCCCAAGGAGCAGACGCCCGCGAGTCGCAACCCGAACCAGCACCAAAAGCCCGAACGCAACGACCCAGCTGGACAGAAAGCCCCAGACCAACCCGTCGGGGTGGGTGGCGGCGACCAGACGTTGCAAGAACGGTTCGTCGCTACTTGCGCCGATGACGCGATCGAGCTGGCGGGCGCGGGCGACGGCGAGGTTGGCCTCGATGTCGGGCGTGTTCGACAATCTGTGCGCACGCTCGAGGTTGAGCACCGCCTCGCCCAGCTCCCCGGCGGAAAGACAGGTGGTGCCCAAGTTGAAGAGCACGTCGGGCCCGCCGTAGCCGTGCTGCAAAAGCTTGGCGTAGCCTTCTTTCGCGGTGGCCCACTCCTCGCGGTAGTAGGCATCGTTGGCCTGGCTGAAGATGGCTTGCGCCTCGGCCGGGGTGAAGTGCGACTGCGCCAAAAGCGCCCAGGCGAGGAGGGAGAGCATCATTCGTTCCAGCCCCCCATCGCCGCCGCGGCGTCATCGAGCAACTGGGCGCGGGACCCTCCACCGGCGCCGGGCGCGAACCGGCCGATGTCGCAGGCCTCGAGCACCGCGAGCACCGCACGCGAGCGCTCCGCGGAGATCCCCGCCGCCGAGAGCCGCTCGCTCAACCCCTCGCGGGTGAGCCCCCCTACCGGAACGCCGAGCTTGGCTTCGAGGAAGTGCAAGAGCGCCTTCTCCACCTCGGCGTAGAAGGCGTCGGCGCTCCCACGAGCCGCGAGCTTCTCGGCCGCAGCCAACCGCGCGCGGGCGGCCTTGGCCTTTTTCTTGGTCAGGCTGACGGCGTCCTCCCGGCCCAGCGTGGAGCGCGCCCAGCCCAGGAGAGCGAAGGACAGCCACAGCACCGGCGGAGCGAGCGCGACCGGAATGAAGAAAGGACGCCGCCAGGCCGGAACACGGGGCGCCGCGAAGTCGGCCTGGTAACGCAGCGCCTTGAGCGAGGTGGCCGCGAGCTGATTTTTTTCTGAAGGGTCGGGGGCGGCGTTGTTGGAGCCCCCGGCAATGGCATGGGCGCCGCCGGCCCCGGGTAGCACGGTGAGGCGGATGTCGTCGGTGCGCGACTCGTCGTAGCGGCGCAGCTCGGGGTCGTAGAAGGGCAAGGTCAGCCCCGGCAGGGTGAAGGTGCCCGTCTGCTGCGGCATCACCAAATACTCCTGCACCCGCTTGCCCCCGAAGAGTCCGCGCTTCACCGCTACCTTGTCGGTGGTGGTGGGGTCGTAGACCTTGACCGGCGGCGGCGCAGTGAGGGACGGCAACATCACGTTGCGCAGGTTGCCTTGGCCTTCGAGGGCGACGCGCACGGTGACCGGCTCGCCCAACTTCACCTGGGTGGGGGTGGCCTCGACCGTGAGGCGCCATTTGCCCACGTTTCCCCCGGAGAAGCCCTTGGGAGCGCCAGAAGGCAGAGGCTTCACCTTCACCTCCACCGGGTTACTCGTGCGGCTGATGCGGCGGCCGGCGAAGAGATAGCCCGTGGTGATGTCCGCCTCCGAGGGCGCGAGGGTGAAGGTTCCGCTCTTCGTCGGAAAGAGCGCCCACCGTTTGAGCAAGTAGGCGCGGTAGGGCACTCCGCCCACCACTCGCGACTCGGCGGTGAGCTGTCTGGGGCTGTCGTCCAAGTCCTCGCTCCAAAAGCCATCGAGCTTGGGGGCGATGAATTTGTCCACCGAGGAGAGGTCCATCCGCGAGAAGACGTAGACCGAGAGGGTGGTCTGTTCGCCGACGTATACCTCCGAGCGATCGACCGCCGCGCTCAGGAAGAGGTCGGAGTCCGACCGGGGAATGTCAGGCTCGGGGAAGCCGAACGGGTCGTCGCCGAAGTCCTCGGGGAACCCCGGCAGGGGAAGGTTCCTGAACGGGTCGGGGAGCTGGCCGAACATCGACCCCTGCCTCGGCGGAGCAGCGTTGGGGTCGGTCACCCTCCCCTTTTTCACTTCCACTTGCACGCTCTCGGTTCGAAACGTCCGTTGGGCGGTGGTGAGCACCGCTGGGGGAATGGTGAGGGTGCCGGCGCGGTTGGCGCGCATCACCAGCACGTACTTTTGCACCCGCTGAATCGAGCCCGCCCCGCCGCCTCCCAACTGGTAGGACATCTGGGTGCTTTGCGAGCGCGAGAGCACCTCGAAGTCCTGGGGCGCGGGCAGCTGCAGTTGGGCGGTGTCAGGGGCGTTGGCCACCACCACAGTGAGCCGAAAGGTGTCCTCGGTGCCGACCTGGTTGCGGTCCACCGTTTGGTAGAGCTCGACCTCCGCGGCCTCGACCGTGGCGGCGGCAAGCAGGCCGAAAGCCAGGAGCGCTCTTGCGGTCATCGCCATCGAAACCTACTTCAAACCGCGCAACGGGCGATTCCTTCCTGAGCGCCCTCTCCCTCTGGGAGAGGACTGGGGTGAGGGGCCCAAGCTTCACCAATCTTTCTCAACCGGCCTCCTACGTTTCTTCTGCTGGAAGCGCCACAGCTGGAGGTTCTTCTCGTTCTTCTTCATCGCGTCGAGCAGCTTCTCCGCCTCTCGCCTCGAGAGCTCGGCTTCGCTGAGACCGCCGTCGGAGGCGTCGTCGGCGGTGGCAAAGGCTCCCCCGTCTTGCCCACCGTCCGCATCCTCGGGCATGCCGGCGTCGCTTTCACCGTTCTCTTCTTCCTCACCACCGTCACGCGGCTGTGTCCCTTCTCCACTTTGACCAGCGTCACGGCCTCCATCCGTGCCTGCGTCGCCCCCGCGCTGACCACCGCCGCCGTCCTCGCCGCCGTCTTCGTGCCCGCCGTCACCCTCCCCGCCATCGGGCTTGCCTCCATCGGAGCCGCCGTCGGTGCCGCCATCGCGTCCGGCATCGGGAGCTCCGCCGTCGGGCCCGCCGCCATCGCCGCCACCTCCATCAGGCGTTCCACCGTCGGGGCCGCTTTGCTGCTTGGGCGGCAGCTTGCGCAGGAGCACCTCGAGGTTGTGCCGCGCCAGCTCGTCCTTGGGGTCGAGCACCAACGCCCGGCGATATGCCGAGATGGCTTCCTTGTTCTCCCCCGTCGCCGCCAGCGCGTTGCCCAAGTTGTAATGGTCCTTCTGGCGAAGCTGCCCCTGGCCGATTTCCGCCACCCGACGATAGGCGTCGCGCGCCTCCTCGAAACGCTGCAGCTTGAAGAGCGCATTGCCGCGGTTGAACTCCACCGCCGCGGAGTCGGGCAGCTCCTTCTTCGCCGCCTCGAATTTTTGCAGGGCCGCCTCGTAGTCGCCCCGCTCGAAGGCGTCGAGGCCCTCTTGCACCAGCGGGTGGTTCTTCTCGAAGGGCCCCAGGGCGAGCGCGGGCGAGCCCACCGCGACGAGCGCGGCCAGGAGCACCGAAAGCGGCGCGCGAAGCCAGCGGGCGTTCACGCCGTCACCTTTCTGCGCGAGGGCCGAAGGAGCATGCCGGCGGCGGTGAGCAGCAAACCAGCGGCGGCGAAGTACTGAAAACCCTCGGCGTAGTGCACGAAGAGGCGGCTCTCGAGCTCGCTCTTCTGCATTTGGTCGATGAGGCGCACCACCTCCCCCATCGCCACCGAGCGTGGCTGGTGAAACAGCGCTCCCCCAGTCGCCTCGGCAATCGCCAGAAGCCCGGCGCGATCGAGACGAGTCACCACCGTGTTGCCCAGGGCGTCCTTCTGGTAACCCGCCATCTGGCCGTGCTTGTCGAAGAGCGGAATCGGCTCTCCCTGCTCACTGCCGATGCCCACGGCGAGCACCTTCACCCGCGCCTCTTGCAGCGCGGCGATGCCCTCCTGCACGTCGCCGGTGAGATCCTCTCCGTCGGAGATGAGCACCACCACCCGGTCTTGGGCGCCGCGGTCGGCGTTGTCGAGCACTTGGCGCGCCAAGAGGAGCGCGTCGCCGATGTTGGTGCCTCCCTGCGGCATCTGCGAGGGGTCGACCGCGCGCAAGAAGAGCTTGGCCGCCTCGTAGTCCGAGGTGAGCGGGCACTGAATGAAGGCGTCGCCAGCGAAGACGACGATGCCCACCCGATCGCCCTTCAGCTCATCGAGCAGGGCGTGTAGCTCGAGCTTGGCGCGTTCCAGTCGCGAGGGCTGCACGTCGCGGGCGAGCATCGACTTGGAGGCGTCGAGCGCCACCACCACGTCGATGCCTTGCCGCTTGGCCAGCTCGGTGTGGCTCGTGCACTGCGGCTGCGCCAGCGCCACCGAGAAGAGCAACAGGCCCAAGCCGTAGAGCGCCGATTGCGCCGCCGGCCGGCCCACTGAGACACCCGGCGCGAGGCGTTCGGCCCGCCGTTCGGGGAGGAGCGCGGCCAGCCGCTCACGCCGGCGCAAGGCGGAAAGGAGGGCGACCCCCGCCACCGCGAGAGCCACCGGCGCCAGCGCCAAATAGAGCGGCTGGTTCAGCGCGAGCTGGTAACCCAACAGGCCAAAGCGCCAGGGGCTCACGGGAACACCCTCAAGACCGTGGCCCGGAAAAGAAGCTCAGCGGCGGCGAGGAGGAACGCCCAGAGGAGGAAGGGGTGAAACTTCTCGCGGTACGTGGCGGCAGCGCCCCCCTCCATCAGCTTGGAGCGCTCGAGCGCGTCGAGCACCTTTTGTAGTCCCTCCTTCAGCGAGGCACGGTCGGTGGGGCGGTAGAACTCGCCGCCGGTGGAGGAGGCGATCTTTTGGAGCAGCTCGGGATTGACGGGAATCTCCGCCTCCCGGAAGGCGGGGTTACCGAAGAGGTCGGTGCCATTGGGGAAGGGCACCTTGCCGCCCTTTCCCACGAGAATGGTGTAGACGGGAATCTTCAACGCCTGGGCCATCGCCGCCGCGTCGAGGGGGGAGATTTTTCCGGCGTTGTTGTCGCCGTCGGTGATGAGCACCACCACCCGGCTCTTGGCGTCGGAGTCACGCAGGCGGTTGAGCGAGGTGGCCAGCGCATCGCCGATCGCGGTGCCGTCTTCCAACACGCGGGTGCGCAGCTGCTGCACCACCTCCTTGAGCACGCCATAGTCGAGCGTGAGCGGTGCCTGGGTGTACGCCGCGCCGGAGAAGACCACCAAGCCGATGCGGTCGTTCACCCGCGCCAAAATGAATTCGGCGAGCACCTCCTTGGCCACGTGCAAGCGGTTACGGGGACGAAAGTCGGCCGCCTCCATCGAAATCGAGACGTCGAGGGCAATCATGATGTCGATGCCCTCGACCGAGAGGTCACGCCTTCGCGCGTCGCGCTCCTGGGGGCGGGCGAGCGCCACCACCGCCAAGACGAACGCCGCCACCCGCATCGTCGGCAAAAGCCACGTCAGATGCGCTCGCAGGCCACGGCCGGAGCGCAGGAGCATGTGCGCGGCGGAGAAACGGAACACCGCCCGGCTCTTCCGCTCGAGCACGGCCCACCAGATGAGCAACGGCACGGCGAGAAGGAGCCACAGCGCTTGTGGACTGTGAAAGCTGGGCAGGACGGGCATCGCGCGCTTCGCTCGGCAATCTACCATCGCTTCAAGCCCTTGCTATCGTGCGAACCCATGTCCTCCGACTCCAAGGGTTTTCCCTTACCGCCGCTCGCCGTTGACGACGTGCTCCCCAGTCTGCGTGCCGACCTTCGAGTCGAGCGCAAGGAAGACCACGGCCAGCTCAAATACGAAGTGAGCGATCCGCAGCGCGACGTTTCATTCGAGATGCACGACTTCGAGCTGTCGCTGGCGCGCATGCTCAACGGCCAGCGCACGGTGGGCGACGTCATCTCGGCCGCCGAGCAAATCGGCCTGCCCGTCACCCCGGAAAGCCTACAGAAGTTCGTCCGTCGGCTGCAGAAACACAGCCTCATCGAGGCCAAAGCAGCGCTGGGGCCGGCCTCTCCCGCCGAGGCGAGCGGGCCTCCGGGGAGCACCTGGCAGGCGCGCGCCGCGTGGACCCCCGAAGGCCGCACCCTCTACCAAGCAGCGCTGAAGGCCTTCCGCGCCGACCAGCTCCAAGAGGCCAAGCAGTGCCTCACTCAGCTGCTCGACCAACAGCCGGCGACCGCTGAGGCGACCGAGCTCCTCGCGCGCGTCGACGCGCTGCTCACCCAGTACCCGGAAGGCAAGCCCGAGCTCTCCTTCGCCACTTTGTTCAGCCAAGCGGAGGCGAAGTGGTTCGAGGAAGGTGAGACCGGCCAGTTCGCCCCCGACGAAGACGAACAGGCGAGCTCTCGCCCAGCCAACCCCAAGAAGAAGCTGATCGTCGCCGGGGTGGGGCTCGTGGCGCTCGGGGCCGTGCTGGCGGTGCCGCTTCCCTACTCGGCGAGCGCGCCAGGGGTGCTCGCGCCGCGCGCCTCCGTCGAGGTGAAGATGCCGCGCGCGGCCAAGCTGGCCGAGCTGTTGGTCAAGGACGGCCAATGGGTGGAGGCAGGTCAGAAGTTGGCACGCTTCGACGTTGGCGAAGCGCAGAAAAAACTGGCGGAGCTGGACGCGCGCATCGCCCGGCTGGAGCGCGAGGTGAAGAAGGCGGCCAAGGGCTCGGCGAAGGTCAACCCCAAGATGAAAGCCAAGGTGGGCCGGTTGGAAGCCGACCTCGCCAAGGCGACGGCGGCGAAAAACAAGCTGGCCAAGGCGAAGAAGACGAGCGCGCTCAAGAAGGCGGAGAAGAAGGTGGCCGCGCTGGCGGTGGCGCTGAAGAAGGCCAAAGCACAGCTCGGCCCCGATGGCGCGGCGGCCTCCGAGGAGCTCGCGGCGAAGAAGGCCGCGCGCGAGCCACTCGCCAAAGAGCTCGCTTCGACCGAGCTGCTCGCTCCCGCGGCGGGAGAGGTGGCCTCGCCGACGTCGAAAGTAGGCGAGCGGTTGAACGAGGGCGACCTCTTGTTGCGCATCGACGACACCAAGAGCCTCAAAGTTTTGGTCAAGCTCGATGCCAAAGACGCAACCCACGTCCACACGGGCTCCGAGCTCACCTTCACCAGTCCGGCGTTGCCGGCCAAGAGCTTCGATGCGACGGTGGCGGTGGTGAAGCCGAGCGAGAAAGGCGCCGCCGTAGCGGAGGCGGTGCTGGAAAAGCCCGACCCCAAGCTGAGACCGGGGATGACCGGCGAGGTGAGCATCGCTGCTGGCTCCCGCTCGCTCTTGCTCCGATGAAACGGGCCGCCCACCGGGCCTCGATTCGAAAAGCACGACCGGAGGACGCTCCGCTGCTTGCGGCGGCCGAGCGCATGATCGCGACCGTTCCGGGGAAGCTCGCTTCGACGCCCAACGAAATCGACGACGTCTACATGGCTCTTTGGGTCGGTCGGTAGGGCGCCCGGTGCTTCGCCAGCGGCGTGGAGCCGCTCACCGTCGCTGGAGGTTCAGGGCAAGTCTTGGGCGGCCTTGAGGCCCTCACTCAACTGGGACATGAGTGCGCTGGGCAGAGTACCGAGACAGCGGGCCAACTTCGCCCGATCAAGGGTGGTGACTTGGTGGCACAACGCGGAGCTGTCCGCGCGAAGGCCCCCGGAACCTCGAGGAAGGAAAACGACCGTTGGGCCGCGACCGGCCTGCTTCGGGGAAGTGGACACCGGAACGACGATGACCGACCGCCAGGTCGGCACGCGGTTGAACCCGTCGTGGGAAACGACGATGACCGGCCGGCTGCCCCTCTGCTCAGACCCAGAACGTGGCGAAAGCTCTGCCCACCAGACGTCGCCGCGCTTCATGTGTCCTCATCGAGGTTGCCCAAGTGCGCGGCCCCCGCACGCTCGAGCGCTGTATCCAGGTCGGCGGCGGTGCCTCCGAACGATGCGGCGTACTGGGCGATGGCCTTGGTGACAGCCTCACGCCGCCTCTGGGCGAGCCAGTGGTCGATCGCCTCTCGCGCGAGCTTCGTGGCGGGGGTCTCCAGTCGCGCAGCTTCGGCCTTGAGGGCAGCGTACAAATCATCTGACAGCGGAAGATGTAAATGTTTCATGCCATAAAAATATGCCAAGTACTCTGCGCAGGCAACACGCACACCCCGGCTGACACCGCCAGCGAGGTGGAACGGAGCAGGCGGCGTTGGAGACGGCTGGGTGAGGGCTTTAGCGCTTCTTGGTCACCACTTCGTCGATGATGCCGTACTCCTTCGACTGCGCCGCGGTGAGGAAGCGGTCGCGGTGGGTGTCCTCGTCGACGCGCATCACCGACTGCCCCGTGTGGCGAGAGATGATTTCGTTGAGCCGCTTCTTGAGCGAGAGAATTTCCCGGGCGTGAATTTCGATGTCCGACGCCTGGCCCTCCACCCCGCCCCAGGGCTGGTGAATCATCACCCGCGCGTTGGGCAGAGCGAAGCGCTTGCCCTTGGTGCCGGCCATCAGAAGCACCGCGCCCATCGAGGCCGCCTGTCCCACGCAGATGGTCGACACGTTGGGCTTCACGTACTGCATGGTGTCGTAGATGGCCAAGCCGGCGGTGACCGAGCCACCCGGCGAGTTGACGTAGAGGCTGATGTCCTTGTCCGGATCGTCCGACTCGAGGAAGAGCAGCTGCGAGACGATGATGTTCGCCACGTCGTCGGTGATCGGCGTGCCGAGCATGATGATGCGGTCTTTGAGCAGGCGGCTGTACAGGTCGTACACCCGCTCGCCACGGTGAGTCGTTTCGACAATCAGGGGAACGTTCATGACCCTTCCATAATACGAGCAGGGCGGTGGGTCACCGTTCCAGCAGCCGAACGTGGTGTGCCGGGAGGCACCGCTCCACTGCGCTTTCTGCGACCAGCCCCAAACGCAAGAGCAGGTGTTCTTCCCACGGCCGGCCCATGAGCTGGCAACCGACCGGCAGCCCTTGAGCGTCGTAGCCCGCGGGCACCGAGAGGGCGGGAAAGCCGGTGAGGTTGCCGATGCGAATGAAGCGCATCAGCTCGTCGGTCGTGCGCAAGTTGGACTCGCCCTCGGGCAACGCACGCTCGGGCATCGCCGGCGCGGTGGTGGCGGTGGTCGGAGTGACGAAGACATCGACGCCCTTCATCACCTCCAGCCAGTGAGCGGTAAGCATTCGGCGGTGGCGAAGCGCGTGCACGTAGTCGGTCGCCTCGAGGAACCTCCCAATCGCCAGATTGGTGCGCACGTCGTAGCCGAAGCGGCGGGTGTCTTCGCGCAGGTGAGGAGCGAGCGAGCTGGCCATCTCCGAGAGAATGAGGATGAGGTGGCTCCACAAGATGGTGTTGAAGTCGGGGGGCGGCACTTCGACCACCCCTGCGCCCGCGCGGACGAACGCTTTCACCAACTCTTCACAGCGCTCGACCACCGAGCGTTCGGCATCTTCGAAGTACGCCTTGCACACGCCCAGGCGCACGCCGGAGAGGTCGAGCCGCTCGAGCCCGTCGAGGTGCACCGGGGGCTGCGCGTGGGTGATGGCGTCGAGCGGGTCGACACCGGCCATCAGCGCGTAGGCAGCCGCGACGTCGCGCACGCTGGCGCCGATAGGGCCCACGTGGCCTACAGTCCAGCACAGCGGGAAGACGCCGTGCTCGCTGATGCGGCCGAAGGTGGCCTTGAGCCCGACCACTCCGCACAGCGCGGAGGGGATGCGAATCGACCCTCCGCCGTCGGCGCCGACAGCGATGGGGCACAACCCCGCGGCCACCGACGCCGCCGAACCGCTGGAGGACCCGCCGGTGATGTGCGACCGGTCGTAGGGGTTTCGCGCCGCCCCGTGATGCGGGTTGATGCCGATGGTGTTGATGCCCACCTCGTGCATGTTCGTCTTACCGATGAGCACCGCCCCCGCCGCGCGCAGGCGCGCCACCGCCGTCGCGTCTTCCCGCGCCACCTCGGTGCCCAGAAAAGACGTGCCCACCGTCGTTGGGTAACCCGCCTGGTCCATCTCGTCCTTGACCGCGACCGGTACGCCGTCGAGCAGTGAGAGTGGCCTCTTCCGACGGAAGCGCTCCGCCGATGCCTCGGCTTGAGCGAGAAGGTCTTCCGGGTGGGAGGCGATGAAGAGGTTGAGCGAGCCTTCTCCCTTGCCCCGCCTCCCTATTGCTTCAACGACGCGACGTGCCACCTCGACGGGCGACACCGCACCCGACCGGTAGGAGACAGCGAATTGGGCAGCGGTTTCGAAGGGGAGCTTCGCCGTCGTCGATAGGCTCGCGTTGGCGAGCTCGACGGCGCTGGAGGCTTTCGACGGAAGCGAAGCAGGGTGTGGCAAGGGCTCCTGCAGCGGGTTTCCGTTCGCGGGCGTGTCGCGAAAGCGCCCGAGCCCACTGTCATGGGTGATTTTTCCCAACACCGCTCGACCCAGCGGGCTCTCCAGCGTCTCCACGAAGAGCTTGAGAGGTGTTCCGCGCAGGCGCGGGGCGTTTACCGGGTCGCGTTGGTAGGAGCTCATGTTGAAACACCTTAACCGGCCCCTGCCGCGCCCGTCAGGCAGGAACCGGGCAGGGGCATGGTCCGCGCAGCCCCGAGCGCCAACCAAACTCTCAACGAACCGTTAGATTGCGCGGCGGGCGAGGAACGCCTCCACTCGGCGGCGTCGCTGCCACCTGCGCTCCCTTGGTACCCAGGAAGTTGGTCAGACAATCGTCAGGCCCGACATCGCTCAGGAGCCCCAGGGAGTCCACACAGTTGTCGGACGGTTGCTTCACGACGTCTTCGTTCGGCGCGGCGGAAAGCACAATTCTGTCGAGCTGAGAGCTGTTCGGACAGGTCAACCGATGCCCCGGCTTGCACCCGCCCAGCGGTTCGGTTGCCACATGGACGTTGTTGCTCAAGATGAACGGGCCCGAGGACGCGAGATTGACGTCCTCGATGAGCAGTTGTCCGACGATGCTGTTACGCCGAAGGTGAATCGGCGTCACGATGGTCCCGAACTCGTTCAGGGACATGCAGTCATTGCCGCAGTTGTAGAGCCGGTTGAAGGCAATCACCGCATCGCCGAGCACGTTGTTACTGCCGCCGATCCCTCGATGATGAACGCCGTGCACCAGGTTGTTGTAGACGAAGACCTGGTCCATTCTGCCTTTCAGATGAAACCCACTCAGATCGGAGTCGGCGCCCACCGAGTCGCGGCACACATTGTCGATCAGCGCGAAGTACGTTTCTTCGTACGTCTCGATGCAGCTGCCGCTGACGTTTGCCTGACCCTTCACGCCGTAATCCGAGAAGTCGTTTCGGATGATCATCGTGAGGTTCTTCGCCCCGGCGGAGGTCATCACGAAGGCAGGATTCTCTCCATCGGTCCCAGTCTGGTCCGAGAAGGCGGAGTCGGCCACGAGACCCAAAAAGGTTCCGTCCACCAGATTCAGGCATTGATTCCGGGTGTTGATGCAGTCAATTCCCACCCATGCGACCGGCATTCCTGCCGGAGTGAACCGAACGTAAGCCCCGTTGGTCACACCGGCTTGGAAGTTGACGTCGAAGACCGGCGTCTCACCGGGATGAGCAATCCACTGCATCGGGTCGTAGAGGCCGTGGAAGTCCTTGCGCTCGGGATCGTTCAAGGTCATGTCATGGACGCGATACGTCCCTGCGCAGGAGCGAAACATCACGATCTTGTCCACGTGGGCAGGCCGGGCGTTGTACATGGCCGAAATGCTCGGGTAGGGGTTGGCGAGGGTGCCGCTCCCCGGTGCCGTCGCGTCGCAATCGACGAAGACGAACTTGGAGCTCTGTACGGTGACGGTCCACGTCGCGCTGGCCTGCGCCGAGAGCGCGTCGGTCACCGTCACGGTAATCGTCCCGGAGCTGGCCTGGGGATTGGGCCAGGAAATCACGCCGGTGAAGTATTGCGTGTTGGTCCCGGTCTTTCCCGCTGCACCAGATTTGTAGTCGATGGTCATCCCCGCCGGCTGCCCAGACAATGACCAGGTGTAGGGGGGCGTGCCGCCAGTGGCGACGGCATAGGCACGGTACTCCACTCCTTGATGGGCATAGAGCCAGAAGGAGTGCGGCGACGCGGTTGGCTGGCCGCTGAACGGAGTCGTTCCCGCCGCGCGCGGAATCCAGACCGCCAGGGTTTCGTCCGGTGCAGCATGCGCGATCGACGGGAGGGCCACCAGCGCCACGACCAACAGGAAAGGAATCAGCAAATCGACGCGGCCTCGGCAGCTTCCCCGGCAGTGCGAGCTCATCATGGTCATTCTCCTGGTGACGGCACCCAACCGAACCTTTCAAAATACGACGAGCGCATGAGGTCACCCCTTGTCCGACAATAGGGCCGAGCTGCTTCGCCGTCTCCAAGACGACTCCCCTGGAGCACCCCTCGAACGGCTGTGCGAGCTCATCGTGGAAGATGCGCTGGGGCGCTCCGTGGAGGAGCTGCTTCCTTTCCCCGAGGTCGCGCGCATCGTGCGAGAGGCACTCAGCGGTTGGCTTGCCTCGGAACGAGCGCTGCCGGCACTGGAGGCCGCGCTCTCGAACGTCGCCGAAGCGCTGACCGCAGATCGCCGCACGCTCGCCCAGGTGCTTCCCTCCGAGGGCATCGACGCGGCGGCGAAGCTCCTGGCACGGCCGTACTCACCCGATCGAGGGGTGGTGCTGGCGCTGCTTCAGCCCGAGCCGGTGCGAGCACTGGTGCGCGAGCTGGCGCTGAACATCGTCCTCGACTTCGGGCGCCGGCTGGGAGCTCCCCTCGCCGACAGCCGGGTAGCCAAGGGGCTGGGAGGGCTGGCGAAGTTCGCCGCCGAGCAGGCCAAGAGCCGCACCGGGTCACTGGGCGCCATTGCCAGCGGCATGGTGGGGGCGGTCTCCGAGGAGATGGAGCGCCAGCTCGACAAGCGCGCCGCCGAGTTCGTCGACGCGGCGCTGTCGGGCATTCTCCAACGCATCGCCGAAGAGCTCTCCAACCCCTCACGTGCCGCAAACCAAGCCGCGCTGCGGGTGGCGATGCTCGAGGGGGTGCTCGGGCTGACCGTGGAGCAACTGGGCCACGAGCTTCAGCGCCTGGACGTCCCGGGAGGGGCCCGCATCGTCCGCGAGGCGGCGACGAAGTGGCTTTCCCGTGAGGAAAGCCAGGCGACGCTCGAAGCGGCGGTGGAGACGCTCCTGGGTCGGGCTGCGAAACGAACGCCGGGAGAAATGCTCGACCAGCACGGTTTGCTTGCCTCGGCGCGCGCCTTCGGCAAAGAGGCGCTTCAGCGACGCCTGTCCGCGTTCGTTCAGTCTCCTGCCTTCGCTGACTGGCTGGCGGACCTGCTCCGCTAGCGTGCTACTTCGCTGGCTTGGTTCGCTTCGGCAGTGGCGGCGGCTGCGGCTTTTCGCGCTTCACCTCTCCCGCGCGCAGCCAGCGATCGGCCAGCGACTGAGAGCCCGCCGGCCGCCACACCAAGGACACCCACTCCGGCTCGGGCCGCGACTGCGGAATCCGCTGTTGCTCAGGGACGGTATCGAGGTCCTCCATCGGCTCTCCTTGGGCGCCACAGGACGAAACAACCTTGTCGCGCCATTAGAGACCGCAAGAACGGATCGTCAAGAAACCGGCTGGCCGGGTGCAGGAGGAGGCGGCGTCAGTGTCTCGCGCAGCCGCAAGCGTCCGGCGAGCTCGTGCAGCTTCTCGTGCACCGACTCGTTGGTGAACTCGTGAATCTCGCCCAACGCCTGCACGAAGTCGGTCAGCGCTTCCAGCCACTCGCGCTGGCTCTCCAGCGACAAAGGCGCCGCGCGGGCCAGGTCGATGCGCTCCGCGGCCATCTCCAGCCGGGTCACCGCTTCTTCGAGATGTTTGGGCACCGCCATGCCCACACCTTCGGCAGCCTCGCCGCCGTCGGCAATCGCCCGTGCAGGCACGCGGTCATCTGCCTGAGAGCTGGGTTGGAGCCATCGTCGCCTGAACCAAGCGATAGCCAAATTCCAGCGCGACCTTGCACTCCTCCACCGTCGCCGAGGCCTTGGCGAACTTCACCAGGTCGGAGCCGTGGGCAAAGGCAGCCAGCTCGTCCATCGACAGCCCGGGCGTGTGCAGCCTCGCCAGCGCGTCGAGAAGCTCTCCACTCGTACACTCGAGCGCCTCGAAGGCATACCGCTCACCTAAGTAGCCGCGGACAATCTCCGAGAGACGGAAGTGGAACTCGCGCACCCTGCCCTGAGCGGGGAGGTTTTCGGCGCGAAGCGCGTCGAGCGCGGCCACCGTGCGCACATCGAGTGGCTGAGGAGGCACAGCAGGTCGCTGGGCCGCCCGCGGACGACGCAAGTGGCGTAGGAGCAAATACGTCAGCGCGGCCGCCACGAGCAGCCCCGCCAACGCGTAGAGCAACCGAAAAGTGCGTACCGGAACTTCTTCATTGGGACGAATGTCGTGCAGACCGGCGCCCTTCTCCTCAGCGTCGGGAGGAAGCGTGGGTACCGCCTCCACCTCCACCCCCGATGCCACCCAAGTCGCCGAGCCTTCGTCGCCGAAGACGTCGAAGGTGAGCTCGGGAAGGCGCACCTTTCCCAGCTCGAACTGCGAAAGACGCACTCGAAAGGTAGTGGTGGCGCTGTCAGCACCATCGACGCGCTGGCGCGTCTGCTCGAGCACCTCGAAGGCCTCGAGCGGAGGGGGAGCGCGCAGCTCGTAGCGCAGGCCCTTGGGGTGAGTGAGAACCAGCTCGTAGACGAACGGCTCGCCCAGCTTCACCTGCTCCGGGGTGACGCGGCGCTGCACCGAGAGCGGCTGAGCCGCCTCGGGACTGAGGGCGACGAAGGCGATGGTCGCGAGGAGCGAGAGCACGAGTATGCGCGGACTCTAGGGGGTCCGTCCGGGCGCCTCAACAGCCGGGGCGGGGGTCGATTTCCCCGCAAGGGGGCGGTCACGGTCGCACTTGCCGCAGCGGGGAGGATTGGCTTCTCCGAAGTAGCGGCGAATGAAGACGCTGCGGCACTCCTCGGTCTCGGCGTAGCCCGCCACCGCCTCGAGACGCCGTTCGTCCTCGCGACGCATCGTCTCCAATCGGCCCGCCAGGTCACGGGCGCGCTCGACCAACTCGCTGGGAGCGACCCGCGCCACGAAGGCTCCCTCGCGTTCCTCGATAAGGCCTGCCTCCTCCAGCTGGACGCACAAGGCACCGCAAGTCGCCGCCGGCAGCGAAGCCGAGAGCGCGAGCGCCTTCACGTCGACCGGTTTGTCTTCGCCCGCCCACGCCGCCAAGGCCTCGGCTACCCGCAGAAGCTGGTGCACCTTGGGCCGGCTGCGCGATTGGAGGTGGCGCTGAATGTCCAAGTCAGCGGGGTCGAAGAGCAGCACGCAGTGCGCGCGCGCGCCATCGCGGCCCGCCCGCCCCGCCTCTTGCACGTACTGCTCCAACGAGCCCGGCGATTGGTAGTGGAGGATGTAGCGGATGTTGGGCTTGTCGATGCCCATGCCAAAGGCGCTGGTGGCCACCATCACGATGCGCTTGGAGGGCTTCATGAAGCGCCGCTGCGAGGCCTCGCGTTCCTTGGCGGCCATCTTGCCGTGGTAGCGCGCCGCGGGAATGCCTGCCCGGTTGAGCGCGCGCCAAATCTGGTCCACCGCCACCGTGGTAGCGCAGTAGACGATGCCCGGCCGCTGCAACCGCTTGAGCAGCCGCGCCGCCGCCTCGGGCTTGAAGTTGCCGGGGACGAGCTTCGCCCCCAGCACCAAGTTCTCGCGGTGCGGAGGGGCGGCCACCACCAGCGGCGCCTTCATCGCCAAGCGGGCGGCCACGTCTTCGCGCACCTTGGGCGTGGCGGTGGCGGTGAGCGCGAGCACCGGGGGCCCTCCCAGCCGCGCCCGCTTTTCGCCCAGGCGCAAGTAGGAGGGGCGAAAGTCGTGCCCCCACTCCGAGATGCAGTGCGCCTCGTCGACGCACAAGAGCGCGGGCTTGGCCTTCTCGAACGAGGGGCCCGCCGACGCCGACTCGAGCGTCTCGGGGGTGGTGAGGGCGATGAGGCGGCCGCCGTGCTCCAGCCGGGCGAGCGCCTCGCGCCGGGCCACCGCGCCCACGGTGCTGTCCAAGCGCACCACCGGCACCCCACGACGGTGGAGCGCGCGTTCTTGGTCCATCATCAAGGCGATGAGCGGAGAGACCACCACCGTGGGCCGCGGCAGCACCAGCGCCGGCACCTGGTAGATGAGCGACTTGCCGAAGCCGGTGGGCAACACCACCAGGGTGTCGCGCCCTTCGAGCACCGCCTGCATGGCGGCCTCTTGCTCCGGGTGCAGGGTGGGAATGCCGAAGCGACGGCGCGCCACCTCACGGCAGGCCTCGAGGGGCGTCGCTTTGGCGGGTGGGCCACCTCTGCCCCGCCCCCGGCCACGCCGACGGCGGCGACGCTTCTTGACCGTTGGTTCGTTCATCCCCGTCCAGGCGTTGCTGGGCGGAAAGCCTACACCGGCGCTGGGGCCTCAGGCGGAGGAACGGTGTGTCGGCGGAGCCAGTCGAGCACGTCGACGTAGGAAAGCACTCCCACCAATCGCTCGTGCTCGTCGAGCACCGGCAACGCTCCGATGCGCTCGTCGGCGAACACCTCCAGCGCCGCGAGCAGCTTCACCCCCGAATGCATCGCGGTGGGGTTGGAGACCATCGCGCTCGACACCGCCTCATCCAAGTTGCGGGCGGCGCGCGGCCACTCCCGCAGCTCGACGCCCAACCACTCCCGCAAGTCGCGCTCGCTCAAGACGCCTACCAGCCGCTCGTCTTCGTCGAGCACGGGGAGGTGGCGAAATCCTCCCTCCAGCATCATCCCCGCGGCCTCGCCCAGCGTCGCATCAGGCTGGATGGAGACCACCCGCGTCGACATCACCTGATCGACGGCGAGCTCCTCGAAGCGCGGTTCCGACCTTTCTTCTTCCTGACGCATGGTTCCTCCCGTGGGCTCGAGCTTGAAGGTAGGTCCTCCCCAGCTGCCCATGAATGCATGCAGCCAAGCGATCCCCAGGGCACCCGCCCGGCCGCCGGACACCTCGAGCGACACTACCGTTTGGACATGTCCCTCACTGCTCAGGTCGACGAAGCGCTGGCTTCGCACCCGCTGGTGAGAAAGGAGCAGGAGCGCATCGAGCTATCGGTGGACGCGGGGGCGCTGGTCATGCGCGGAGAGGTGAGCAGCCTCGCGGTCAAGAAGCTCGCCCTCGAGCGAGCGGCCGCCGTGTGGGCGCCGGAGGCCCTCGTCGACCAGCTGCGCGTCGTCCCGGCGATGCGCATGACTGACGCCCAAGTTCGCGACCATGTGCGTGACGCGCTCGACGAGGAGCCGACGCTGCGTCCATTCTCCCTGCGTGCGGATGGCAGGACGGTGCGAGACCTGGGCGCCGAAGCCAGGGGCCTCATCGAGATCCGGGTCGAGGACGGAGTGGTTACCCTCGACGGCGAAGTGAGCAGCCTTGCTCAGAAGCGCCTGGCCGGCGTGCTCGCGTGGTGGGTGCCGGGCACACGCGACGTGGTCAACGGCCTGGGGGTGAGCCCCGCCGAGGAGGATCGCGACGAAGAGGTCACCGACGCGGTGGACATCGTGCTCGAGAAAGACCCACTCATCGACACCACCCAGATCGGCGTGCACACCCAAAACCGGGTCGTCACCCTCTCCGGGTCGGTGCCCACCCAGAGCGAACGAGAGCTCGCCGAGCGCGACACCTGGTACGTCTTTGGGGTCGACCGGGTGGAGAACCAGCTTTCGGTGGGGCGCTAGAGAGCTGATCCCGTTAGGCGCCAAGGGGATCGACGTCGGCGTGGAAAAATGATCTGTCATGGGCGGAGGTAACGCCCATGTCTCTCCGCTGGTCGCCGCGAATCAAGCCCTCGAAATCCG
>JBMORE010000001.1:0-42825 GCA_049322255.1 Myxococcota bacterium | reverse complement strand
TGACGCTCACCGCGGTCACCCCGAGCGCCGTCGCCACGGCCACGGACGGTGAAAGCGTCGGCCCCACCAGCGTGGACAAGCCCGGCCACAGCGCCCACCCGTACACGATGGGCAGGTGGATGACGTAGACCCACAGCGAGGCGCGCCCCACTGGAGCGAGCGCTCTGGCCCACCGCTCCGGTAGCGCCATTGCCAGCGCCAAGAGGATGAGCGTTCCCCCGAGCCTCCAGACGAACTTGGTCCAGCTGGCAAGCGCCATCTGGGCCGCGGGGGTCGGTCCGGCGGCGAGCATCGCCAAGGCGGCGAGCGCTAGGAGTGCGATGACGCCCCTCACCCTTGCCCTCTCCCAGTGGGAGAGGGTTACACCGAGGAATGCACCGATGAAAAAATAGCCGGCCCAATGGAAGAGGGGGAAGGGCGCATCACCTCCGCCCAGGGTTTGCTGCGCCCATGACGGAGCGTGGGAAAGAGTGCTCCACACCCACGGGGTGGCCCACGGCATGCCGACGGCGGCGAGGCCAAAGCACAGCGCCCGCACCCGCTCGTCACGCACGACGGCCAAGACGCCCAGCGCCACCAGCAGGCTCGCCGCGATGACGTGCAGCGCGTCGAAGGCAAGGAAGTGCCGCCACACCGACTCGTCGCCGTGCACCAGGCCCCGCCAGTTCCAGGCGGGGAAACGCAAGACAAAGCCGAGAAGAAAGAGCAGCCCCACGCGGGGCAGGTACCGGCGCAGCACCCTGACTCCCACGAGCCCCCGCTGCTGAGCGCTCATCACCACCGCCCACCCGCTCACCAAGAGAAAGAGCGGAGCGGTGAAGGCACGAAACTCCCAGTAGAGCTGACCGCCGAAGCTCTCCCGCCCGGCGGAAGAGAGCACGGCATCGAGCGAGTGCCCCATCACCATCGCCACCACGGCGAGAGACCGCGCGGCGTCGAGGCCGGCGAACCGTCGAGGCTCACTCATCGGGCGCCTCTTCTCCCTGGGCGATATGCCCGTCCTGAATGTGCAGCGCACGCTTGGCGTGGCGCACCACCCGCGGGTCGTGGGTGGAGAAGAGGAAGGTCACCGCCTTCTCCTGGTTCAGCTTCACCATCAGGTCGATGATTTGGTCGCTGGTCTGCGAGTCCAAGTTGGCGGTCGGCTCGTCGGCCAGCACCAACCGCGGCTCGGTGATGAGCGCGCGGGCAATCGCCACCCGCTGCCGTTGCCCTCCGGACAGCTCGTCGGGCTTGTGGCGAAGGAAAGGGAAAAGGCCCACTGCCTCGGCGAGCTTTTCGACTCGCTTGCGCAGGGCTTGGGGAGGCTCTCCTTGGGCGCGCACCGCGCAGGGAAACTCGATGTTCTCCGCCACGTCGAGCACCGGGATGAGGTTGAAGCTCTGGAAGATGAAGCCAATCTTCCGGTTACGCACCTCGGCCAAGTCGTCGAAGTCGCGCGCGCTCACGTCCTCGCCGTCGAGCAGGTACCGTCCCCCGCTGGCGCGATCGAGGCAGCCGATGATGTTGAGCAGGGTGGTCTTCCCCGAGCCGGAGGGGCCGGTGACCACGGTGAACTCGCCGCCATGCACCTTCAGATCTACTCCGCGCAGCGCGGTCACCGTGGTCTTGCCGAGCTGGTAGTGCTTCTCGATGCCGGAAAGCTGAATGAGGGGCTGGTTCATGGTCGGTCTTTAGTAGAAGACGCGGGCGGAGAAGAGCGCGCGGTACTGCACAGGAAGCAAGGTGTGCTCGCTCACGGCCTCGCCCGTGCGCGGCACCGTGGTGGCCAAAGCGCGCGGCCCGGGGAGGGGGAGAAAGCCAAAGAGCGAGAGTTGAAGCCACTCTCTCGCGCTCCAGCTGACGGAAGGAGCGAGCATCGAGGAGAGGTCGGTGAGGCTGGCCACCAGCGAAGCCGATACGGTGAAGTCGTCGCGAATCTTCGGCTTCTGGAATGTGGCGAAGAGGTAGTGCCTCCCCAAAGGCTCGAAGCTGAACTTCTGCGGCACCCCCTCGTCCACCGCGCCTCCCAAGAGCGAGCCGGTGGAGGGCAGGCGCTCGGAAGGAACGCCCAGCTCCCGCGCTTGCCGGAGCAAATCGAGCCCGCTCACCCAGTCGGCCATCTGCGCGCGGCTGAAACCATCGCCCTGGTAGAGGTACTCGAGCGAAAGCATGGACTCGTCGGCGAGCTGGGTACGAGCGCCAAGTAAGACTTTGGGCACCAGGCGCCCGTCGTCGAGCAGCGCCTGGGAGGCGAACGGGGTGCCCTCGGCCTGGCACTGAAGCGCGGCCAGGGCGCTTTCCACGCAAGGCGAGCGAACGTACGCGCGCGTGGAGCCGGCCTGCACCAACGCCTCCACGTGCAGCTCGTAGTCGGTGAAGAAGTAGCGGGAGAACGAGGCGCCTACCCGCAGCTTGTTCTCGAAGTCGTCGCCGTAGCGGTTGCCGAAAAAGAGCATCAAGTTGAGGTCGCTCTCCCGGACCAGGGCGTAGGCGCGCGCCGCCAGGAGGTAGTGGTACTGCGAGTCTTGCACGTCCCAGCTCGGGTGGAGGAGCAGCTGATAGGGAAGGCCGCTGTCCTGCCGGAGCACCGCGGGGCTGGCGGCGAAGGTGAAGGCGACCGATTCCAACGGCGCTTCGATGCTCGCCATCCACGCTCCCGCACGCTGGAAAGTAGGGTCGGTGGGGTCTTTGCGCGGGTTGAAGAGGTCAGTGGGGTTGAAGGCCAAACCGCTGCCCCACACCACCCGCTTCTTGCCCAACAGCACGTGGAGCGCGGGCCGTACCTCGTGGCTCGCATAGAGCTCGTTGAGGGAGACGACCGGGTGGTTCTGCGCCAAGTCGCGGTCGGGCAGGCCCACCTCCGCCCCTTGGGCGTCGAGCCCCCGGTAGCTGCCGGCGACCTGCAACAAGAGGGAGAGGTCGCCGTAGAAAAAGCCGCGCTCGACGTAGGCGTGCCGCACCTGCGTGTTGAGCTCGACGAGCTGGAGCAACTGGGGAAGCTCGTGGGTGGGAAGAAGTCCCTGCACCCGCGCACGGGAGAGCTGGCTGCGCGACTCGGCGTAGCCGTTCACCTCGGCGGCGATCGCCGCTCTCGCCGCCAGCATCAGCGCGAAGAGGCTGCGCACCTACCGCCCCAAGTCCGTCTGGGTGAAGCGCTGCGGTGGTGCATCCACCGAGAGGCGCATCGACTCCACGCGCATCTCCGAGCGGCGGGCCTTCACCAGCTCGTTCTTCATCACCACCCGTGCGGGACGCACATAGCCTTTGTCCAGCTCCTGAAAATCGGAGAACTCGGCGGAGCGAATCATTTGTCCGCTGGTGCCGTAGTACTCGCCCCGCATCGGCATCAGGTCCTTCTTGCGCACCCACAGCTTGATGACGTCGTACGCGGTGGCGCCGTGCTTGGCCTGAAGCTCCAGCTGATACATCTCCGCCTCCGCCCCCTCTCCCTCCGGGAGAGGGTTGGGGTGAGGGGCGACCAACTTGGCCTCATAATCCGCCTGGTAGTTCACCCGGAGGACGTCGGCGTTGTTGAAGTCTCCTCCCTGAAAGCTGTCGCGGTTGGCGATGCGGGTGGCCCGCTTCAAGTTGGGCAGGTACACCCAGAGGTTGTCGCCGTTGCGCAGCATCTCCTGGCCCTTCACCGCCGAGGGGGCGAGGAACCAGATGCGTAGCTTGTCCTGGCCGCTCTTGAGCACCTTCATCACGTAGGTGCGCTCGCTGCCGTCCTCGCGGCGAGCGGTCATCGACATCTTGGCGTCGAAGCTGAGCGGCCCCATCACCTGGTCGTAGCGGGCCAAAATCTCGGCGGCGGTGGGCTCGGCGGCCCAGGCCGGCGCCGCCAACAGCAACATCGACAAGAACAGTCTCATGCGGACCTCAGGGCATCGACGGGGTTCTGACGGGAAGCGCGGTAGGCGGGATAGGCGGCGGCGAGGAGCGCGCCGATGAAGGCGATGAGCACCGCGACGGCGACGAAAACCGCCGAGACCGAAGGCCGCAGCATCGAGCTGCCCGAGGTACCGGACAGCTGCACGGGCAAGCCCACCGCGCCCAACACCCCCACGGCTGCGCTCCCCAGCGCCGCGCCCGCCGACCCTCCGGCGACACCCAGCACACCGGCCTCGAGCACGAAGAGCCAAAGCACCTGCCGCCGCCTCACCCCCACCGCGAGCATGGTGCCAATCTCCCGCACCCGCTCGAAGACGCTCATCAACATGGTGTTGATGATGCCGGTGAGGACGATGACGAAGAGCACCACCGCTACCGTCCCCAAGACGAAATTCTGGCGATTCACCACGTCGCGCACGAAGGGCATCACCTCTTTCCAGGTGTGCACCTCGTACTCCGGCCCCAACGCCGCCCGCAGCGACTCGGCCACCCGGTCGACCCGCGAAAGGTCGTCGACCGCGAGGACGTATTCGGTGACCTGCTCCTCCATGCCCAAGAGCGACTGGGCGGTGGCCAAGGGCACGGTCACCACCCGCTTGTTCTCGAAGGGCAGGTTGGACACGGTGAGCCCCTTCACCTGCACCTCGAGCGAGTTGGCGCGCCCCTCGGGGCTGGAGGACTGAAGGTTCACCGTGGGGCGCTTGTCGACGGCAACGGCCAGACCGAAGCTCCGCGCCAGCTCGAAGCCGAGCAGCGCCTGCCCCTGGTCGCCTTCGCGCAACGCTTCGCCGCCGTCGGCGACCCCGGCGACTGCGCGCGGGCACACCTTCGGCTCCTCGGCAAGGTCCACTCCGCGCCCGGAGAACATCGTCTGCGACACCCCGTTGCTCACCAGCCCGCTGAAACGCAGGCGGCCGGCCACCGCGGTGACGCCCTTCACCGCGCGCATCTGCTCCACCAGCGCCCCGCCGTGCCGCATCGCCAGCGCGGTGGGGTCGGAAGCCGCGTTGGCCAAGTAACCCTTGCGGTGAATCTGGAGAGCGCCGCTTTTGCCCCGCACCGCGTCGTCCACCATCAGCACTTGGGCACCCTCCATGAAGCCACGCATCACCGTCACCATCGTCACCCCCAGAACGATGGCGGCCAAGGTGATGAGGCTGCGGCGCCGGTTGCGACGGACGTTGCGAAAAGCCATCGTGAAAAAGCGGGGGGGTCTCATACGTGCGCCAGCGCCTCCACCGGTCGAAGCGCGCTCGCCCGGTAGGCCGGCCACAGCGCCGCCAGTGTCGAGCCGGCCACTGCCATCGTCAGCGCCCGCGCCAGGTAGAGAGAGGAGACGAACGGCCGAATGAGGGAGTCGATTTCCGCCCCAGGTGCGGGCAGGTGGAGGCCGGCCGCCTGCATCCACTGCACGGCGGCAAAGCCCACCGCCACTCCCAGCGCGCCGCCCACGGCGCCCAGCACCAGCCCCTCGAGCAAGAAGAGAAAAACGACCTGCCGCCGCCGCAGCCCCACCGCGAGCATGGTGCCTATCTCCCTCACTCGCTCGAGCACCGACATCAGCATCGCGTTGACGATGCCCAAGAGCACCACCACCAGAAAGATGGAGGAGACGACGGAGAAGATGAAGTCCTGAGTGCCGGTGAGCTCGGTCAAGAAGGGAAACAGCTGGCTCCAGGTATGCACCTCGTACCCGGGCCCCAGGGTGGAGGCGAGCGCATCGCGCACCACCGCCGCGTCTTCCATGCGTTCGATGCCCACGGCGTATTCGGTGACGCGGCCCTCCATGCGCAAGAGCCGCTGCGCGGTGACCAGCGGGACGAAGCCGAACCGGTTGTCGCCCGGGGTGGCGTTGTGGAGGGTAGCCGCCAACACCACCGCCTCGCCGTTGAGGATGCCGTCTCTGTCGGCTGCAAGCAGTGCCGGCCATTGCTCTTCCTCCTCACCCTTGCCCTCTCCCTGAGGGAGAGGGATGTCCAGTCCTTCGGCAAAGGAGGCGCCAAGCACCAGCGCGCGCGCATCGGCCGCTGCGGGCATCTGGCCTTGCGCCACCCACTCCCAGCGCTTGGGAGAAACCTCCTTTTCCGCCTCGGGCTCGAGAGCGGTGGCGAGGAAGAACGAGGTCTTCCCCGGCGCCTCGCCCACGTCGGGGGTCGACACCATCGCCCCGAACTGAATGCGTCCCGCCACCGCCCGCACCCCCGGCACCGCGCGAATGCGCGCGCGCAAATCTCCCGAGTCCTCCATGTCCAAGGTCAGCGGGGAGGAGAGCACGTTGGCCAAGTAGCCGGCGCGGTGCACCTGTAGGGCGCCCAGCTGCCCGTGAACGATGTTCTCCAGCATCATCCGCTGCAGGCCGTTGATGAAGCCGCGCAAGGTGACCATCGCCCCCACTCCCACCACCAAGGCCACCAGGGTGATGGCGGTGCGTCGCCGGTTGCGGGTGAGGTTGCGCACGGCCAGCTTGAAAAGCCGCATCACCCCACCTCCCGCTGCGTTGACAGCCGTCGCGCCACGGGGTGCGCTCCCAAAAGGCGCAGCGCCTTCGCCAGGAGCGTCTTCCCCGGCTCCTTCTTGTGCCAGGTGGAGGCTCCCGAGGGGTGCGGCAGGCACAGCACGTCGACCTCCACCCCGTGATATCGACGGCGGCGAAGCTGCCCCACCACCTCCGCCAGCGGCGCTTTTTCCCCCAACACCTGCTCGATGGCCAGCGTCCCCACCGGCAACACCAACTGGGGCCGCAGCAGCTCCACCTCGCGCGAAAGGAAGCGGCGGCAGTTGGAGATTTCCTCTCCGTCGGGCCTGCGGTCGCCGCCGCCCTTGGCCTTGCCGGGAAAGCAGCGCGCCACCGCCGCCATGTACACCCGGGCGCGGAAGGCTTCTTCGGAAAGGCCCAGCGCCTGCTCCATCCAGCGAAAGAGGGTGCGCCCCGCCGTCCACGCAAAAGGGCGGCCGAAGCTTCCCTCCCGCGGTCCGGGCGCCTGACCGAGCAGGAACACCGGGCTTACCACCGGAGGTCCGTGCACCACCGGCCCCACCATCTTCGGGCAGGCGCGGCAAGCGGCAAGCTCGCGGTGCAACGCGCAAAGCTGGGAGGCGACTGCCATGCGAGCCCAAGGCGTGCAGATATGCGCCCAGAACGCAAGCACGGAGAGACGGCGCGGCCCTCATCTCGTTGTCCAAGAGGGCGGGCTTCCGATAGCGTTCAAAAGGAACGTCTTCGCCCATGGCCACCGTCGAGAAAACCGCCATCAGCCGGCTGCGGCCTCCGGACTTCATCCCCGGCTACCGGCTGGAGAAGCTCGTGGGCAAGGGGGGGATGGGCGAGGTGCACCGGGCGGTTCAGCTGTCTTTGGGCCGAACGGTGGCGGTGAAAATTCTCGCCACCGAGCTGGCCAAGGACGAGACCTTCGTCGCCCGCTTCGAAAAAGAGGGGGCGGCGCTCGCCACCCTCTCCCACCCCAACATCGTCTCCATCGTCGACAAGGGGAAGACCGAGTCCACCTACTACCTGGTGATGGAATTCGTCGACGGGCCTTCGATGCGCGAGGTGATGCGCTCTCCTTTGCTCGACAGCACCAGCTCGCTGCGGATGATCCACGAGGTCTGCCGGGCGATCGACTACGCCCACAACCGCGGAGTCATTCACCGCGACTTGAAGCCCGAGAACATCCTCTTCGACGAGCAGGCGGGCGGCATCGCCAAAGTGAGTGACTTCGGGCTGGCGGGCTTCGCCCACGAGCAGTCCCTCGCCGCCAACTTGAACATCACCCAGACGCACGTCTCCATGGGCACCGCTTCGTACATGGCGCCGGAGCAGCGTGTCGACGCCAAGTCGGTCGACCACCGCGCCGACGTGTACTCGTTGGGCGTCATCCTCTACGAGCTGCTGGTGGGCGAGCTGCCCGTGGGCACGTACGACCCTCCCTCGCAGAAGAAGCCCGGCGTCGACAAGCGACTCGACGCCATCGTCGCCCGCTGCCTCAAGCCCCTGCCCCAAGACCGCTACCAGAAAGTCACCGACCTCCTCGCCGACCTCGAGCCCTTGCTGCCCGCCACCAGCCACTCGCTGCCGGGAAGACCCTCGAGCCCCGCCGCCCGCGCCAAGGAGCTGGCACGCCGGGTGGTGCGCCGCGTCGCCCGGGTGGGCACCGTCACTTTGGTGGTGGCCGCCACCTTGGTGCTGGCGGTGTCGCTCTTGCGCGGCAGCTCCCCCAAGCTGCGCAAGCCCGCGGGCGATGAGCTCACCACCGACTTCGGCACCAAGTGGCCGCTCACCACGCCCGGCCGCATCGAACGTCGCCCCAAGAGCCGCGACCTCTCTTTGGGCGACGGGCCCGACACCGTTCCCGTGGTGGCGATGGGGCGAAAGCCCAGCCTCTCCGAAGGAAAGATCCTTTTCGGCCGCCCCGAGGACGATGCGACCGCTGGGCGCGCGGTGCTCGACGTGGATCTCGACGGCGAGCAAAACGTCACCGGGCTCTCCTTCCGCGCCGAAGTGCGTACCCTGGTCTCCAAGCCAACCGCTTTTTCCCGCCTGCGCGAGTGGTTCTCAGGGCCGGCGCCCGAGCCCCGTTCGGCGCTCATGCTCCTGGGAAAGAACGACCGTTACGTGGCGCTCATCGTCTCGGGCGGCGTCAGCCCACCCACCTTGGAGTGGGCGCTGGGTGAGCGGCGCGGCACCATGAGCAGCCCGCTCAATGTCGATCCTGGGCCCTTGGACCTCGAGCTGACCATCGACGACGAGACGGGCGATTTGACCGCCTACCTGGGCGAGAAAAAAGACCGTGACCGCCGCATGCTCGGCGACCCCTTGAGCCTGGGGGCGAGCTGGAAGAAGGAGTTCGGCGAGATGCCCCGCGCCGCGGTGGGCTGTCTCAATGCCTCGTGCGCCTTCGCCGAGGTGCGCTACATCGCCGACGTCGAGCCTCCTCCCCCGGTGGTGGTGGTCGAAGAGGAAAAGAAGACCACGGTGGCCAAGGTCACCCCCAAGCCGGTGGCAGGCAAAACCCAGCCGAAAAAGTCGGGCGGCTCCAAGACCTCGGCTCTGAAGAAGCGCGTGTCAAAGCGGAAGTGAGGTACGAACTCTCCCTCATGGGGACCGCACCCACCTTCCGACTTCTCCTGTCCATCGCCCTCTGCCTTTTGCTGGAGACGAGCGCTTGCACGCGCCGCGCTCCTTCTCCCACCGAGGCCCTGGAGACCGCCGACCACGCGGCGAACGCCGGCGCCGCCTCCGCGCGGCAGCTATCGCTCTCCGGCTTCCATGCGCTGCTCCTCGAAGGCGACGCCGCCCGGGCCAAGGAGCGGTTCGAGCAGGCGTTGGCCGAAAACCCCAGCGAGCCCTACGCGCTGCACGGCCAGCTGCTTCTGGCCGAGCGGGCGGCTAACCCGGTGCACAAGCTCGAGGCAGCGCTCGACCTCTTGGAGCGCGCCCCTGCCCACCCGCTGGCCTGTGCGGCGGCACGGGCGGTGCTCGAGGCCGCGGGCAGCGCGGAAAAGACCGACGAGCTCATTCTCCAGCGCGTGCCTTCGGCGCTGGCGGCTGGGCTGCCCGGCGACGCGGCCCAGCTGGGGCGCAGCGCGCTCGTCTTCATCTACCAGCAGCACGGCAAGACGGTGTCCTTCGCCAAAACCTTGGCGGAGATGGGTGTGCCGGTGCGCCTCACCCTCCTCGGCCCCCTCTCCCCCTACGAAGTGCTCTCCTTCGACGAGGCCACCTACCCCGAGCGCACCGGCCATGTGCCCGCTTCGCTCGCCGGCCCCTTCGGCGAGACACGGGCGCGCACCTTGGGCTTTCCCGACGGGCGCTTCTCGTTGGCGGGAGAACCTTCCCAGGGCGATGGCTACCTGGTCGCGGTGGACGTCCACGTTCCTGACGAAGAGCTCTACGTGCTGCGCACCGTCTCCTCTTCCGCGCACAAGCTCTACCTCGACGGAGCGCTGCTGTTCGAGCGCCGCAGCTTCGCGCGCCCAGAGTCGACGGTGAGCGCGGCGGCGGTGCGCCTTGCCCCGGGGGCACACCGGCTGCTGGTACGGCTGTCTCAGGGCGACCGCCAGGGCACCCTCTCGCTGGCGGTGATGCGCGCCGACGGCAACCCCTCGGTGGTCACCTTCACCCCCGCGACCGGGCCGGCGCCTCGGTGGAGCCCCCCGCCGCCCGAAGAAGCTTCGCCGCCGTCGGTGTACCCCGATGCCGCTGACTTCGCCCGCGCCCTCGAGGACGAAGCAGGGGGGTACCTGGCCGCTTTCCTCGCCGCGAAAGACGGCATGTCCCGCGACCGCGACGGAGCCAAAGCGCTGGCCGCCTCGCTTCAGGGCGAGTCGCCCGCGCTGCGCTCCTTGCGCGCCGAGCTGGCGCTGCACGACCGCACCCTGCCCGCCAAGGTGGCCCGGGGCCACGCCACCCGTGACCTCGAGGCCGCCCTGGAGAAGGACCCAGGCGATGTGCGTGCCCGCCTGTGGCAAGCGGACCTGGCCCTCGACGACGGCCGTCACACCGACGCCCTGGCTCTCTTGGCCGAGGCGCGCGGCGCCGCCAAGCCGCTCAGCTACCCGGTGCCGCTCCTGGAAGCGCGGGTGGCGCTGGCGATGGGGGCCGACGCCAAAGCCGAGGAGCTCGCCCGCGAGGCGCTCGCGCTGCAACCCACCCTGTGCGAGGCGCTCTCCTTGCGCTACGACCTCGCCCGCCGGCGTGACGCCGCCCAGGCCGCCGACGAGCTTCTGAAGGAGCTCTCCACTTGCCCCAGAGCGCTCGCCCGCGCCGCCGAGCATGAACGAAGCCGGGGCCAGCTCGAACGAGCGGTGGAGCAGTACCAGGCGCTCGTGGCGCGCGAGCCAGCCGACCTCTCCAGCGTCTACGCCCTGGTGAACCTGTGGGTGGCGCTGCGGCGTTTCGAGCCCGCCCTGACCGAGCTTCAGGCCCAAAGAGCGCGGTGGCCGCGCAACGCCGCCCTGCTCAAACGCCTGGCCGACGTGCACGAATTCGCCGGGGACAAGGACAAGGCCCTCGCCTTGCGCGAAGCAGCGCTGGCTTTGGACGGAAGTGATTTGGCTCTGCGGCGAATGGTGGAGCGCGCTCGCACGGGCGCGGAGCCTCTGCAGCCCTATGCGGTCGATGGCCGGGAAGCGATCGCCGCCTACGAAGCCCAGCCGGGTACCGAGGACGCCACCAGCACCTACGTGCTCGACGCCGCCACCGTGCGTGCCTACCCCGACGGCTCGGTGCTCGACCGTATCCACACCGTGCAAAAGGTGCTCGACCAGGCGGGGGTGCAGCAGGTGGCGGAGGTCGACCTCCCCGCAGGCGCGTACGTCTTGAAGCTGCGCACGGTGAAGGCCGACGGCAGCGTGCTCGAGCCGGAAAGCATCGAGGGGAAAGACGCGATCAGCCTTCCTGGAGTGCAGGTGGGAGACTACGTGGAGGCGGAGTACCTGCTCGCCCACGGCGCGCGCGGGCCGGCCCAACCGGGCTTTACCGCTTCCAGCTTCTACTTCCAGATTTTCCGCCAGCCCGACCACTGGGCCACCTACCGGGTGCTGGCGCCCAAGGGAGCGGGGCTGAAGGTCGACGCGCACAACATGACCGCCCCGCCGCCCAAGGTGGAAGGAGACCTCGAAGTCTTCTTCCACGAGGTGCGCCACTCGCCCCCCTACATCCCCGAGCCCGATGGGCCACCCAACAGCAACGAATATTTGCCCTTCGTGCAGGTGGGAGCGGGCGCCGAGGGCAACGAGGGGGTGGTGGCTGCCTACGCCGACGCCTTCTTGGAACGCGGCGTTCTCACCCACGAGGTGGTGGAGTTTTCGAAAAAGGCAGCCGAGGGAAAGACCGGCCTTTCCGCGGTGCGCGCCATCTACGAGGCAGTGCACCAGAAGCTCAAAGGACGTGACGGCGGGCTGTCGGTCTCCGCGGCCGCCTCGCTGGCGCAAGACCGTGGCAGCCGGCTGTGGGCGCTCAAGGCTTCTCTGGAGGCGGCGGGGCTGCCCACCCGGCTGGCGGCGGTGCGTACCTTCTCCGCCGACCCGGCGCCCTACCGCTTCCCCAACGAGGCGCTGCTCTCCTACCTCTGCCTTCGGGTGGAGCTACCCGAAGGGGGAAGCGTGTGGCTCGACCCGGTGGTGCGCTTCGCTCCGTTCGGGGAGCTGCCCGAGCAGGCCGTGGACCGCGAGGCGTACCTGTTGCCCGAGCCCAACCGGCCGCTGATCAAGGTGCGCACCCCTCCTTCTTCCGGCCGCGCGGGCAAGGAGGTGTCGCTTTCTCTGACGCTCCGCGAAGACGGCAAGCTCACCGGGACGGGCGAAGAGACCTATCAGGGCTTCGAGGGCGCGCAGCTGGCCGAGGCGCTCGAGTCACTCTCCCCCGACCAGCGAGACCAGGCACTGCAAAGCGCGCTCGCCCGCTACTTCAGCGGAGCCGAGCTCACTCAGCTGACGCTCTCGATGGAGCGCGCAGTGGGCGCCCCGGTGAAGGTGCGCTACCAGTTCACCGCGCCCCGCTTCGCCCGCGTGGAGGGCGAAGGAAGGTTGATGATGCCCTCGGTCACCTTCCCCGCCTACCTCGGCCGCCGCTTCGTGCAGGTGGGCAGCCGAAAAACGCCGCTGTTCATCTCCGCCAGCGAGCACAGCCGCACCCGCGCCACCTTGACGCTGCCGCCGGGCTTCACCGTGGCCGAGGTGGTGCCTGAGCTGGCCTCCACCAGTCCCTTCGGCAGCTTCCTTCGCAAGGAGAAGTGGTCAAAGAACCAGCTTCTCATCGAAGAGGAGTACCGGCTGCAGATGGCGCGAATACGCCCCGAGCAGTACGAAGCCTTCGCCGCCTTCGCCGGAGAGGTCGACTTGATTCAGGCCCGGGACTTGGTGGTGACCGCCGCGAGCCTCAAAAACGCACGGTGACGTTGCCGACACCCTCCAGACGAGGAAGTCCGAGATCGCCCGCGAGCAGGTTCAGTCCCTCGTAGAGATCGCTCAGGTGTGGTGGATGAATCTCGAGAGCTTCGATGCAACGCGCTCGGAAGCCAGGACGCCGGCCGAACGCTTCGAGGGCGCGCTTGAGTGCTGGTTCGACTTCGTATGCCGCCGCGGCCTTCGCCACCGCCGCATGTGGAATGGGGCCTTTGCGCCGCATCATCGCAAGGTCGATCAAGTCTCGTGCTTCGATGGAGTCGTCGGCCCACCGGTCCGCGTTGGCCAATAGCTTCTCTGCGAAGCGATCACCCGTGGAGAGACAGCCGACAGAGAGCCCAGGAACATTTTCGGGAGGATCGAGCGCGATTCGGGCCTCACAGAAGATCTCCAGCTTGATCAGCTCGCCTTCAAAGGCAATCGGAAACCGGACCCCGTACTGATCTGCGCGTGCCGGTCGAGGCAACCCCACGCCTTCGGTATTCTGGAAAAGCCCTTGGGCGCCCTGCTCGTCGACCAGTTGCCGCAGACGCCGGTAACCCTCGCCCACGGGACAGAGAAAATCCAGGTCGCGGCTGACGCGAAATTCGCCGAGCACCAGCGAGATAAGAGTACCCCCACCGAAAAGGGCTCCGCACTCGCGCAGACGCGCCGAATCGAGGCGGTCGATGACGCGTGCAAGCCGCTGATGGTACGGGCGCTTATACGGAGACACAGAGGTCGGATTGGAAAGCTCGCGCCAGTTCGCGAATGTAGCGAAGCTCTTCGGAGCTCGGTTCGGCGACGACGCCACGGAGCCGCCAGTTACGTTCGTAGAGGCTCAGATGCTCCTCGGGCGTCAAATGCTCAATTGCCCCACGTTGCCAAGCGAGCGCTTCCAAGAACGGCAGCCTTGCGGGTCGCTTCAACACCTAGGCCTCCATCACCACCATGACAGTAGCTCACCTTCCAGTCCCATACGAAGCGGTCGATATTCCCTTCCGTGGACAGGAACGAACCATTCCATCGGTGGGTTCGTTGGTGGTGACTGCCGCGAGCCTCAAAAACGCACGCTGACGTTTCCGGTGACCTGCACGTTTTGGCCGATGTCCCGAACGTTTCCGTCGGGGAAGACGCTCTGCACGCCCGCCCCCACCGAGACGTGACGGCTGGGGTTGTAGTCGAGGGCGACTCCCAGGCCGTTCACCGGAATGAATTTCTGGTCGATGGTTTCCCCCTTGGCCACCAAGCCGAAGTTCAAAAGCCCGCTTTCGGGAGAGACGGTGAGCACCGCTTGGTGGAGCTCTTGCGGGGAGGTCTTCGGGTCGTAGGGGCGCGCCAAAAGCTGCGTGCCCCCCGCCTCGAAGCGAGTCACCAATCCGCCAGGAGCCCGGTGGGTGAGCGCCATGCCGAACTCGGCCCGCGGCGGGTCTTTGAGCAGGCTGCGCGCGGCGGTGCTTCGTCCACTGGTTCGAAGCTCTTTGCCGGCGTTGATGAGGTCTGCCTGGTAGCGCAGCCGCACCGCCCAGTCCAAGGTGAGGTTGTCGCTCAGCCTTTCCTGGCCAGACAGCCGAGCATCGGCCCCGAGGTTGTTGAGCGCGTAGTCGCTGAGCGCTCCTACCGGCACCACGAAGCCTTGAATCCCGTCGCCCGTGGAGACCGGCAACCCGACCAAGGTGTCGAGGTCGACGCCGTAGCTGGCCTTGAGGTGCTGCCGGAGCAGCTCGCGCTCTTTGCCTTCGAGGCGTCCATCGACTTTGAGGCCGAGGACGTAGGTTTGGTATTGGCCGCGCTCGGCTTTGCCCCGCTGGCCAATTCGTTGGCTGGCTTCGAAGAAGTCGGCGGTGACGCCCCCCGCCACCCGGAGATACCCCTTGCGGTCCACGGTCTCGAAATCGTCGTGGTAGTTGACCTTGATGCCTCCCCGTAAGCCGTTTTTCAGCTCGCTGGGGTCGACCGCCGCGCTCAGCGAAAGCCGCTCGGTGAGAAAAGCGGTGGTCCCCAGCTGGTTGGACCCCACCTGGAACCGAACCTCGCCTTTTTCCCCCACGCCCGCATCTTCCTTGAAGAAGGCGTTCGAGCGGTTGGCGCCCACCGCTCCGCGGCTGTTGACGAAGGGTTTGCCGTCCCAACCGTTCAGCGTGTAGCGGGTGTACCCGGAGATGTACCCGGGCAAGGAGCGAAAGGCGTCGACGGCGTTGGGAGCGTCGAGCTTGTAATGCTTGCCGTACTCCAGCGCGTTCCAACCGCCCGTCACCGGGTCGCGGTACACCATGAAGGCGTGGTGCTCGGTGGGGTTGTTGAATTCAATCGTCTGCACGTTGGCCTCTTGGCCATCGGGCGAGCCAGGCACCCACTTGCCGTTCACCTGCCGCGCATTGACGAGGGAAGCCAGAACGGCGCTGGTGGTGGTGTGAATGTCGCGGCACACCCCGGAGCGGGAGGAGAGTGTCTCGTTGGGCGATTGGGTCGTCGGGTCGCTCAAGCTGGCACGTGAGTCGTCGTACGCGATGCCCTTGCTGGTGTCGGCAATCCAGGTGAGGTTGGCGAGGATGGCGGCGCGGTTCTCCGGAGTGTTCGCCGCGGTGAAGGGCCCGTAGAGCTCGGCGAGCTTCTGGGCCACCAGCTCGGCGGTCTTGGGAGCCCCCTCGCGCATGGTGACGATGCGCCGAATGTCGGCGGCACCGCTGGCGTCACTGGCCTGGGTCATCACCGAGTTGGGGTCGTCGATGAGCCCACCTCGGTCGGCTCCAGGGCGCTGGCTGCCGTCGTTGAGCATGGGCAGGTTGCCCAGCACCTTGGCCTGGCCGCTCACGTTGCCCACCCCCGCCGGGTTGAAGAGCGAGTCGGCGGTGCTCAGCGCGGGGCGATTTCGAGCCGCCGGACTTTTCCATCTCGGCGAGCTGCTGGGAGTGGGCCCCCAGGCGTTGGAGGCGGGCGTGTCCGCGGAGGCGGGAGCAGTCGTGTCGGTCGTGCTTCCGCTCTCTCCCGGGGGAGGACTCCGTCTTCCGCGGATGGGACCTGGCATGTCGAACGCAGCATAGCCAATGGCTCTGTTCGCAGTAAAAAGGACGGGCGATGCACGAAAGGCTCGGCGAACTGCTGGTGAGAAAAGGGCTCATCAGTCCAAAGCAGCTCGAAGAGACGCTCAAGGCGCAGATGATTTACGGAGCCCGCTTGGGCACCAACCTCGTCGAGCTCGGGCTGTTGAGGCTCGAGGACCTTGGACAGCTGCTGGCTGAACAACGCCGGTGCCAGTTGGCCACCACAGAAGAGCTGGATGGCGCGACCAAGGCCGCCCTCGAGCTGCTGACGCCCGAGCGAGCGCTCAAGTATCTCGCCTTCCCCTTCGCCGTCGAAGGCCGGCGCGTCAAGCTCGCCATGGCCAGCCCGTGGGACCCGGAGGCGACCTCGGCCATCGCCTTCATCACCGGGCTCCGCGTGGTTCCCTATGTCCTTCCCGAGCTGCGCCTCTTCTTCTATTTGGAACGGCACTACGGCATCGAGCGCGCGCAACGCTACATCCGGCTGGCCCCCGAACATCCTTCGGGCACTCCCGCCCCCAAAGCCCCTCCTCCGGCCTCGCCGCAAGACAGCGTCAAAGCGCAAATCTTCGGCCGGCTCGGGGAAAACGAACAGCTCAGCGCCGCCGACGACGAGCTCTCTTCGCCGCAGGCCGCGTGGGACGGGCCAACCACTGCTCCCCCCGTTCAGCCCCCACAGACGCCTACCGCGACGGTCGCCCCCCCGCCGGTCCTTCCCCCCGCGGACGACGGAATGGGCATTGACCTGCCTGGCGTTGCAGTTCCTTCGCCCGCGCGCCCGTCAGACCCAGCCTCTGTCGAGGCCGGAGCCACCCAAGCGGTCGCTGCTCGAGAGGAAATCGCAGCCAGCATCCTCCCAGGAGAGCCGGTGCCGAGCGCTGTCGCCGAGCCAGCCGAGAAGACCCAGCCACCTGAGGAGAACCTTCCCATTCTCCCGGTGCTGGAGCTGAGCCCGAGCGACCAGGCTCCCTTGCCCATCCCGATTCCGGAGGAGCCTCCCCCGGCCGTTGGCGATGGAGTGGATACGGCAGGCACCGTGCAACTGGCTCAGGCTTGGGAATTCGTTCAGTGGAGCCAACCGCCCGCTGAGGCGCTACCGATGGCCGACCCGGAGCAGGCCGGCTCGATGGAGCCAATCAGTATTTGGGACCAACTGGCCGACGTTGCCGTGGCCGCGGGGCCGGACAAAGCGGCGCTCGAAAGCATCGCCTCCGCGGGGAGCGCTGCCCTCGCGGTGGAAAAAGCTCTCACCCTCATCGCCTCGTCAGCTCGCCGCGTCTTCTTTCTCGTCGAGTTTCTCGGTGAGGCCAAGGTGTGGCGCTCCGCGGGCCCCGACGCGGACGCGCCAGCGGTGTGGGCGCTGCGGGTAGACCTCTCTTCGGTGTCCGCGCTCACCGATGCCGCAATCAAAATGACCGCCCTCGAAGCGACTTCCTGTGGAGAGGACCCCGATGTCGCCCTCTTCGGCGCGCTGGCTCCTGGCGGGAAAGCATGGGTGGCGCCGGTGGTGCTCCACGGTCGATGCATCGGGTTTCTCCTCGCTGACGAACCGAAGCCCGTCCCAGCCGTCCTCGAGGTGGTGCGCCAAGCAGCAGAGGCATTGTCGGAGGGGCTGCAGCGGCTCGGATGAACGGCGTCAGGCCACCGGGGCCCCTTTTTCGAAGCGGTGGTGCAGCTTCACCGGAGCCGCATGCACCTTGCGCAAGCGCATGTTGATGAGCTCGACCAAAAGAGCGAAGGCCATGGCGAAGTAGATGTACCCCTTCGAAATGTGCTGGCCCAACCCCTCGGCCACCAGCATCACCCCGATGAGGAGCAGGAAGGAGAGCGCGAGAATCTTCATCGTCGGGTGACGCTCGACGAAGCCGCTCACCGGCCCGGCGAAGACGAGCATCACCACCACCGCGAGGACCATGGCGAGCATCATGATGACCAGCGCCGGAGCCATGCCCACCGCGGTGATGACCGAATCGAGAGAGAAGACGATGTCCAAGAGGAGAATCTGCACCAGCACTCCGGCGAAGCCGGCGCCCTTGGTGGCCTTTCCCTCCTCGTGCTGCACCTCGAGCTTGTCGTGAATTTCGTACACCGCCTTACCCAGCAAAAACAGGCCGCCACCCAGGAGGATGAAGTCCCGCCCGCTGAAAGGCTTCTCAAGCACAGTGAAGAGCGGCTCGGTGAGACGCATCATCCAGGAGATGGTGAAGAGCAGCCCCAGGCGCATGAAGAGCGCCAGGCTCAGGCCCAAAGTGCGCGCGCGCGGCTGCTGCTCGGCGGGCAGCTTGGCGGTGAGAATGGTGATGAAGATGATGTTGTCGATGCCGAGGACGATTTCCATCAGCGACAAGGACAGCAGAGAAATCCACGCCTCGGCGGTGGCGAAGACGCTGAAGTCGAACATGGGCGCGCATCCTGCCCGAAGTGTTCAGCCGCGTGGTAGCCGAACCGAATCTCACCCCACGCACACCCGCTGGTCATATCAACGCGGCGCTGATCGAGCTGTGCAGGTCGGCGCCCGCCTCGGTGAGCACCAGCCGCCCATCGACCTTCCGCGCCATTCCATGGGCGAGGAGCCGCTCGACTTCGCGCCCACGCTCGCCGTACGGGACGTCGAAGACGCGGCAGGCGGCCTCGAGGTCGACGCCTTCGCTCAGGCGTAACCCCATCGCCACCCGCTCGGCGAAGAGCTCTGCCCGGCCCAGTTGCTCGCGCGACGCTTCCGGGAGCTGGCGGGCTTCGACGGCGGCGAGGTATTGCTCGGCGGAGCGCAGGTTGGAGTAGCGCACCCTCCCCACGGTGCCGGTGGCTCCCACCCCCAGCGCGAGGTACTCGCCTCCCGTCCAATAGAGGGCGTTGTGGCGCGAGTGGAAACCTGCACGGGCGTAGTTGGAAATCTCGTACCGCTTTAGCCCAGCTGCCTCGTACACCTCCCGCACCGCGTGGCCCATCGCCGCCGTCTCTTCTTCCGGGGGCAAGCGCACCTCCCCGCGGGCCAGCTGCTTGGCCAACGGCACCTCCTCGGCGAGGGCCTCCTTCTCCAAAGTGAGCGCGTAGGCCGACAAGTGCTCGGGGGCCAAAGCCACCGCCGTCCTCGCGTCCGTCACCGCTTGCTCCCGGCTCTGGCCGTGCACGCCGTAGATGAAGTCCAAGGAGACATTGTCGAAGCCCGCGGCCCGTGCGGAGTGGAAGGCGCGCATCGCCGTCGGTCCATCGTGCGCGCGGCCCAGGGCGGCGAGCGTGGAGGGTTGAAAGGACTGCACCCCGATGGAGAGGCGGTTGATGCCCGCGGCGCGAAAGCCGGCAAAGCGCGCCACGTCGGCAGCGTCGGGGTTGGCCTCGAGCGTCACCTCGGCTCGCTGGGCGATGGGCAGCCGTTGGGCGAGGCCCTCCAGCACCCGCGCCACCTGCCGCGTCTCCCACAGCGAGGGGGTGCCGCCGCCGAAGTACACCGAGTGCACTTCACGGGCGGCCAGGCCCTCGAGCCTCTGATCGAGCTCGGCGAGCACCGCGCGGGCGTAGCGCTCCTGCGGCACCTCTTTGGCCGCCGTGCTGGCGAAGTCACAGTACGGACACTTGGAGAGGCAATAGGGAAAGTGCACGTACACGCCGAAGCGCGCGGCGCTCAGGCCGGTAAGTGAATCGAGGGGGGCGACGGGAGAAGGCACGCCCTGCCTTCATAACGTGCAAAGTGGGTTCGTCTACTTCGACTTTCGCGTCGCGGCCAGCTGGGCCTCGAGCTTGGCGACTTTGGCCTTGAGGGATGCCGCGGCCTCGATGGCGCTCTCGGCCTGCACCAACTTCTTCTTCATCGCGGTGACGTCGGCTTTCAGCTTGTCCCGCTCGGCGACAAGCTCTGCTGGAGGAGCCCCAGTGACGGGCGCCGCTTGTGCCTTCTCCAGCTCTTCCTGCACCGCCGACAGCTCGCCTTGCAGCTCGGCGATGCGCCGCTGGGCGTCCTCTCGCTCCCGCTTCTCTTTCTGTAGCGCGGCATGGTTTTCCATCGCCTTCTTGTTCGCTGCGGTGAGCTCGTCGCGGGCCTTGCGCAACGCCGCGCTGTCCGCACCCAGCTTGGAGAGCTCGGCCTGACTTTCACGCAGCTTGGCCTGGGTGCTGGCCAGCTCCGCCTCGAGCTTCTCCTTGACCGCACGTACGCTGGCCGCGGCGTCCGACGCTTTCTCTTCCCCTGCGCGCCGGGCCTCCTCCAGCTCTTGGGTGAGGTGCTCGACCTCGGCGCGAGCGGCCTCGGCCGCCTCTTGGGCGGCTTCCAGCTGCCCCGCAGACTCGGCCGCGTTGCTGGCCAGCCTGGAGCTGAGCTCCGCCGTCTTCGCCTCAGCCTGGTCCTTGGCCTCCTCCAAGTGGCGCACGCGCTCCTGCGCTTCTTCGAGCGAGCTTTTCGCCCACGCCCCTTCTCCCTCCAGCGCCTGAAGCTTGCCACTCTGTTCGGCGAGCTTCTCTTCCAGCTCGCTTGCGCGGGCGGTGGCGGTTTGGGCCTCTTGTTGCGCTGCCTCGAGCTCGGCGCGGGCGGCGTCGCGCTCGGCGCCCACCGTCTGCGTCTCCTCTTGGAGTCGCTCCACCTCGGCAGTGAGACGCTCGTTCTCTTGAGCCACCGCCTGGTACTGCTCGGTGGTGGCCTCGAGCGAGCCCTGCGCCTCGGAGTGCTCCGCCGCCAGCTCGGACACGCGCTCTTGCGCCAGCCGAAGTGCCTCCTTGGCGCCCGACAGCTCTTCGGCCTCCTGGGCGCGCGCGGTGCGCTCGGCCTCGAGGGCCTCTTTGAGCGGCGGCAGCTGCGACTCGACTTCGGCCAGCGCCAAGGTGAGGTCCTTGCGCTCGGCGTCGCTCTGGCTCAGTTGGATCTCCAGAGCAGCAATTTTCTGCTCGGCTTCATCGGCGCGAACGGTGTCCTTCTCCAGCATGTCTTTGAGCTGCAGAATCTGCTCGGGCAGCTCGGCGTGGCGAGCCAGGTTGGCGGCGGTCTCGTCGAGCTGGGCCTTGAGGAGAGTGGCCGCCTGGCGCAGTTGGGTGGCCTCCTGCTCCACCGCTGAGTAGAGAGAGCGCCCCCTGGCGAGCGCCTCTTCCTTCTGCTTGAGCACCGCGCGGAAGAACTCGAGCTTCTCTTCCGGGCTGCCGCCGCGGGGTGGGCGGGGCTCGGGGGGCTCGCCGAACGGGTCCTGCCCGGGGAGAGGACGATTCACCGAGGGAGGCAACGTCGGCGAAGCGGCCGGCGCGGAAACCCTGCCCATCGGATTGGGGAAGGTACCGGTGTGGTTGGGAATGGGCGCGGCGGGTGCGTTTTTCCCGGTGGTGGGCGCCTTCTTGGGCAAAGGCGGCGGCGCGGGCAAAGGAGGAGGAGCGGCCGGGCGCGCGGAAGGGGGCGGCGAAGCCTTCGCCGCCGGGAAAAACGGCTCGTCCTCATCCAAGCTGTGGCGAAGATCCGAGAGTGGATCCGCTTCGTCCGGCGGGGGCACGGAGGCAAACACTAGCGCGTCAGAGGTGAATCGCCCAATGCTTGCCGCTCGTCCACCTGCCTGTTGCGCCCGTCCAGGGGGAGTGCCAGGGTCCTTCCCCATGACGCAGCGCTGGCGCATCGACAACGGCCTCACCGTGGTCTTCGACGAGCAGCACGCCGCCAAGGTGGCTGCCTTTCAGCTCTGGGTGAAGGTGGGGAGCGCCGACGAGCGCGAGGACCAAGCGGGGCTCGCCCACCTGCACGAGCACATGCTCTTCAAGGGCACCCAGCGGCGTGGGCCGGGAGAGATCGCCCACGACATCGAGGCGCACGGGGGCGAAATCAACGCCTGGACCTCGTTCGACCAAACCGTCTACCACGTGGTCATCGCCAGCCAGTTCGCCCGCCACGGGCTCGACATTCTCGCGGACGCGGTGCGGCACTCGGCCTTCGACCCCGAAGAGCTGGCGCGGGAGATCGAGGTGGTGTGCGAGGAAATCAAGCGCAGCCTCGACCTGCCCGCCCGCCGCGCCTCGAAAGACTTGTTCGCCACCGCCTTCCACACCCACCCCTACCGCCGGCCGGTGATTGGCTGGGAGGAGTCGGTGAAGAGCTTCGCCCGCGAGAAGGTGCTCGAGTTCTACGCGCGGCACTACGGCCCCCAGAACCTGGTGCTCGCCGCGGCGGGGGATTTTTCGGAAAAAGAGCTGCGCGCCTGGGTCGAGGAATCCCTGGGCGGCGACTGGAACCGGCCCTACGCAGGCCCGGTGACACGCCCGCCCGAGCCGGCGCTCTCCGGGCGGCGAATTCTTTTGCGCGAGGACGACGTCAAGGAGGTCTACCTCAACCTCGGCTTCCCCATTCCGGCGGTGGAGCACGAGGACACGCCGGCGCTCGACCTCTTGGCGATGATTGCCGGCCAGGGCGAAGCCTCGCGGCTGGTGATGGAGGTCAAGCGCAAGCGCGCGCTGGTCAACGAAGTTCACACCTACGCGTACACCCCCAAAGACCCGGGGCTGCTCGGGCTGTCGATGACCCTGCCCGCCTCGACGCTGGCCTCCGCGCTGGAGGAGAGCGCGCGGGTTTTGGCCGAGCTCAAGGCGGCACCGGTGACTTCCGGGGAGCTTTCGACGGTGAAGGCGCTGGTGGAGTCGGAGGCGGTCTACCAGCGGGAGACGGTGCAGGGGCTGGCGCGCAAGCTGGGCTACTACGAGGCAGCGGGTGGCGGCATCGAACAGGAGGCGCGCTACTACGAGCGCATTGCCTCCCTCTCCGCCGAGCAACTGCAGGACGTGGCCCGGCGCTACCTCACCTTCGACCGCTGCGTGCTCACCGCGCTGTTGCCGCCCGGAGCGCAGCTTTCGTCCACGCAAGCGGAAGACATTCTCGACCGGGTGGAGAGCAAGACGCACGCCGCGCGGGCAGAGCGCCGCCTACCCAAGCCGACCACTCCGGCGCCGATGCGGGTGACCGCGCCGCTGGCCGCCCGCTCGGGCGCTTCGGGCATCGTGGTCGAACGGCTGCCTTCGGGAGCAAGCATCATCGTGCGCCCGGAGAGCGCGGTGCCGCTCTTCGCCCTGCGCGCCGTCTTCCCCGGCGGGCTGCGCTACGAGCGTGAGGAGGAAAACGGGCTCACCACCCTCTTGGCGCGCATGCTGACCCGGGGCACTCCGCGGCACGATGCGGAGGAAATCTCCAATCTCATCGACGACCTCGCCGGTTCGCTCTCGGGCGCCGGAGGCCGCAACTCGGTGTCCTTGCGCGGGGAATTTCTCTCGCGGCACTTCGAGCGCGCCTTCGAGCTGTTCGCCGATGTCCTGTCGCACCCTACCTTCCCCGAAAGCGAGCTCGCCCGGGAGCGGCAGCTCCTGTTGCAGGACATCCACACCCGGGAAGACAAACCCTCCAGCGTCGCCTTCGACCTCTTCGCGCGCACGCTCTTCCAGGTGCACCCCTACCGGCTGAGCACCCTGGGCGATACTGCCGCCGTCGAGCGCCTCGACCCCGACGCGTTGGCGCGCTACCACGCCCGCTTCATGGACCCTTCGCAGCTCACTCTGTGCGTGGTGGGCGACGTAAAGGTCGACCGGGTGTTGGCCCTCGCGCACGAGGCGTTTGGCCAGTCGCGGGGAAAAGCCGCCGCCGCCCCCACCGTGCCCCTCGAGCCTCCCCTCTCCGGTCCGCGGCAGGAGAAGAAGACGTTGGCGCGGGCGCAGACCCATCTCGTCTTGGGGTTTGCCGGAGCGCGGGTGACCGACCCGTGGCGAAGGGCGCTCGAGGTGCTCTCCACCGTTTTGTCTGGGCAGGGCGGGCGACTCTTCGTCGAGCTACGCGACAAACGCTCCTTGGCGTACAGCGTGTCGAGCTTGTCGATGGAAGGCGTCGACCCTGGCTACTTCGCCGTGTACATGGGCACCAGCCCCGAAAAAACGGCCGCCGCGCTGGAGGGCATTCGCGCCGAGCTCTCCCGCATCCGCGAGGAGAAGGTGACGCCCGCCGAGCTGGAGCGCGCCAAGCAGCACCTCATCGGCACGCACGAAATCGGCTTGCAGCGCAACGGCGCCCGTGCGGCGCTGATGGCGCTCGACCACTGCTATGGCTTGGGCGCCGACGACTTTCTTGCCTACGCGGACCAGGTGGGAAAGGTGACCGCCGAGGACGTGCAAGAAGTCGCCCGCCGAGTCATCGACTTCGAGCGACGCGCCATCGCCACCGTCGGTCCCTAACCTCTCTCCCACTGGGAGAAGGTTACAGCGCCGGGCGCAGCCACACCGCGCGCACCAAGGGGCCGCTGACTTTCCCCAGCGTCTGCTCGCCCATCACCACCGCCACCGCCTCCACCCGCGAGCCCTCCTGCACCGCGGCGCTCCACAATTCCTCGGGAGCAATAAACACCAGCACCGGGTGGGCACCCACCTGCACCACGGCGATGTTCGGCTCCACCCGGTGGGTGAGGATGCCCGCGAGGTACACCGGCTGGCCCACCACTTCGGAGGCACGCGCCAGGTCGGGGCTCTCCTTCGTCCAGCGTAGCGTGGGCGAGTACGCGGCCAGGGCGTCTTCGAAGCTCTCGATGCGCGGCCCGGGGCGGCTCATTCCTTCCGGCAGCTCGGCGGCGGTGCGCCGGCGCTCCAGCTCGGTTTCGAAAAGACGCGTGGCTTCCGCTCCTGGACCGTTCTCGATGGCTCTGCAGCGGCGCGCTTCTTCAAACAACGCGCGCACCCGCGATGTCGGCTGCGTCTGCAGCTCGGCGGCGCTCAGCTTGGACAAATGGGCGCAGGCTTCGAAGGCGTGCAGCTTCGTCCATGACTCCTCTCCCAGCTCGACCGGTTGGCCGTCCACCACCAGCGCCGCCAGCTCATCCGCCGCGAGGGCGCCCGCCTCCACCCCCGCGACGCCTTCTTGGAGCGACGCGCTGGCCAGCACCCGCCCGGTGCCATCGACCAGGGCCAAGCTTCCAGCGGCCGGCTTCCTCTCGCAGCGCTCGTCGCGCACGCCCACCACCAGCTCGGACTTTCGCACCTCTACCTCCTCGCCCGAGTGCGCCGCGCCCCACAGCCCCACCACCAAAGCGGGCACGCCTACGGTGAGCAAGCCGATGCTCCACGCAGTGGCCAGCTCGCGGCTGCTGGGGCCGAAGTGCCCCGACTCGTCGATGACCGAACGGTTCGGCTCGGCGGAGAAGGCCGAGCGCGCCGCGAGCAAACCGCCTCCCACCAGGGTAGTAGACACTCCCATGCCCAGCGCAGGTCCCGCGGAGGGAACCGAACGCTCGGTGACGTGCTCCTCGGCGTACTCGTCGACTTGCTCGGTGCGGCACAGTTGAAAGCGCGCCACCTTCGCCGTCAGCTTCGGCCACGCCACCTCGATGTCGCCCGCCAGCCCGCCCTCCACCACCGTGCGACGCTCGTGGGTGCGCAGGAGCGGCCCTTTCTCCACCCGCTCGACGCGCTCCACGTGCACGCAACCGGCGACGCTCGCCGCCAACACCGCCACCCATCTCCTCATGGCGCCCCCGTGCGCAAAAAGCCCACCAGGTCCGGGCACTCGTCGAAGGACTCGGCCACGTCCTCGCATGCGGGTCGCACCTCCGGCCCCAAGCCGGAACGCAGCACCGGGGCACGGCAGTCGAGAAACCGGCGGCGGCTCAAGCTCTCAAAGGCGAACTCGTCGGCGCCACACCCGGTGCGCGCAAGGAGCGTCGCTTCGCAGTCGTCCACCACCGACAGCCGTTCGTCCACCAGCGGACAGCGCGGGGCAAGACACAGCCGGTGCACGAGGTCGCGGCACACGTCGGCGTCGGGGGCGGCCTTTCCCCCACAAGCCGACAGTCCCAGCACGAGCCACGTGAGCGATGGGCCGATTCGCACCCTGTGGAGAATACTCACGGCCGGGCTAAAAGGAGGTCATGGCCGGGCACTTTGTCTCCTTGACCGTCGACCTCGACGAACAGAGCGCCGAGCTTCTCGAGGCGCTCTTGCACGAGCTGGGCGCGCTGGGGCTCGAGGTGCGCGACGCCGAAGCTCCGCCCATGCCCGGAGTGCGCGGCCCGCTTCCGGGTGAAGCCATCGTGGTCGCCTACTTCGACTCGCAGGCGGCTGCCGAACAGGCGCGCCAGCAAGTCGCCGCCGAATTTCCCGACGCGCGAATGGTGCTCGCCGACGTCCCCGAGCAAGATTGGTCCAACGCGTGGAAAGCCCTCATCCGCTCGGTGCAGGTGGGCCGCCTGTGGGTGGGGCCACCCTGGGAGAAGGACGCCGCTCCCCAAGACAAAGAGCGCATCGTCATCGAGCCGAAGATGGCCTTTGGCACCGGCGACCACCCCACCACCTCCTTGTGCCTCGCCGCCGTCGACGAGTACCTGGCCGCGCACCCCCAGGCGAGCGTGCTCGACGTGGGCACCGGCACCGGCGTGCTCGCCATCGCCGCCAAGAAGCTCGGCGCCGCCCGGGTGGTGGGAGTGGACAACGACCCTCTCTCGGTCACCCTCGCCCAAGAGGCAGCCGCCGAGAACGGCGTCGGGGAGCTGGAGCTCTCCGGCCGCACCCTCGACCAGGTGGAGGGCACCTTCGACTTGGTGCTGGCCAACATCCTCGCCAACACCCTGGTGGAGCTCGCTCCCGCCCTCGCGAAGAAGGTGGGCCGCCGGCTGGTGTTGGCCGGGGTGCTCGCCCACCAGCGCGCCGAGGTGGAGGCGGCTTATGTCGCGCAGGGCTTGCGCCCGCTCCCCTCGCCTTCCCAGGACGACTGGGTGCGGCTGGACTTCGAGCGCGGGTAGCCATGGTGCGGCTTTTCCTACCCGTGCCCGAAGAGGTGCCCGCGCAGCTCCGAGTGGAGGGCGCGCGCTGGCACTACCTCGCTCGCGTCTTGCGGGTGGCGAAGGGAGACGTCCTCGAGGTCTTCGACGGCCGGGGCCGAGCCTTCGAGGCGCACATCGCCGCCGCCAGCGAGGACCACGCCCAGCTCGCGCTGGGAAGCCCCCGCGCCGCTCCCCCGCGCCGCCCCCTCGTGCTGGTGCAGGGGTTGCCCAAGGCTGACAAGCTGGAGCGGGTGTTGCAGCACGGCACCGAGCTGGGCGCGACTTCCTTTGCCCCGGTGACGACGGCGCGCAGCGTGGTGCGCCTGTCGGATGAGCGCGCGGCGAGCAGGCTTTCACGTTGGCGCCGCATCGCCGAGGAGGCAGCGCGCCAGTGCGGGCGCAGCGACATTCCCGACGTCTTGCCGGTGCGGCCGCTCCTCGAAGCGGTGCGCGCGTTGCCCGCGGGCACTCGCATTCTGGTGCTCGACGAGGCGGCCCGCGCGGTCACCCTCTCGCAGGCTTTTACCTCCGTGCGCGCAGAAGGAGCGCCGGTGGCCTTGGTAGTGGGACCCGAAGGTGGCCTCGACGACGAGGAGCGGCAGGCGCTCGCCTCCTTGGGCGGGGTGCCGGTGACGCTGGGCGCACGGGTGCTGCGCACCGAGACTGCTTCGCTGGCGGCCCTGGCGCTTTTGCTCCACTTGGACGGTGAGCTCGGCTGAGGAGCGCTCGGGCGGGCAAGCCACCGTTCGGCTTCGAAGGCGCGCGCCCGGCCAACCGGGCGAATCGACCGCCAGCGTCCCACCCTTGGGGCAAATCACCGTCGGAGGCAAAAGATGGGAATCATCACGTTCATCCTCATCGGCTTGATTGCCGGACTCATCGCTAGGGCCGTCATGCCTGGCAAGCAGCCCATGGGGCTCATCGCGACCACCTTGCTGGGCATGGCCGGCTCGCTCATCGGAGGGCTCATCGGCTCGCTGTTCGGGGAAGGAGGAGTGGCCAGGCTGCAGGCGAGCGGGCTCATCTTGTCGGTGGTGGGCGCCTTCCTCGTGCTGGCGCTGGTCGGCCTCGTCGGAAAGAGACGAGCAGTCACCTGACCCGTCGAATCAAATCTTGATCGCGCGCCGCCTTCGTCGTCTCCTAGGCGCGTGTCCAAGTGCCTTCACTGCGGCGCCGAGCTTCCCCCGGTAGGGGAGTGCACCGCGTGCGCCGCCGGCCAAGTTCCAGGCATCACTCCCAAGCTGCTGGAAAAGGAGCTGCACATGGACCGCCGGCAGACGCCCGCGCGGCCCCCCGCGCCTGCCACGCAGCGGCCCGTCCCCAGCTTCGCCGACCTGTCCCGCAAAGGCGGCGCGCCGCCGCAGTACCCGTCGGCGGCTCGGCCTTTGCCTGAAGGCCAGCGTCCGACGATGCCGCTGCCGCCTGCTCCCCCCTCTGGAGGAGCCCCCGTCGGCCAACGCCCCGGGCCACCGGTTTCTCCGCCGCGCGCGCTGACATCATCTCCGGCTGTGCCTTCCGCCGCGCCCCGCGCGCCGGTGTCTCCTCCGCCGCCTTCCGCCGTGCCTCGCGCACCGGGGTCTCAGGTTGCACCTTCCGCCGCGCCTCACACGCTGGTTTCTCCTCCGATGTCTTCCGCCGCGCCCCGCGCGTCGACGTCTCCTCCGGCTCCTTCCGCTGCTCCCCGCGCACCGGTGTCTCCTCCTCCGCCTCCGCCTTCCGCCGCACCACGCGTTCCTCCTTTCGCGCCCCCCGTGAATCCGGGCACGCCGACGGCGGCGAAGGCGCCCTCCGAGCTGCCCTTCCACGAGCGCCCCACCCTCAAGCTCGACGCCCCTGGCGCGCCTTCGCCCGACTCGCTGCCTTTGGACTTGGAGGCCCGATCCGAGGCTACCGAAGCGCTGCCGGAGGGAGAGGTTCGCGCCCGTCCCGCCGCGCTGTGGCGTCGCCTCGGCGCCTGGCTGGTCGACGTGCTCGCCGTCGGGCTGGTGGTGGGGCTCTACCTCTTGGTGGCTTCGGCCATCAGCGGAGCGCAAGTTCCCGCGAGTGACTTCGGCTGGCTCGACGCTTTGGTGACGCGGGTACGCACCCATCAAGCCATCGTGGTGCCCGGCGTCGTCCTCGCCGCGCTGCTGGCGTTGGTCTACTGCGCGCTCTTCGCCTTCCTCTGGCAAGGACGCACGCCGGGGCGCTGGGTGTTCCGCATTCGTCTGGTGGATCGCTCCGGCACGGCCCCCACTCCCACCCGGGCGTTGGTGCGCGCGCTGCTCTCCACTTTCTCCTTCGCCTTCTTCCTCGGCGGCTTCTGGCTCGCCCTCTTCGACCGCCAAGGGCAGACGCTCCACGACAAGCTCACCTCCACGTTCGTGGTGCAGCTGACCTAAACCTCGCAGGCCGACGCTCGCCCAACTTCCTAGATCCGCTGGACGAGGCGCACCCGCCCCGTAAGATGCCGCGCGCATGCCCACCCGGCTGGCAAAGCACCTGATTGCGCGGGGTCTGCTCCCCGCCGATCGCGTGGAGGAGGCGGTGCGGCGTCAAGCCATTGCCGGGGGGGCGCTGGACACGGTGCTGCTCGAACAAGGCGTCATCTCCGAGGCGGGCATGCTGCAGGCGCTCGCAGACGTTTCGGGCATTCGTCTGGTCAACCTCTCCGACTTCGAGCCGAACCCCGAGATGGCGGCCTTGATTCCACCCAAGCTGGCAGACCGGCTCTCTGTCACGCCCCTCTCGGTGGAGTCCGACGTCTTGCACGTCGCCTGCAGCTACCCGGTGCCGTTGCAGCAGCTACAAGAGGTGGGCTTTCTCCTCGGCAAGCGACTCGAGCTGTGGATTGCCCTCGAGTGCCGAGTGCGCGACTGGGTGGCGCACATCTACAAGCAGCCCCTCCCGGCGCGCTTTGCCAACCTCTTGGCAGCGATCGACCCCAGCCGACCACTCCCCGTCACCCCTGCGCCCAAGCCTTCCCAGCCGGCGGAGAACGCCGCCCCTCGAAGCCGCGCCCCCAGCAACCTGGTGGAGAGCACCACCTTGGAAGAGTCGCTCGGCCAAATCCTCGAAGAGCCGATTCCCCTCGAGGTGAAGAAGAAGACGCCCCTGACCTCGCCCGGCATTCACGAGCGGATGGAAACGGTGGTGCTCGACACCAAGGGGTACGCCGCTTTCGCCCGCGAGGCCACCTCGATGCCGGCCGTGCCCCCATCGGTGCCCGGCCGGCAGCAGGATGCGTGGCAGGTGCCCCCCTCGAAGGCCGCGTTCACCCCGCCGCCGTCGCCGCTGCCCGAGCGCGAGCTGCCTCTTCCCTCCAGCGACTTGGTGCACGAGGTGCCCACGGTGAAGGAGATGCGGGCGGTGAAGCCTGCTGTGGCGTCCACTCCCTCCCCCGAGACTGCGCCTGGCACCTCCACCCGAGAAGTACCGGTGGGCGAAGTGCCCGACTGGTCGCTTTCGCAAGCGCGCGAGGCGCTCCAAGCGGCGGTGCGCGATCGCGACCGCATCGTCGACGTGGCGCTGCGCTATGCCCGGCGCACCTTCGACTTCACCGCGGCCTTCGCGACCGTGCGTGGTGCGGCGCTGGGGTGGGACGCCCGCGGCGAGGGAGCCGACCCTGCGTGGGTGAGCCAGGTGTCGATTCCCCTCGACGCGGCCAGCGTGTTTCGCACGGTGGCGATGACCCGCGGCAGCTATGTAGGCCCGGTGCCGGCCGACTCGCTCACCCAGCACTTCCTGGGCATGCTTGGCCGCGCCCCGCGCACGGTGTTCCTCTTTCCCGTGGAGGTGAAGGGGCGGCTGGTGGCGATTCTCTACGGCGACAGCGGGCAGAAGCCGGTGAGCCAGCGCAAGCTCTCCGACCTGTTGCTGTTCTGCCAGGACCTGGCGGGCGCCTTCCAAGAGCTCATCGTCTTGCGCAAGCGCAAGGTGAGCTCCGCCCTGGCCGACGAGCCCGCGGTGGCCGAGCTGTCGGCGATGAGCGCCGCGCTGGCCAGCCACTCAGCGCCTTCAGGCATGCAAGCGCGCGGCTCGAGCTGGAGCCCGTCCGCCACCGGTTCGACCGCTGCCGTCGGCCGAGCCGCGGGCCTGCCGGGCGTCGCCTCGTCCGAGGAGGAGCGACCGCCTCCGGACTTCGGCCCAGTGCTGCAACGCTTGGTGGGCCCCGACGCCGCCCAGCGCGCGCGGGCGATGGCCGAGCTGTCGCGCTCTCCCGAGGCGTCGGCGCGCGTCTTGGCCCAGGCCTTTCCCGGGCCCACCGCCTGGTCGCGGCTGCCGGTGGTGGAGCTGCCGGAGGCCGACGAGCTGGGCCCCATTCCCGCGGCGCTTTCGCGGCTGGGCCGCCCGGGGGCGCAGGCGCTCTCCCCGCTGCTCGACAGCGACCAACCCGACGTGCGCTACCTGGCGCTGCTCACGGCGGGCAACCTGCCCTACCCCGAGCTGGTGGACGGCGTGCTGCGCGGGTTGTTCGACCTCGAGCCGGACATCTCCTCCGCGGCGCGGGTGGCCGCCACCTCGTTGCGGCGGCTGCCCCGCTTCGACGCGGCGATGAAGGACCTGCGCCAGGAGCTGGCCGCCCGCGACCCGTTGCGCCGCTCGCTCGCCGCGCGTGCGCTGGGCAACCTGCACGACCGCGAGAGCATCGACGGGCTGATTGGCCTCACCGGATCGGACGACCAGCTGTGTGCTCAAGCCGCCGCCGAGGCCCTGCGCGAAATCACCAAGGCCTCCTTCGGCACCCAGCCGCGCCAGTGGACGGCGTGGTGGGCGGAGAACCGGCACCGCCGCCGGGCGGAGTGGCTGGTGGCCGCGCTTCGCCACAAGGAGCTCGACATTCGGCTCTCCGCCATCGAAGAGCTCTCCAAGGTGTTCAACGACAACCTGGGCTACTTCGCCGATGGCCCAGCGCCCGAACGCGAGGAAGCGGTGACCCGGTGGGAGAAGAGCCTGGCCCACAGCCCCCGGGCGAACGTCGACGTCTGAGCGCCTGTCCCACAGAAGACCGAGCAGGCGGTGCTTGCCGATGGCGCGAGCGTCCGCACCGTTCTTTCCACCGATCGCCTGTCGCGGTCGGCAGGAGGGGAACCAGATGCGAGTAGCACGGCCGTGGTGCATCGCGGCGGTCCTTTTGGCCGCCCCGGTGTTCGCGCAGGAAGAGAAAAGCCCGCAGGCGAAGATGAGCAAGGCCCAGCAGGCCGAGGTGGATGCGATTCGGGCGAGGGCCAAACAGTACGAACAGGCGTGGAACGCGGGCGACCCGGCGAAGATGGCGGAACACTTCGTCCAGGACGCAACACTCATCGACCCCGCAGGTGAACAAGCCAAGGGGCGCAAGGACATCGAGCGCCACTTCGCCAAGGAACATCAGCAGACAATGAAGGGCACCAAGCTCACGTTGAATGTGACCACGGTGCGCCTGTTGCCCAGCGACCTCGCCTTGGTGGACGCGGAGGAGACGATTCAGGGGATGAAGCCCGAAGGCCGCCCCGTCGGCGAGCAGAAGCTCCACGTCGTCGCTCTCCTGCAGAAGAAAGGAAAGCTGTGGCAGGCGCTCGACGTGCGCTCCTACCAATACGTGCAGCCCTCGCAGATGGGCGTGGGCGGCGCGGGCGAGGTAGAGCCTTCTCCCATGGAGGAGGAAAAGTCACCCATCGAGCCGATGCAGCAGCGAATCAAGTAGCGTTTTGAAGACTTCCGGGCGGGCATCGCCATCGCGGTGCTCGCCCGGGGCGGCTCGTTTCGACCTTAAGCGGCGCACTCGCCTTCGGTCGTCTCCGGCTTGAACTCCTGCGTCTCGCCCAGGTCGACGTAGTCATCGGGAACGGCGCTCTGAGGAGTCATCACCTCCAGGTCGGCGAGCATCGCCTTCACCTCACCCAGCTCGACGCGGCGGAAGAAGCCGGTGCCCGACTCCTCCACGTGTCTTTGCCGTTGATAGAGCCGAAGGAGCCGCTCGAGCGCCTCGGGGATGCGCCGCGCGGGAATTTTGGCGGCGATGCGGCCGAAGCCTGCTCCCTCTGAGGTGACGCCGCCACCGAGCATCACGAAGTACTGCGGCACCACCTTGGCGCCCACTTTGCGAATGCTGCCCTGAAAGCCGATGCCGGCGACGTGGTGCAACCCGCACCCGTTGGGGCAGCCGGAGATTTTGATTTTCACGTCCGGGGCCGCCGCCACCAGCTCGGGCCGGGCGCGCAAGAAGTCACCCAAGAGCTTGCCCAGCCCGCGTGACTGGGTGACGGCCAGCTTGCACGACTCGGCGCCGGGGCAGCTGGTGACGTCGGAAACCGTCCCCGCGTCGGGCAGGCCCAACCCGATGGCCAAGAGCTGGCGGTGCACCGCCTCCACGTCCTCCTCGCGCACCCAGCGCAAGAGCAAATCCTGCTCGGTGGTGACGCGCACCTGCCCGTCCCCGTAGGAGCGGCAGAGGTCGGCGAGCACCAAAAGTTGTGAGGAGGTCACGTCGCCCAAAGGCACCGTGGCCACTACCATGACGAAGCCGGGCTGCTTCTGCGGACGCAAGTTGAAGCGTCGCCACCGTCGATGTGCCTCGGGGTCGAGCTCGAGCGCCGGTTGAATGTCCGGAACCAGGCCCGGGCCCTTCACCGGCGTCTGGGTGGCGCGGGCGGCCGAGGCTTCCGCAGCAGGCGCCGGCGGCCTTACCCAGCTCGGCGCCGCTTCCTCGGGAGGAGCTTGAGGAGGGAAGGGGAGCGTGGGAGCGCCCTCGGCGATGACTCGCGCGCGCGCCTTCTCGTACTCGGCGCGGAAGGCGTCCCACCCGAGCTGAGCGACGAGGAACTTCATCCGGTTGCGTTGGCGGTGCTCACGGTCGCCCATGCGATGGAAGACGCGTAAGAGGGACTCGGCCACCTCGAAAAGCTGCCCGGCAGGAAGGAACGGGTGGAGGAGGTTGCCGCTTTGGCACTTGATGGCGGTGCCGCCGCCGGCGGTGATGCGAAAGCCGCGCTGGCCCTCGTGCAGCGCGGCCCGGATGCCCAGGTCGTTGATGGCGGTGAGGACATGGTCTTCGCGGCAGCCCTCGGCGGCAATCTTGAACTTGCGCGGAAGCGAGGAGCTCAAAGGATGGCGCAAGAGGTAGCGGGTGAGCGCCTCGGCATAGGGAGTGACGTCGAAGACTTCGTCGGCGCTGACGCCGGCGTAGGGGCAGCAGGTGATGTTGCGCACCGAGTTGCCGCACGCTTCGCGGGTGGTGAGCCCGGCGGCGGCCAGCTCACGCATCGCCGGCTCGACGTCGCCAAGCTTCATGAAGTGAAACTGCATGTTCTGCCGGGTGGTGATGTGCCCAAAGCCGCGCGAGTACTTTTCTCCCACCCGGGCCAGCGCCAAAAGCTGCTCGGCGGTGAGCACCCCTTGGGGAATCTTCGCCCGGAGCATCGAGAGGTCGCCGTTCTGCCGCTGCCCGTAGGTGCCGCGCACCAGGCGGAAAGCGCGCCACTGGTCAGCGCTGATTTCTCCGCGCTCGAACTTCGCCAGCACCTCGGCGAGCTCGTCGATGTCCGCCTCGCTGGCGAAGGAGAGGCGGGCCCGGCCCAGCGTCTTGGGGTCATCCACCGCGGCCATGGACAGCTCCTTGCGCAAAAGGAAGACGCGTTGCCTGGGCCAGCGCCACCACCTCTCCGATGACCAGCACCCCCGGCTCCCCCTCCCTCTCCCTTTGGGAGACGGCCGGGGTGAGGGGCGAGAGCTCCCCCAGCGTCCCCACCCAGGTGACCGAGCGCTCCGTCGACGCCGCCAGACACACCGCCGCCGGGGTGTTGGGCGGCCAGCCGCGCCGCACAAGCCGCGCCGCAATCTCCGACCGGTGGGCCAGCCCCATCAACACCACCACCGTCATCGAGCCCGGGAGGAGCGAATCGAGCACCGGGCCGTACGAGGCTTCCGCGTGCCCGGAGAGCACCACGAACGACGACGACAGCCCGCGATGGGTGAGGGGAATGCCGGCCAGAGCGGGCGCGGCCACCGCCGAGCTGACACCGGGAACGACTTCGAAAGGCACCCCCGCTTCCAAGAGCGCAAGCACCTCTTCGCCGCCACGGCCGAGCACGAAGGGGTCTCCGCACTTGAGCCGCACCACGTGCTCGCCCCGCCGCGCCGCGCGCACCATCAAGCGGTGAATGGTCTCTTGCTTCACCGATTTTTGGCGCGCGCGCTTGCCCACGAAGAAGCGCTTCGCCCGCACAGCGAGGGCGAGCACCTCGGGGGAAACCAGCGCGTCGTAGAGGATGAGGTCGGCCCGCTCCAGCGCCCGCACCGCCTGGAGGGTGAGTAGCCCCGGGTCTCCGGGCCCGGCGCCGACGAGGGAGACGAAGCCGGGTTCCCTCACCCTTACCCTCTCCCAGCGGGAGAGGGAGGAGTGGGGATAGAGCGAGTTGAGCGTCAAAAGCAGCTGCGGTCTTCGCTCCTCCATCGGCACCCCTTGGGCACGCTGACGGCGGCGAAGCGTCACGGCCAGCTCCACCCAGGCGCCCAGCTCCTTGGGCAGCAACGCATCGAGCCCTTGTCGCAGAAGGCCCGCCAACGCGGGTGCCGACCCTTGGGTGCCGATGGCCACGGTGACTCCATCCCGACGGAGAACTCCCCCGGTGTACGCGCTGCCCACTGCCGCATCATCCACCGCGTTGACGAAGACGCCCCGCGCCTCAGCGGCCCTCGCCACCTCGCGGTTCACCTCCCCTGGCGCCGCCGCCACCACCAGCCACGCGCCGTCGACATCTTCGGGGACGAACGCCCGGTGCTCGATGGGCACGCCGCTGCCCAAAAGCTCCGCGCGCACCTTGGGCGCCACCACGTGGACCGCCGCTCCCGCCTCGAGCAACGCGGGCAGCTTCGCCGCTGCCACCCGTCCTCCGCCCACCAGGAGCACCCGCTTACCGGCCAGCTTCAAGAAGAGCGGGAACAGCGCGGGGCTCATCCCCTCGCCTCCGGAAGCAGGCCCTTGGTCCGGAGGACTTCGATGATTTTCTGCGTGCTCTCCTCCACTGACTCCTGGTCGCTGCGCACCAATACGTCAGGGCTGTTCGGCGGCTCGTAGGGGTCGTTCACCCCGGTGAAGTTTCGAATCTCCCCGGCGAGGGCTTTCTTGTAGAGGCCCTTGACGTCGCGGGCGACCAGCGAGTCCAGCTCGGCGTGGGCGTAGACCTCGACTACCGTCACCCCTTGCTCGGCGGCGAGCCTCTTCACCTCTTCCCGCACCTCGGCGTAGGGGGAGATGGCGGCGGTGATGGCGGCCACCCCGTTGCGCGCGAGCACGCGGGCGACGTAGCCGATGCGGCGGATGTTCTGGTCGCGGTCTTCCTTGGAAAAGCCCAAGCCCTTGGAGAGGTAGGTGCGCACCTCGTCGCCGTCGAGAATCTCCACCGCGCGCTCGCCGGCCAGCTTCAAGCGCACCGCCTGCGCCAGGGTGCTCTTGCCCGAGCCGGAGAGCCCGGTGAACCAGAGGATGAAGCCTTTGCCGCCGTCGACCCGCTTGGGGTCCATCGCGTCGGCGGCGGCCTTGAGCGCGGCGGCGGGCGCTCCGATGGACAGCGGCGGCTCCTGGGTGGCCGCCAGGTAGTGCGCGCGCAGGATTTCGGCAATCTCCGGGCGAGTGAACTCTCGCGGCAGCTGACCACCCGCGCGCAAGACTTCCCGCACCTTGGTGCCCGACAGCTCCACCCGCGACTCCGAGCTATGCGGGCAGGTGCGAACCGAGGCCAGGTTGTCGCAGTCCTTGCAGAAGAAGGTGGGCTCGAACTTGAGTGGGGAAACCCCGAGCTCCTCCACGGTGAAGCGGTCGAACATCTCCTGCGCTTCGAGGGGGCCGTAATACTTGCCCACCCCGGCGTGGTCGCGGCCGACGATGAGGTGGGAGATGCCGTAGTTCTTTCGCACCAGCGCGTGGAAGAGGGCCTCACGGGGTCCGGCGTAGCGCATCGCCGCGGGGAAGGCGGCGAGCAAGGTACGCTGCGGCGGGTAGTAGCGCGAAAGGAGCGCCTCGTAGACCTGGAAGCGCACCGCCGCGGGGACGTCGTCGTTCTTCGTCTCTCCCACCAACGGGTGAATGACGAGCCCGTCGGTCACCTCCAGCGCCAGCTTGGTCAGGTGCTCGTGCGCGCGGTGAATGGGGTTTCGGGTCTGAAAGCCCGCCACCCGCTTCCAACCGCGCCGGGCAATCTCCTCCCGCAGCGCGCGTGGGGTGAGCCGGTGGTGGGCGAAGGGCAGGTCTTCGGGCAGGGGCAGCACCGTCACCTCGCCAGCCACCAAATGGCGCGGGCGTGAGAGCAGGTACGCCACCCCGGGGTGCGCGCTCTCCTCGGTGCGGTAGACCCACTTCGCCTCGTGGAGCGGATCGCGCTCGTACAGCTCACTCACCGCGAGCACTCCCCACAGGCGGCCGGAGGTGTCATGGAGCGCGGCTTCCTGGCCCACCGTCAGCTGCGCCTTTGTCGCCTCGTCCACCGCCAGGGTGATGGGCAGCGGCCACACCGTGCCGTCGGACAGCCGCATGCGCTCGAGCACGCTCTGGTAGTCCCCCGCGCCCAAGAAGCCGGTCAAGGGGCTCATCGCGCCCGTGGCGATGAGCTCGAGGTCGGAAAGCTCTCGAGCATCGAGGGTGAGGCGGGGAAGTGAGGCGGCGCGGGCGCGCAAGACGTCGGCCTGCGGCCCGTGCACCGTGCGTTGAACGAGGGAGCCGCCGTGCGGCGCAACAGGAGTGCTCATGGTGGGGTGGTTTCCTTGGTTGAAGGGTCGGCCGCATCGCGGGCGTGGAGACCACACTCGGTCTTGGTGCGCCCCCGCCAGCGGCCGGCACGAGGGTCTTCTCCTGGGGCTACCGGAGAGGTGCACGGCAGGCACCCGATGCTGGGGTAGCCCTGGTCGTGGAGCGGGTTGTAGGGGACTTGGTGCGCGTGCACGTAGTCCCACACCGCCTTGTGGGTCCACGTCACCAGCGGGTTCACCTTCACCAAGCCGAACTTCGCGTCCCGCTCGAGCACCTGAGCGAAGGCGCGATCGGGGGTCTGGTCGCGGCGAATGGCGCTCACCCATGCCGAGAAACCGGCGAGCTCCTTCTTCAACGGAGCCACCTTGCGCAGCTCACAGCACCGGTCGGGGTCGCGTTCCCACAGCTTGTCTCCGAACGCCTGCGCCTGCGCCTCCAGGGTGAGCTCGGCGCGTACCGGGCGAATGGTGACGCCGTAGGTCTCTTCCAAGCGCTTCCACAGCGCGTAGGTCTGAGGAAAAAGCACCCCGGTATCGAGGGTGAACAGATCGATGGGCAGCTGGTGCCGCGCGAGGAGGTCGATGAGCACGCAGCCCTCCACTCCAAAGCCGGTGGCAAAAGTGAGCTTCGTGCCGAAGCGGCGCCACGCCCAGGCGAGGACCTCTTGGGGGGGAGCGCCCTCGAGGGCCCTGCTGTGCGCGGCGAGCGCCTCGTCAGAGAGCTGTTCGGCGAAGGCGGTCATGACCGGGGCATTCGTCGATATAATGAAAAGTGTTCTGTTATGTCAAACCGGGCTCGGGCGGCGGGCCGCAGCGAGCTCCGCGCTCAAGCCAACCCCAAGAGGCAAACAATGCGGCACAATGCCTGCAACGTCCTGGTGGATCCCCGGAGGTTTCCCATGAGAATGACAATCTGGCCGGTGCTGCTGGCGCTCGCCGCCGTTGGCTGCAACCCCAAGGACAGCAAGAACGCTTCGGACTACGGGAAGCTCCCTGCGTATATCTCCTCCAGCGAGTGCGCCCAGCACACCACCAAGGCCGATTGCACCGCGGATGCGGCCAACCAATGCGCATGGATTGCGCTGGGCGCCCCTTGCCCGCAGGGAGTGAGCTGTCCGTCGGGCGCTTGCGCGACGGTCGATGACTGTACCCAGGACGATTCGGAGGCGAGCTGCCGCTCTCACGCGGGGTGTGCCTGGTCGACGCTCGAAACCCTCTGCCCGCTGGGCGCGAACTGCAGCGTGAACGGCTTCTGTCACACCGCGGGAGCGACCGGCTGTGCGTGCGCCACGCCCCTTTACTGCTTGCAGGAGGGCGCCTGTCCCTCCATGGAGTGCGACTGCTCTGGAGGAGGCGGTTCCGGCGGTGGAACCTGCACCTGTGCGTGCCCCGACTGCCCTCCTGGCCAGACGTGCCCCCCGTGCGAATGCCGGTGCGAGCCCAGCGGTGGCGTCGATGGCGGCTGTGTGGAGGGAGGAACGTGCGCCTGCGCTTGTCCTTCGTGTGACCCCTCCTCCACCAGCTGTCCACCCTGTGAGTGCGATTGCGCCGGATCCGGGAGCGTCGCGTCGGGAGGAGGAACGGCTCCACCTTCCAGCGGAGGCGGCTCGATGCCCTGCATGTGTCCGGCGTGCGCGGACATCGACGGAGGCGCCTGCCCTTGCGTGTGCGACGGGGCCGACGCCGGCAGCACCGACCCTTGCACGAGCCAAACCTCCGAGCCGGCGTGCACGGCCCAACCGGGCTGCGTGTGGTACGCGCTCGGCGTGCCTTGTCAGCAGGGCCAGCCGTGCCCCGGGGGCGTGTGCCAGACAGCCTCCAGTGGGAGCGGCTGCGTGTGTGCGTGCGCCGCGTGTCCTCCGGGCGAAAGCTGCCCTCCATGCACTTGCGACTGTGACGAAGGAGGCGGGGGGACGGGCTCTTGCTCTCCTCCGGCTCCACCCCCTGCGCCCGGGGGCTCCTCTTCGGGCGGATGACTCCGGGCAGCCTGCCGAAGTCGCTTCAGCAGACCGTGTGATGGGCGTGGGAGCCGGTTATTCTTCTGCCGTGTCGTCCCTGGACGCGGCGGTGGATTTTTGGGAGGGGTTGATGGGCGGTGAACGGCCGCGAGGCTACTGGCACACCTTCGAGAAGCTCCTCAAGCTGCTTCGGCGCGCCCGGGCCCGCGGTACGTTTGCCGGCGCCCTGGCGCTCACCGCGCACGGCATCGAGCGCATGACCAAGGACATCGACCTGTTGGTGCACCCGGAGGACAAGGCGGCGCTCCTTCGGCACCTCTCGATGGAGCTGACGCTCCAGGAAGACCTGGACACCCTGGTGGTGTTCCGTGACCCGGAAACGACAGTGGACGTGGACATCCTGGTGCCCTTCGATTCCATCTCCTTGGCTGCCTGCAGCTCTCCGGTGCCGGCCAGGGTACGCGGGCGACGCATTCGGGTCGTGGGGGCCAACGACTTGACCGCGATGAAGGTCATCGCCGCGGTGGACAGCCCAGGCGCGGAGGCCAAGCAGCGCGCCGACGTGGAGGCCCTCGTGCGTCAGGGTCGAATCGACGTCAACCACGTCTCGCGCCTCCTCGCCGATGAGGCGGGCGCCGACTACGCGCGCTACTTCATGGAGCGCGTGCGCCACGTGCAGGCCCACCCGGCCCGGGTGCCGCCCCGGCGACGCTCTCTGCGTTGACGGGAGGCGCGTGTTTCCGCTCGGCGATGACATTCCCATGCTGCGGCGGCCGGTGATGGTCACCGCTCTTTTGGTTCTCCTCGCGGGGGCGTGGATTCTTCTTCAGGGCGCGGGGGCCGATTCGATGACCTTGGCCTCCAGCGTGTGCAACTGGGGCATGGTGCCGGCGGAGCTGACCCACCGGTTGAAGGTGGGCACCGCCGTCCATCTCGGCCCGGAGCTGCTGTGCGTGGTGGACGAAGAGCTCATCAACCCCTTCACCCCGCTGACCTCGATGTTCCTCCACGGCAGCTGGGGGCACCTGTTGGGCAACGGCATCTTCCTCTGGGTGTTCGGCAAGGCGGTGGAAGACAGCATGGGGCGCCTGCGCTTTTTGGCCTTCTATCTCTTGTGTGGCCTGGCGGCGGCGGCGGTGCACGTGGCGGTGGAACCTGCCTCGCCCCTGCCCACGGTGGGCGCGTCTGGCGCCATCTCGGGGATGCTCGGCGCCTACCTCGTGCTCTACCCACGAGCACGGGTGCGTCTGCTATTCATCCTCGTCTTTCTCATCCGCGTCATCTCTCTACCCGCCTACGTGGTGCTCCTGTGGTGGGTCGCCTACCAGGTGCTCGCCGGGTTGCCTCAGCTTTTGTCCGAGGAGCCCGCCGTCTCCGCCGGGGTCGCCTTTTGGGCGCACGTGGGAGGTTTTGCCGCAGGCGTCCTGGGCATCAAGCTCTTCGAGGACAAGCACCGAGTGGAGCACCGGTTGGCACTTCGCCGTGGGTACTTCTGAGCGCATTCACGGGTATTTCCATGAAGACCTTGACCATCAAACTTCCGGAGGCAACGCTCGAGCGCCTCAAACAGCAGGCTCGAGCCACCGGGCGTGCCGTCGCGGCTTTGGTTCGTGAGCGGCTGGAGGAAGCGCACGAAGGCGAAGCGAAGTCCGTGCATGCTCTGGCATCCGACTTGGCTGGATGCCTCGCTGGAAGCCGGCGGTCCGCAACCAACGCACGACCCAAGTTTCGTCGCCCGTGATTGCTCTCTGTGACACCGGGCCACTGGTCGCATACCCGAACCGCAACGACCCCTACCACCCTTGGGCGGTAGCGCTCATGCGCCAGGTGCGCGCACCGATGCGAACGTGCGAAGCGGTACTGACCGAAGCCGCCTATTACCTCCGAGAAGACGGAATGAAGGTCGAGCCACTCCTGGCGATGCTCGATCGAGGCTCGCTTCGCATCGATTTCAATCTGACAGCCCACGGGTCTCGCATACAGACCCTCCTGCCTCGTCGCGATGAGCGAACGCTACGCTCGATGCCAGGTTCTCACTGTCGATCTCGCCACCTACCGCCGAAATGACCGGCAGGTCATCCCATTCATCGCTCCTCCTTCGCTCTAAAATCACGTCCCGGGCGAATCGCCTCGGCCGCTCACCATATTAAGGAAGCGGCCACCGGGTTGTCGGTGCCCAAAAGCACGGCTCCTCGCCGGCACGGGCACCGGTGGCGCGGGAGAAGGACGCACGGCCGGCGGCGGTAGCCGGGAAGTTTACATCCGAAGACTCAGAGCGACTGCCAGGGCCCGATCCACCCGGTGCATGGCCTCGGTGGGTAGGGTGCCCACCAGCTGGCTCAGATGATTTTTCAAAAGCGTGTAGACCTCGCCGCATTTGATGGTGCTCGTTCGAGGTAGACCCGCCGTGCCACCCGGGAGCTCGACCTCCCAGGCAAAAGGACCACCCCCGCGCCGAACGGTGGTGAGGTGGACCACCATCACTTTGGGGTAACGGTCGTTTGTATTGAACGCGTCGTCGGACACGATGAGAAAAGGTCGCCGCTTCCCTGACCCACCGGGCAGCCGAGGGCTGCCCCACCAGAGCTCACCTCTTCGCACGACGGCGCTCCGGCTCGAACGCCTGCGCGTCGATGAGGTCTGTGTCTTCCCAAGCATGTCCTTTCGCGCAGTAGCGCTCTACCTGCTCGGATAATTCCTCTCGGTGCAGCTTCTCCAGCTTTTCGGCGATCGCCTCGGACACGAACTCGGAAACCGTGCGATACCGGCGCGCGCGAATCAGCCCCTTCACCTCCTCGAGTTGCTCCTTCCCAGCGCTGATCACCGCCTTCTGCTTGGTTCGACCCATGCAAGTAACCTATTGAGGTGCACCATCAAGGTCAACCTTTGCCGCTCACCGCGGCGCTCTCCTTCCTCAAGCCGACGCGCAGAAGCAGCGCGGCGAGTCCGATGAAGAAAAGCAGGCCCCACAGCACCGAAACCACCGGGTGCGCGTGCTCGCTCTCGCCCACCATGTTGAGGAAGCGGCCCACCGGGTTGTCGGTGCCCAAAAGCTCGGGGAGGTTGAGCGCCGACAAGAACGCTCCTCCTCGCGGGATGGCGAGCATCGCCAACACCACCCCGGCGATGGCGCCGCCGGCGATGTAGCCCGAGGAGAGAAGCACGCCGGGTGAGAACTCCGCCTCGCTCTCCTTGGCGCCGTGCACCTTGTCGATGATGTAGCGCACGATTCCCCCGCAGAAGATGGGCACCCGGCATCAGCGCGAATGAACACCCCCAAGAGCACCAGGGTCCAGGGCAGCTTCTGGGTGAGAATGCCGTCGATGATGAGCGAGAACAGCCGCGCCTTGGGGGCGTCGTAGCGGGTCAGCTTCTTGCCCAAATACTCCGAGACACGGCCTCCGATGCCGGGGTCGACCAGGTACTGAATGCTGCCCGCCTCGTCGATGAGGTACTTCCCGTCAGGCGGAGTGACGCTGCCGCGCAAAAAACCCACCCGTAAGGTGTGCTCTTTGGGCACGCCGACGTCGGCGAGGCTGCCTACCTGCACCTTGCCACCGGGAAGGCTGAGGGTGAGGGCCGCCAGCTCCTCTTGCGTGCGGGTGTGAAAGGTGCGCA